>QFNF01000030.1 GCA_003240755.1 Sphingomonas hengshuiensis | reverse complement strand
TTCGACCGGGGTCAGTCCGCTTGCCTAAACAATGCGGCTCGATCTTCGCCCATTGAGCGTCCGTCAGTATGTCCCGATCCATCCGCAACGTGAATCACATCCATCACGCTTTGTGAATCCCCACAGGCCCTAGTTCAGACCGGATGGATCGAACGCGAAGGCACGCGAACCCTCTACCCGACCGGCAAAGGCTCGACGTCGACCGACACCTGCATCGTCTGTGCGCCCGACCCCAGCACCACGCCATCGATCGGCGCAATGTCGGCATAATCACGACCGATCGCCATCACGACATGGTCCTCGGCCATCCAGATGCCGTTGGTCGGATCGACCCCGACCCATCCCGCAGCGGGGCCGGCCCATACGAGCACCCAAGCATGGGTCGCGTCGGCCCCGACCAGCCGTTCCTGCCCCGGCGGCGGCAGCGTGCGAAGATAGCCCGAGCAATAGGCGGCGGGCAGCCCCGCCCCGCGCAGGCCCGACAGCATGATCTGGGCAAAGTCCTGACACACGCCGCCGCGCTTGGCGAAGGCCTCGGCGGGGGGCGTGTCGACCAGCGTCGCGGTCGGATCAAAGGCGAAATCGCGCTGGATGCGCCGCGCAAGCGCGATCGCCGCGTCAAGGATGCCGCGATCGTCGGCGAGGTCCCCGGCACACCAGGCGGCGATCTCCGGCACGATCGGGACATGGGCGGAGGGAAAGAGGTAGCTGACCGGGCTGGCCGGGCCGGCATCGGCGACGTTCGCCACCATCGACCGTATCTCCGCCAGCGTCGGATCGGTCGGCGACGGCAGCGGGATCGGGCGTTCGACACAGACCGTCGCCCGGCTCTCGATCGTCAGCATCCGTTCGGGCCGCTCCACCACCAGCCGGGTGACGTTGGCGAGGCCCGCCTGCGCCCGCGCCGGTTCGGTATGGCCGCCCGGTTCGACCAGCAGCGCATAGTCCTCCAGCGTCTGCCCCGACCACAGGATCGGCCGCAGCCTGAGGTTGCAGCGCGCGAACCCCGCCGCTTCCGCATAATCGAAGCGGGTGATGTGGCGGATGGCATAGCGCATCATGCGAGGGTCAGCCCGGCTTCGCGGAGCGCCTGCGCCCCCTGCAGGAAATAGCGGGTGGCGATCGCGTCGGACAATTTCTGCAACTGCCGGTTGATCTCCAGCACCCAGCCGCGATCGATCCACTCCGCCGATGCCATGGCGATGCCGGCGGTCAGCCGCGCGGCGATGCGTTGCTGCGGTTCGGCGATGCCGGCATCGTTCAGCACCGGCAGCTTGGCCAGATGACCGATGATCGTTTCCACCTGGAACGCGATGCTGCGCGGATTACCGGGGTCGAGCGCGATCAGGTCGATCACCGGCACCCGTGCGAAGCCGATCAGATAGCGCTGGCGATAGCTGATCTGGCTGTCGGCCAGATCGAGCAGGGTCGACAGGTCCTCGGCATTGGCCCGGCGCAGATCGACCGCCAGCAGCGTGCGCGTCACCGCCAGCGCCCGTTCGATCCGGCGACCCAGGTCGTGGAACCGCCACGCATCGGTCCGCCCCATATGTTCGGCCGACAGCCCGGCCAGCGCGGCATAACGGCGCTGCAACGTCCCCGCGCGGTCGAGCAGCGTGCCGGCCATCGGATGCGGCGCGTCGAGCAGCCGTACCATGTCCAGCGACAGGCGATCGCGCGAGACCGCACCGATGCCGGTCGCCATGCGGTTGACCGCGCGCACGCTGCCCCAGTCATCGACCGACTCCATCGCCTCGCGCGCGAAATCGACCAGGTCGCGTCGGCGGTGGCTGGGCGGACGTGGCGCGGCGCCGGTGTCGGCGATGATCGTCACCAGCCGCTCGACGGTCGCCGGGGCCAGCGCCGCGCCGGTATCGGCCGAGATCGAATGGCCGAACAGCACGCGGATGACGCCCAGCAGCGCCTCGCCCCGCTCCAGATAACGGCCCAGCCAGAACATGTTGTCGGCAACCCGGCTGGGCAGCGTACCGGGATTGCGGCGCAGTTCGACGCTGTCGGTCGGTTGCAGCAGCGATATCGGCGCGACCGGATCGGGGCCGTGGACGATGACGTCGGCGGACCACGACCCCTCGCCCATCACCGCTGCGCGCGCGTCGGGCTGATCGCCGATCCGCACGAACCCGCCGGGCAGCACGACCCAGCGCCCGTCGCCGCCCCGCGCGGCGAACACGCGCAGCGAGAAGGGGCGCGGCAACAGCCCGCCATCGCACACGGTCGGCATGGTCGACAGTTCGGCGACCTCCTGCCCCACATAATCCTGCGGGCGCAGCGCCATCGCCGCCGCCAGTCGGGCGCGGGCGTCGGCATCCAGCGTCGCGCCGAGCACCGGCCCCGCCAGTTCCGCGACCGGCCCGGCAAAGGCCGGTGCCACCACCAGTTGGTCGAGCGACGACAGCACGCGCGCCCGATCCGCCGCGCGACCGCACCACCATGTACCGATCGACGACAGCGACGGCGCCCGACCCAGCAACCGCTCGCCCAGCGCCGGCAGGAACGCGGCAAAGGCCGGCGATTCGAGCACGCCGACCCCCGGCGCATTGGCGATCACGACATTGCCCGCCGCCATCGCATCGACGAGGCCGGGCACGCCGATCGTCGAATTGGCGTCGAACGCCAACGGGTCGATCAGCCGCGGGTCGATCCGCCGCCACAGCGCATCGATCCGCTTGAGGCCCGCGATGGTGCGGACATAAAGCTGATCGTCGCGCACCGCGAGGTCGGCGCCCTCGACCAGCAGGAAGCCCAGATAACGCGCCAGATGCGCCTGTTCCGGATAGCTGGGGTTGAGCTTGCCCGACGTCAGGAGCCCGATGCGCGGTTCGGCCCGGCGGCAGGCGGCGGCGATCCCCGCGCGCATCGCGGCGAAAAACGGCGCATGGCGTTCGACGTTGAGCCGCGAGGGCAGTCCGCCCAGCGTCCGGCCGATCGCCAGCCGGTTTTCCAGCGCATAGCCCGCCCCCACCGGTACGCGGACATGATCGGCCAGCACCCGCCAGCGCCCGTCGGGGCCGCGGCACAGATCGGCCGCCATGAAATGCAGTTGATGCCCGCCCGGCGGGAGCAGCCCGACCATCGGCCGCAGGAACAGCGGCGATCCAGTGACCAGCATGGCCGGCAGCACGCCATCGGCCACCAGCCGTTGTTCGCCATGAATGTCGGCGACGATCGCCTCGAACAGGTCGGCGCGCTCGACCATGCCCTCGGCGATACCGCGCCATTCATCGGCGCCGATCAGCAGCGGGACCGGCGACAGCGGCCAGCGCCGCTCCTCGCTTTCGCCCGCCGCGCGGTACGCGGTGCCGATATCGTCGGAATGGCGCTGCGCCCGTTCGCGCGCGGCGGCCAGCGTGTTGCCGGGAACGCCGGCCAGTTCCTCGAACGCGGCCTCCCACGCCGCGCGATCGCGCATGGTCGCATGGCACAGCATGTCGCCTGGCGGCGCGGCCGCACAATATTCGTCGAGCCAGCGCCCACCGGTCGCGCCAGCATCGAACCGTCCGTTGATTGCGCGGCTGGCCATAGAGTTTCCCGATCCCGCGCAATCCCAAGCACGCGCGCCGCCGGCGCGCAACCGGTTTGCGGTGGGGATACGCGTCCGGGGCGTCGACCATTTCGATATGGGACCGCCCGTACCCAGCATCCCGGCGATGCATCGACCAGCGCGACTACATACGCGCGCGGCGCCAGGTGCCGCACGGCCGGCCGATCCGGCCCGGCACCAGCGATGGCAGGTCATGGTCCAGCATCGGATCTTCAGCGATCCCCCCTATCTGCCCCCGCGCGATGAAACCCACCTGTGGGCGGACCGGTCAACGGCGGTTTGAAGGTCAGCCGGGCACGGCCGCGCGCCGCAGCCGGTCGTTGATCGCCGCGCCCAGGCCATGATCCGGCACCGGCGCGACCGCGATCCGGGATCGGGCGGCGACATCGGCGACATGCAGCGCGTCGAACAGACGCGCCGCCGCCTCGACCAGGTCCCCGTCGACCGACAGCGTGGCATCGCCGGCGACCGGACCGAACCCGATCAGCCATTCGTCGTCCCGGCGCGCGGTCGCGTTCAGGCGGACCGGCTTGGACGGGGCATAATGGCTGGCAAGCTGTCCCGGCGCCTCGATCCCCGCCCCGGCCCCGCCGACGGCGATGCCCAGCAGGTCGGCGACGCTGTCCCGCGTGATCGGGCCGGGACGCAATTGCCGCACCTGTCCGCCGACACAGGCGATGATCGTCGATTCGATTCCGCAGGTGGTCGGTCCGCCATCGATTACCATGGGGATGCGAGCGTCGAGGCTGCGCAGCACATGGTCGGCACGGGTCGGGCTGATCGATCCGCTGGCATTGGCCGAGGGTGCGGCGAGCGGGCGGCCGGTCGCGCGCAGCAGCGCCTGCATCGCGTCATGCGCCGGCACCCGGATCGCGATCGTGGGCAGCCCCGCCGTCACCAGCGATGCGATCCCGGCGTCATCGCGAACCGGCAGCACCAGCGTCAGCGGCCCCGGCCAGAAGGCATCGGCCAGCCGCCGCGCGGCATCGTCGAACACCGCCAGCGCTTCCGCCGCCGCGCGATGGGCGACATGGACGATCAGCGGGTTGAAATCGGGCCGCCCCTTGGCGGCATAGATACCGGCGACGGCGCGCGAATCGGTCGCGGCGGCGGCGAGGCCATAGACGGTTTCGGTCGGCACCGCGACGCAGCCCCCATCGGCGATCACCGCCGCCGCCGCCGCGATCGCCGCCGTGCCGTAGGGTAAGAGAACGGTCGGAATCGAAGCGTTTGAAGCGGTCATGATTGCATGCCTATACTGGCAAAAACCGCCGATCGAGAGAGGGCAAATGGACCTGACCCCCGCCACCGCCGAACAGCGTTTCGCGCTGACCCATGCCGCCGGGATCGAGGCGATCGCCGCGACACCCCGGTTCGAGGATGCGACCCCCGACCTGCTCGATGCGATCCTGACCGGGATCGGCGATTTCGCCGCGGGCGAATGGCGACCACTGGCGCGCAAGGGCGACACGGTCGGCGCGCGCTGGACCCCGGAGGGGGTGGTGATGCCCGACGGCTATCGCGCGGCCTATCAGGCCTATGTCGCGGGCGGTTGGGGCACGATCGGTTCGCCGGCGGACTTCGGCGGACAGGCGCTGCCCTTCGCGGTCGCGACCGCGGTGCTGGAAACGCTGGGCACCGCCGATCTCGGCTTCGCGCTGGCGCCGACGCTGACCGTGGGGGCGATCGAGGCGCTGACCCATCATGGCAGCGCGGAGCAGCAGGCGCGCTATCTGCCCAGGCTCGCGACCGGCGAATGGACCGGCACGATGAACCTGACCGAGCCACAGGCAGGATCGGATGTCGGCGCGCTGACCACCCGTGCCGAACCGGTCGGCGACGGGACGTGGCGGATCACGGGAACCAAGATCTACATCTCGTTCGGCGATCACGACATGGCCGACAATATCGTCCACCTCGTGCTTGCCCGCACGCCGGGCGCGCCCGCCGGGACGAGGGGGATCTCGTTGTTCCTCGTTCCCAAGTTCCGCCTCGATGCCGATGGCAATCCGGGTGCGCCGAACGACGTGCGCGTCGTGTCGATCGAACACAAGATGGGGCTGCACGCCTCCCCCACCTGTGTCCTGTCGTTCGGCGATAACGGCGACTGCATCGGCGAGCTGATCGGGGCCGAGAGCGGCGGGATGCGCGCGATGTTCACCATGATGAACAACGCCCGTCTGAACGTCGGGCTGCAGGGCGTGCAGGTGGCGGAAGCGGCGACCCAGCGCGCCGTCGCCTATGCCCGCGAGCGCATCCAGTCGGCGCGTGCATCGACGGGCGGTGCGCCGGTGGCGATCATCGAACATCCCGATGTGCGGCGCATGCTGCTGCGCATGACCGCGCAAACCATGGCGGCACGCGCGCTGGTCTATTATGCCGCCGGCCAGGTCGACCGCGCGACGCTGGGGGTCGACGGGGCGAAAGCACGCCTCGACCTCGTGACGCCGCTGGCCAAGGCACATGGCACCGATATCGGCTGCGAGGTGGCGAGCCTCGGCGTGCAGGTTCATGGCGGCATGGGCTATGTCGAGGAAACCGGCGCGGCCCAGCATTATCGCGATGCGCGCATCACCCCGATCTACGAAGGCACCAACGGTATCCAAGCCGCCGATCTGGTCGGGCGCAAGCTGTCGGGCGACGGCGGTGCCGCGATCGAGGCGCTGTTCGCCGAGATGCGGGGCGAGGTGGTCCATGCGGCGCTTCGCGACCTGCTGGGCGATACGCAGGCGGTAGCGCGCTGGATGCTGGAGGCGGACGTCGACGACCGGCTGGCGGGCAGCTATCCGTTCCTGACGATGCTGTCGACCTGTGTCTGCGGCTGGCTGCTCGAACGACAGGCGCGCGCGCTCGACACGGTCGAGGATCCCGATTTCGTCGCGCGCAAGCGCGCGGCGGTCGCCTTCTATCTCGACCGGATCGTGCCCGAGGCACGCGGGCTGGGCATGGCGGCGATGACCGGGGCCGGCGGGCTATACGCGCTGACCGCCGAACAGTTCGCGACAGGGTAACGGCAAAGGGGCCGGCACCGCCCGCAGCGATACCAGCCCCCGATGTTCCTGCCGTCGTCGCCGGATCAGGCGGCGGGCGGCACGGCCTCTTCCTCGTCCGCACGGACGCGGCGACGGCGGCGCGGGCGTTCGGCGGCATCGTCGTTCGCCGAAAGCGCAGGCGGCAGGCGATCGGCGTCGAGCGACGGCGCGACCTCCGCCTCGGCCGGCGCGGCTTCGACACGGGCGCGCGGGGTGCGGCGGCGGACCGGCTTGGCTTCGGGTGCCGCTTCGACTTCGGCCGTCACGACCTCGTTCTGCTGCGTACCGACTTCGCCCTCCACGCCGCGCTGTTCGGCGCCGTCATTGGCCGGTGCGCTACGCCCGCCGTCCCGACGCAGACGTTCGCGTTGCGGACGATCCTCGCGCGGGCCGCGATCGTCACGCGGCTGGCGTTCCTCGCGGGCCTGACGCTCCTCGCGCGGCTGGCGATCCTCGCGGTTCCCACGATCGTCGCGCTGGGCGCGCGGCTGACGATCGTCACGCTGGCCGCGATCATCCCGGTTGCCGCGATCGTCGCGCTGGCCGCGATCCTGACCGCCGGTGTCGGCGCCCGTATCGCCGTCGCCGTCGAAATCCTCGTCGTCGCTCCCGTCGAATTCATCGCGGGCGCGGCGTTGTTCCTCGACGCGCGAGCGGCCCGCTTCCAGCACGCGGAAATAATGGTCGGCGAACTGGAGGTAATATTCGGTGTTCACCCGGTCGCCGGCGCGTTGCGCGTCGGCGGCGAGATTCCGGTATTTTTCCAGCAACTGCGCCGCATTGCCGCGCGCACGATTGTCGATGCGATTGCCGTTATCGCGCGGATTGCCGCCGCCGCTTCCCGGCTGACGCTGGCCACCGCGACCGCGACGGCGGCCGGCCTGACGATTGTTCATCAAGGGTTGGTTGTCCTGTCCTTACCTGTCCGTCGATCTCGCGATCCCGGGTGCGAGCAACTCCGCGAGGCGATGCACCGGCACCGTCCGCCTGCCATGCCCACCGGACGACAGTGGGTCACATGACGATGGAGGGAGCCACGCCCCGCAATCAACGCCTAGGTCGATGGTGCCTGCCCCGCTGCCGGTCTTAGCGACTGCGTCCGGCTTCTCCAAGCGGAAAGATGGGGTCGGCGCACGACAGGATCAACCCGCGACGACGCAGCGCGGCCGCCCGCCAAGATCACGGACCAGCCGCGCGGGCAGTCCCGCCGCAGCGACCAGCGCCAGTACCGCGTCGCCTTGTTCATGGCCGATCTCGATCGCGGCGATACCGCCGGGCGCGAGCAGGCGCGGCAGGTCGGGGACGATCCGGCGATAATCGTCGAGCCCGTCGGCACCGGCGAACAACGCGCCGGCCGGTTCGTGTCCGGCGACCTCCTGCGGCAGCGTTTCGCCGGTACCGATATAGGGGGGGTTGGCGAGGATCAGGTCGAACGGGCCGTCGATCCCGGCGGTCCAGTCGCCCCGCGCCCACCCGACGCGATCGGCCATCCCCAGCGCGCGACCATTGCGCCGGGCATAGCCGAGCGCCTGCGCCGATGCATCGATGCCCAGCCCGGTCGCGTCCGGCCATTCGGCCAGCGCCGCCAGCAGCAACGTCCCCGGCCCGGTGCCGAGGTCGAGGATGCGGGCCGGCGCGCGCCCGGCGAAATGATCGACCGCCGCCTCGATCAGCGTTTCACTGTCGGCGCGCGGGACCAGCACGCCCGGCCCGACCAGCAGGTCGATCGTCCAGAAGGCGCGGCGACCGGTGATGTACGCGACCGGTTCATGGGTCATGCGCCGCTCGACCAGGGCGTCGAAGGCGGCGGGGACCGGATCGTCGAGGCGGGAGAGCAGCATGGCTTCGCGCGTACATCCAAGCGCATGGGCGGCAAGGAGTTCGGCATCGAGGCGGGGGGAATCCGACAGCGCGGCGATGCGGCCGGCCGCGTGCGTCAGGGCATGGCGCAGCGTCGTTCGCGCGTCACCCATCCAGCGTTGCCAGCCGCTCCGCCTCGTCCTGCGCGATCAGCGCGCCGAGCAGTTCGTCCATCTCGCCCTCGAGGATTTCGGGCAGGCGGTGGAGCGTCAGGTTGATGCGGTGATCGGTCACGCGCCCCTGCGGGAAATTATAGGTGCGGATACGCTCCGACCGGTCGCCCGACCCGACCATCGAGCGGCGCGTGCCGGCGCGCTCGTCGGCCAGCCGCTGCCGTTCGGCCTCGTACAGGCGGGTACGCAGCACCTTCAGCGCCTTGGCCTTGTTCTTGTGCTGCGACTTCTCGTCCTGCTGGATCACCACTAGCCCGGTCGGCAAATGGGTGATGCGCACCGCCGAATCGGTCGTGTTGACCGACTGGCCGCCCGGTCCCGACGAACGGTACACGTCGATGCGCAGGTCGCGGTCGTCGATCTGCACGTCGACATCCTCGGCCTCCGGCAGGACGGCGACGGTCGCGGCGCTGGTGTGGATGCGCCCGCCGCTCTCGGTCGCGGGCACACGCTGCACGCGGTGGACGCCGCTTTCGAACTTCAGCCGCGCGAACACGCCCGCGCCGGTCACGCTGGCGACGACTTCCTTGTAGCCGCCGGCATCGGAGACGGAGGCGGAGATCAGTTCGATCCGCCAGCCGCGCGAATCGGCATAGCGCTGGTACATGCGGAACAGGTCGCCCGCGAACAGCGCGGCTTCGTCGCCACCGGTGCCGGCGCGGATCTCGAGCATCGCCGCGCGCTCGTCGGCCGCATCGCGCGGCAGCAGCGCCAGCGCCAGCGCCCGCTCCGCCGCCTCTAGCTGGGCGCGGTTGGCGTGCAGCTCCTCGACCGCCATCTGCCGCAGATCGTCATCGGCATCCTGCGTCATGAAGCTCAGGCTCTCGCTTTCGGCGCGCAGCCGCCGCACCTCGCCCGCCGCCTGGGCGACGGGTTCCAGCTCGGCATATTCCTTCGACACCGCGACGAAGCGGTCGCCGGGCAGGTCGCCGGTCGCCATCTGCGCCGCCAGCTCGTCGCGCCGCGCCTCGATCTGGGCGATGCGTTCGGGGGCGATGGTCATGCGCTATCCGATACCTGCCAGAGCCCGCCGCGCCATTCGCCGATCATTTCCTCCAGCACCGAATTACCGTCGACCTCGCCATCGGTAACACCCGCCGAGTAAAGGGTGGCGGCATGGAGGAACGCGTCGCGATCTTCGCTCGAGAGGTCGACCTGTTGCCCGGTCGCCAGCAGCTTGGCAGTAACCGCACCGTCGGCGCCGACCAGCGCGACCATCGCCGCCCCCTGCGCATCGGCCCTCGCCATGCGCCGCTTGAGATTGCCGCGATAGGCCATGTCGGCGACCGCGCCGGCGGCACGCAGTTCCTGCAACAGCGCCATCGCCGGCACGTCGGCCCCGCCCTCGCGCGGAATGACGCAGACGGCCGCGCGCGGTGCTGCGGGCTCCTCCAGCAGCATCGCCAGCCGCTCGATCCCCGCCGCCCAGCCGACGCCCGGCGTCGCCGGCCCGCCGAGCGATTCGATCAGCCCGTCATAGCGTCCGCCGGCCAGCACGGTGCCTTGCGCACCCAGCCGGTCGGTGACGAATTCGAAGGCGGTGTGGCGGTAATAGTCCAGCCCGCGCACCAGCCGGTCGTTGCGGGTCCACCGGACCCCCGCCGCGTCGAGCCCGCCGGTCACGGCCGCGAAGAAGTCCGCCGCCTCCGCCGTCAGGAACGAATCGATCCCGGGCGCCGAATCGGCGATCGGACGGTCGCGCGGGTCCTTTGAATCGAGGATGCGCATCGGGTTCTTGTCGAGCCGCTTGAGGCTGTCCTCCGACAGGTCGCCGCGATGGTCCGTGAAATGCTCGACCAGCGCCGCCCGCCATGCGTCGCGGGTTTCCGCATCGCCCAGCGTGTTGAGTTGGAGCGTCACGCCGTCGGCGATGCCCAGTTCCCCGAGCAACTGGTCGGCCATCGCCAGCAATTCGACATCGGCCATCGGTTCGGCCGCGCCGATCACCTCCGCGTCGATCTGGTGAAACTGGCGGTAGCGGCCCTTTTGCGGGCGTTCGTAGCGGAATACCGGGCCGTGCGTCGCAAGCTTCAACGGCGCATGTTGCTGCCACCCTTCGGTCAGGTAGGCGCGCGCGATGCCCGCGGTGAATTCGGGACGCAGCGTCAGCGAATCGCCGCCGCGATCCTCGAACGAATACATCTCCTTCGAAACGACGTCGGTCGTCTCGCCCAGCGAACGGGCGAACACCGCGGTCGATTCGAATACGGGCACTTCGACGCGGTTGAAGCAGTACAGGCGGCGGACGCGTTCGAACGTTTCGGCGACATGCGTGAAACGCCGTTCGAAATCGCCGAAGATATCCTGGGTGCCGCGGACGGGACGCGGAGTCGTGATCTTTGCCATTACGCGCGCGATCTATGGCCTCCGCCGGACGAACGCCAGCAAAGAACGAGTTGGTACGCCAAACTCAGGCCGGCGCACGGCCCAGTTCGCCGCTGGCCCGTGCGCACCTGCCATAGACCGCTTCGAACAGCGGGGTGGCCATGACGGTGGTGACGATCGCCATCAGCACCAGCATCGCGAACAGCGTGGGGCCGATGATCCCCTTTTGCAGGCCGATATTGATGATGATGAGTTCCATCAGCCCGCGCGAGTTCATCAGCGCGCCGATGCCGAGCGCGGTGCGGTTGTCCTCGCCCGCGATCCGCGCCGCCGCCCAGCAGGCGCCGAACTTGGCGAGGACCGACACCGCCAGCACGCCCAGCGCGATCAGCAGCAGCGGCAGCGAACTGACCGTGTCCATCCGCGTGTTCAGCCCCGAATAGGTAAAGAACATCGGCAGCAGCAGCACGACCGCCAGCGGCTCGACCTTGCGCTTCAGCTCGTCGACGAACAGCCCGCGCGGCATGAACACGCCGAGGATGAAGCCGCCGAAGATCGCATGGATGCCGATCGCGTCCATGAAGAACGCCGACAGGCAGAACAGCATCAGCGTGACCGACAGCACGGTCATGCTCATCTCGCCCCTCGCCTCGACCGCACGCCCGAGGGGGACGAGCAGGCGCCGGCCGAACAGCAGCAGGAATACGGCATAGAGGATCGCACCGCCGATCGCGAGGATCGCGACGCCCGCCCCCGCCCCGAACGTCGCCAGCACGATCGCCAGCACGCACCACGACACCGCATCGTCGAACGCCCCGGCGGTCAGCGACAGCGTGCCGAGCGCGGTGTCGGCGAGGCCGCGTTCGTGAATGATCCGCGCGAGCATCGGAAAGGCGGTCAACGCGATGCAGGCCCCCATGAACAGCGTCGCGCTGCCGGTCGATATTCCCGGCGCGAACAGCCCCGGCACGCGGAGCAGCCATGGGGTGACAAGGAACGCCAGCGCGAAGGGCATGGCGATGCCCGCCGCCGATACCAGCGCCGCGCTCTTCGCCTTGGTCCGGAAATGGTCGAGCCGCAGCGTCAGCCCGACGAGGAACATGTACAGGCCAACGCCGAGCTGCGCCCCGGCATAGAGCACGCCGCGCGTTTCGGCGGGAAAGATCGCCGCCTGCAGATGGGGAAGGAACAGCCCGAGCAACGAGGGGCCGAGCACGACGCCCGCGATCATCTCCCCCACCACCTGCGGCTGGTTCAGGAAGCGCCTGCCCGCCCAGCCGACGACGCGGCAGGCGAGCAGGATCACCGCCAACTGGAGGAAGAAGTGAATCGAATAGTCGGACGGGGAATAGCTTGCCGACGCCCGCACCGCCGGCCCGTGCGGGTTCAGCACATCGCCGACCGTCGCGATCATTTCGTCCAGCAAATCACCCTCCCCAGGATCGATCCGGTCGAGCCATAGGGCTTTTGCCTATCGCGGCAAGGGCATGTACGCGGCTGTTGACCGCCCCTGCCCGGCTGTGGCAGTGGCATCGCCTCCACGCCGCAGCGTGCGGGCGGGTATAGCACAATGGTAGTGCAGCAGCCTTCCAAGCTGAATACACGGGTTCGATTCCCGTTACCCGCTCCAGCCCTTCGCTATCGCGGCCCCAGCAGGATCACGCCGCAGCCGGCGATGCACAGGGCCGCGCCGACCAGGTCGAACCGGTCGGGCACCAGCCCTTCGACCGCCCAGCCCCACAGCACCGCGCCCAGCACATAGACGCCGCCATAGGCCGCATAGGCGCGCCCCGCCCCGCCGGTGTCGCTGTGCGCCAATATCCACGCGAAGCCGATCAGCGCGGCGATGCCCGGCGCCAGCCACCACGCAGAACGATCCAGCCGCCACCAGGCCCAGAAGGCGAAGCAGCCGCCGATTTCGAACAGCGCGGCGAATATGAAGAGGATGGGGGTCGGGATCGTCTTGCTTCCCGCAAAACACCGCCGCGCAATCGCGCGGGCGGTGGTGGACAGGGCTGGATTCGAACCAGCGTACGGGAAACCCGGGCAGATTTACAGTCTGCTGCCTTTAACCACTCGGCCACCTGTCCAGCCGCCGCTGTCGGGGGCCAGCCCCGAAGCGAGCGCGCCCATTGCCGTCCCCGGACGGCGCTGTCAACGCCTTGCGCCACTTTGTTGGGCAACTTAGCGTCGTCGCCATCGCTTTTCCGACCCGAGGATTTTCATCTTGCGCGCAATTCTGCTGGCCACCACCCTGATCGCGGCGCCGCTCGCGGCCCAGAGCGTCGATCGCGACGCCGTCAACCGTATCGTCGACGAAGGGACGTCGCGGACGCAGGTGATGCCGATCACCCAGCACCTGACCGACCGGATCGGCCCGCGCCTGCCCAATTCGCCCGCGATGCGCGAGGCGGAACGCTGGACGCAGGCGAAGTTCCGCGAATGGGGGCTGACCACCACCGCCGAGGGGTTCGAATTCGGGCGCGGCTGGACGATCGAGCGCTCCAGCGTCCGGATGGTCACGCCGCGCACCGTCCAGTTGACCGCGATCCCGATCGCGTGGACGCCGGGCACCAATGGCCGCATCACCGCACCCGTGATCGTCGCGCCAATCGCCGAGGAAGCGGACTTCGCCGCATGGCGCGGCAAGCTGTCGGGCAAGGTCGTGATGGTGTCGCGGCCGGGCACCGGGTCCGAACCCGACGAAGCACCGTTCCGCCGCCTGACCGGCGAAGACCTCGCCAAGGCGGATAGCTGGAAGGAACCGGTGTTCGATCCGGCCGATACCGATCGCCGGGCCAGGCGACTCGACTTTGCGCGCAAGCTCGATGCGTTCCTGAAGGCCGAAGGGGCGGTCGCGATGGCGACCATGTCGTCGCGCGACGGCAAGCTGCTGCACGGATCGGGCTATCTCTTCACGCGCGAGGTCGCGCCGGCAGTGCCGGGACTCGAGATCGCGGCGGAGGATTATCGCCGCCTCGCCCGGCTGTCGGTCAGCGGGCCTGCGCCGACGATCGAGATCGACACGCAGGTCCGTTTCGACGACAGCGATCCCACCGCCTACAACATCATCGCCGACCTGCCCGGCACCGACCCCCGGGCCGGTTATGTGATGGCCGGCGCCCATTTCGACAGTTGGGTCGCAGGCGACGGCGCCGCCGACAATGCCGCTGGCACCGCGGTGGTGATGGAAGCGGCGCGCATCCTGTCGACGCTGAAGGTCCGGCCGAAGCGCACCATCCGCTTCGCGTTGTGGAATGCCGAGGAACAGGGGCTGCTCGGCAGCCTCGCCTATGTCGAGCGGCATATCGCGTCGCGGCCCGAACCGGCGGCCGGCAAGGACGGCGGTCTCGCCCGCTTCTATGGCTGGACCAACCGTTTCCCGATCACCAGGAAGCCCGGCTACGATGCGATGACCGCGTATTTCAACATCGACAACGGGTCGGGCAGGATCCGCGGGATCAATGCCGAGAACAATGTCGCGGCGGTGCCGACCCTGCGCGAGTGGCTGAGCCCGTTCGCATCGATGGGGGCGACCACCGTCGCCAACCGGCGGACCGGGTCGACCGATCATTATTTCTTCCAGTCGGTCGGACTGCAGGGATATCAGTTCATCCAGGACCCGCTCGACTATGGCAGCCGGTTGCACCATACGAGCATCGACACCTACGACCACCTCAAGGGTCCCGACATGCGGCAGAACGCGATCATCCTCGCGTCGATCCTGCTGAGCGCGGCCAATGCCGAACGGCCGCTGCCGCGTCCGCCCCTGCCCACCCAGCCGGTCGCCACCGACCCCTATGCCATCCCCGAGAAAGACTGACATGGCCCGCAAAGGACACCGCCCCAGCAAGGCATCGCCGCAGCGTCCCCGCTTCTGGGGCCGCCACGCCGCCTTCGCCGCGCTGGACAATCCCGAGCGCAGGATCCGCAAGATCTGGTGCACCCACGAAATGGGGGCGCAGCTCGTGCTGCCGGAGGGCGTGCCGGTGGTCTATGCCGAGGTCGCCGACCTCGCCCGCCTCGTCCCCGCCGATGCGCCGCACCAGGGCATCGTGATCGAGGCCGATCCGCTGGAGGATATCTGGCTGGCCGACCTGATCGAACAGGGGCGCGACGACGACCGGCCGATCCTGCTGCTCGACCAGGTGACGGACCCGCACAATGTCGGCGCCATCCTGCGATCGGCGGCGGCGTTCGATGCGCTGGGGATCGTGACGCAGGACCGGCATGCGCCGCCCGAATCGGGCACGGTGGCGCGGTCGGCATCGGGCGCGCTGGAGAGCGTGCCGTGGGTACGGGTGGTGAACCTGTCGCGGGCGCTGGTCGAGCTGGGCGATGCCGGATACTGGCGCGTCGGGCTGACCGGACATACCGACACGACGCTGGCACAGGCGCTGGGGCCGAAGCGGGTGGCGCTGGTGCTGGGCGCCGAGGGCGAGGGCATGCGCCAGAATACCGAGGCGCATTGCGACATCCTCGCCAAGCTGCCGATTTCGGACCGGGTGGAGAGCCTGAACGTGTCGAATGCGGCGGCGATCGCGTTGTACGCGGTGGCGACGGCGCAGGGCGGCTGACGAATTAGCGACGCTGATTCGCACCCTGCCAAACGCGGCCGGCGGGCCAGCGGCCCGACCGACGCCATGGGCTTTGCCCATGGCGGGTGGTGTTCGCGGAACCCCGTTCTCGATACGGGCTCTCGACTTGGCTCGATCCCTGCTCGAACCAGACGGAATGGGCGGGGACAGGGGTCGCACCAAACGCCACCCTGTCCCGCCTGAAGATACCCGTTCAGTTCGAGCAGCTTCGCGCCTGTCGAGAAGCGTCCGTCGAGAACCCGACGGCCCTGCTTCATAACCCGACATGGGCGCTGCCCCGCCGGCCGGGCGGGGCATGTTGCGCCTGAGGCTAGCTCTACCGCGTCTCTAGTCCTCGTCTGCAATGGTGATTTTGAGTCCATCCAGCGCGTCCGTCACCGGCACCTGGCACGACAGCCGCGACGTGGCGTCGCGGTCGTCCACCGCGTCGAGCAGGTCGTCCTCATCCTCGCTCATCGGCGGCAGGCGATCGAGCCACGCCGGGTCGACATGCACATGGCAGGTCGCGCACGAACAGCAGCCGCCGCACAGTGCCAGCAATTCGTCGAAGCCGTTGATCTTCAGCACTTCCATGACCGACAGCCCGACCTCCGCGTCCACGGTTCGTTCTTCCCCGACACGGTCGACGACGGTAAGCATGGGCATCGTTCATTCTCCTGTCGCCGTCCCATGCCGGGGCCGATGACGCTTTTCAAGGACCGCTGCATGGGCCTTTCCGCCGATCAGTTGCGCACCTCGCTCGACGCGCTGGCTGCCATCGAACCGGGCTTCGCGACCGCGCTCGCCTATGCCGGCTATCCCGAACCGCGCATCCGCGAGCGCGGTTACGTGACGCTGCTGCGCACGATCGTCGGGCAGCAGGTGAGCTACAAGGCGGCGGACGCGGTGTGGAGGAAGCTGGAGGCGACACTGGGCGATGCCGCCGACCCCAGCCGGATCGCAACCAAGACCGACGAGGAACTGCGCGCCGCCGGCCTGTCGCGGCAGAAGATCGGCTATGCCCGCAGCCTGGCGGACGAGGTGCTGAGCGGGCGGCTGAACCTTGCCGACCTGCCGGCGGACGATGAAGAAGCGATCGCCCAGTTGGTGCGGGTCAAGGGGATCGGGCGGTGGTCGGCCGAAATATACCTGCTGTTCGCCGAGGGACGGCTGGACGTCTGGCCGGCGGGCGACCTGGCGGTACAGGTCGAGATCGGGCGCATCCTCGGCCTGCCCGAGCGGCCGAGCGAAAGGGCGACCCGCGCACTGGCGGAGAAATGGCGCCCGCATCGCAGCGCGGCGACGGTGTTCGCGTGGCACCATTACATGTTCGATCCGGCAACGAAGGCGGCGAAGAACAGCGCGATCTAGGGCGCGCCGGGCAAGGTGCAGCGAAGCTGCGCCGGGCCTGAAGGCGCGTCCGGCCGGCGGCGCCCAAAGCGCCGTCCGACGGGCATCGAGGTGCGGACTGCCCCGCAGTCCGCAGATCGTGCCGGGGGCACGATCGACCTCGATGCCGGCCTTGCCCGTGGCGGGGCCCGATCCGTCCACCATGTGGTCAAAGTTCACTAAGTTCACACTCGCCACGTTTTCGTGCAGTCGTTGTTCTGGATCGCGCGGGATGTGGTTGTCAAAGAGCACCAGCGAGTGTGGCAGGCCGCGGCATTGTAGGAAACCGTTTCGCGCCATCGCCGGAAGGAAGGGGTCGATCGAAAGCCCATCTGCCTGCCGCCAGATAGCTTGGCGTTCCGTCCCACTACCATGCCGTCGTGCAACCACCCCGCCATTCCCGCGAAGGCGGGAATCCATACACGCATCGAATGCGACTCCATCAAGACGGTCGGCGCATATGGACTCCCGCCTTCGCGGGAGTGACGAACGGAGGTGGGGCCTACCGCCTCGCCCACCAGTCGGCATAGGGCGTGTTCTCGACCTTGCGTCGGTTATGGTCGGCCGCGCCGTCGTCCCACCAGACCGGTCCGCGTTCGCCCAGCGCGACCTTGGCCGCATCGACCGCGCGGCGCGCCTTCGCCACCGCGGTGTCGTCCCCCGCGCGCTTGCCGGCCCCGACCGCGCGCCTTGCCTCCATCAGGTCGTGGACCAGCCGTTCGCGGTCCTCGTCCGACAGGTCGGGACGGGTCGCGCGCCACAGCACGCCGTCGACCACGATATAGCGGCCGTCGGGCGTGCGGGGCGGGTCGCTCACGCCGGCTCGATCAGGCGGCGGGCCTGGGCGCGGGCCTCGTCGGTGATCTCGGCGCCCGAGAGCATCCGCGCGATCTCCTCGCGGCGTTCGTCGCTCGACAGCGGCCGCACGCCGGTGCGGGTGACGGTGCCGTCATGGCTCTTGGCGATCAGCAGGTGGCGGTGCCCGCGCGCCGCGACCTGCGGGCTGTGGGTGACGACCAGCAGTTGGGTGGCGCGCGACAGCCGGGCGAGGCGGTCGCCGATCGCCGAGGCCACCGCGCCGCCGACCCCGCGATCGATCTCGTCGAAGATCATCGTCGCCGCCCCGCCTTCTTCGGCCAGCGCGACCTTCAGCGCGAGGATGAAGCGCGAGAGTTCGCCGCCGCTGGCGATCTTGGCGAGCGGGGCGAAGGGGGCACCGGGGTTGGTGGAGATTTCGAATTCCACCCGGTCGCGGCCCGCCGACGACCATTGGCCGTCGTCGAGTTCGGCGACGACGGTGCGGAAGCGCGCCGCATCGAGCTTGAGCGGCGCGAGTTCGCCCGCCACCGCCGCGTCGAGGCGGGCGGCGGCGTCGAGGCGGGCGGCATGGACGCGGTCGGCCTCCCGGGCATAGGCGGTACGGGCGGTGGCGACGCCGGTTTCGAGCGCGCCGATCCCGGCCTCCCCCGATTCGAGCAGCGCGAGGCGCGCGGCAAGGTCGTCGGCCAGCGTGGCGAGGTCGTCGGGCTGGACGCGATGCTTGCGCGCCATGGCCCTGAGCGCGAACAGCCGCGATTCGTCGTCCTCCAGCGCGCCGGCATCGAATGCGAGGGCATCGGTCGCCTCGCGCAGCGCAGCCTCGGCCGCTTCCGCCTCGGCCAGCGCGCGATCGACGGCGGCGAGCGATTCGGTGAGCGCGGGATGCGCCTCGGCGATGCGTTCGAGCGCGCGGGCGGCCTGGCGCAGGGCCGACACCGCGCCATCGGGACCATCGAGGCGTTGCTCGACCTGGGTCAGGTCGCCCGCGACCTTTTCGGCGCGTTGCATCGCGCGGCGGCGTTCGTCCAGCGCCTCCTCCTCGCCGGGCTCGGGCGCGAGCGCGGTCAGTTCGCCGACCGCATGTTCGAGCCACTCGCGGTCGCGTTGCGCCCCCTCGATCCCGTCCAGCGCGGTGGCCAGTGCCGCCTCGGCATCGCGCCAGTCGCGATAGGCGCCTTTGAGCGGCGCGGTATCGATGCGGCCGAACCCGTCGAGCAGCGCGCGGTGGCCGCGCGGGTTGAGCAGGCCGCGATCGTCGTGCTGGCCGTGGATTTCGACCAGATGCGGCGCGAGGTCGCGCAGCAGCCCGGCGGACGCCGGCTGATCGTTGACGAAGCCGCGGCTGCCGCCATCGGCCTTGACGATGCGGCGGATGATGAGCGGCTCGCCGGGTTCGAGGTCGAGGCCGTTGTCGTCGAACAGCCGGGCGACCGGCCCGTCGGCCGCCGGGGGGGCGAAGATCGCCGTGACCGCCGCCTGTCTGGCGCCGTGGCGGACCAGCGCGGTATCGCCCCGTGCGCCGAGCGCCAGCCCCAGCGCGTCGAGCAGGATCGACTTGCCCGCGCCGGTTTCCCCGGTCAGCACGCCAAGCCCGGCGGAGAAATCGAGGTCGAGCGCCTCGATCAGCACCACGTCACGAATGGAAAGCGCCATCAGCATCGCGCCCTCCATACCTGCGGAACAGCGGGAGAACAAATGGCTTCGTGTGAGGCGGGGTGGTTTTGCAGGGACGCTCCCGACAAGGTGCGGGATCCGCGTACCTTGCCAGTCACGGCGTCTCGACCGTGTTCGTCATTCCCGCGGAGGCGGGAATCCATTGTCGCCGACGGGTCGGACGGAGTCGCTACGCCGGCGTGCATGGGCTCCCGCCTTCGCGGGGGTGACGATGGCAATCGGTCGGGCCGGACGGACCCGGGCAATCGTCACCCCGGATCGGGTCCGGGGTGACGCGTCGACAGCTTCAGTTGTTCGGGACGCCGCCCGGTGCACCGGGGCTGCCGCCCGAGGCGCCGGTGGTCGGGCCGACCGGCGACGGCGTGACCGGCGGCGGGGTGGTGGTGGGCTGGACCGGCGGTTCGTTGTCCTCCTCCAGCTTCACCTCGCCGGTCAGCGGCTTGGGCTTGGCATAGGTGACGGGAATCGGCTTGGGCGGCGGCGGCGACTTGTCGTTGATGAGGTCGTAGGCGCGCTTGTACCAGTCGGTACCGGGATAGTTTACGCCGAGCACCGCCGCCGACTTCTTCGCCTCGACCGGCACGCCCAGCGCCAGATAGGTTTCGGTCAGCCGCATCAGCGCTTCGGGCGCGTGGGTCGTCGTCTGATACTGGTCGATCACCGAGCGGAAGCGCATCGACGCGGCGAGCCACTGGCCGCGCTGCTGATAGAAGCGGCCGATCTCCATCTCCTTGCCGGCCAGGTGATCGCGCACCAGGTCGAGCTTCAGCCGCGCATCGGCGGCATAGGAGGTGTTGGGATAGCGGCGCGACAGTTCGCCCAGCGCGTCCATCGCCTGCATCGTGATCTTCTGGTCACGGGTCACGTCGCTGATCTGTTCGTAATAGCTGAGCGCGATCAGATAATAGGCATAGGGCGCGTCGCGGTTGCCGGGATGGACCGACAGGAAGCGCTGCGCCCCCGCGATCGCCTTCGTATAGTCGGCGTCGAGATAATAGCTGAACGCGCCCATCAACTGCGCGCGGCGGGCCCAGACCGAATAGGGGTGCTGGCGTTCGACCTCGTCGAACAGCGCGGCGGCGACCTTGTACTGGTGCCGGTCGAGCCGGCTCTTGGCCGCGGAATAGAGCGTGCCCACGTCGCGCGCGACATAGGGCAGGTCGCGCCCGGCGCCGGCACCGCCACGGGCACAGGCGGAGAGGCCGACACCGGCAAGGGCGACGAGGATGAGCGCAGACGCGCGGGTCGATACGGTACGCATATGGGCGACGCTTCTACTGCGGCAGGGGTAACGCGAACAGTCCCTTTCGCGTGCCCGTTCGCCGGTACGTCGGGGGTAGCGCGAACGGTCCGGTTCGCGCATGGAAGCATGGACCCGTTCAACGACGTTCCGGAGCGTATTCATGCCCGTCACCAAGCTCGAGATGCACCGCGTGGAAAAGCCGTGGGGGCGCCATTCCCTCGGCTTCGGGTTCGCCGACCAGCCGGCCGACGCCGATCCGGTCGGGGAAATCTGGTACAAGACGCCGGGCGACGACACCCCCGACCTGCTCGTCAAATATCTGTTCACGTCGGAAAAGCTGTCGGTACAGGTCCATCCCGACGACCAGCAGGCCCAGGCGCGCGGGCTTCCGCGCGGCAAGGACGAATGCTGGACGCTGCTGGCCGCCGAACCCGATTCGACCATCGCGCTGGGCACGCTCGAACCGATGACCGCCGAACAGTTGCGCGACGCGGCGCTCGACGGATCGATCGAGGCGAAGCTCGACTGGAAACCGGTGAAGGCCGGCGATTTCTTCTATGCGAAGTCCGGCACGGTCCATGCGATCGGCGCGGGGATCACGCTGATCGAGATCCAGCAGAATTCGGAAACGACGTACCGGCTGTACGATTATGGCCGTCCGCGCGAGCTGCATCTGGAGGATGGCGTCGCGGTCTCGGACGCGCGGCCGTTCGTCGCCCCGCCGGCACCGGGCAGGATCGCGCAGGACCGCTCGATCCTGGTCGATGGTCCCAAGTTCGTGCTGGAACGCTGGACCGGGGGCGAACGCACGGTGACGGTGCCCGCCGGCGTCAAGGGCTGGTTCGTGCCCGTCACCGGCCATGGCAGCGCCGACGGGACGGCCTGGACGGCCGGCGACTGCCTGACCTTCGAAGGCGCGGTGCAGTTGCGCGCGAGCGAGGATGCCGACCTGCTGTTCGCCTATCCGGGCAAGCAATACGCCTGACGTCAATATGAACGGCAGGTAGTTTTGCGTTCACGCAACACGGCCGGGGTACGCATCGTTTTACACCCATCCTCTGGACAGGAGTAATGCGAGTGCGTTTCCCGATGCTCGCCGCGCTGGTCGCGGCCACGACCTTGCCGACAATCGCCGCCGCCCCGGCGATGGCGCAGACCCCGCGGCAGGAATATCGCGACGAGGTTCGCGATGCCCGCCGCGACTATCGCCGCGACGTGAGCAACGCCGACAGCCGGCGCGACGTGCGCCGGGCCGATCGCGACTATCGCCGCGACGTGAACGATGCCCGCCGCGACCAGCGCGACTGGCGCGGCTATCGCAACTATAACTACAACCGGCTGGAGCCGGGGCAGAACCGCTATTACGCCGATCGCTATTATCGCGACGGGCAATATTATCGCCAGCGGGCGCTGACCCGCAACGACCGCATCTATCGCGGGCAGAACGGGCGTTATTATTGCCGCCGCAACGACGGGACCACCGGCCTGATCGTCGGCGGCCTGGGCGGCGGAGTGCTGGGCAACCTGATCGCGGGCGGCGATTCGCGGCTGCTCGGCACGCTGATCGGCGGCGGTGCGGGCGCGCTGCTCGGCCGGTCGGTCGATCGTGGACAGGTGGTCTGCCGGTAGGCGGCCGATCACACCCGGGTCGGGGTGGCCTCGCGCCGCCCCGGCCGGCGCCCGCCAAGGACATAGACGGCGAGGCCCGCCCAGATCAGCGCGAAACAGCCCAGCCGCGCCGGGGTCAGGTGTTCGCCGAACACCAGAATCGCGAGCAGGAACTGCAGCGAGGGCGCAAGGAACTGGAGCATCCCCATCGTCGCCAGCCGCAGGCGGCGCGCCGCGGCGGAGAACAGCAGCAGCGGCGCGGTGGTCACGGCACCGGCAAGCACCAGCAGCCCCGCCATGCCCGGCCCCTGTTCGAACGCGAGCGGCTCGCCCGCGCCCAGCCAGAGCAGATAGCCCAGCGCAAGGGGCGCCAGCAGCGTGGTTTCGACCATCAGCCCCTCCAGCGCGCCGACCGACACCGTCTTGCGGATCAGGCCGTAGAGCGCGAAGCTGACCGCGAGGCTGAGGCTGATGCCCAGCGCGACCCATGACGATCCGAACGCGAACAGCGCGACGCCCGCACCGGCCAGCGCCACCGCCACCCCCTGCGTCCGGTTCATCCGTTCGCCCAGCAGCACGACGCCGAGCAGGACGTTGAGCAGCGGGTTGAGGAAATAGGCGAGGCTGGCGGCGAGCACCTGTCCGTGCAGCACCGCCCAGACATAGACCAGCCAGTTGATCGCGATGCACGCGGCACTGGCGATCAGGTTGGCGAGCGCGCGCCGGTCGGCAAAGGCGGCGCGCAACGCCCGCCCCCGCCGCGCGGCGATGACGATGCCCGCCACCAGCAGCGCCGACCACAGCACGCGCTGCGCGACGATCTCCCCCGCGTCGATCGGCCCCAGCAGCCGGAAATACAGGGGCAGCAGCCCCCACAGCACATAGGCGCCGACGCCGAACGCCAGCCCCTGCCGGTCCGCCCCCTCGCTCACCGGTTCAGATCAGGCCGCCGGTCAGGAAGAGGCGCAGGCCGGCGACGATGAGGATCACGAGGTTCAGGTTGCGCCCGCTGTTCTTCGATGACAGCAACCCGACGACGAACCCGACCAGCGCGATCGGGAACGCGACCCAGTTCATCAGCGAGACGACGGGGATCAGCGCGGGGATGGCGATCACCAGCGCGAAAAGGCCGATGACGATCGAGACGATGTTCAACATGGGACAGGACATGGCCCCGGAAGGCCGGGACGGCAATGGCGGATGCGCGTTTTTACGATACGATGGTTTCTTAACCGCGAGGACCTAGCGTCGCGCGGCCCCTAATCCGCGGAGTGCGTCGCCGATGATTCGTGCCCTTTCGATCGTGATGCCGCTGGCGCTGCTCGGTGCCTGCAACCAGCAGGGTACGCCGCCTGCCAACAATCTCGATACGCTGGATGCCGAACTGCTGCGCGGCAATGCCGGCGATCCGGCGGTGACGGCGGCGTTGCAGGACCAGATCATGGTCGACCCCGGCCTGACCGGGCAATCGGGCAACGGCGCGGTCCGCCCGCCCGACCGGCCGTACAGCGCCGCCGCCCCGGCGGCGAACGTGGCGTCGGGCGGCGCTGCCCGGGGGGAATCGTTGCAATCGGCACCCAGGCCCGGGCCGTGCCCGTCGTGCAAGGGCGGGCGCGAGGCGTTGACGCTGGGCGAGCTGGCGGCGGTGCAGAAAGCCGGCAACCGGCAGTGCGCGGCCAGGGTCGGCTATGGCGCGGCATGGGCCAACCGCCTGCCCGCCGCCTTCGCGCTGCATCCCGACGCGCGGCTGTCCGAAGCGGCGGGAACCGATGCCGATGGCTGCCGGATGCGGGTGGTCAGCTTCACCATCGCCCAGCCGGTCGACCGCATGGTCGACTGGTATTACACCCGCGCGCGCAAGGGCGGCTATTCGGCGGAGCATCAGGCCGAGGGGGAGCAGCATGTGCTGGGCGGGACCCGCGGCAATGCCGCCTATGCCGTGTTCCTGTCGCCCGAGGGACGCGGCACGTCGGTCGACCTGATCGTCGACGGCGGCTGATCTTTACAGCCGCCGACCCGGTCCCCATGTCGTTTCGCAAGGGGAACATATGCCGATCGTCGCCGCAACCTTCGTCGCCTGTATCGTCATCCTGCGATTCTGGCCCGACCTGCCGGTCGCGCGGGCGATCGCCGCGGTGCTGGTGGTGCCGATGGCGCGCGGGCTGGCGGCGCTGACCCCGGGGCATTGGTTGCTGTTCGCGATCCTGTCGGCGGCAGCGGGAACGGTGGTCTGGATGGGCGGCGACATGATTGTCGTCTCTGCGCTGGGCGCGCCCGAACTGGTCGGGGTGCTGGTGGCGATCGATATCGCGGCGTATCTCGACGCGCTGCTGGCGGCGGTCGCGCTGGTGGGCGCGGTGCGGGGAACGTCGCTGAAACTGTGGGTCGCCCGGGTGCTGCCCCGGTCGCGCCGCCGACGGGTGCGGCGGGTGCGGGTGGCGCGCAAGGCGGCGAATGATGACGACCCGGCGGGGGGCTGGCAGGCGGTGGCCTGACCCGGTCCCGCGCCCTCCCCGTTCCGGCGCGGCCGGTCAGGGCGCGGGCGCGGTGTCCGTCACCGGCACCGGGCCGTTCGGCCCTGCCTCCAGCAGCGAATCGCCGCCGAGGGTGCGGTACAGCGTCACGCGGTTGGTCGCTGCGACCAGTTGCGTCGCGACCAGCCGCTGCTGCGCGCCGTAATAGGATCGCTGCGCGTCGAGGCTGGTGAGGAAGGTGTCGATGCCGCCGCGATAGCGCGCTTCGGTCAGGCGGAACGTATCCTGCGCGGCGACCAGATTGGCCTGTTCGGCGCGGGTCTGTTCGGCGATCGTGCCCTGTCGCGCCAGGGCGTCGGCCACTTCGCGGAACGCCGACTGGATCGTGCGTTCATAGGTGGCGAGCAGCGCGTCGCGCCGGGCACGGCTGAATTCGACCCCGGCCCGGCCCGCGCCGGCGCGGAAGATCGGGTAGCTGAGCGACGGCGCCGCCGAATAGCTGAACGCGCCGCCGGTGAAGAGGGTGCGCAGCGCGTCGCTGGCGAAGCCGACCAGCCCGGTCAGCGACAGCCGCGGAAACAGTGCCGCGCGCGCCGCGCCGATATCGGCATTGGCCGCCAGCAGTTCATATTCGGCCTGCACCACGTCGGGGCGGCGCAGCAATATGCCCGAATCGATCCCTGCCGGCAGGTTGGCGATGGTCGGCAGCGCGACGTCGATCGAACCGGGCAGCAGCGCCGGATCGACCGGCGCACCGACCAGCAGTTGCAGCGCGTTGATATCCTGCGCCAGCCGGGTGCGCTGTTCGGCGAGATCGCTTTCGGCCGTTGCGAGAATCTGTTCGGCCTGCCGCAGGTCGGTCCGCGGGGCGATGCCGCCCTGCAGCCGGGCGCGGGTCAGCGTGACGCTGCGCCGCGCGCTGGCGGCGGTCGCCTCGGCGACGGTCATCAGGCTGCGGTCGGCGCCATAGGTCGCCCATGCCTCCGCAATGTCGCCGACCAGCGTCAGGCGGGTGGCGCGGGCGCCGGCCTCGGTCGCGAAATAGCGGTTCTGCTCGGCCTCGGTCAGCGAGCGGATGCGGCCGAACAGGTCGAGTTCGAAGGCGGTGGCACCCAGGTCGAGCGAGAAGCTGCTGGGCGAGCGGCCGCTGGTGACGATCGTGCCGCCCGTGCCCCCGGTCCCGCCCGTGCCGGTTCCGGTGCCGGTGCCCGTGCCGCCCGCCCCGGCGCCGGGCACGGCGATGGTCGATGCCCCGTCGCCGGTGCCGCGATAGCTGTAGCGTCCCGACGCATCGACCTGCGGCAACAGGTCGGCGCGCTGGATGCGATATTGTGCGCGGGCCGCCCGGATATTGGCCGCCGCGATGCGCAGATCGCGGTTGTTGACCAGCGCCTGTCCGACCAGCGTGCGCAGCCCCGGCGCGGTGAACACCTGTTCGAACGTCAGCGCGGGCAGGCTCGCCTCGCTCTGGCGCAGATAGGCGTCGCCGACCGGCCAGGACGACGGCACCACCGCGGTCGGGCGTTCATAGGCCGGCGTCATCGAACAGCCGGCCAGCAACGCCGCCGCCAGCGGAAGTACGGAGCGCCTCATGCCTCGGCCTCCGTCGGTGCATGATGGCGCAGCTTCGCCATGCCGTCGCGCACGCCGCGGCGGACCAGCACGAAGAACAGCGGGATGTAGAAGATCGCCAGCACCGTCGCGGTGAACATGCCGCCGATGACGGCGGTGCCGATCGCGATGCGGCTGTTGGCGCCCGCCCCGGTCGAGATGGCGAGCGGCAGCACGCCGAAGATGAAGGCGAGCGAGGTCATCAGGATCGGGCGGAGGCGGATACGCGCCGCCTCCAGCGCGGCATCGATGACGCGCGCCCCCTTCCTTTCCGCCTGTTCGGCGAATTCGATCATCAGGATCGCGTTCTTGGCGGCGAGGCCCATGGTGGTGAGCAGGCCGATCTGGAGATAGACGTCGTTCTCCAGCCCCCTGAGCGTCACGAACGCGATCGCGCCGATCAGGCCGAGCGGAATGACCAGCAGCACCGCGATCGGGATCGACCAGCTTTCGTACAGCGCGGCAAGGCACAGGAACACGACGAGGATCGACAGGCCGTAGAGCAGCGGCGCCTGTCCCGACGACAGCCGTTCCTGAAACGACAGCCCCGACCATGCGACGCTGGTGCCCGGAATCTGTCCGGCCAGTTCGGCGATCCGCTCCATCGCCTCGCCCGAACTGACGCCCGAGGCCGCCTGCCCCTGGAATTCGAACGAGGGCAGGCCCTGGAAGCGCGACAGGGTGGTCGGCGCGACGGTCCAGCCGGTGCGCGAGAAGGACGAGAAGGGCACCATCTGCCCGTTCGAGCCCCGCACGAACCATTGCGACAGGTCGCCCGGTTCGCTGCGATAGGGGGCGTCGCCCTGCACGAACACGCGCTTCACCCGGCCGCGGTCGATAAAGTCGTTGACGTAGCGCCCGCCCCATGCGGTCGACAGGGTGTTGTTGACGTCGCCCTGCGTCAGCCCCAGCGTCGAGAGGCGTTGCTGGTCGATATCGACGTTCAGCGTCGCGATATCGGGCAGTTCGGACAGGCGGACGCCGGTCAGCATCGGATCGGCGGCGGCGGCGGCGAGCAGCCTGTCGCGGGCCTCGGCGAACTGCGCGGTGCTCATGCCGCTGGCGTTCTGGAGCTGCATGGTGAAGCCGTTCGCCTGGCCCAGCCCGCGCACGGCCGGCGGCAGGATGGCGAAGACCTGCGCATCGCGGAAACCGCGAAAGGCGGCCGACGCGCGACCGACGATCGCGTCGGCGCTGTTGTCCCTGCCGGGGCGCTGCGACCAGTCGGTGAAGTTGATGAACCCCTGCCCCGTATTCTGTCCCGACGCGCCGCCGCCGCCGCCCGCGACGGCCAGCAGCGTGCGGACATTGTCCTTTTCATAGGTCAGGAAATATTTCTCCACCGCGCGCTGCACCTCTTCGGTGCGACCGCGGGTCGATCCGGCGGGCAACTGGAACCGGATCGATGCCGCGCCCTGATCCTCGGTCGGCAGGAACGAGGTCGGCAGGCGGAAGAACAGCAGCGCGAGGATCGCCAGCACCGCGGCATAGAGCAGCAGATACAGCCATTTGCGATCGATGACATGGACGACGCCGCGTTCGTACCGGTCGATGCCCTTGTCGAAATTGCGATTGAACCCGTTCCGCATCCGTTCGCCGACATGGGCGACGCGGGGCAGTCTGCGCTCCAGCCAGCCGCCTTCGAGGCTGCCATCCTGCCCGCGCTTCTTCTGCTTCAGCAGCGTCGCGGTGAGCGCGGGCGACAGGATCAGCGCGACCGCCGTCGACAACAGCATCGCCGCGACCATCGTCACGGAAAACTGGCGATAGATCACCCCGGTCGATCCGCCGAAGAACGCCATCGGCAGGAACACCGCCGACAGGACGATGCCGATCGCGACCAGCGCGACCTGGATCTCCTGCATCGACCGGATCGTCGCCTCGCGCGGCGACATGTCGGGGTTTTCCTCCATCAGCCGCTCGACATTCTCGACGACGACGATCGCGTCGTCGACCAGCAGGCCGATGGCGAGGACGAGGCCGAACAGCGTCAGCGTATTGATCGAGAAGCCGGCGATATAGAATACGCCGAACGTGCCGAGCAGCACCACCGGGACCGCGATCGTCGGGATCAGCGTCGCGCGCCAGCTTTGCAGGAACACGAACATGACGATGATGACGAGGATCACCGCCTCGACCAGCGTCTTGACCACTTCCTCGATCGACAGCTTGATGAAGGCGGTCGTGTCGTTGGCATAGGCATAGGTCAGGCCGGCGGGGAATTTCGCCGATTGCCGCTCGACCTCGGCCTTTACCAGTTCCGCCGTCTTGAGCGCATCGGCACCCGGGGCAAGGCTGATGGCAAGGCCGGCGCCCGGATGCGCGTTCACCCGGCTCAACGCCGCGTAATTTTCCTGCCCCAGTTCCACCCGCGCCACGTCGGACAGGCGCACGGTCGAACCGTCGGGCAGCGTTTTCAGGATGATCGCCCTGAACTGCGCCGGGGTCTGCAGCCGCGACTGGGCGGTGACGGTGGCGTTCAACTGCTGTCCGGGGCCGTTCGGCTGCCCGCCCAGCTCGCCCGCGGCGACTTCGGTATTCTGGTTCTGGATCGCGGTGATGACATCGCCTGGCATCAGCGAGAACGACGCAAGGCGCGCAGGGTCGAGCCAGATACGCATCGCATATTGCGATCCGAACACATTGGTTTCGCCGACGCCGTTGATCCGTGCCAGCGGCTCGACGAGGCTCGCCTCCATGAAATCCGACACGTCGCCATTGGTGCGCTGGTCGGTTTCGTCGAAGATGCCGACGATCATCAGGAAGTCGGGGTTCGACTTGGTGACGCGGATGCCCTGCTGCTGCACCTGCTGCGGCAGTCGGCTGAGCGCCTGCTGCACCTGGTTCTGGACCTGCACCTGCGCGATGTCGGGGTCGATGCCCTTGTCGAAGGTCGCGCTGATCGTCACCTGCCCACGCGACGAGCTTTGCGAGCTGAAATAGAGCAGGCCGTCGATGCCGGTAAGCTGCTGTTCGATGATCTGCGTCACCGAATTCTGGATCGTCTCGGCATTGGCGCCGGGATAGGTGGCGCGGATATTCACCTGGGGTGGGGCGACGTCGGGATATTGCGCGATGGGCAGCGACAGGATCGCCCCCAGCCCCCCCAGCATCACGATGATCGCGATCACCCATGCAAAGATCGGGCGATCGATAAAGACGCGGGACATGGCCTATCCCGCCTTTTCGGGCGCGGACGGCTGGTCATCGGCGGGCCGGGGCCGGATCGACTGCGGGGTGGTGGCGGGCACGGCCCTGATCTTCGCGTTCGGGCGCAGGTTGGCGGTCCCCTGCGTAATCACCCGGTCGCCCGGATCGATCCCGCCGGTCACGACCCAGAATTCGCCCTGCGTGCGGTCGGCCTGCACGACCTTCTGCACCGCGGTGTCGTTCGGGCCGACGATGAACACCGTCGCCTGCCCCTTGGGATCGCGCTTCACCGCCTGCTGCGGCACGAGGATCGCGCGCCGGTTGATCGCCTGCGCGAACTGGGCACGGACGAACATGCCGGGCAGCAGCACCCCTTGCGGATTGGGGAAGCGGGCGCGCAGCGTCACCGTGCCGGTCTGCGCGTTCACCATCACCTCGGCGAACTGGACGGTGCCGGTCTGGCCATAGTCGCTGCCATCCTCCAGCCGCAGGCGCACCGCGGCGGAGGCCGGGACCACGCCGCCGCTCGCCAGCTCGCGGCGCAACGCCAGCAGGTCTGCCGCCGATTGCTGGATATCGACGAAGATCGGGTCGAGCCGCTGGATCACCGCGAGCGGATCGGCCTGGTTGGTCGTGACCAGCGCGCCTTCGGTGAAATAGCTGCGCCCGATCCGCCCGGTGATCGGCGCCGGGACGCGGGTGAAGGACAGGTTCACGCGCGCGGTTTCGAGCTGCGCGCGGCTCTGTTCGACGGCGGCCGCCGCCTGCCGTGCCTGCGCGGCGGCGTCGGTATAGTCCTGGCGGCTCACCGCCTCGATTTCCGCCAGCGGGCGGAAGCGTTCGGCGCGCACGCGTGTCGCCTCGGCATTGGCGCGGGCGCTGTTGAGGTTGGCGGTCGCTTCGTTGGCCTGCGCGCGATAGAGGCGCGGATCGATTTCGTAGAGCGTCTGCCCGGCACGAACCAGCGCGCCCTCGGTAAAGAAGCGACGGCGGATCAGTCCGGCGACCTGCGGGCGGACCTCCGACTGCTGGAACGCGACGACGCGCGCGGCGAGGTCCGCGGTCTGCGCCACGCTGGTCTGCCGGACCACGACGAAGCCGACCTCGGCCGGCCCCTGATTGCCACGCCCGTTCCCGCCCGCCTTTTCCGCACCGCCCCCGCCACAGGCCGACAGCGCGATGAGGACGGGGACGAACAGGAACGGGCGGACGCGCGACGACGCGGATCGGATCAAGGAAGCAACCTTTGCGACGAAAAAGCGGCGCGAATGCGCCGACGCGTAACCGCCGGCCCATTCGAAAGTTTCATTGACCTTTTTCATACGCACGGCGTCGATCGACGCAATGCGCGAGTTGTCGCAATTTGTCGCGGAGCGGCAAAGAATCGTTACGCGCAGGTCGGACGCGCGCGGATGCCCGTCATGCCGTCACCCCGGACCCGATCGGCGGCGGCGGCAAGCCACCTTCCGACGGGGGACGGATCAGCGCGCGCCCGTCCAGCGATGCGCGTCCATCGATGCGCGCTTCATCTCGATCGAATAGCCCGGCCGGGCAGGCGCACGATATGCGCCGTTCTCGACGATGCACGGATCGACGAAATGCTCGTGCAGGTGATCGACGAATTCGGCCGCGCGGTCGTGCTTGACCCCGGAGAAGCACAGATAGTCGATCATCGCCAGGTGCTGGACATATTCGCACAGGCCGACGCCTCCGGCATGCGGCCACACCGCAAGGTTGAACCTGGCCGCCATCAGCAGCACCGCCAGCACCTCGTTCACGCCGCCCAGCCGGCAGGGGTCGATCTGCACCACGTCGAGCGCATGGCGCATGATGAACTGTTTGAAGACGATCCGGTTCTGGCACATCTCGCCCGTGGCGACCTGGACCGGCTTCACGCCCGCACGGATCGCGCGGTGCCCCTCGACATCGTCGGGCGAGGTCGGCTCCTCGATGAAGCGCGGTTTCGCGAAGGCGAGGTCGTTGACCCGTGCGATCGCTTCGCCGACTTCCCACACCTGGTTGGCGTCGATCATCAGGTCGATGTCCGGCCCGATCGTCTCGCGCGCCAGCGCCACCCGGCGGCGGTCATTCCCGGGATCGCCGCCGACCTTCAGCTTGATATGGGCAAAGCCGTCGGCCACCGCCTTGCGGCACAGGCGGACCAGCTTCTCGTCCGAATAGCCGAGCCAGCCGGGCGAGGTGGTGTAGGCGGGATAGCCCTCCGCCAGCAGCGTCGCGCGCCGTTCTGCCTTGCCCAGCGCGCGTTCCTCCAGCAGCGCGACCGCCTCGTCGGGAGTGATGCAGTCGGTCATGTAGCGAAAATCGATCAGCCCGACGATCTCGCTGGCCGACATCGACGCGATATAGTCCCATAGCGGCAGGCCCGCGGCCTTAGCCAGCAGATCCCACACCGCATTGACGACCGCACCGGTGGCGAGGTGGATAATCCCCTTTTCCGGGCCGACCCAGCGCAACTGGCTATCGCCGGTCATCCGCCGCCAGAATCCCGCGCCGTCGCTGCGGATGGCGTCGAGCGACACCCCCTCGACCAGCGGCGCCAGCGCCGCGATCGCCGCGCAGCACAGGTCGTTGCCGCGCCCGATGGTGAAGGTCAGGCCATGGCCTTCGAGGCCCGGCGTATCGGTTTCGAGGATGCAATAGGCGGCCGAATAGTCCGGCTCGGGGTTCATCGCGTCCGATCCGTCGAGAAAGGTCGAGGTCGGAAACCGGATGTCGTGGACCGATAGCCGGGTGATGATCGTCATGCGCAGCCCCCATGGGGCGCCACCCATGATGATCGATCCGCCCCGTTCCGGTCGTCACCACCGACGCCGAACGGTTTTCATATGTGAACGTATTTTTCCTTGCAACCCGAAAGCATTGGGCCGGTCGGTCGCAACGGGTCCGCCGCCCACGCTCCCCGGCCGATGCTGTCGATCGGCGCGCCGGCGGATCGCGGCGGCAGAATGACGACCGGGGTCATGCCGGGATATCGCCGCCCGTGCGGTACGCGGACGCGCGGGGCCCGGACAGCCCCTTCACAGATGATGGTCGTCGTCCACCAGTTGTTCCGAAATGCGCGCCGCCGCCGCCCGTACCGCGATGGCGGCCGTGTCGATCGCGTCGGCTTCGGCCAGTTTCGACAGATAGGGCATGGTCAGCGCCGCCGCCGCCGCGCCGCCGCGCAGGATCGGCGCGGACAGGTCGGTCACGCCGCTGACGAACCGGCTGGCGGTGCGTTCGATGCCGCTGGCGGCCACTTCCTCGGCATGGGCGCGGAATGCGGCGAGCGCGTCGGCGCTCGGCACCGGATCGAGCAGCTTTTCCCACCGCGCGCGGACATCGGCGGGCTGGAAGGCGTAGAGGACGACCCCCGATGCCGCCTGCAACAGCGGCCGGCGATAGCCGACGCGGACCGAGAAGCCGAGCTGTTCGGCCGATTCCATCCGCGCGATCACCGCCATGTCGCCCATGGTATGGACCGCGACATGGCACGACTGCCCGGTCTCCTGCGCCAGCCGCCGCATCTCGGGCAGCGCGACCTCGATCAGATAGCGGGTGCGCGGCTGGTTCATCCCCAGCGAGAACAGCCGGTCGCTGAGCGTATAGCCCTCGCCCCCCGCCTCGGTCGTCAGATAGCCGCGATATTCGAGGACCTGTACCATGCGGAACAGTTCGCCGTGCGACCGCCCGAGCCGCTGCACGATCTGCGTCAGCGTCAGCGGCGTGGCGACGCCGGCGAGCAGTTCGAGGATATCGAGCCCCTTTTCGAGCGCCGGCGCGCGATAGCGGCGGTCGTCGGCGGTGTCGGCCTCCGGGGCTTCGGCGGGCGCGGGGTCGTGACTGGTCATGCGGCGACATTTGCCGGAAAAGCGCGGACACGCAAGGCGATGGCGCGCGCCGCCGGGACGGCCATCCGCCGGCCGGGGGCGCTGCAACGCACAAAATAGTGGTATGTTGTATCATCTTGCGTTAATCGCCGGGGGTCTGTGCAATCTGGAGTTCCTTGCAATGTTCCGTCCCGCCCTGTGGCTGTCGAGCACCGCCCTGATCCTGCCCGCCGCCGCCCATGCCCAGACCGCTCCGGCCCCGGCGGGGGACGAGTATCACCGCGATGCCCCGGCGGAGATCATCGTCACCGCCCCCTATCAGCGCAACCAGGCCGACGTGCTGTCGGGCACCAGCGTGCTGAGCGGCGAGGAACTGACCCGCGAACTGCGCCCGACGATCGGCGAGACGCTGGCGCGCCAGCCCGGCGTATCGGCCACCAGCTTCGGCCCCAACGCGTCGCGTCCGGTGCTGCGCGGGCTGCAGGGCGAACGGGTGCGCGTGCTGACCGATGGCATCGGCAGCTTCGACGTGTCGAACACCTCGGTCGACCATGCGGTCGCGATCAATCCGCTGACCGCCGACCGGATCGAGGTGCTGCGCGGGCCGGCGGCGTTGCTGTTCGGCTCGTCGGCGATCGGCGGCGTGGTCAACGTCATCGACAGCCGCATCCCGCGCCGCGTGCCCGACGAACCGATCCATGTCGACGCGCTCGGCACCTATGGCTCGGCCGCGAACGAGCGCAGCGCTTCGGCCGCGGTCGACGTGCCGGTGACGGACAAGGTCGTGTTCCACCTCGACGGCACCTTCGGCCAGACCGACGACCTGCGCACCGGCGGCTATCTGCTGTCGCGCCCCTTGCGCGCGCAGGCGGCGGCAAACGACGAGGCGGAGGTTCGCGAGCTGGCCGACCTGCGCGGGCGGCTGCCCAATTCGCAGTCGAGGATGTGGGAGGTCGCGGGCGGCGCGGCGATCGTGACCGACACCGGCAATCTCGGCTTTTCGGTCAGCCATCTCGACAATCGCTACGGCGTGCCCGAGCGCTTCGATGTCGCCGAGCACGACCATGAAGGCGAGGACGATCACGGCCATGGGGATGGGGAGGAGCATGGCCACAGCCACGAACAGGTGACGCTGCACGTCCGCCAGACCCGCGCCGACATGCGGGCGGAGGTCGCCACCGGCGACGGCTTCGTCGAAAAGCTGCGGCTGCGCGGCGGCTTCGCCGATTATCGGCATGACGAGATCGAGGATACCGGCGAGATCGGCACCAGCTTCTACAATCGCGGGCTGGAAGCGCGGGTCGAGGCGGTGCAGGCGGCACGCGGCGCATGGCGCGGGGCGTTCGGCGGACAGATGTTCATCCGCGACCTGAACATCGTCGGCGAGGAAAAATTCATTCCGAAGAGCGAGACGCAGCAGTTCGGCCTGTTCACGCTCCAGTCGTTCGATCTGGGCGCGTTCCGGGCCGAAGCAGGCGGGCGGTATGAATATACCACCGCCCGCGCCGCCGCCGACGCGGACCTCGGCAACGACGATATCCGGCGCCGCTTCAACAGCTTCTCGGGCTCGCTCGGCGGCAGCGTCGGCCTGCTCGGCAATGTCCGCTTCGGCATCAACGCCAGCCATACCGAACGCGCGCCGTCGGCCGAGGAACTGTTCGCCGACGGTCCGCATGCCGGCACCCAGGCGTTCGAGATCGGCAATCCGGGCTTCGTCAAGGAAATCAGCGACGGGCTGGAAGCGACGCTGAAGGGATCGGGCGACGGCTACCGCTTCGGACTGTCGGCCTATCACAACTGGTTCCGCAACTTCATCTACGAGAACCCGACCGGCGAGGAGGAAGATCATCTGCCGGTGTTCCAGTACCAGCAGGCTGATGCCCGGCTGTGGGGGTTCGAGGCCGAGGCATCGGCCCGCGTCGCCAGCTTCGGCGGGACGGCGATCAACCTCGATGGCCTTGCCGACTATACCCGCGCGACGATCGTCGATCGCGGCCCCGCCCCGCGCATCCCGCCGCTGCGCGTGCTGGGCGGGATCGAGGCGCAGGGGCAGATGGTGCAGGTGCGCGGCGAGGTCGAGCATGTGACCCGCCAGAACCGCGTCGCCGATCTGGAAACGACTACCCCGGCCTATACGATGGTCAACGCATCGGTATCGCTGCGGCCGTTCGGGCGCGACAGCCGGACGACGCTGATGGTGTCGGCGAACAACCTCTTCGACGTCGAGGCGCGGCGGCATGCGAGTTTCCTGAAGGACTTCGCCCCGCTGGCCGGCCGGGATGTGCGGGTGACGGCGCGACTGGCGCTGTAAGCGGGCGTTCGCGCGGACTGTTGCACGTTCTTCGTCGTCCCCGCGCAGGCGGGGACCCACGCAAGGCGCAATCACGCAAGCCGGTAATCAGGTCGTCGTCCCCGCCTGCGCGGGAATGACGATGGGGTTCGCCACCTTCGTCATCACGGCGCAGGTCGCGATGACAAAAAAGGAGCGGGATGACGGCAGCGACCGCCCATCCTATCTACCTGCCGATGTCCCGCGCCCGCGTCCTCCTGCTCAATGCCGCGCTCGGGCCGCTCGACTACCGTGTGCCGCATGGGCTTGCGGTCGAGCCGGGCTCGATCGTCACCGCCCCGCTCGGCCCCCGGCAGTTGCTGGGCGTGGTGTGGGACGCCGAACGGCTGGCGGCAGAGGAGGTCGGCGACAACCGGCTGCGCCCGCTGCTCGGGGTCGCCGACGTTCCGCCGATCGCCGCTCCCCTGCGCCGGCTGGTGGAATGGACGGCGGGCTATTATCTGGCGGCGCCGGCATCGGTGCTGCGCATGTGCCTTGCCTCCAATGCGGCGCTGGAGGGGGCGAAGCTCGCCATCGAATATCGCGCGACCGGCATGGTGCCCGACCGGATGACGCCGCAGCGTGCACAGGCGCTGGAGCGGATCGGCGAGCGGCGCGGGCTGGTGCGCGAACTCGCCATGATCGCCGATGTGTCCGACGCGGTGATCCGGGGGCTGGTGAAGCTCGGCGCGATCGAGGCGGTGTCGGTCGATATCGACCAGCCCTATCCGGTGCCCGATCCCGACCATCATCGACCCGCCCTCTCCGACGACCAGCAGGCGGCGGCGGACCGGCTGACGCAGGCGGTCGATGCCCGCAGTTTCCACCCCTTCCTGCTCGACGGCGTCACCGGGTCGGGCAAGACCGAGGTCTATTTCGAAGCCGTCGCGGCGGCGATCCGGCAGGGGCGGCAGGTGCTGGTGCTGCTGCCCGAGATCGCGCTGACCGAACCGTTCCTCAAACGCTTCACCGCCCGGTTCGGCTGCGAGCCGGTGCCGTGGCACAGCGACCTGCGCAGCACCCAGCGCCGCCGGGCATGGCGGGCGATCGCGTCGGGCCAGGCGAAGGTCGTGGTCGGCGCGCGATCCGCGCTGTTCCTGCCCTATGCCGATCTCGGGCTGATCGTCGTGGACGAGGCGCACGAGACCAGCTTCAAGCAGGAAGAGGGGGTGCATTATCACGCCCGCGACGTGGCGGTGATGCGCGCCCTGTTCGAGAAATGCGCGGTCATCCTCGCCAGCGCGACCCCGGCGATCGAAACCCGGCAACAGGTGGCGCAGGGCCGCTATACCGAGGTCAGGCTCCCCGGACGCTATGGCAAGGCGCAACTGCCCACGATCGAACCGATCGACCTGATCGAACAGCCGCCCGAACGGGGGCGCTGGATCGCCGCGCCGCTGGTCAAGGCGATCGACGAGACGCTGGGACGCCGCGAACAGGCGCTGCTGTTCCTCAACCGGCGCGGCTATGCGCCGCTGACGCTGTGCCGGTCGTGCGGGCATCGGTTCCAATGCCCGAACTGCACCGCATGGATGGTCGAGCACCGGCTGATCCACCGCCTGTCGTGCCACCATTGCGGCCATGTCGTCCCGACCCCGCGCGCCTGCCCCGAATGCCACGCGGAGGATGCGCTGGTCGCCTGCGGCCCCGGCGTGGAGCGCATCGCCGACGAGGCGGCGGCGCTGTGGCCGACCGCCAGGATCGCGATCGTCACGTCGGACACCATCTGGTCCCCGGCAAGGGCGGCGGAGTTCGTCGGGCGGATGGAGGCGGGCGACATCGACATCGTCGTCGGGACGCAACTGGTGACGAAGGGCTATCATTTTCCCAACCTGACCTGCGTCGGGGTGATCGATGCCGATCTGGGGCTGCAGGGCGGCGACCTGCGCGCGTCGGAACGCACCTTCCAGCAGATCGCGCAGGTCGCCGGGCGGGCGGGGCGCGGCACCAGGCCCGGCCATGTCTATATCCAGACGACCCAGCCGAACGCCCCCGTCATGCAGGCGCTGGTCTCGGGCGATGCCGACAGCTTCTATGCGGCGGAAACCGAGGCGCGGCGCGAGGCGGAGGTGCCGCCGTTCGGCCGCTATGCCGCGATCATCGTGTCGTCGGAGGACCGGCAGGCGGCGGAGGCGACCGCGCGCGCGATCGGCCGCGCCGCGCCGCAGGTCGATGGCTGCCACGTCTATGGCCCCGCCCCCGCCCCGCTCGCCATGCTGCGCGGGCGGCACCGCTTCCGCCTGCTGGTCCACGCCACCCGCGCGCTCGACGTGCAGGACGTGATCCGCGACTGGCTGGCCGCCGTCGAATGGGGAACGAAGGTCCGCGTGGCGGTCGACGTCGATCCGTACAGCTTCGTCTAGCCCGCACCGGCACCGCGCCGTAAACCCTGTCCGGGCAGTGGGGGGTCGCGCATGATTCGCACGGTGTTGGCAGCGTTGATGGCCCTGTGGCCGGTCGCGGCGCAGGCAGAATGGCATGAGGCGCGCTCGGACCATTTCATCGTCTATTCCGACGACCGCGCCGACGATGTCGCGCGTTTCGCCGAACGGCTCGAACGGTTCGATGCGACGCTGCGGTTACTGACGAAGATACCGGCGACGCCGATCGCGCCGCCTAACCGGGTCGTGGTCTATCGCACTGGCGACATCAGCAGCATCGCCCGGCTGGCCCGGTCGAGCAACGTCGCGGGATTCTATATCCCGCGTGCCGGTGGATCGGTGGCGTTCGTGCCGAAAAGCGGTTCGGGCACCGGCATCAATCCCGAAGAGGTGCTGTTCCACGAATATACCCATCATTTCATGCTGTCGAACTGGGCCGAGGCCGCGTTCCCCGCATGGTATGTCGAAGGGTTCGCCGAATTCTTCGCCCCCACCCGCTTCCGCGACGACGGATCGATCGAAATCGCGCGCGTGCCGATGTACCGCGCGCGCGAGTTCGCGAACGGCCTGCCGGTATCGGCCAGCACGCTGCTGACCGGCAATCCCGACAAGGTGGAACGTCCCGCGCTCTATGCCGGCGGCTGGCTGCTGACGCACATGCTGCTGGTCGACCCGGCGCGGCGGGGACAGATCGACAGGTTCATGACGGCGGTCGCCGCCGGCGAACCGGCGGCAAGGGCGGCTGCCGCGTTCGGCGACCTGCGCGCGCTCGATCGCGACATGTCGCGCTACGCCCGCACCGGGCTGCGCTATTCGATATTGCCCAAAGCGATGGTGCCGGCGGTGAAGGTGACGGTGCGGGCGTTGACGCCGGGCGAGGCGGCGACGATGCCGGCGCGTATCCGGTCGAAACGCGGCGTCAATCGCAAGCAGGCGCTGGAACTGCTGCCGATCGCCCAGCGCGCCGCCGCCCCCTATCCGGGCGACCCGGCGGCGCAGGTCGTGCTGGCCGAGGCGGAATATGACGCCGGCAACTATGCCGCGGCCGAGGCCGCCGCGCGCCGCGCCATCGCCGCCGATGCGAAGCAGGTCGATGCCCATGTCTATCTGGGCATGGCGCAGATGGCGCAGGCCCGCGCCGCCCGCGACGCCGATTCGAACCGGTGGAAGGGCATCCGCAAGGCGTTCCTCGCCGCCAACCGGATCGAGAATGACGATCCCGAACCGCTGCGGCTGTTCTACGACAGCTTCAAAATACCGGGGCAGAAACCGAACGACAATGCGCGCGATGCGCTGTTGCGCGCCCATACGCTGGGGCCACAGGACCGGGGGTTGCGGATGGAGGCGGCGCGGGTGCTGCTGGAAACCGATCGGGCAGCCGAAGCGAGGCGTGTCCTGGGGCCGGTCGCCTATGCGCCGCATGGCGGGGCCACCGCCGCGTTCGCCGCCGAACTGATCGCGATCATCGATCGCGATGGCGCGGCGGCGGCGCTCGCCCGCTGGCGGGGCGGATCGAAGGCGCAGCAGGGCGAGGACGACGCCTGAGCGGGTACCCGCAATCGCGCCGCTTCGCGTTTTGCGGTTCCCGCCCACACCCCCTTGCCCCGCGCGCCGCTTTGCCCGAAACGGCGGCGTCATGGGGAAGGACGGTATGCCGATCATGCGATTGCTGACCTGCTGGCTGGCGGCGCTCGCCGCGCTGCTGGTGTTCGCCGCACCGGCGCGGGCCGACGACGTGTCGGCGGCGGCGCGCGGCGTGGTGCGGGTGGTGGTGATCGCGACCGTCGATGGCGAGATGGTCGATGTCGAACACGGCACCGGCTTCGCGGTCGCGGCCGGCCGGATCGTCACCAATGCGCATGTCGTCGAACTGCTGGAACGCTATCCCGGCGAGGCGGTGGTCGGCGTGGTCCCGTCGGA
>QFNF01000029.1 GCA_003240755.1 Sphingomonas hengshuiensis | reverse complement strand
CATCGTCGCCTTGTCGGTTTCGATTTCCGCCATGATGTCGCCGGACTTGACGGTATCACCTTCCTTCACCAGCCATTTGGCCAGCGTCCCCTCTTCCATGGTGGGGGACAGGGCGGGCATCTTGATCTCGATCGGCATGGGGCAGAAGGGTCCTCTCAGGCTCGTCGCGCCTCTTCGCTGTCGGGCGGCTCCGGGTCAAGCCCCGGCACCACCTTGCATGACGCTGCGGAACCGGCGCATGAACAATGGCTTCAGGGGAAGGCGCATGCGTACATATCTGGTAGTGGTCGACGAAAGTCCCGAAAGCGCGGTCGCGCTGCGCTTTGCCGCAAGGCGGGCGGTAAAGACCAATGGCGGCGTCGAGGTGCTGGCGCTGGTCGAACCGCAGGAATTCGCCCCCTGGGGCGGCGTACAGGCCACCATCGAGGAGGAGGCGAAGGAACGTGCCGAGGCGCTCGTCCAGGCGGCGGCAGGCACGCTGATCGCCGAATCGGGATTGCAACCGCATCTGACGGTGCGGATCGGCGATGGCGCCCGAATCGTCCGCGATATGATCGCCGCCAATCCGGACATCGCGGCATTGGTGCTGGGCGCGGCCGCGGCCGGTTCGCCCGGGCCGCTCGTGACCCATTTCGCCGGTGCCGATGCCGGCGCCCTGCCCGTGCCGCTGATGATCGTCCCCGGCAGCCTCGACCGCGACGGGATCGACCGGCTGAGCTGACAACGGCCATCCGGTTTCGGCCGCATATCGACACTCTGGAAAATACCGTGCGGGGGAGAGCTGCGATTCGCGCTCGATCCCCCGCGGGCTGCTGCTGCTCGCCGGGTGTCCGGCACATCCTCTCTTATAATTCAGCGCAGCGCTGGTGAGAGGGCGTTAGCGCGGACGACGCACAAAAAAAAGGGCCGGCGAACCGACCCTTGAAAAGTTTTAGGAGAGGATGCCTGAAAGGCACAATCGTTGTGCATCGCAACCGGTCCGTTAGCAATTGCAAAAAACAAAACCGAACATTCGATTTCTGCAATATCCCCCATTCGGACGATGGGTTTTATCCTGCGATGGATATCGCGCGAAACGGGTTGACCCGACGGGGGAACGCGGCATCCTCCTGAAATGCCGTCGATCCTGCTGCTGCCCGCCCTGTTGTTCGCTACTGCCGCCGAGGCGCGCGACACCCCCCGTCCCGACCGGCTGCGTGCCGACGTGGCGACGCTGGTGTCGTTCGGCACGCGCCACACCGCCTCCGACCCCGACGATCCGAAACGCGGCATTGGTGCAGCGCGGCGCTGGTTCGCGAACGAACTCACCCGGATCGGATCGGACTGCGGCAACTGCATCACGGTCGCCAACATCGCCCGCGGCTTTGCCGGCTCCCGCGCACCGGACGGCGTGAATGTCGTCGACGTGCTGGGATTCCAGCAAGGCCGCGATCCGAAGCGGGTCGTCATCGTCATGGGCCATATCGACAGCCGCGTGACCGACGTCATGGATGCGACCAGCGATGCGCCGGGCGCCAACGACGACGCGTCGGGCGTGGCGCTGGTGCTGGAGGCGGCACGGATCCTCTCGAAGCAGAAATTCGACGCGACCATCGTCTATGCCGCGCTGTCGGGCGAGGAACAGGGGCTATGGGGCGCGCAACTCCTCGCCGAAACTGCGAAGGAGCGCGGCTGGACCGTTTCCGCCGTCCTCAACAACGACATCGTCGGCAACACGCTCGGGCAGGATGGACGCCGCGTGGCCGACCGGGTCCGGGTCTTTTCCGAAGGCATCCGCGCCGCCGAATCGCTCGAACAGCAGATCGCGCGGCGTGCCGCTGGTGGCGAGGATGACGGCCCCTCGCGCGCGCTGGCGAAAGCGATCGATTCGGTGGCAACGACGCTGCCCAACGGGCTCGACGTGTTCCTCGACCGCCGACCCGACCGGTTCGGGCGCGGCGGCGACCACGAACCGTTCCTGAAGCTCGGCTATCCCGCGATCCGCTTCTCGGTCGGGGTCGAGAATTACGATGCGCAGCACCAGGACCTGCGGCGGGAAGGCGGTCGCGTCTATGGCGATACGATCGACCGGATGGACTTTCCCTATCTGGCGAAAGTGACCGCGATCAACGTCGCGACGCTCGCCCGCCTTGCCGCCGCACCCGCCGCACCTGCCAGTGCCTCGATCGATGGCGCGCTGGCGAGTGACACCACGGTGCGCTGGGCTCCGGTCGCGAACGCCGCCGGCTATCGCATCCGCTGGCGTCGCAACGACGCGCAGGGCTGGACCGACAGCCGCGATGTGACCGGCGCGGAGGCGGTGCTGAAGGGCGTGATCGTCGACGACCATTTCGTCGCCGTTTCGTCGCTGTCGGCCAGCGGCGCGGAAAGCGTACCGACCTTCGCCGGCCGCCCCCCGCGCTGACCGGCTATCGCCGCAACAGCTTGGAGCGCTGCACCCGCCGCGGCGCCGATCGCCGCGTCGTATAGGTGACGACCTCCTCGGTCGTGGTCGTCACCACCGGCGCATTCTCGACCGTCACCGTCGTCACCGTGCGCGGCGGGTAATAATAGCCATTGGCGACATAGCCACCCGGCCCTTCGGTGGTGGTCGTCGTGGTATAGCTGCGCGCGACCGGCGGTGCGCCGACATGCCGCTCGACATAGCCACCGCGCGCACGCGGCCGGATCGGCTGCACCTGCTCGCGCATCGGCCCGAACACAACGCCCGGTGCCGGTTCGCCATAGCCGGGCTCGCCATAATATCCGTCGTCCGGCGCCACCGGCACGTCGTCGCCCGGCAGCGGATAGTCCGCGCCGTACCCGGGCTGTCCGGACGATCGCGGCAGCGGCGGAGGGGGCGGCGGCGGCGGTGCACGACGATCCTCGGCCCGGTCGATCGCGGTGCCGGCCAGCGCGCCGACACCCGCGCCCAGCACGGTACCGCCCAACCGGTTCCCCCGACCGGCGACGACGTTGCCGGCAACCCCGCCGACCACACCCCCGATCACCGCCCCGCCGACGCCGTCATCGCGACGCGCCACGGGCGGCGGGGGCGGCGGGGGTGGCGGCGGCAGGTCGGCCTCCGACCGATAGCGGTCATAGGCGCGATCGTCGCGGACATAGCGGCCATTGTCGCGCGCATCCCAATCGATCCCGCGGCGATAGTCCAGCACCCGCCCGTCGCGATCGGCCAGCACGGCATCGTCATAATAGCGATACCAGCCATAACCCGGCTGCGGTCGCGTCAACCCGTACACCGGCCAATCCTGCACGAAGAAGCTTGGCGCGACCCAGTAGCGCGGCAGCAGCCAGCCACGCGCCGGGACCCGATAGGCGGCCCAGCCCCCCGGCGCATAATGGCCGCCATACCAGCGCCCGCGCACCTTCCCGCCCCAGCGCGGCCCCGGCAGGTTCACCCGCGGCTGCCCCGGATACAGGGCCGGACGTCCCGGCCGTGCCTCGGGCGCCTGCCCCACGCGCTGCGCATGGGCGACGCTGGGCGACAGCGTGGTGGCGGCGGTCAACGCCATGACGACAGCAAAGGATGGCGTGTGCATCGGCCGGTCGGCTCCCTGAAATCTGGCCGCGACGGACGCGGCTCCTATGGTTGCCGAAACCTTACCACGCACCCCGGTTCCCGGCCAATCCACCGATTGTCAGGCGATCGTCCCGCGCCGGGGCAGGTCAGCCGATCCGGGGCCCCAGCAATGCGATCAGCGCCTCGCACCCCGCCTGATCCTCGCCGTCGAACCGCCCGGCCAGCGGGCTGTCGAGATCGAGCACCCCGATCAGCCGATCGCCGGCGATGATCGGCACGACCAGTTCGCTGCGGCTGTCGGCATCGCAGGCGATATGTCCGGGAAAGGCGTGGACGTCGGCCACCAGTTGCGTCGTCCGGCTCTGCGCCGCGGTTCCGCACACCCCGCGCCCCATCGCGATGCGGATGCACGCCGCCTTGCCCTGGAACGGTCCCAGCACCAGCGCGTCCCCGACCAGCCGATAGAAGCCGGCCCAGTTCAGGTCGGGCAGATATTGCATCAGCAGCGCCGACGCATTCGCCATGTTGGCGACGGCGTCGGTCTCGTCCGCCGTCAGCGCGTCCAGCGCGGAAAGCAGGTCGCGGTACAGGTCGCCCTTGGCGCCGGCGGAAATGTCGAACTGGTACATGGCCGCCTATGTAGCGTCCGGCGGGGGGCACACAATCCTCCCCTCCCACGCGGGGACCTAGTCGATCCTTACGCGCCCCCGCCCCGCCTTCACCTGCGACCGCCCCTTCTTCGCATCGACCCGCCGCACCTGCGACGCCCTGGTCGGCTTGGTCGCCCGCCGCTTCTTCGGCACGATCGTCGCCTCGCGGATCAGCTCGAACAGCCGCTCGCGCGCCTCGCGCCGGTTCATTTCCTGCGATCGCGACGCATCGGCACGCAGCGTCAGCACGCCTTCCCTCGTCAGCCGCGACCCCGCCAGCACCGCCAGCCGGTGCTTGACCGCCTCCGGCAGCCCGGGCGACGCCACCACGTCGAAGCGCAGCAGCACCGCGCTGTCGGTCGTGTTCACATGCTGCCCGCCCGGGCCCGACGCGCGGGTGAAGCTCTCGACCAGCTCGGCGCTATCGATCGAAATCGACCGGGTAATCTGTATGCCCGGCACCTAGACTTCGTCGAACCCCGCCGCGACGAAACTGCGCGGCCATGGCGCGGTCACGTCGATCGCGGGCTTGTTGTCGCGCGGCACCGTCAACCCGACGGCGTGGAGCAGCATGCCCTGCCGCCCGCCCCGGCCATAGACCGGATCGCCTGCCACCGGACATCCCAGCCCCTCGGCCATGTGCACGCGGATCTGATGCGTGCGGCCGGTTTCCGGGAACAGCGCGATCAGCGCGCGGTCGCCGACGGTGCGCAGCACCCGCCAGTTCGTCCGCGCCGGCTTGCCCTTCGCGTCGCCGACCATCCGCCATCCGGTCTCGGCGGTGCTGACCTTGGCCAGCGCCATGTCGATCTCGCCCGACTCGCCCGCGGGAATGCCGTCGAGGATCGCCAGATAGCGTTTCGTCACCCGTCCCTGTTCGAACGCCTGCTGGAACCTCGCATGCGCCTTGGGATTGCGCGCGAGCAGCAGGCAGCCGCTGGTGTCGCGGTCCAGCCGGTGCACCGGCGTCGGTTCGCGGTGAAAGGTAAAGCGCAGTTCGTCCGCCCGCGCCACGATGCTCGGCGATCCGTCCCGCGGCGGATCGACCGGCAGGCCGGCGGGTTTGTCGAGCACGATCGCTTCGCCGTCGATGAACAGGACCAGGTCGTCAAGCATTGCGCTCCCTTGCCATCGTTGGCGGCGCCATGCCAGTGCGCATGGGCGGTCCTGCCGATCCTGCCGGAGACATTCGTGCGCGCCATCCCCGCCCTTGTTCGCTTCGTCCCGCCGCTGTGCGCCCTCGCGGCATGCGCCCCCGCGCCGGCGCCCGTTGCGCCGGTCGCCGCGCCGACCCCGACACCGGTCGCCCCGCCCCGGGTCGTCGCCCTGCCCCCGGCGGGTCCGACCGGCCCGGTCGAGCTGTGCGGTCGCGGCACGGTGCAGCGGACCGGCGACGGCCGGTTGTTCAACCACTTCCCCTATCCCGACATGCCCGCCAGCGCGCTGATCGGCGCGCCGACGACGCTCGGCGGATCGTGCCGGATCCATCCGGCAATGGCCGGCGATCTCGACCGCCTGCTTGCCGCCGCCGATGCCGACCCGGCGATCGCCGGCACGCTGCGCGCGGTATCGTGCCACCGCTCCGAACGGCTCCAGCGCCAGACCTTCTGCGGCGGGATCGGCGTGAACGGATCGGGCAGCTTCGCCGAACGGGCCTGGGCTTCCGCCCCGCCGGGGCATAGCGAGCATTCGACCGGCTATGTCATCGACTTCGGCACCAGCACCGCGCCCGCCTGCAACGCAGAGGCGTGCTTCGCCGCGACCCCCGCCGGCCGCTGGCTTCGCGCCAACGCCGCCCGCTTCGGCTTCGAAATGTCGTTCCCCGCCGGCAACAGGCAGCAGGTGAAATGGGAACCTTGGCACTGGCGCTGGGTCGGCACGACGGCGGGCGACGCCGGCGCGGCGTCGGCGCGGTCGATCTTCCTGCAGGCGCGGACGCGGTTCCCTGCGCAGCCGAAGGTGGACTGATCCCCGGCGCACGCTCCCCGCTTCTGGACGGCAGGGAGCCGCTACGGCCAGGGGAAAGAACGGGGCGACCGATCGGCCGCCCCGCCCCGCATCAGCCGAAAACCTTGCCGGCCAGTTCGGCGATGCGCTTGCCCTGATGGCGCGCGCCGCCCAGTTCGATCTCGGTCGGCTGGCGGCTGCCATCGCCGCCCGCGATCGTCGATGCGCCATACGGCGTGCTGCCATTCACTTCGTCCAGCCCCGTATGCCCCTCATAGGCATAATCCAGCCCGACGATGGTCATGCCATGGTGCAGCAGGTTGGTGATGATCGAAAACAGCGTCGTCTCCTGCCCGCCATGCTGGGTCGCGGTCGAGGTGAAGGCGCCGCCGATCTTGCCGACCAGCCCCCCCCTCGACCACACGCCGCCGGTCGTGTCCCAGAACGCCGCCATCTGGCTCGACATCCGGCCATAACGGGTGCCGGTGCCGACGATGACCGCATCATAGTTGGTCAGTTCATTGGGATCGGTCAGCAGCGGGTGATGATCCGCCACGACGAAGCCCGCCGACCTGGCGACCTCCTCGGGTGCGGTTTCGCGCACGCGGCGGACATCCACCTCGGCCCCGCCGGCCCGCGCGCCCTCGGCGACGGCATCGGCCATCTTAGCGATATGGCCATAGGACGAATAATAAAGAACCAGTACCTTCGACATGGGGCTACTCCCTTGCGGTTATTCAGAATCGACCAGGACGATTTCACTGTCCTCGGTCGCGGTGATGGTGACGGTCCGGCCGCCGGACAGAGCGGCTCCGTCGCGCGCTGCGAACGCTATTCCGTCGATGGTCAACGCGCCGGTCGCCGCGACGAGATAGGCGTGACGCCCCGACCCCACGCTGTGTTCCACGCTCTCGCCGGCTTTCAGCGTCGCGCCCAGCACCCGCGCGTCGGCCCGGATGCGCAGCGCGTCGCCATCGTCGTCATACCCGCTGGCCAGCGTCACGAACCTGCCCGACCGCTCGCCCTTCGGGAACGGCTTGGCGCCCCATGCCGGCGCGCCGCCCGTCTGGCGCGGCTCGATCCAGATCTGGAAGATCCGCGTCGTCTCGGGCTCCAGATTATATTCGGCGTGGCGGACGCCCGTCCCGGCGCTCATCACCTGCACGTCGCCCGCCGCGGTGCGGCCCTTGTTGCCCAGCGAGTCCTGATGGGTGATCGCGCCCGACCGGACATAGGTGATGATTTCCATGTCCTTGTGCGGATGCGGCGGAAAACCGCTGTTCGCGGCGATCTCGTCGTCGTTCCACACCCGGATCGCGCCCCAGCCCATCCGCTTCGGCTCGTAATAGCTGGCGAAGCTGAAATGATGGCGGGCGTTCAGCCAGCCATGGTCGGCATGGCCCAGGCTGTCGAAACTGCGTTTGTCGATCATGGTCGATCTCCTTGCTTGACCCCATAGATAGGCCGCGCGATCATGACGTAAATGGAAACGTCGGAAACCGATCGTTTCGACGGGAGGGGATATGCGACTACCCGATTTCGAAGCCTGGGCGATGTTCGCCTGCGTTGTCGAACATCGTTCGTTCAGCGCCGCCGCCCAGTCGATCGGCGTATCGAAGGCGACGGTATCGAAGGCGGTGGCCCGGCTGGAGGCATCGCTGGGTACCACCCTGTTCCATCGTACCTCGCGCCGGCTGACGCTCAGCGACGCGGGCCAGTCGCTGGCCGAACGCGCCGCGCGCATCCTCGCCGAAGCGCAGGGGGCGGAGGAACAGGCACGCGATGCCGCCGCCGCGCCCACCGGCCTCGTCCGCGTCGCGGTACCGATGTCGTTCGGCCTCGCCCATGTCGCGCCCGCCATCGCGGATTTCCTGACACTGCACCCCGGCGTCGAAATCGACCTGACGCTGTCCGACGCCAAGGTCGATATCGTCGCCGAGGGGATCGATGTCGCGCTGCGCATCGCCGAACTGCCTGACAGCACGCTGCGCGCCCGCCGCCTGGCGCCCGTGGCGATCCGCATCGTCGCCGCCCCGGCCTATTGGGACGCGCGCGGCCGCCCGGCCCATCCCGCCGATCTCGGCGACCATGCCTGTTTCGGCTATACCAACCTGCCCAACGAGATCTGGCACTTTCGTCGCGGCGAGGAGGAAGTGTCGGTCCGTCCGGCCGGTCCGCTCGCGACCAACAATGGCGAGGCGATGCTGCCCGCGCTGTGGGCCGGGCTCGGTATCGCGCGGCTGCCCGATTTCCTGGTCGATGCCGATATCGCCACCGGCCGGCTGGAAGCGGTTCTGCCCGACTGGAGCAGCGGCGGCGTCGCGCTGCACCTCCTGACCCCGCCGGGCACGTTGCGCCCCGCGCGGGTCGAAGCGCTCATCGAATATCTCTCCGAACGTTTCCGCCGGTCGTGCAATCCGCGATGATCCGCTCAATTTCCGTCGCGTGCGGCCGTTTCCTACGGTGGAACCTTCCCTCCGCTTAACCAACGGAATTTACGAAGTGTTTCCGATTAGGAAGAAATTAACCTTTTGCCTTCATAGGTGTTTACGTTAATGTTTTTGCTGCGCGCCGATCAGGGACGATAGCGCGCCGCGAAACGGGGGAACCAAGCCGATGCGCGTGCTGCTGATCGAGGACGAGCCGACGACCGCCAAGGCGATCGAGCTCATGCTGACGACCGAAGGGTTCAATATCTACACGACCGATCTGGGCGAGGAAGGCCTCGATCTGGGCAAGCTGTACGATTACGACATCATCCTGCTCGACCTGAACCTGCCCGACATGCATGGCTATGACGTGCTGAAGAAGCTGCGGGTGGCGCGCGTGCAGACCCCGGTCCTGATCCTGTCGGGCATCGACGAAATGGATTCGAAGGTCCGCTCCTTCGGTTTCGGCGCTGACGATTACGTGACCAAGCCGTTCCACCGCGAGGAACTGATCGCCCGCATCCACGCGGTCGTTCGCCGGTCGAAGGGGCATTCGCAATCGGTGATCCGCACCGGCAAGCTCTCGGTGAACCTCGATGCCAAGACGGTCGACGTCGACGGCGCGCGCGTCCACCTGACGGGCAAGGAATATGCGATGCTGGAGTTGCTGTCGCTCCGCAAGGGCACGACGCTCACCAAGGAAATGTTCCTCAACCATCTCTATGGCGGGATGGACGAACCGGAACTCAAGATCATCGACGTCTTCATCTGCAAGCTGCGCAAGAAGCTCAGCATGGCCTGCGAAGGCGACAACTACATCGAAACCGTCTGGGGTCGCGGCTATGTCCTGCGCGAGCCCGATGAGATGGTGGAAGCCGCGGTAGCGTAAGAGGTACGCCCTACCTCGCCGCCGCCGCCCCGTCTGGTTCGAGCAGCTTCGAGCGTGGTCGAAAACACCCCCGTCTGGGGCAACCCCTTCTCGACTACGGTTCTCGACAAGCTCGAACCTTCGCTCGAAGCAAATGGAGGGTGGATCGTGCGGCCGACTACGCCGTGATCGCCCCGCCCATCCCCAACCGCTTGCCGTTGGTGATGATGACCCGGTCGCCCAGCCGCGCGGCGGCGAACAGCTTTTTCGCGAACGCGGTCGGCACGCCGATGCAGCCATGGGTTGCCGCCCCCTCCTGCACATCGCTGCCATGGATCGAGATCCCGTCATTGGTCAGCCGCAGCATATAGGGCATCGGCGCGCCATAGAGGTTGCTGACATGGTCGGCATCCTTCTCGGTGATCTTGAGCACCCCCAACGGCGTCGGTTTCCGGTCCGCCCCGTACAGCACCACCGCCGCGCCGATCTCATACCCGTCGCGGAATACCGACAGCACCTGCGCGTCGAGGTCGATGGTGACGACCAGCCTGCCGCTGGCCGGTGCGCCTTCCTCATCCCATACCCAGCGGCCATGGGTGAACGGCCCGTCGATGTTCAGTACGCGCCGGACGACCATCGCATCGGGCTTCGCCTCGGGCGCCGGGGTCGACTGCGCGAGCGGCGTGGCGGTCGGCCGCGGCACCGGTCGGACGGCCGGTGCCGCAGCGGCCTGTACCGCCGGGGCAACCCCGGCCGGCACGGGCCTTGCCGCACCCAGCAGCATCGCCGCCCCGCCCGCGGTCGCGCCCACGACGCCGGCCAGCAACGCCACGCCCAATCCGGTTCGCACAGATGCCCGCATCGATTCCTCCCGACTGCCGTCCTGTAGGACAGGTGACGCCGCGACGCACCCCGCCAATCGGCGCTGTGCCACGATGGCACATTCAGCTTGCCCGGCGTGGGGATTACCGTCCCGACGCCTTCGGCTCCTCCTTCAGCGGCCACGCCTTGTACCCGCCGACCCATGTCTCGATGACCTTGGTCGCGCGCAATTCGGCCGGCGTCGCGTTCACCGGATCGCGGTCGACCACGATGAAGTCCGCCTTCTGCCCCGGCAGCAGCGACCCGAAGCGCTGCTCGGCGAAGCCGGCGAACGCCGCATCCTGCGTGAACGCCTTCCACGCCTGTTCGCGCGTCACCCGCTCCTCCGGCCGCCAGCCGCCCGGCGGTTGCCCGTTGGCATCCTCGCGGGTGAACGCCGCCGCCCAGCCGACGAACGGATTCGGGCTCTCGACCGGATAGTCCGACCCGAACGCCAGCCGCCCGCCATCCCTGAGCACCGTGGCCCAGGCATAGGCCCCGGTCAGCCGCGCCGGTCCCAGCCGCGCCTCGGCCATCGTCCGGTCGCCGGTGGCGTGCACCGGCTGCATCGACGCGATAATGCCGTTCCTGCCCAATCGCGGCAGGTCGGCGGGATCGATCACCTGCGCATGCTCGATCCGCCAGCGGCGATCGTCCTTGTACGACGATGCCAGTTCGTCGATCGCGTCCAGCACCTGCCGGTTCGCCCGGTCGCCGATCGCGTGGATCGCGAACTGGAACCCGTCCATCGTCCCGCGGCTGAGCAGGTTGAGCAGCGTGGTATCGTTGATGAACGACAGCCCGGTCTGCTTCGGCGCGTCGGCATAGGGCGCCTTCAGCCACGCTCCGCGCGATCCCAGCGCGCCATCGGCGTACAGCTTGATCCCGCCCATGCGCAGCCGGTCGCCATACAGCCACGGTGTCGGCCCCGCGCCGGCAATGGCCAGCGCAGGTTCGAGGCCCATGGCATAGCTCATGATCCGGACGCGGAGCTGGCCGATATCGCCCATCCGCCGGAACACCTGCCAGTCGTCGACCGACGTGCCCATGTCGGCGGTCGCGGTGATGCCCAGCGACAGCAGCGTCTCCTGCGCCTTCAGGAACGCGGCATTGCGTTCGCGCGGGGACGGCCTGGGCCGCGCGGCGTCGAACAGGCTGGCGGCGCTGTCGACGAACACGCCCGATGGCTGCCCGTTGGGCAACAGTTCGATCCTGCCCCCGGCCGGCGCGACGGTCCTGGGGGTGATCCCCGCCGCCTTCATCGCCGCGCTGTTGGCCCAGACCGCGTGGCCGTCGGCACGCTGCAGCAGCACCGGCTTGTCGCCCACCGCCGCATCCAGTTCGGCGGCGGTCGGAAAGCGACCCAGCCCCCATGCCTCCTGGTTCCAGCCGCCGCCGACGATCCACGTCCGGTTGCCGTTGGATCGGGCATAGGACCGGATCGCACCCTGCGCGTCGGCCAGCGACGTCGTACCCGACAGGTCGAGTTCGAGCGCGCGATAGCCCAGCGACATCACATGGCCATGCGCATCGATCATCCCCGGCAGGACGATCCGCCCGCCCATGTCGCTGCGCCAGTCGAGCTTCCTCGGCGCCTTCTCGCCCTTGGGCACCAGCCGCACGACCTTGCCGTCGCGATCGACCAGGATGCCGCCGAAGCGCACCACCTGCCCGCGCGAATCGAGCGCCACGCCCGACACATTGTCGATCAACCCGTCGGCCAGTGCGACGCCCGGCGCGGTCGCGGCCAGCAGCAGCGCGGCCAGGGTGATACCCCGCCGGATCACTTCGCCATCCTCCGCACCAGCGCGCTGGTATCCTGTCGCCCGCCACCCATCGCCTGCACCTCGGCATAGAATTGGTCGACCAGCGCCGTCACCGGCAGCGTCGCGCCATTGCGCCGCGATTCGTCGAGCGCGAGCCCCAGATCCTTGCGCATCCAGTCGATCGCAAAGCCGAAATCGAACTGGTCGCCGGCCATGGTCGGCCAGCGATTGACCATCTGCCAGCTCTGCGCCGCGCCGCCCGACACCGCGTCCAGCACCTTGTCGAGATCGAGGCCGGACGCCTGCGCGAACCGCAGCGCCTCCGACAGTCCGCCCAGCACACCGGCGATGCAGATCTGGTTGACCATCTTGGTGGTCTGCCCCGCGCCGGCGTCGCCGACATGGACGATGCGCTGGCCATAGGCCTGCATCAGCGGCTCGGCCGCGGCAAAGGCCTCGGCACTGCCGCCGCACATGATCGACAGCTTGCCGTTTTCGGCGCCCGCCTGTCCGCCCGACACCGGCGCGTCGACTACCAGCAGCCCCCTTGCCGCCCCCGCCCCGGCCAGCTCGCGCGCGATCGCCGCCGACACGGTCGTATGGTCGGCGAACAGCGCGCCGCCGCGCATCGCCCCGAACGCACCGTCGCTGCCCAGCGTCACGGCGCGCAGATCGTCATCGTTGCCGACGCACGCGAACACCGCGTCCGCCCCCTGCGCGGCGGCGGCGGGCGTATCGGCGACCGTGCCGCCATGCCTGTCCGCCCACGCCTCCGCCCTGGCGCGGGTGCGGTTATAGATCGTGACCTGGTGGCCGGCGGAAACGAGGTGCCCGGCCATGGGCGCGCCCATGACGCCGGTGCCGATAAATGCGAGTGTTGCCATGGGGCAGCGGTCTATGGGCTTCGCGGCCCGCGGGGAAGGGCCGATATCGCACGCGACCAACCGGGCGCCGTCGAACACCCGCCTGCCGAGGGGGTACGACCGGGCAGATCAGGCCGGCTGCCCGCCCCCACCGGTGGCCCCGAAAATCTGACCGGTGGAAAAGCTGATCGCGGGATCGGCCGCCGCGACATATAATCCGGCGATCTCCGCCGGCTGTCCCGGCCGCCCGAGCGGCGAATTGCCGCCAAAGCCCTGCAGCTTCTCGGGCGTCGCCCCGCCGCTTACCTGCAACGGCGTCCAGAACGGTCCGGGCGCCACCGCATTGACGCGGATACCCCTGGACGCCAACTGCTTCGCCATCGCCTTGGTAAAGTTCAGCACCGCCGCGCGGGTCAGCGCATAGTCGACGATGTCCGGCGACGGATCGCTCGCCTGTTCGGACGAAGTGTTCACGATCACCGCCCCCGGTCCCATCACCGCGACCGCCGCCTTGGTCAGCCAGAACGGGGCATAGACGTTGGTCTTCATCGTATCGTCGAAATCCTGCGAGCTGATCGATGCGATGTCGGGGCGGGTCTGCTGCCGCGCGGCGTTGTTGACGAGGATGTCGAGCCCGCCGAGCTGCGCCGCCGCCTGCTGCACCAGCTTGCGGCAGAATCCTTCGTCGCGCAGGTCGCCGGGAATGGCCACCGCCTTGCGCCCCGCCGCGCGGATAAGGGCGACGACTTCCCGCGCATCCGGCTCCTCGGCGGCGAGGTAGTTGATCGCGACATCGGCGCCTTCGCGGGCATAGGCGATGGCGGCGGCACGGCCGATGCCGCTGTCGCCCCCGGTAATCAGCGCACGCCTGCCCGCCAGCCGGCCCGACCCCCTGTAACTCCGTTCGCCATGGTCGGGGCGCGGCGTCATCCTCGACGCCAGCCCGGGCCATGGCTGGCGCTGCACCGCAAAGGGCGGCCTGGGATGCGCGGCGGCGACGGCACCGGCGGGTCCGGCGGAACTCCCGCCCTGCGCCGATGCGGGCACGGCGGCCGCCACGCCGGCCAGCGTGGCACCGGTGACGAAGGTACGGCGATCGGTATCGGGCATGGCGTGCGGCTTTCCGGCTGGTGGGTGTCCTTCGGCAGACGCGTGCCGGGGGTCATGGGTTCCCCTGCCTGCCCGAATACGCTACGCGCCCGCGATGGCTACGAACCCGATCGCTCCGCCCGCCCTGCCCCTGACCGTCGACGATGTGCGCGGCGCGGCGATGCGGATCGCCGGCTCGATCGTGCGCACGCCCACCCTTGTCAGCCGCACCCTGTCGCAACTGACCGGCGCCACCGTCTATCTCAAGTTCGAAAATCTCCAGTTCACCGCCGCCTACAAGGAACGCGGCGCGCTCAACACCCTGCTGCAACTCGATGAAGCGACCCGCGCCAAGGGCGTGATCGCCGCATCGGCCGGCAACCATGCGCAGGGCCTCGCCTATCACGGCAACCGTCTGGGCGTGCCGGTGACGATCGTCATGCCGCGCCCGACCCCGACCGTGAAGGTCATGCAGACCCAGAGCCACGGCGCGACCGTCGTGCTGGAGGGGGAGACGTTCGACGCGGCATATGCCCATGCCCGCAAGCTGGAGGCCGAACAGGGGCTGACCTTCGTCCATCCCTTCGACGACCCGCGCATCATGGCGGGGCAAGGCACCGTCGCGCTGGAAATGCTGGAGGACGTGCCCGAACTCGACACGCTGGTCGTACCGATCGGCGGGGGTGGCCTCATCAGCGGCATGGCGACCGTCGCCCGCGCGGCGGAGCGGGATATCGAAGTGGTCGGCGTGCAGGCCGAACTGTTCCCGTCGATGTACAACCGGCTGCACCACACCGACATGGACTGTGCCGGCGATACGCTGGCGGAAGGGATCGCGGTCAAGCAGCCCGGCGGCCTGACGGCGCAGGTCGTGGAGGCGCTGGTCGACGACATCGTGCTGGTCAGCGAACGCCAGCTCGAAGAGGCCGTCAGCCTGCTGGTCCAGATCGAAAAGACCGTCGTCGAGGGCGCCGGCGCCGCCGGGCTCGCCGCGCTGCTCGGCCATGGCGCGCGGTTCAAGGGCAGGACCGTCGGCGTGGTGCTGTGCGGCGGCAATATCGACACCCGCCTGCTCGCCAACGTCCTGCTGCGCGATCTTGCCCGCTCGGGCAGGCTCGCCCGCCTGCGCATCCGGTTGCAGGATCGCCCCGGCGCGCTGTTCCATGTCGCAAAGATCTTCCACGAACAGGCCGTCAACATCATCGAGGTCTATCACCAGCGCGTCTTCACGACGCTGCCGGCCAAGGGACTCATCACCGACATCGAATGCGAAACCCGCGACCGCGCGCATCTCGACCGGCTGGTCGACGGCCTGCGCGCGGGCGGGTATGAGGTAAGCACCGTCGAACTGGCCTGACCCATACCGGCACTGCCCGCGAAATTGGTGGTTAACGCGGTTTTCGCCACGTCTTGCCATCGCCATATCGGCCGGGTCATTCTATCCGGGGCTTCCCGACCGTAGGAGCATTGGGTGACTGCGCCGTTTCGTTTTCCCCGGTTCTTCGTGACCTCGCCCGCGCCCTGCCCCTATCTGCCGGGGCGGCAGGAGCGAAAGGTGTTCACCGAACTGAACGGTCCGAACGCCGATGAACTGAACGAGGCGCTGGGCCGGATCGGCTTTCGCCGCAGCCAGTCGGTCGCCTATCGCCCCAGTTGCGTCGGGTGCAGCGCGTGCGTGTCGGTCCGCGTCGTCGCCGGCGGCTTCGCGATGAACGCGACCCAGCGCAAGCTGATGCGCCGTCACGCCGACCTCGACATCCGCACCTGCAAGCCGTGGGCGACCGACGAACAGTTCCGCCTGCTGCGCCGCTACCTTGCCGCGCGGCATCCCGGCGGCGGCATGACGGCGATGGACGAATCGGACTTCGCCGACATGGTCGAACACTCGCCGGTCACGTCATGGGTCATCGAATATCGCGAGCCGGCGGAGGGCGACGTGCCCGGACGGCTGGTCGGCGCGTGCATCACCGACGAACAGGCCGACGGGCTGTCGATGGTCTACAGCTTCTTCGAATCCGACGACGATGCGCGGCCGGGCCTCGGCACCTTCATCATCCTCGACCATATCCGCCGCGCGCGCGCCGCCGGGCTGCCCCATGTCTATCTCGGCTATTGGGTGCAGGGATCGCCGCGCATGGCGTACAAGACCCGGTTCCGCCCGCTGGAGGTGCTCGGCCCGACCGGCTGGGCGGTGCTCGGCGACGCGCCGGTCGCGATCGTGCCGGCATGATCGCGCCGCTGCTTGCGCTCGCCCTCGCGGTGCAACCGTCCGGTGCGCTCGACCAGCGCCGCGCGACGGTCATGCAGTTCGAAATCCGCCTGCCCGCTACCATGACCGCTGCGGAACAGACGGCGGCGACCGCGATCTTCGCCAGGGATACCCGCACGATCCGCAAATGCCCCGATGCGATCGCCATCGCCGCGCGCTACCGGCAACAGTCGCGCTTCACGGGATCGATCACCCAGCGCGCCGACATCCCGCTCGGCGCGCTGCCGGCCGACCTGCAACGCGAACTGGCGCGGATACCTGCCGGCCATGCGACCCGGGTGTTCGGGTCGACCGGGGTCCGCCGCGTCCTGATCGCCTGCACCGTGCCCGCGATTCCCAAAGCCGCGGCCAGACGCGAAATCTGACGCGGACATGCGAACAGGCACCCGACCCGCCGGGGCCGGATGCCTGTTCGAAACCGAAGATCCGGACGAACCCCGCGGCCCGCCCGGCGCCGGATCAGCCCTGGCGGGCCTTGAAGCGGCGGTTGGTCTTGTTGATGACATAGATGCGCCCGCGGCGACGGATCACACGGTTGTCCCGGTGACGATCCTTGAGCGACTTCAGCGAATTGACGATCTTCATGGGAACGGCTCTCAAACGGCAATAGGGCCGCTCGCACGGCCGGAAAAGAGGCGTTCAGCTATCGCCCGATGCCGCCTGCGTCAAGACGCGATCGCAGTTGCGGATCGAAACACCATCGCAATGAACCCATCGGCGCGGTCGGTGCGTTGGTGGCGATGATACAGGCTGTGGCATAAACAGGATGAGCACCATGAAGCAGGCGTTGGGAATCGGGGTGGCGACGGTCGCGGCGCTGCTGGCCACGGGATGCACGACCGCCGGATCGCGCGTCGCGCCGGTCGACGTCACCCGGTTCCACCTGAACCAGCCGATCGCGCGCGGCACCTTTTCGGTCGAACCGGTATCGACCGGCATGTCGCCGACCCCCGAATTCCAGACCTATGGCAACGCCGTCGCGCGGGAGATGGAGAAGCTCGGCTTCACCCGTGCCGGCACCCGGCCCTCCGACCTGATCGTCGGCGTCACCTTCACCCGCGCCACGCGCGGCTTCGTCGAAAAGCGCCCGCCGGTGTCGATCGGGCTGGGCGCGGGCGGCGGCGGCGGTGGCTGGCGGGGTGGCGGCGTCGGACTGGGCGGCGGAGTCGGCTTCGGCCTCGGCGGTGGCCAGCGGGAGGTGGTCGGCACCGAGCTGGCCGTGCAGATCCGTCGCCGCGCCGACAGCACCACCATCTGGGAAGGGCGGGCGCTGACCGATTCGCTGGAGAGCACGCCGGGCGCCCAGCCGGTGTTCCAGGCCGACCGGCTGGCCAATGCGCTGTTCCGGAACTTCCCAGGCGAGTCGGGAATCACTACGACGGTCAAATGAGCATCACCATCAACGCCGCGTTCGACAGCGGCAATATCCGCGTCGTCGCTTCCCGGGGCGATGTGATCGACCTCGCCATCGTCGCCGATCACCAGTCCGACTTCTATCAGTGGTTCCACTTCCGCGTCGCCGGGGCGCGGGGGCGGACGCTGACGTTCCGCATCGTCAATGCCGGCGGCTCGGCCTATGCGTTCGGCTGGCCGGGCTATCGCACGCGGATGAGCACCGATCGCCATGCGTGGCGGCAGGTCGATACCGACTATGCCGATGGCGTGCTGACCTTCACCGCGACGATCGACACCGACCTTGCGTGGTTCGCCTATTTCGCGCCCTATACGCTCGATCGCCACGACGATCTCGTCGCGCGCATCGCCGCCCGGCCCGGCGTCGCCCACCGCGAACTGGGCCAGACCCTCGACGGGCGTGCGATCGACTATCTCACCCTCGGCGACGGTCCGTTGCAGGTCTGGGCCTATGCCCGCCAGCATCCCGGCGAATCGATGTGCGAATGGTTCATGGAAGGGTTGCTGGAAAAGCTGACCGACCCGGACGACGCGACCGCCGCCGACCTGCGCGCGCGCATGACCTTCCACTGCATCCCCAACATGAACCCCGACGGGTCGTATCGCGGCCACCTGCGCACCAATGCCGCCGGCGTGAACCTCAACCGCGAATGGCATGCGCCGTCGGCGGAACGCAGCCCCGAAGTGCTGTGCGTGCTGGGCCGCATGGACGAAACCGGCGTCGACATCGCCATCGACGTCCATGGCGACGAAGCGATTCCCGCCAACTTCATCGCCGGCTATCACGGCATTCCCAACTGGACCGACGACCATGGCGCCCGCTTCACTGCCTTTGGACAGGCATGGGCGGCGGCGACGCCGGAATTCCAGACCAGGCTCGGCTATCCCGTGTCGGCGGCGGGACAGGCGAACCTGTCGATGTCGACCAACCAGCTCGCCGACCGCTTCGGCGCGCTCAGCATGACGCTGGAAATGCCGTTCAAGGATCATGACGACAATCCCGATCCCGAATTCGGCTGGTCGCCCGAACGGTCGAAGGCGCTCGCCCATAGCTGGCTGGAGGTACTGGCGGCCTTCACCCGGTGATCGTCCGGCCGGGCGGCCTCGATCACCCGGCCACAGCGGCGCTGCTGGCGGCGCATCTGGCCGACATGCGCGCCAGTTCGCCGCCCGACAGCGTGTACGCGCTCGACCTGTCGGCGCTGGCGACGCCCGACATCGCGTTCTACACCGCATGGGACGGCGACACGCTGCTCGGCTGCGGCGCGCTGAGGACGTTCGGCGACGGGACGGGGGAGGTCAAGTCGATGCGCACCGACGCCACGACGCGCCGGCGCGGCGTCGGACAGGCGGTGCTCGACCGCATCGTCGCCGATGCCCGCGCCGCAGGCGTCACGCGCCTGCTGCTCGAAACCGGCACCGGCCCGATGTTCGACGCCGCGCACCGGCTGTACGCCCGCAACGGCTTCGCACCCTGCCGGCCCTTCGCCGGCTATGTCGCGACCGACTTCAACCGGTTCCTCTCGCTCGCGCTTTGAGCTAGGTGCGGCGCACCAACAGCAACGGAGGTTTCATGCCCACGCTCGTCCTGATCCGCCACGGCCAGTCGGCCTGGAACCTCGAAAACCGCTTCACCGGCTGGTGGGACGTGAACCTGACGGAAAAGGGCGAGGCGGAGGCCAGGGCGGCGGGCGAGCTGCTGACGGCGAAGGGCCATGATTTCGACCTGTGCTTCACCAGTTTCCAGACGCGCGCGATCAAGACGCTGAACATCGCACTGGAATCGATGGGTCGCCTCTGGCTGCCGGTCGAAAAGGACTGGCGGCTGAACGAGCGTCACTATGGCGGCCTGACCGGGCTGGACAAGGCGGAAACCGCGGCAAGGCATGGCGACGAACAGGTGAAGATCTGGCGCCGCAGCTTCGACGTGCCCCCGCCCCTGCCCGAGGCGGACGGCCCCTACGACCTGTCGGCCGACCGCCGCTATGCCGGGATCGACATCCCCCGGACCGAAAGCCTGAAGGACACGATCGATCGGGTTCTTCCCTACTGGAACAGCCGCATCGCGCCCGAACTGCAGGCCGGAAAGCGCGTGCTCATCTCCGCCCATGGCAATTCGCTGCGCGCGCTGGTCAAGCATCTGTCGGGCATCCCGGACGACGAGATTACGGGCCTCGAAATTCCGACCGGCCAGCCGATCGTCTATGAACTGGCGGACGACCTGACGCCGACCGACCGTTATTATCTCAGCGAGCGGTAAGGACACTGTCGGAATTCTTCCGGCCTCCGTTCATGCTGAGTAGGGATTGAGCCTGTCGAAAGCCCGTATCGAAGCACCTGCCCCGGTCCTTCGATACGCCGCTTCGACAGGCTCAGCGGCTACTCAGGACGAACGGACCTGGAAAACCCTTTCCTCCCCACCCCCCGTTCGGTTCGAGCAGCTTCGAGCGAAGTCGAGAAGCGTCCGTCGAGAACGGCCCGTTTCAGGCACCCCCTTCTCGACTACGGTTCTCGACAGGCTCGAACCTGCGCTCGAAGCAAACGGGGGGCGGAGGAAAAAGGACGAAAACCCTTTCCTACACGCCCCACCCCCGCCAAACTCCCCGCAGGCCCCAGCACCGGCCCACGCTCTTTGACACCACCGCCACGCACACCGCACAAACAGCGCACGAGTGTGAACTTAGTGAACTTTGGCCGCGACCGTGACCGCCGCGCACAACGCCACGAGTGTGAACTTCGTGAACTTTGGACGCTGAATATGCCCGTACGGCATCCTTCCGCTTGCCCTGTTCCCACCCCTTCCCTAAGCAGCGCGCTTCCCCCAAAAGCGTTGCGGGCAGACAATGAACGACGTGACCCTGGTCGGTATCATCATGGGCAGCACTTCCGACTGGGACACGATGGCGCATGCCGCCGACGTGCTGACCCGGCTCGAAATCCCCCATGAAACCAGGGTGGTATCGGCCCACCGCACGCCCGCGCGACTGGTCGATTATGCCACCGGCGCGGTGGCACGCGGGCTGAAGGTCGTGATCGCCGGCGCCGGCGGGGCCGCCCATCTGCCCGGCATGGTCGCATCGATGACCCGCCTCCCCGTCCTCGGCGTGCCGGTCGAATCAAAGGCGCTGAAGGGCATGGATAGCCTGTTGTCGATCGTGCAGATGCCCGGCGGCGTTCCCGTGGGCACGCTGGCGATCGGCAAGGCCGGGGCGATCAACGCCGGCCTGCTCGCCGCATCGATCCTCGCCATCCATGACGATGCGCTGGCCGGGCGGCTCGACGCATGGCGCGCCGCGCAGACCGACGGCGTGGCGATCGACCCGCAATGACCGCGCTGCCCCCCGGCTCGACCATCGGCATCATCGGGTCGGGCCAGCTCGGCCGGATGATCGGCGTCGCCGCCGCACAGCTCGGCTATCGCATCCACGTCTATGCGCCGGACAGCGGCCCGGCCAACGACATCGCCTTCGCCCATAGCCGTGGCGCCTATGACGATATCGCTGCGCTCAGGGCCTTCGCCGCGCAGGTCGACGTGGTCACGTACGAGTTCGAGAATATCGCCGCCGCCCCGATCGAGGCACTGGGCGACAAGGTCCGCCCGTCCGCCCGTTCGCTGGCCATCGCGCAGGACCGGGTGCGCGAGAAGAGCTTCGTCGAGCAACTGGGCGGTCGCCCGGCGCGCTGGGCCAAGGTCGCCGACCGTGCCGCGCTCGACGCCGCGATCGCCGGCGTCGGCTGCCCGGCGGTACTGAAGACCACCCGCTTCGGCTATGACGGCAAGGGCCAGGCCCGCCTGCTGTCCCCCGCCGATGCCGATGCCGCCTGGCGCGCGATCGGCGACGGGCCGGCGATCCTCGAGGCGTTCGTGGATTTCGACCATGAATTCTCGGTGGTCCTCGCGCGCGGCACCGACGGGACCGTCGCGACCTATCCGGCGCCGGAGAACGTCCACAAGGCCGGCATCCTCGACACCTCCAGCGTCCCCGCCCCGGCGATCGAACCGTGGCGCGCCGAGGCGGAGGCGCTCGCCGCCCGGGTCGCCGACGCGCTCGACCATGTCGGGGTGCTGACGCTCGAATTCTTCTGCGGGGCGGACGGCGCGGTGTTCAACGAAATGGCGCCGCGCGTCCACAATTCGGGCCACTGGACGATCGAGGGCAGCGAGACGTCGCAGTTCGAGAATCACGTCCGCGCCGTCCTCGGCCTGCCGCTGGGCAGCGTCGCGATGACCGCGACGCGGGCGGAGATGACCAACCTGATCGGCGACGATGCCGACCAGTGGGAGGCGCTGCTCGCCGAAAGCGGTGCCCACCTCCACCTCTATGGCAAGCACGAAGCCCGCCCCGGCCGCAAGATGGGCCATGTGACCCGGATCGAACGCTGAATCCGCCCCGTGCCGGGGGGTGTCAGGCCTCCACCCCCAACTGCCACAGCACGAACGCCATCTCCTCGGCGGCTTCCTTCAGGCTTTCCCACCGCCCCGACTTGCCGCCATGGCCCGCGCCCATGTTGGTCTTGAGCAGCAGGACATTGTCGTCGGTCTTGGTGGCGCGCAGCCGCGCCGCCCACTTCGCCGGCTCCCAGTACGTCACCCGCGGATCGTTCAGCCCGCCCGAGATGAACACCGGCGGATAGCCTTGCGCAGTCACGTTGTCGTACGGGCTGTACGACGCGATCAGCTCGAACGCCGCCTTGTCCGCGATCGGATTGCCCCATTCGGGCCATTCGCCCGGCGTCAGCGGCAGGCTGTCGTCGAGCATCGTGTTCAGCACGTCGACGAACGGCACGCTGGCCACCACCGCACCCCATAGTTCGGGGTCGGAGTTCATCACCGCTCCCATCAGCTCACCGCCCGCCGATCCTCCGGCGATCGCGATCCTGCCCTCGGCGGTGAAGCCCAGTTCGATCAGCCCCCTGGCCACGTCGACGAAGTCGTTGAACGTATTGGTCCGCTTCTCCAGCTTCCCGTCGAGATACCATTGCTGGCCCAGGTCGTCGCCGCCCCGGATATGGGCGATGGCGAACGCCATGCCCCGGTCGAGGAACGACATGCGGCTGGTCGAGAAGCCCGGCGGGATCGCATAGCCATACGCACCATAGCTGTAGAGGTAGAGCCTGCCCGTCCCGTCGCGTGGAAAGTCCCTGGGATACACCACGGAACAGGGGATCGCCGTCCCGTCGCGCGCGGTGATGTGCAGCCGTTCGGTGGCATATCCGACGGGGTCGTAGCCCGACGGGATCGTCTGCACCTTGCGCACGGTCAGCGCGCCGCTCGCCACGTCATAGTCATAGACCGTACCCGGCGTGACCATCGATTCATAGCCGAGCCGGAGGGTGTCGACGTCATATTCGGGATTGTCGCCCAGCCCGACGACGAAGCTCGCCTCCGGAAACGCGATCGGCCGCGCCGGACCACCGGCATAGTCGTGCAGCCGGATCTGATCGAGCCCGTCGAGCCGCCCCTCGACCACGAACAGCTTCGCGAAGGTCGTGATCCCGGTCATGTAGAAATGCGGGTCGGCCGCGATCCGCTCCTGCCAGTCGCCCGGCGTCTCCAGCGCCGCGGTCGCCAGCCGGAAATTGGGATGGGTGTCGTTGGTGTGGATGAACAGCGTACCGTCATGCTCCTCCACATCATATTCGACGCCCTCCACCCGCGCGCGTACCAGCAGGGGTTCGGCGGTCGGATCGTCGGCCGGGACCAGCCGCACCTCGCTGGTGACATGGTCGCCGGCCGAAATGACCAGGAACCGGCGCGACTGGGTCTCGCCCACCGACACCCGCCAGCCTTCGTCGGCTTCGTGATAGAGTTCGATATCCTGGTCGACCGGGGTGCCGATCCGGTGCAGCCGCGCATTGTCGGTCCGCCACTGCTCGTTGGCGAGCCCATAGAGGAACCCGGTCGAATCGGCCGTCCATACCAGTTCGGACAGCGTACCCGGAATGACGTCGGCCAGCAGTTCGCCGGTGGCCAGGTCCTTGACCCGCGCCTCGAACCGCTCGCCGCCGTCGTCGTCGATCGCATAGGCCAGCAGCCGCCCGTCGGGGCTGACGGACAGCGCGCCCAGCCGGAAATATTCCTTCCCCTCGGCCAGCGCCGGTTCGTCGAGGATCAGTTCGTCGTCGCCGCCCGCCACGGGCTTGCGCCACCAGCGCCGATATTCGCCGCCGGTTTCGAAATCCGACCAGTACCACCAGTCGCCGTCGCGCTGCGGCACGGTGGCGTCGTCTTCCTTGATCCGCGCGCGCATCTCGGCGAACAGCGTGTCGACCAGCGGCCGGTGCGGCGCCATCACCGCCTCGAAATACTCGTTCTCCGCCTTCAGATAGTCGAGCACGGCTTCGTCCTCGACCTTCGGATAGTTCGGGTCGCGCAACCACGCCCACGGGTCCGACACGGTGATACCGTGGCGCTCGTAGCTATGGTCACGTTGTTCGGCGATCGGCGGGATGGGCTTGGTCATAGGACGCCCATGTGGGCCGCGCGCCTCCGGAAGTCGAGCGAGCTTGCACTTTTGCGCGCACGTTTCGCCTGATACGGACGCGCCATGACGAACCATGCCGAACGCCTCTCCGCTCTCCGCGCGCATCTCGCCACGCTCGACCTGACCGGATTCGTCGTGCCGCTGACCGATGAATATATGAGCGAATATGTCGGCGACTATGCGCAGCGGCTGGCGTGGCTGACCGGGTTCAAAGGCTCGGCGGGCAGCGCGGTGGTGCTCGGCGATACCGCGGCGATGTTCACCGATGGCCGCTATACGCTGCAGGTGCGCGAACAGGTCGACGCCGCCGACTGGCAGTTCGTGCAGGTGCCGGCGACGTCGATGGCGGACTGGCTGCGCGCCAATGCCCGCACCGGGGATCGCATCGGCTTCGATCCATGGCTGGCGACGGTCGACTGGGTCGCGACCACCGAACGGGCTCTGGCCGATGTCGGGGCCGTGCTGGTGCCGGTTGCAGTCAATCCGGTCGACACGCTGTGGATCGATCGCCCCGCCCCCTCGCCCGCGCCGATGATGGTGCAGGACGATTCGCTGACCGGCCGGACCTCCGCTGACAAGCGCACCGCGATCGGCGAATGGCTGGGCGAGCGTCGCGCCGATGCCGTCATCCTGTCGGCACTCGATTCGATCGCGTGGACCTTCAACGTGCGCGGCACCGACGTCGCCCACACCCCGGTCGCGCTCAGCTACGCCATCGTCCATGCCGACGGCACCGCCGAGCTGTTCGCCGCACCGGGCAAGGTGGGCGAGGACGTTGCCCGCCACCTGGGCAACGCCGTGACGGTCCGCCCGATGGCCGATTTCACCGCCGCGCTCGCCACCTTCGCCGGCAAGCGCGTCGCCGCCGATCCCGACCGTGCCGTCGCCGCGATCCACGACATGTTGCGCCGCGCCGGCGCGACGGTCCTTGCCGAACGCGATCCGGCCGTCCTGGCCAAGGCGATCAAGAACCCCGTCGAGATTGCCGGCCATCGCAGCGCGCAGGCCCGCGATGGTGCGGCGATGGTCCGCTTCCTCAAATGGTTCGAGGAAACCGCGCCCTCGGGCACGCTGACCGAATTGTCGGCGTCGGACCGGCTGGAGGCGATCCGCACCGAAACCGGCTGCCTGCGCGACCTGTCGTTCGATACGATCAGCGCGACCGGCGGCCACGCCGCCAGCCCGCATTACAAGGCCACGGTCGACAGCGACGCACCGATCCTGCAGGGCCAGCTCTACCTGATCGATTCGGGCGGACAATATCCCGACGGCACGACCGACATCACCCGCGTCATGCCGGTCGGCGACGTGACGGACGAGATGCGCGACCGCTTCACCCGTGTGCTCAAGGGGCATATCGCGATCGACACCGCGATCTTCCCCGACGGCACGCTGGGCGGCCATATCGACGGCTTTGCCCGCCGTCCGTTGTGGGAGGCCGGGCTCGACTATGCCCATGGCACCGGGCACGGCATCGGCGCCTTCCTGTCGGTGCATGAAGGCCCGCAGCGGATCGGCGCGCCCAATTATCCGGGCGGCGGTCCGATGGAACCGCTGCGTGCCGGCATGATGCTGTCGAACGAACCGGGATATTACAAGGCCGGCGAATATGGCATCCGCATCGAAAACCTGATCCTGACCGTCGAGCGCCCGGTGCCGGGCGGCGACCTGTCGATGCTCGGGTTCGAAACGCTGACCTTCGTGCCGATCGAACGGTCGCTGATCGTCCCTGCGCTGCTGACCGAACAGGAACGCGCGTGGGTCGATGTGTATCACGCACGGGTCGAAGCGCTGCTGACCCCGCTCCTCGACCTCGAAACCACGGCATGGCTCGCCGCCAAATGCGCCCCGCTTAGCTGATCGGCGCGGGTCGATCGCTGCGGCAACCGATCCGCAGCACGTCATGCAATCGATTGTTGCATTTTGCCGTGACAGGCGCGACAAGACGACGCGTCGGCGACAGACCGGCGCGCAAGGAGCATGACCATGGCGCCCCCGATGAAACCGCATTTGTCGCTGCCGCGCATTCTGGAGATGAATCTCGGTTTCCTCGGCCTGCAGTTCAGCTTCGGGCTGCAACAGGGCAATATGGCGCCGATCTACAGCTATCTCGGCGCGAACGAGGCGCAGTTGCCGCTGCTGCAGCTCGCCGGGCCGCTGACCGGCCTGCTCGTCCAGCCGTTGATCGGCGCCCTCAGCGACCGCACCGACAGCCGCTGGGGCCGCCGCACCCCCTATTTCGTGATGGGTGCGGTACTGTGCTGCTTCGGACTGTTCCTGATGCCGTTGTCCAGCTCGATCCTGATGGCGGTGTCGCTGCTGTGGATTCTCGACGCGGGCAACAACATCACGATGGAGCCGTACCGCGCCTATGTCAGCGACCGGCTGAACGCCGACCAGCACCAGATCGGCTTCCTGACGCAGAGCGCCTTCACCGGCCTTGCGCAGATGCTGGCATTTCTCACCCCCTCGCTGCTGGTGTGGGCGGGGATGGACCAGGACTGGGTCGACACCCACAACATCCCCTATACCGCGCGTGTCGCGTTCATGGTCGGCGCGGTGCTGTCGATCTCGACGATCCTGTGGTCGATCCTGCGCGTCCCCGAACTGCCGCTGACCCCCGCCGAAAAGACCGCGATCGCCGCCAGGCCCACGTCGTTCGGCGCGACCCTCGCCGAAATCGGCAGCGCGATCCGCGACATGCCGCCCGCCATGCGCAAGCTGGCGCTGATGAGCCTGTTCCAGTGGTATGCGATGATGGCCTACTGGAACTACGTCATCTATTCGGTCGGCCGCTCGGTCTATGGCACCGCCGATCCGACCTCGTCCGGCTTTCATTCGGCGGTGCTGACCAATGGCGAAATGGCGGCATTCTATAACGGCGTCGCTTTTCTCGCAGCCTTCGCCATGGTGCCGGTCGCCCGGCGGATCGGCGCCGCGCCGCTCCATGCGGTCAGCCTGATCGCCGCCGGCATCGGGATGGTCTGCCTGCCGCATATCACGTCGAAGGCACTTCTCTTCCTCCCCGCGATCGGCATTGGCCTCGGCTGGGCCAGCATCATGGGCAATCCCTACATCATCCTCGCCGGATCGATCCCGCCGGAGCGGACCGGTGTCTATATGGGCATCTTCAACATGATGATCGTCATCCCAATGCTGATCTTCTCGGCCACGATGTGGCTGTTCTACGAACCGCTGCTGGGTGGCGATCCGCGCAACGTGCTGACCCTGTGCGGGGTGTTGATGGTCTGTGCGGCGGTCGCGGTATGGTCCGTACGCGAGCGCAGCGTCGACGGCTTGCCGGTGGGAGCGACGCGTTGACCCTGCCCCTGCCCACCCGCGCCCGCACCCGATGGACGGCGCAGCAGGTCGCGACCATCGCGACCGGCGGTCCCGATCGGCTGCCGGTCCTGACGCCGGCCGATATCGTGCCGATCGATCCGCTCCACGATTTCTGGGACATGTGGCAGATCGCCCGCGTCGACGGATCGACGGTCGTCATCGGCGGGCGCAGCTACTGGTTCTTCCTCGCCACGCCGCGGTTCGACGATCCCGAATCGCGCCACGATGCCGCGCGCATCTACCTGACCAGCCACGGCGCCGATGGCTGGCGACTCCACGGCCCCGCCTTTGCCGACAATTTCACCCCCGGCAGCCGCGAATGGTCCGGCTCGGCGGTACTGGCCGGAGACGGCATCACGCTGACGATGTATTTCACCGCCGCAGGTCGCCGGGATGGGCAGCACAGCTTTGAACAGCGCCTGTTCGAAACGGTCGGCCGGTTCACAGTCGAGGGTGACGCCGCGCGCACCGACCGCTGGTCCCCGCCGGTGGAAAGCGTCGTCGCGGACGGTCGCTGCTATCACATCGCCGACGAAGCCGTCGCGCCTCCGACCGGCATCAGGGGGTTTCGCGACCCCGGTTTCTTCCATGATCCCGCGACAGGACAGGACCACCTGTTGTTCACCGGGTCGGCGGCATGGAACGACGGACAACATAACGGCATCATCGGCATCGCCAGCCGGGACCATGCGGACGCCATGTGGCGCCTCGCGCCGCCGGTAATCGATTCGATCGGCGTGAACAGCGAACTCGAACGGCCGCACATCGTCCTGCGCGACGGCCGATATTATCTGTTCTGGTCGACCCAGGCGAAACGTTTCGCCGCTGGTCTGACAGCCCCTACCGGCCTCTACGCGATGGTTGCCGACGGCATGGACGGGCCGTGGCGTCCGGTGAACGGCAGCGGCCTCGTTGCCGGCAACCCCGCCGCCGAACCGACCCAGGCCTATTGCTGGTGGGTCACGGGCGACGGGCAGGTGCTTTCCTTCGTCGACTATGCCGGGCTGGAAGGCGCGGACCCCGCCGCCAACGTCACGCTGCGCCGCGCCCGGTTCGGGGGCACCGCCGCGCCGTTCTTCCGGCTCGACTTCGCCGGCGACCGGGTGGCGATCCGCACTACAGGTTCAGCAGCGCCGGATCGCCCCCCTTCGCCATGATGTTGATCGACGTCGACCGTTCGGCGGCGTAGCGCAGCAGCGCATCGGGGCCGCCCGCCTTGGGCCCGGTGCCCGACAGCCCCTCGCCCCCGAACGGCTGCACGCCGACGACCGCACCGATGATCGACCGGTTGACATAGACATTGCCCGCCGGGACCAGCGCGGCGACCTCCTCGGCGAACCGGTCGATCCGGCTGTGGATGCCGAGCGTCAGGCCATAGCCTCGCGCCGCCAGCCTGCCCGCGACGTCGGGCAGGTCGGCCGGATCGTAGCGATAGATGTGCAGCACCGGTCCGAACACTTCGCGTTCGAGGAAGTCGGGGCTCGGGACCTCCGCGATGACCGGCGCGAAGAACGTGCCGCGCGCATCGTGACCGCGCGGATCGGCGCGGAACAGGATCTTCGCCTCGCGCTCCAGCCGTGCGACATGCGCGTTCAGCGCGTCCCGCGCGTCGTCGTCGATCACCGGGCCGATATCGGTCGCGGGATCGGACGGATCGCCGATCACCATGCAGCCCGCCGCGCCGACCAGCGTCTCGATCACCGCATCGGCGGTATCCTTCGACAGATACAGCAGCCGCAGTGCCGAGCAACGCTGCCCCGCCGAGCCGAAGGCGGACAGCAGCACGTCATCCACCACCTGTTCGCGCAATGCGCTGGTATCGACGAACAGGCCGTTCAACCCGCCGGTTTCGGCGATGAACGGCAGGATCGGGCCGTTGCGACTGGCAAGGCTGCGGTTGATCGCCCACGCGGTGTCGGTGCCCCCGGTGAAGGCGACGCCGGCGATGGCAGGGTGCGCGACCAGCGCCGCGCCGACCTCCGCACCGTCACCGGGCAACAGCGCCAGCAGGTCGGGGTGCAGCCCGGCGGCGTGGAACAGGCGGACCGCTTCGCAGGCGACGAGCGGCGTCTGTTCGGCGGGTTTGGCGAGGACCGCATTGCCCGCCGCCAGCGCGGCGGCGACCTGTCCGGTAAAGATCGCGAGGGGAAAATTCCATGGGGAGATGCAGACGAACACCCCGCGGCCGTGCAGTTCGATCTGGTTCACCTCGCCCACCGGCCCCGGCAGCACGGTCGGTCCGTTGAAGCGGGTTTCGGCCAGCACGGCGTAATATCGACAGAAATCCACCGCCTCGCGCACTTCGGCGACGGCGTCGTTCAGCGTCTTGCCCGCTTCGGCGGACAGGATCGCGACAAAGCGGTCCATCTGCGCATCCAGCGCGTCGGCCATGGCGCGCAGGACCCGGCCGCGCGCCACGCCGCCGGCGGCGTTCCAGCCGTGCTGCGCGGCCGTCGCCAGCCGCGCGGCGCGGTCGATGTCGCCGGGGGTGGCGGCGGCGACCGAGCCGATGGTGCGGGCGCGGTCGGCGGGGCTGGTCAGCGGCACCGCGCCGGCACCGGACAGGCTCTGCCCGCCGACGATCGGCGCGGCGTGGATGTGCGCGAAGGCGTCGCGGAACGACCGGGCCGTGGCGCGGACCGTGGCGATCGAATAGTCGCGGCCAAGCGGGTTGGCCCGACCGGGATAGATGCCGGAAGGTGACGGCAGGCGCGGATGTTGGCGCGGGGCCGCCGCGACTGCCGCGACCGGATCGGCGACCAGCGTCGTCGCGGGCACCCCTTCGTCGAGCAGCGCGTTGACGAAGCTGCTGTTCGCGCCGTTTTCGAGCAGGCGACGGACCAGATAGGGCAGCAGTTCCTCATGCCCGCCAACCGGCGCATAGGCGCGCAGGATCAACGCGTTACCCCCGACAGTTGACGCGGCGGCGCGGTACAGCCCCTCGCCCATGCCGTGCAGCCGCTGGTGTTCGATCGCCACCCCGGCGCGATCGGCCATGTGCCGCACCGCCATCAGGCTATGGGCATTGTGCGTCGCGAACTGCGGATACAGCGCGGGCGCGGCGGCGATCAACTTGTGCGCGCACACCAGGTAGGACAGGTCGGTCGCGGGCTTCGAGGTGAACACGGGATAGCCTGGATGCCCCGCGATCTGCGCCCGCTTGACCTCGCTGTCCCAATAGGCGCCCTTGACCAGCCGGACCATGATCCGCCGTCCGGTATCGCGCGCCAGCCGTTCCAGCCCGTCGATGACGCCCCGCGCCCGCTTGCCATAGGCCTGCACCACGACGCCAAGGCCGGTCCAGTCGCCCAGTTCATGTTCCCGCGCCAGCCGGTCGACCAGCTTGAGCGACAGGGCAAGGCGATCGGCCTCCTCGGCATCGATCGCGAGGTTGAGATCGTGGCGCGCACCGATCAGCGCCAGCCGCTTCATGCGCGGATACAGGTCGGCAAAGACATCGTCCTCGCGCACCGCCTCATACCGCGGGCACAGCGCCGACAGCTTGACCGACACGCCATGCCCCTGTTCCGGCGTGCTTCCGGGGGCACGCGCACGACCGACCGCATCGATCGCCGCGGCATAGATCCCCTCGTAGCGGTCGGCATCCTGTGGCGTCCGCGCCCCTTCGCCGAGCATGTCGAACGAGCAGAGATAGCCCTCCTTCGCCGCCCGTTTGAGCGCGGCGTCGATCGTCGAGCCGAGCACGAACTGGTCGCCCATGATGCCGACCGCCGCCGCCAGCGCCCGGCGGATGACCGGTTCGCCCAGCCGGCCCGCAAGGCGCCGGATCGTCTCGCCGACCCCGGCCGCCCCGCCCTCGCCCACCAGCTTGCCGGTCAGCGTCAGGCCGATGGTCGATGCGTTGACGAACAGGCTGGACGATTGCCCGAGATGCGCGGCCCAGTCGGCGGTGCCGACCTTCTCGGCGATCAGCCGGTCGCGCGTCGCGGCGTCGGGGGTGCGCAGCAACGCTTCGGCAAGGCACATCAACGCCAGCCCTTCCTGCGTGCCGAGCGAAAATTGCTGGAGGAAGCCCTCGACCACGCCGGGCCTGGCCGCCGCGGCACGGGTGCGCTCGACCAGCGCGGCCGCGCGGTCGACGATGGCGCTGCGATCGGCCTGGGTCAGCGGCACCTGCGCCAGCAGTTGGGGCAGCAGGATGCTTTCGTCGGTGAACTTGTCGGCGTCCAGGGCGTCCCAGTCGATCGCGGGCATGTTTCTCTCCAGTGTCGGTTCCACGGTATATCCCCGTACGAAGCGAAGGTGCTTCGGAAGATCGATGCCGATTACGAAGGGACTTGTCACAGACGCGGCATTGGACAAACAATCCCCGGCCCGTGTCACTGGGACGCACAGCCGGCCACGACCGGGAATGAGGGACGACAGGAGCGTGACAGGCTGATGGACCAGACCGACCGGAAGTTGCTGCGCGTATTGCAAGCCGATGGCCGCATCACCAACCAGGCGCTGGCCGCGCAGTGCGGCATCTCGCCCGCCGCCTGTTTCGAACGCGTCCGGCGCCTGCGCGAAAGCGGCGTGATCCGGGGCTATGCCGCGATGCTAGATCCGGCGAAGCTCGACCGGTCGCTGCTGATATTCATCGAAGTGCTGCTCGACCGCACGACCGACGACGTCTTCACCGCCTTTGCCAACCATGTCCGCGACCTTCCGGAAGTGCTGGAATGTCATATGGTTGCGGGCGGATTTGATTATCTCTTGAAGGTTCGCATGGCCGATATGGACGCCTATCGCGCGTTCCTTGGCCGTACGCTGACGACGGTGCCGGGCATTCGCGAAACGCGGACCTATGCGGTGCTGGAGGAGGTAAAGGCCACCACCGCGCTGCCGCTATGATGGCCGGTCGCCCTCCCGTATCCGGTTCGGCCGTCGCGCGGTTGACGGCAGCGTCGGGGCGGTTCGTCGGCGAATCCGCGCATCGCGACTTGCGGCGCGGCGGCACTGTGATAGCCTTTCCGTCCAAGCCCGAACGGGAGACGTCCAGATGGTCGCCGTTGCCAACCGTTATTCGGTTCTAGCCCTGTCCCATGGAACCCCGCCGCCCGCGCTGGCGGAGACGATCGACCGACTTTGCGCCACCCTGTTGCCGCTGGGCCGTGGCACCGATGGCGACCGCAACATGCTGGGCGCGCGGATCGATCGCTTCGTCGGCGAATCGGAAGGACAGGTGATCCTGCTGGCGCATGGTGCCGGATGCCGCGCGGCGGCGTGGTGGGCGCGGCTGTCGCCGACCCATTATGTGCAACGGGTGAAGGGCGCGATCCTGGTCGATCCGGAGATCGATGTGGCTGGCGATCGTTTCGCGTCGCCGGCGACGCGGCTGCCGTTCCGGTCGATGACCGTCGATGGATCGGGCCGGATCGAGGCGCTGGCGCGCGAATGGGGCAGCGAGATGATGCCGGGCGACTGCGCGGCACGCGGCGGCGGGTTGCTGCGACTGATCGAGCGGATGAGCAGCGCGGTGGTCGCCCACGACGTGCGGACGGCGGAGAAGCTGGCGCGGTTGCGGTAGCAGGAGGATCCGGCGGGGTGCGCCCTATCCCCGCCGCCGGGGCATCAACGCGTTGCGCATCGCGAAGCTCGAATTGATCCGCGTCACGCCGGGAAGGCGCGACAATATCTCGGTGTGGAGCGCCTCATAGGCCGCCGCCGATTCGACCGCGGCGCGCAGCCAGTAATCCGACTGTCCGGCCATCAGCCAGCATTCCTGGATTTCGGGATGGCGGCGGACCGCCGCTTCGAAGCGCAGGAGATATTCCTCCGTCTGTCGCTCCAGCGTGACCTGCACGATGACGGTCGCGCCATAATCGGCCGGGTCCGCGCGGGTAACGACGGTATAGCCGCGGATCACCCCGGCATCTTCCAGCAGCCGCACCCGACGCAGGCATGCCGATGGCGACAGCCCGACCTGCGCCGCCAGGGCGTTGTTGGTCTGGCGTGCGTCGAGCCGGAGCAGGTCGAGCAATTTGCGGTCGATCGCATCCAGCGCCATGTTCGTTGCATTCATGGCGTGGTTTGTTGCGTATCACCGCAAAATTCGCAAATCCTGCGGCGTTATCGCAGCCTGTGCCGTTCGATCGGCGCTACGCTGCGGCCGACGGAGAGACTATGAGCCTGTTGACGATAGACCTGAACGCGCTGGTCGCCAATTATCGCAGGATCGCGGCGACGGTCGCCCCGGCGCGCGCGGCGGGCGTGGTGAAGGCCGATGGCTATGGGCTGGGCGCCGCGATCGTCGCCGATGCGCTCTACGGCGCGGGATGCCGCGATTTCTTCGTCGCGCTGACCGGCGAGGCGAGCGCGCTGCGCCCCACCCTGCCCGTCGATGCGCGGCTGTTCGTACTGAACGGCCTTGCACCCGGCGACGAAGCGTCGATGATCGCGGCTGCGGCGATCCCGGTGCTGAACGCCCCTGCCGATATCGCCCGCTGGCGCGCTGCCGCGCAAATGGCGGGGCGGCGGTTGCCGGCGGCGGTACAGGTCGACAGCGGCATGTCGCGGCTGGGGCTGGCACCGGACGACGTCGCGGCGATCACGGCCGATCCGGCGTCGCTGGACGGGATCGAGGTCGTGCTGGTCATGAGCCACCTTGCCTGTGGCGACGATCCCGGTGCCGCCGCCAATATCGCACAACGCGCACGGTTCGGGGAACTGGCGGCAATGCTGCCCGATGCGCCGCGCTCGCTCGCGAATTCGGGCGGGTCGTTCCTGGGTGCGGGGTTCCATGGCGATCTCGTACGGCCCGGAATCGCGCTGTATGGCGGAGCGCCGCAGACGACCGGCACGGCGGTGATGGACCCGGTCGTATCGATCGACGCGCGGATCGTGCAGGTCCGGACCGTGCCCGCCGGGACGGGGGTCGGCTATGGCCTGACATCGGTCGCGCCGCATGACCGGCGGATCGCGACCCTGTCCTATGGCTATGCCGATGGCTGGCCCCGGATGCTCAGCAATCGCGGCGCCGCCTATGTGGCGGGGATATGCGCACCGATCGCGGGGCGGGTGTCGATGGACAGCATCTGCATTGACGTGACCGGCGTTGCGGCGGACGTGCTGGCGCGCACGTCGCATGCGGAGCTCATCGGTCCGCACCAGACGATCGACCAGGTCGCGGCCGATGCGGGTACGATCGCCTATGAAATTCTGACCGGCCTGCGCCACCGCCATGCGCGGCGGATCGTGGCGGTTGCCGAACGGGAGGATGCAGCATGCGGATCGTGATCCTGGGCGCGGGGGTGATCGGCGTCACCTCCGCCTGGTATCTCGCCCAGGCGGGCCACGAGGTCGAGGTGATCGACCGGCAGCCCGGCCCGGCGCTGGAGACCAGTTTCGCCAATGCGGGGGAGATTTCGCCGGGCTATGCCTCGCCCTGGGCGGCACCGGGCATCCCGGCCAAGGCGCTGAAATGGCTGTTCATGCGACATGCCCCGCTGATCCTGCGCCCGCAGTTGGACATGGCGATGCTGCGCTGGCTGGTGGCGATGCTCGGCAACTGCAACGCGCGCGACTATGCGGTGAACAAGGGGCGGATGGTGCGCCTTGCCGAATATAGCCGCGACCGCCTGATCGAACTGCGCGCCGGCACCGGCATAGCCTATGACGAACGGACGCGGGGTACGCTCCAGTTGTTCCGCGAGGAAAAGCAACTGGCCGGGATCGACAAGGACATCGCCGTGCTGAAGGCCGACGGCGTCGCCTTCGAGGTGCTCGACCGGGCCGGCTGCATCGCCGCCGAACCGGGGCTGGCGGGGAGCAACCAGCCGCTGGCCGGGGGGTTGCGGCTGCCGGGCGACGAGACGGGCGACTGTTTCAAATTCACCAATGCGCTGGCGACGATGGCGACCGAGGCCGGCGTCCGGTTTCGCATGGGCACGACGATCCGGCGGCTGGTGCAACAGGGCGACCGTGTCGTCGGGGTCGAAACCGATGGCGGCACCGTTACCGGCGACGCGTATCTGGTGGCGATGGGCAGCTTCTCGCCGCGGCTCGTGCGACCGCTGGGGATCAGGCTGCCGGTCTATCCGGTGAAGGGCTATTCGATCACCGTGCCGATCGTCGACGAAACCCGCGCGCCGGTGTCGACGCTGCTCGACGAAAGCTACAAGGTTGCGATCACCCGACTGGGCGACCGCATCCGCGTGGGCGGCATGGCGGAGATATCGGGGTTCAACAACGACCTGCCCGAGGCGCGGCGCGCGACGCTGGAATATTCGCTGGGCAGCCTGTTTCCCGGCGCGGGCGATACCGCACGGGCGAGCTACTGGAGCGGGCTCAGGCCGATGACCCCCGACAGCACGCCGGTGATCGGCGCGACGCGGCTGTCGAACCTGTTCCTCAACACCGGGCACGGGACGCTGGGCTGGACGATGGCGTGCGGATCGGCGGCGGCGATCGCCGACCTGATGTCGGGACGGCGCGCGGCGATCGAGACGGACGACCTGTCGATCGCGCGATATTGAGGCCGCCGCCATCGCTCCGCCGTCCGCTGCCGCCGGGATGACGGCCTATCGACCCGCCCGCTACCGCAGCAGCGCTGCCAGCGCGGGAACCGTCAGCGGCTCGGCGCACAGGAACCCCTGGTAGAGCTGGCACCCTTCGGTCGCCAGCGCGTCGCGCTGTGCGGCCGTCTCGACCCCTTCGGCGATGATCGTCAGGTCGAGCGAACGCGCCATGTCGATCACGCCGCGCACCACCACCCGGTCGCGATGCGAACCGACGATGTCCTGCGTCAGCCGCCGGTCGAGCTTCAGATAGTCGAGCGGCAGCGCCTTGAGATAGGCGAGGCTGGAATAGCCGGTGCCGAAATCGTCGATCGCGACACGGCACCCCGCGGCACGCAGCGTCGCCAGCAGTCCCGCGGCTTCGCCCAGTTCGGTGATGAGGCCGCTTTCGGTGATCTCCACGGTCAGCCGATCGCGCGGAAAACCGCTGCCGTCGGCGGCGGCGAGCAGCGTTTCGGCGAAATCGCCCTGCGCGACATCCTCCGCCGTCACGTTGATCGACAGCCGCAGGCGCGACAACGGCGCGTCCCATCCGGCCGCGATCCGCATCGCCAGCCGCTGGACATGGGCCGACAGCCGCGCCGACAGCCGCGCACGGGCGGCAGCGGCGAACAGCAGTTCGGCGCCCAGCTCGCCGCGATCGGGATGCGCCCAGCGGGCCAGCGCCTCGACCCCGACGATCCGGCCCGACAGCACATCGACCTGCGGCTGGAACAGGATCGCGATCTCCCCCCGGTCGATCGCGCGGGGGACCTCGCCCGACAGACGGTCGGCATCCCCCGCAGGGGCGTATTCCGGACGGTCGTCGGCCGGCCCGCCGGGCAGATCGCGTTGCCCGCGCAGGATCAGCGCGGCGCCATCCTCCCCCGGTTCGGCCAGTGCGACCGTCTGACGCAGGCCCAGCGGCACCACCACGCTGCCCGCGACGAACGGACGCGCCAGCGCCTGCGCCAGCGCCGCTTCCAGCCCGGCATCGGCACCGTGCGGCAGCAACACCGCGAACCGGGTACCGCCCAGCCGCGCCAGCGCCATGCGGGCGACGCCGGCATCGCGCACCGCATGCTCGATCCGCCGCTCGACGGCGCGAAGCAGCGTGTCGCCGACCACCCGCCCCTGCTGGCGGTTGACCGGATCGACCCCGCTCACCGCCAGCACGCGCACGCCCGGCCGCTCGCCGGCCTCGATCCGGCGATCGAGCCAGCGTACCGCCCCGGCATGGTCGCGCACCGATCCCAGCGCCTCGCGCACCACCGCGCCGATGTCGCCGACGCGGGCCAGCGGTTCGACCAGCGCGTGCAGCCGCCCGCTGTGCATGTCGCGCGCGACATGCTGCACCACCCGGCCGAGCCCCGGCAGGTCATGGGCAAAGGCGGTTGCGGGCAGCGCGTCGCTGAGCCGGCGGATCGCCGCCAGCGCGGTATGCCGTCCGTCCGGACCCAGTGCGCGCAGCAGGGCGCGCGGATCGCTGGTTTCGGAAAACCCGGTAGCCTCCGCCAGCGCGGGCGTCAGTTGCAGCGACCCGCGCCCGGCATCATGCCGCCAACCGAGCGGCGCACCGGCCCCCGCCGCCGGATCATGCCAGCCGCCGCCCATGCGCAGCACGTGCCGTTCGGCCGATCGCACCGCCTGTACCAGCACGTCTCCGGCGATCGGGCTGACCAGAAAATGCGTCGCCCCGGCATCGTGCAGCGCCCCCAGCCGACCGACATCGCCGCGCGACACCAGCACCAGCAGCGCGTCGCCATGCCCCGCAACCCGCGCCAGTTCGGCGGTGGCGGCGATCCCCGCATCGATCGCGCCGCGCGCATCGACGATCGCGATCGCGGTACCGCTGGCGGCGACGCGCTGGCGCAGGCCGTCGGCGCGACGCGCGGCGACCACCCGCCAGCCGGCGCGGGACAGCACCGCGGCGAGTTCGTCGCGCTGCCGGAACGACAGCACGAACAGCGCGCGCTGCTGCGCCGCGTCATGGCCTTGCCAAGCGGTCAATTCCCACCCATCGCGGCGGACTGTATGGTGGCATCCGCGCGGCGGCAATGGACACCTTGTATGGTCCGCGACAGCACCCTAGCTTGACCAGAATGTCCTGCGCCCCTTCCCTCGTCGACGCGCATGGCCGCACCATCCGCTACCTGCGTATCTCCGTCACCGACCGGTGCGACCTGCGCTGCCGCTATTGCATGGCGGAGACGATGTCGTTCCTGCCGCGCGCGAAGGTCCTCAGCCTCGAAGAGATTGCGATCATCGCCGAACGCTTCGTGGCGCGCGGCATCGACAAGATCAGGCTGTCGGGCGGCGAGCCGCTGGTGCGGCGCGGCGTCGCCGAATTGTGTACGCGACTGGGGCGGATGATCGGCGGCGGGCTCGACGAACTGACCATGACCACCAACGCCACGCGGTTGCGCGACCATGCGCCGGAACTGGCCGCGGCGGGCATCCGGCGGATCAACGTCAGCCTCGACAGCCTCGACGCCGACACCTTCCGCTACGTCACCCGGCACGGCGATGTCGCGCAGGTCCTCGACGGTATCGCGGCGGCACGGGCGGCGGGCATGGCGGTCAAGGTCAACATGGTGGTGCTGAAAGGGCTGAACGAGGACCAGGTCGGCGACATGCTCGACTGGTGCGGGCGCGAGGGGCACGACCTGTCGCTGATCGAGACGATGCCGCTGGGAGCGATCGACGAGGACCGCACCGACCGTTTCGTGCCGTTGACGCGGGTGTTCGACACGCTGTCCGATCGCTTCACGCTGACCCGCGACACGCACCGGACCGGCGGACCCGCGCGCTACTGGCGGGTCGGGGAACATGGCAACCGGCTCGGCCTCATCTCGCCGCTCACCGCCAATTTCTGCGGCGGGTGCAACCGGGTACGGCTGACGACCGAGGGAAAGCTCTACCTTTGCCTCGGCCATGACGACCATGTCGACCTGAAGGATGCGCTGCGCGCCGGCGGGATCGATGCGGTCGATGCCGCGCTCGACGCCGCCCTGCCGCGCAAGCCCGCCGCGCATGATTTCCGGATCGAAGCCGGGGCGGCGCCTGCCGTCGCCCGTCATATGAGCGTGACCGGCGGATGACCCGACTGGCCCTGCTCGCCTCCCCCACCGCACAGGCCCGCGCGGCCGAGGAAACGCTGCGCGCCCGCTACGACTGGGTCGGGGTCGAGGATGCCGACCTGATCGTGGCGCTGGGCGGGGACGGGTTCCTGTTGCAGGTGCTGCACGTGCTGCTGGAGCGCCGCAACACGGTGCCGGTGTTCGGAATGAACCTGGGCACGGTCGGATTCCTGATGAACGAATGGCGGATCGACGAGCTGGAGCGGCGGCTGGGCCGGGCCAAGCCGTTCCGCGTCTCCCCGCTGACCATGACCGCGACGACGATGGACGGCGAGGTGCGCGTGCTGCCGGCGATCAACGAGGTGTCGCTGCTGCGCGAGACGCGGCAGACCGCGAAGCTGGAGGTCGTGTTGAACGACCGGGTCGTGATGCCCGAACTGGTATGCGACGGCATCCTTGCGGCCACGCCCGCGGGATCGACCGCGTATAACCTGTCCGCCAATGGCCCGATCCTGCCGATGGGGTCGGGCATGCTGGCGCTGACCCCGATCAGCCCGTTCCGCCCGCGGCGCTGGCGCGGTGCGATCCTGCCGGACAAGGCGCGTATCACGCTGCGCGTACTGGAGCCCGAAAAGCGCCCGGTATCGGCGGTCGCCGACCAGCGCGAGGTGCGCGACGTGGCACAGGTCGACGTGGTGGTCGACCGCGTACGCGACCTGACGCTGCTGTTCGATCCGGAACACGCGCTGGACGACCGGATCACGATGGAGCAGTTCGCCGGATAGGTGCGCGTGACCGGACGTCCGCGACGCCCCCCGCGTGCACCGGTGGACATCCCCTGTCCTTCGCCTGAACGCCCCGTCGCGAACGATCGTCCCGGTTCGTCCCGAAAACCGAAATTACCGCTTGCAAAGCCCGAATCCGCTGGTAGAGACGCGGCCTCGCAGTTGTTCCCTGATAGCTCAGCGGTAGAGCTCTCGACTGTTAATCGAGCGGCCGTAGGTTCGAATCCTACTCAGGGAGCCAGCGACACCCCCCGGAA
>QFNF01000065.1 GCA_003240755.1 Sphingomonas hengshuiensis | reverse complement strand
AAGGGCGGCAAGATCGGCCTGTTCGGCGGCGCGGGCGTCGGCAAGACCGTGCTGATCCAGGAACTCATCAACAACATCGCCAAGGGCCATGGCGGCACGTCGGTGTTCGCCGGCGTGGGCGAGCGGACCCGCGAGGGCAACGACCTGTATCACGAATTCCTCGACGCGGGCGTCATCGCCAAGGATGCCGAGGGCAATCCGACGAGCGAGGGATCGAAGGTCGCGCTGGTCTATGGCCAGATGAACGAGCCGCCGGGCGCGCGTGCCCGCGTCGCGCTGTCGGGCCTGACGATCGCCGAATATTTCCGCGACGTCGAGGGGCAGGACGTGCTGTTCTTCGTCGACAACATCTTCCGCTTCACCCAGGCGGGGTCGGAAGTGTCGGCGCTGCTCGGCCGCATCCCGTCGGCGGTGGGCTATCAGCCGACGCTGTCGACTGACATGGGCGCGCTGCAGGAGCGCATCACCTCGACCAACAAGGGGTCGATCACCTCGGTGCAGGCGATCTACGTCCCCGCCGACGACTTGACCGATCCGGCGCCGGCGACCTCGTTCGCCCACTTGGACGCGACGACCGTGCTCAACCGCGCGATCTCCGAACTCGGCATCTATCCGGCGGTCGATCCGCTCGATTCGACCAGCCGCGTCCTCGAACCGCGCACGGTGGGCCAGGAGCATTACGACACGGCGCGCGCCGTGCAGTCGCTGCTCCAGCGCTACAAGTCGCTGCAGGACATCATCGCCATCCTCGGCATGGACGAGCTGAGCGAAGAGGACAAGATCACGGTCGCCCGCGCCCGCAAGATCCAGAAGTTCCTCAGCCAGCCGTTCCATGTCGCCGAGGTGTTCACCGGCATCAGCGGCAAGTTCGTCGCGCTGGAAGACACGGTGAAGTCGTTCAAGGCCGTCGTCGAGGGCGAGTACGACCACCTGCCGGAATCGGCCTTCTACATGGTCGGCGGCATCGACGAGGTCGTCGCCAAGGCGCAGAAGATGGCGCAGGACGCGTAAGCCCAATTCCCTCTCCCCCTTCAGGGGAGAGGGTTAGCGAGAGGGGCAGATCGATGCCGCTTTCCGAAACCCCCTCTCCCCGGCCCTCTCCCCCGAAGGGGAAAGGGAGTAAGGTAAAGACATGCTGCACTTCGAACTCGTGACCCCCGAAAAGCTGGTGCGGTCGGAATCGGTTTACATGGTGACGGTGCCGGGCACCGAAGGCGACTTCGGCGTGCTGGAGGGCCATGCCCCGTTCATGTCGACGATCCGCGACGGCGACGTGCTGGTCCAGCGCGCCGAAAAGGGCGAGGCCGAACGCATCGCGATCCGCGGCGGCTTTGCCGAGGTTACGGCGAAAGGGCTGACGATCCTCGCCGAACAGGCTGGGTAAGGCTTTCCGGACTTTGGTTTGCGGACGCCGCGTCGGACCTTGGGTTCGGCGCGGCGTTCGTGTTTCGGGGCACGGTTGCGGGGAAGGCCGTGCCGCGAGCGGATGCCGGCTCGGCCTTCAGCCAAAAACCGTTCGTGCTGCGTAGGGGCTGAGCCCTTCGACTGCCTGCCTGCGGCGGGCGCTCAGGACAGGCTTCGGTGCTGCCCACCGAAGTCGAAGACCCGT
>QFNF01000028.1 GCA_003240755.1 Sphingomonas hengshuiensis | reverse complement strand
GCGCGACCAGATCGAACGCATGTCGAACCAGGCCGAATTCGGCGTCGGCGGCGAACATGACGAGGTGCTCGCGACCTACAAGATGTTCGCCTATGACGAAGGCTGGGCGAGGCGCATCAACGAGGCGATCGACAGCGGCCTGACCGCCGAGGCGGCGATCGAACGCGTCCAGCAGCGTACCCGGATGCGGATGCGCGAGATAAAGGACCCGCTGCTCGCCGACCGGATGCACGATCTGGAGGACCTGTCCAACCGGTTGCTGCGCATCGTGTCGGGCCAGCTCGGCACCGCCGCGCAGATGGGCCTGCGGCAGGACACGATCCTGATCGCGCGCAACCTGGGTCCCGCCGAGCTGCTCGAATATGACCGCCGCCGCCTGAAGGGGGTGGTGCTGGAGGAAGGGTCGCTGACCGCGCATGTCGTCATCGTCGCCCGCGCGATGGGCGTGCCGGTGCTGGGCCGCGTCCGCGACGTCCGCCGCCTGATCGCCGAGGGGGATCGGCTGCTGCTCAACTCGGTCGAGGACCTGCTGGTCATCCGCCCGACCCCGGCGATGGAGGAGGCGTTCGAGGCGAAGCTGGCGCTGACCCAGAAACGCCGTGCCGCCTTTGCCGCGATGAAGGGCGAACCGCCGGTGACGAAGGACGGCCACCGCGTCACGATGATGGTCAATGCGGGCCTGCGCGACGACGTGGCGGCGCTCGACCTGACCGGCGCCGACGGCATCGGCCTGTTCCGCACCGAATTCCAGTTCCTCGTGTCCGCCACCCTGCCGCAGCGCGAACGCCAGCAGCGCCTGTATCGCGACGTGCTGGACGTGGCCGGCGACCGTCCGGTCGTGTTCCGCACCGTCGATATCGGCGGGGACAAGGCACTGCCCTATCTCGACCATGCCGATGGCCATGACGAGGAAAATCCGGCGATGGGCTGGCGCGCGCTGCGCCTCGCGCTCGGCCGCGACGGGCTGATGAAGGCGCAGGCGCGTGCGCTGATCGAGGCGGCGTCGGGCCGCACGCTCAACGTCATGTTCCCGATGGTCAGCGAACCCTGGGAGTTCGAGGAAGCCCGCACCTTGTTCGAGGCGCAGCGCGAATGGCTGCACGGGCGGGGCAAGTCGCTGCCGACCGAGATCCGCTACGGCGCGATGCTGGAGGTGCCGGCGCTGGCCGATGTGCTCGATTTCCTGTGGCCCAGCCTCGATTTCCTGTCGATCGGCACCAACGACCTTACCCAGTTCCTGTTCGCCGCCGACCGCGCCGACCCCAGGCTGGCGGTGCGCTACGACTGGCTCAGCCCGGCGATCCTGCGCTTCCTGCGCCGCGTCACCCGTGCCGCGCACGATGCGGGCAAGCCGGTCGCGGTGTGCGGCGAGATGGGCGGGCGTCCGCTGGAGGCGATGGCGCTGATCGCGCTGGGCATCGACCGCCTGTCGATCACCCCCGCCGCGGTAGGCCCGGTAAAGGCGATGATCCGCTCGCTCGATCGCCGGGCGGCGATGGCCGAAATCGACCGCCTGCTCGCCACGCCCGCCCGCACCCTGCGCCCCGCGCTGGAGGAATGGGCCAGCGTGAACGGCGTCGAACTCAGCTAGATCCTCCCCGCTACGCGGCGGTCCCCCCACCCATGCCGGGGAGGACAAACAAATCCTCCCCACAAGGTGGGGAGGGGGACCGCTCGCGCAGCGAGGGGTGGCGGGGCCCCGCCCCGAACACCACCGCCCCGCCGCCAAATTTCCTCGCTTCTCCCCCCCGCTCCGGCGTTGACAGCCGCAGCCGGCTGGCCGAAACCGCAGGACGACCGGGGGCGGACGATCAGCGCGTTGGAAGGGTACGAATGATGGACGGCGACAGCACCACGGGCACGCCGCGGACGGCGGGCATGATGCTGCGTTCGGCGCGCGAGGCGCAGGGCCTGACCCTGTCCGACATCGCTCAGCGCACCCGCATCCCGCTGCGCCACCTCGAAGCGGTCGAGGACGGCAAGTTCCAGGCGCTGCCCTCGATCACCTATGCGATGGGCTTCGGCCGCGCCTATGCCCGTGCGGTCAACATCGACGAGACCGAGGTCGCCCGGGCGCTGCGCGCCGAACTCGCCGCCAATTACCAGCGGCCCGAACCGTTGCAGGATCTCGAACCGATCGACATGCGCCGCGGGCCGTCGGGCGGGCTGGTGGCGATCGCGGCGGCGGTCGCGATCGTGCTGCTGCTCGGCGTCGGCCTCTATTTCGGCACCTCGCTGTTCCGCCGGGACGAGGCCGTGACCGCGCCCGCGGCGACCGTGGCCGGCGATCTCGGCATGCTGCCCTCGCCGACCCCGGCGCCGGTCGCGGGCGCGGCCGCGCCGGCATCGGCGCCCGTACCGGCGGGCGGCGGACAGGTCACGCTGACCGCGACCGGCCCGGCCTGGGTCCGCATCTTCGACGACACCGGCACGCTGGTGAACAAGGAAATGGCGGCGGGCGAGCGCTACGACGTGCCGATGACCGCCCGCAACCCGCAGATCCGCACCGGTCGCCCCGACCTGATTACCGTCACCGTCAACGGATCGAACGTGCCGCCGCTCGGCACCGCCGAACGCGCGATCACCGTGGGCATCAGCGCGGAAGCCTTGCGGGCACGCGGCGGCGGCACGCCGACCCCGCCGCCCGCCGGTTAAGGATGGCGACAGGTCGGTCGCCTAGGGTCATGCTGCCTGTTCACCGTCATGCTCCGGGGGGAGTTTTCATGCGTTACCTCGATGCCCTGCCACTCCTCGCGCTGGGCCTGTTCGCCGCCGTTCCCGCCACCGCCCAGAGCGCGAGCCAGATCGAGCCGCGCGTGAACAAGCTGGAACGCGAGATGCGCGCGGTGCAGCGCAAGGTCTTTCCCGGCGGCACCCCGAACCAGGTCGAGCCACAGATCACCGCGCCTGCCCAGCCGACCGAGATTCCCGGCAGCCCGTCGAGCGGCCCGCTCGCCACGCTGACCGCGCGGGTCGATGCGCTCGAATCGCAGCAGCAGTCGCTGACCGGCCAGCTCGAACAGGCGCAGTACAAGCTGCGCCAGCTCGAACAGGCGTTCGAGGCGTACAAGAGCGCGACCGACACCCGGATCAAGGGACTGGAAACCGCCGGCGCCCCGCCGGTCGCCCCCGCCACCCCCGGCGCGGTGGCCGCCGCCGGCGACACCTCGACCGACACGCCGCCCGCGCGCGGTCCGGGCAATGGCGGCGGGACGCTCGGCGGTGGCACGGTCCGCCCGCCGGCCGTCACCGCGCCCGCCGCCGCCGATCCCGCCCGCGCCAGCCGCATCGCCGCGATCGAGCGGGCCAGTTCGGGCGACGCGGCGGAGGATGGCTATCTCTACGGCTTCCGCCTGTGGAATGCGAAGCTCTATCCCGAAGCGATCGCCGCGCTGCGTCCGGTCGTGACGAAATATCCGAAGCATCGCCGCGCCAGCTATGCCCAGAACCTGATCGGCCGCGCGTTCCTCGACGATGGCAAGCCCAGCCTCGCCAGCCGCGAATTCTACGACAACTACAAGAACATGCCCGACGGCGAACGCGCCCCCGATAGCCTGTTCTACCTTGCCGACGCGCTCACCCGACTGAAAAAGACCAAGGAAGCCTGCGACGTCTATGGAGAACTGACCGACGTCTATGGCGAAAGGATATCGGCGGCGATGAAGGCGGATGTCGCAAAGGGGCGGACGGCCAACAAATGCGCGGCATGAGGGCCGGCGGCTGCCGCCCCCGTTGGTCCTGAGTAGCTGCCGGACCTGTCGAGAAGCGCCTGTCGGGAACCCGGCGTTTGTGGTGCCCCCCGCCCGACGTCGGTTCTCGACCGGCGCGAGCCTGCGCTCGCCGCAAAGGGCGGACGGGACGGGGGGAGCCCGGCCAATGCCATTGTTCGTGTTCGCCGCATCCCCCATCCCGCGTCACACGCCATGACCCCGCCCCCGGACGCCCTTGCCCGCTTCACCCGCGACCTGGCGGCGCTGACCCCCGCGCCCACGCCCGACCGCCCGCTGGCGATCGCCGTCTCCGGCGGGCCCGATTCGATGGCGCTCCTCGCCCTCGCCGCCGCGGCGTTCCCGAACAGCGTGATCGCCGCCACCGTCGACCACCGCCTGCGCGCCGCGTCCGCCGACGAAGCCGCGATGGTCGCCGACTGGTGCCGCGCCCATGCCATCGCCCATGCGACGCTGACGCCCGACAGCCCCCCCGCCGGCGCCAGTATCCAGGCGCGGGCCCGCCACGCCCGCTACGCCCTGCTCGCCGACTGGGCATCGGCCGCCCGTGCTGGCGCGATCGCCACCGCGCATCACGCCGACGATCAGGCCGAAACCTTCCTGATGCGCGCCGCGCGTGGCTCGGGCCCCGCCGGCCTTGCCGGCATCCGCCCGCGCTGGGACTTCGATTCCGAACGCTGGCACGACGTTGGGCGCGGGCGGGGGGGGCAGACGCCGCATATCCCCATCGTCCGCCCCCTCCTCGCCTGGCGTCGCGACGACCTGCGCACCATCGCCACCCGCCTGCTCTTCATCGACGACCCGTCCAACACCGATCCCCGCCACGATCGCACCCACGCACGCGCGCTGCTGGCGGCCGGGCATCTCGACCCGCTCGCCCTCGCCGCCGCCGCCGCGCATTGCCGCGAGGTCGACGCCGCCCTGACCGAAACCGCCGACTGGCTGTGGCGCGCCCGCAGTCGCGACGCCGATGTCGGCGAATGCCGCCTCGACACGACCGACCTGCCCCGCGAACTGCGCCGCCGACTCGCCCGCCGCGCGATCGGTGACGTTCGGGGGATCGGAAGCATCGCCGAGGGCCAATGGTCCGACGCCGCCAACATCGAATCGCTGCTCGACGCCCTCGATTCGGGCGGAACCGCGACGCAGGCCGGCGTTCTGGCCTCGGCAGCGCGCGGAATCTGGCATTTCCGCCCCGCTCCGCCGCGTCGATCACGCTGATCGACGTTGTTCCATTGCCATTAACCGGGCCGAGCCTATCTTGGGTGGACGAAGAGGTAGCATGTCCGCATGAACGATAACGACAAGCAGAACGGCCCCGAAAACAACGGCGGCAATCCGTGGATGAAGAGCCTGTTGATCTGGGTCGGCATCCTGGTGTCGCTGGCGATTTTCGTCCAGTTGTTCAACGGCCCGTCGACGCAGAACCAGGGGCAGGTGATCCCCTATTCGACCTTCCTGAACAAGGTCGAGGAAGGGTCGGTGCGCGACGTGAACATCGCGACCAGCACGATCACCGGCACCTATACCAATGACGACAGGTTCCGCACCAACGCGCTGAACGATCCCAACCTGATCGAACGGCTGCGCGCGAAGAACGTCGTCATGAACGCCCGTCCGGAGGAAGGGCCGAACATCTGGATGGCGATCCTCGTCCAGTCGCTGCCGTTCCTGCTGTTCCTCGGTATCGCCTTCTTCGTCCTGCGCCAGATGCAGAAGGGCGGCGGCGGCGGCGGCGCGATGGGCTTTGGCAAGTCGCGCGCGCGGATGCTGACGCAGAAGGAAGGCAAGGTCACGTTCGACGATGTCGCCGGCATCGACGAAGCACGCTCCGAGCTGACCGAGATCGTCGATTTCCTCAAGGACCCGACCAAGTTCGCCCGGCTGGGCGGCAAGATTCCGAAGGGTGCGCTGCTGGTCGGTTCGCCCGGCACCGGCAAGACGCTGCTCGCCCGCGCGATCGCGGGCGAGGCGGGCGTGCCGTTCTTCACCATTTCGGGTTCGGACTTCGTCGAGATGTTCGTCGGCGTCGGTGCCAGCCGTGTCCGCGACATGTTCGAACAGGCCAAGAAGTCGGCCCCCTGCATCGTCTTCATCGACGAAATCGACGCGGTCGGCCGCCATCGCGGCGCCGGCCTCGGCAATGGCAATGACGAGCGCGAGCAGACGCTGAACCAGCTACTGGTCGAAATGGACGGGTTCGAGGCGAACGAGGGCATCATCATCGTCGCCGCGACCAACCGCCCCGACGTGCTCGACCCCGCGCTGCTGCGGCCGGGCCGCTTCGACCGGCAGGTCGTGGTGCCGCGCCCCGATATCGAGGGCCGGATCAAGATCCTGCAGGTCCATATGAAGAAGGTGCCGCTGGCGCCCGACGTCGATGCCCGCGTCATCGCGCGCGGCACGCCGGGCTTCTCCGGCGCCGATCTCGCCAACCTCGTCAACGAGGCGGCGCTCACCGCCGCGCGCAAGGGCAAGCGCCTCGTCGCCAACCAGGAGTTCGAGGAGGCGAAGGACAAGGTCATGATGGGTGCCGAGCGGCGCTCGATGGTGATGACCGACGATGAGAAGCGGATGACCGCCTATCACGAGGCCGGCCATGCCATCGTCTCGCTCCACGAACCGGCATCGGACCCGATCCACAAGGCGACGATCATTCCGCGCGGCCGGGCGCTTGGCATGGTCATGCGCCTGCCGGAACGCGATTCGTACAGCTATCACCGCGACAAGATGTACGCGAACCTCTCGGTCGCGATGGGTGGCCGCATCGCCGAGGAGATCATCTTCGGCTATGACAAGGTGTCGTCGGGCGCGTCGGGCGATATCCAGCAGGCGACGTCGCTCGCCCGTGACATGGTGACGCGCTGGGGCATGTCCGACGCGGTCGGCCCGGTCGAATATGCCGAGCCGCAGGGTGAATCGTTCCTCGGCTACTCGTCCTCCGCGCCTGCGCGCATGTCGAACAAGACCGCCGAACTGATCGACAGCGAGATCAAGCGCATCGTCGAAGGCGGCCTCGACCGCGCGCGACAGGTGCTGACCGACCATGTCGACCAGCTCCACACGCTGGCGGGGGCGCTGCTTGAATATGAAACCCTGTCGGGTGACGAGATCAAGCGGCTGATCGCGGGCGAGGATATCGGCCGTGACGAGGGCACGCCGTCGACCCCGCTGGCGGCTGGCGGCACCTCGATCCCGAAGACCCGCCGCCCGCGCGGCCCCTTCGGATCGCCGGCGCCGCAGGGCGCCTGAACGGCCATTCCGGTGGTGGAGCGCGCGCTTCACCACCGGTCGTCGCGTCGTGCGCGAAAACGTCACGAGTGTGAACTTAGTGAACTTTGGCGCCGATCGTGCCGATATCGACGTTGCCCATATTGACTTCCCCGACGCTCCGCCGAACGATGTGACATCATCGCATCGCCGTCCGGCGATGGGTCAGGAGTCCTTGCTTTCATGCGTATCCGCCCGCTTCTCCTTGCCTGCACCCTCGCGCTCGGCGCTTCGACCCTCGCCGCACAGACCGCGCCCGGTCCCGACATCTGGCCGACCAGGGGCGACATTCCGGCGAACTTCGTGCCGCCGACCGACAAATACGACTATGTGAAGCGCGAAGTGATGATCCCGATGCGCGACGGGGTGAAGCTGCACACGGTCATCATGATTCCCAAGGGCGCGGCGAACGCGCCGATCCTGCTGACCCGCACCCCCTATAACGCGTCGGGCCGCGTCGCACGCTCCGACAGCACCAGCTATGTCGCCGCCCTGCCGCAGGGGGACGAGGTGTTCACCCGCGCCGGCTATATCCGCGTGTTCCAGGACATTCGCGGCAAATACGGGTCGGAGGGCGACTATGTCGTCACCCGCCCGGTTCGCGGACCGCTGAACCCGACCAATGTCGATCATGTCACCGACGCCTATGACACGATCGACTGGCTGGTGAACAAGGCGAACCTGCCCGAAAGCAACGGCCGCGTCGGAATGCTGGGATCGTCGTACGAAGGCTTCACCGTCGTCATGGCGCTGCTCAACCCGCATCCCGCACTGAAGGTCGCGGCCCCCGAAAGCCCGATGATCGACGGCTGGATGGGCGACGACTGGTTCCATTACGGTGCGTTCCGCCTCGCCAATATTGGCTGGATCGGCAGCCAGACCGGCTACAAGGGGCCGGGCGCCGCACCGCCATCGACCACCTATGACGATTACGACCAGTTCCGGAACGTCGGCTCGGCCAACGACTGGGCCAAGGCATCGGGCTATGCGCAACTGCCCTTCTGGCAGCGCTTCGTGGCGCATCCGTCCTATGACGCCTATTGGCAGGGACAGGCGCTGGACAAGCTGATCGCCGCCAATCCCTCCAACGTGCCGACCATGTGGGAACAGGGCCTGTGGGATCAGGAGGACATGTACGGCGCCATCACCGCATGGGAAGCGCTGAAGGCAAAGGGCAAGGGCGGGAACAACTTCCTGGTCATGGGGCCGTGGCGCCACAGCGGCGCCAATTACGACGGCTCGACGCTGGGCGACCTTAAGTTCAACGGCGACACCGCGCTGCAATGGCGGCAGAATTACCTGTTCCCGTTCTTCGACCAGTATCTGCGCGACGGCCGCCCGGCGTTCACTCCGCCGCAGGCGCTGATCTACAATACCGGCGAGAATCACTGGGACGAACTGACCAACTGGCCGCTGGCGTGCGAGACGGGATGCGCCGCGCCGTTGCAGCCGATCTATCTCGGCGCCGACGGTGATCTGGGCTTTGCCGCTCCGCAGGCCGGCGGCGACAGCTATGTCTCCGACCCCGCCAAGCCGGTCCCGCATCTGTCACGTCCGGTCAATTTCGACGATGGCCGGTGGAAGGCGTGGCTGGTCAGCGACCAGCGCCATGTCGACGGCCGCACCGACGTGATGACGTACCAGACCCCGGTGCTGACCCGGCCGGTCAAGGTCGCGGGCGCGCCGATCGCCGACATCTTTGCGAAGACGACCGGGACCGACGGCGATTTCGTGGTGAAGGTGATCGACGTCTATCCCGACGTCGTGCCCGGCCAGCCGGCGATGGGCGGGTACCAACTGCCGATCAGCCTCGACATCTTCCGCGGGCGCTATCGGAACGACTTCGCCAAACCGTCGCCGATTCCGGCGAACAAGACACAGCGCTACCGCTTCCGCCTGCCGACCGTGAACCATGTGTTCCTGCCCGGCCACCGCATCATGGTGCAGGTGCAGTCGTCGCTGTTCCCGCTCTACGACCGCAATCCGCAGACCTATGTCCCGAACATCTTCACCGCGCCCAGGGACGCGTACAGGAAGGCGACGGTAACGATCGAGCGCGGCGGCAAGAACCCCAGCGCGGTGTGGCTGCCGGTCGTCGCGGCGAAGTGATCCCGTTCCCCGTCACTCCGGCCGGGGCCGGAATGACGGGAGACGCCTATCCGTGATTGCGCCCGAAATCCTCGCGCGCATCGTCCTGTCCCTGTTCCACGATCGAACGGCGAATGGCGCGCGTACGGGTGAACAGGTCGAACAGTTCGTCACCCTTGTCCCATCGGATCGCGCGTTGCAACGCGGACAGATCCTCGGAGAAACGCTGGAGCATCGCCAGCACCGCATCCTTGTTGGCAAGGAACACGTCGCGCCACATCGTCGGGTCCGACGCGGCGATGCGGGTAAAGTCGCGAAAGCCCCCCGCCGAATATTTGATGACCTCGCTCTGCGTCACCGCCTCCAGATCGGATGCGGTGCCGACGATGGTATAGGCGATCAGGTGCGGCAGGTGGCTGGTGATCGCCAGCACCAGGTCGTGATGCTGCGCGTCCATCGTCTCGATATCCGCCCCCAGCCGCCGCCAGAATTCGGCAACGCGCTCGATCGCGGTCGGATCGGCATCGGCGGCGGGGGTCAGGATGCACCAGCGCCCCTTGAACAGCGTGGCAAAGCCTGCTTCCGGACCGCTGCGTTCGGTCCCCGCGACGGGATGCGCCGGTACGACGGCGACGCCGGGCAGCGACGCGGCGAACGCGGCGGCGACGCCCGCCTTGCTCGATCCGACATCGCTGACCACCACGCCGGGGGGCAGGTCGGGCGCGATCTCGGCAGCGACCGCGCCGATCGCCCCGACGGGTACGCACAGGATCACCAGATCGGCATCGATCACCGCCGCGCCGGCGGTGTCGGTGCAATCCTCGACGATGCCCAGCGCCCGCACCGCCTCACGCGCTTCGGGCGACGCGTCATGGCCCGTGACATGAACGGTCGGCATGTCGGCGCGGATCGCGCGCGCGATCGACGACCCGATCAGGCCCATCCCGATGATGGCGACCCGCGAGAACGGCAGCATCAGCCGCCCACGATCCCGCGCAGCGCGGCGGCGATCCCGCGCACCTCCGCTTCAGTCCCGATCGAGATGCGCAGGCCGTTGGCAAGCCCCTGTCCGGGCAGCCAGCGGACGATGAAGCCCTTGTCCATCAGCGCCTGATACGCCTCGCCCGCGCTCACCGGCCCTTCGAACAGGACCAGCACGAAATTGGCCCTGGACGGCACGGCGCGCAGGCCGGCATTGCCCATCGCCGCGATCTCGCCTTCGAACCATGTCCGCCACCGACGATTATGTTCGCGGCTCGCCTCCACGAAACCCTTGTCGCGGATCGCGGCGATCGCCGCCTGCTGCCCGGCGGTGGTCACGTTGAACGGCGCGCGGATGCGGTGCATCGCGTCGATCGCCTCCGCAGACCCATAGCCCCAGCCAATCCGCTCGGCAGCCAGACCGTGGATCTTCGAAAAGGTCCGCGTGACCAGCACATTGGGCTGCGTCTTCGCCAGTTCGAGGCCGTGATCGTCCTCGGCCGGCTCCAGATACTCGGCATAGGCCTGGTCGAGCACCAGCAGGACGTCCGATGGCAGTCCGGCATGGAGCCGCGCGATTTCCGACCGGGACGCATAGGTGCCGGTCGGATTGTTCGGATTGGCGACGAAGATCACGCGGGTCCGTTCGGTGACGCAGGCGAGGATCGCATCGACATCGGTCGCGTGATCCCTGTCAGCGGCGATCACCGGGGTCGCGCCGACCCGCCGCGCCGCGATCTCATAGACCGCAAAGCCGTAGCGTACGAAGATCACCTCGTCGCCCGGCCCTGCGTAAGCGCCGGCGGCAAGGTGCAGCACCTCGTCCGATCCGGTGCCATAGATGATCCGCGCCGGGTCCAGCCCATGCGCCTGCCCGATCGCGACGCGCAGGTCGGCGGCGGCGGCGTCGGGATAGCGCTCCAGGCTGCGGTCGGCGTTTGCGAAGGCGGCACGGGCATGGGGCGAGGTGCCGAGCGGGTTCTCGTTCGACGACAGTTTCGCCACCTGTCGCCCGTCGTCGGTCTTGGACCGGCCGGGGACATAGGGGGCGATGCCGAGAATCCAGGGCTTGGGAGCGGGCGCGTTCATGGGTCCGGGCACTGGCAAATGCGGGACGTGAACGCAAGGTTTGGGGCAGTCCCCCTTTATCGTCATCCCCGCGCAGGCGGGGATCCATAAACGCAGCGGTTGCGCCTCCAGCATGAACGTCAGTGCATATGGATTCCCGCCTGCGCGGGAATGACGATGGGGTGGCGCAGCACACCCCAACCCTTGAACCGGCCGCGCCGCCCGCTTACCGCACCCCCATGGATTCCCGTTTCGGCCCCGATCGTCGCGCCACCCTCGCCACGCCACTCGCGCTGGACGGCGGTGCGGTGCTGCCGTCGATCGACATCGCCTATGAAACCTATGGCACATTGTCGCCGGCACGCGACAATGCGGTGCTGATCTGCCACGCGCTGACCGGCGACCAGCATGTCGCATCCGCGCACCCGCGCACCGGCAAGCCCGGATGGTGGTCGCGGATGATCGGCCCGGGCAAGCCGATCGACCTCGACCGGCATTTCGTCCTCTGTTCGAACGTACTGGGCAGTTGCATGGGGTCGTCGGGTCCGGCGAGCATCGATCCGGCTACGGACAAGCCATGGGCGATGCGCTTTCCGGTGCTGACCATCCGCGACATGGTGCGCGCGCAGGCCATGCTGCTCGACCATCTCGGCATCGAACGGCTGCGCGCGGTCGTCGGGGGGTCGATGGGGGGCATGCAGGCGCTGTCCTGGGCGGCGACCCTGCCCGACCGGGTCGAGGCGGTCGTGGTGATCGCGTCGACCGCGCGGCATTCGGCGCAGAACATCGCCTTTCACGAAGTGGGCCGGCAGGCGATCATGGCCGATCCCAACTGGCGCGGCGGCGACTATTATGCCGACGGATTGCCGCCCGCCGCCGGGCTGTCGGTGGCGCGGATGGCGGCGCACATCACCTATCTGTCCGAAGCGGGACTGACCGCGAAATTCGGCCGCAAGCTGCAGGCGCGCGCCGATGGACAGGCGGGGGCGAAGACCTTCGGGTTCGACGCCGATTTCCAGGTCGAAAGCTATCTGCGGCACCAGGGGCTGGCCTTTACCGACCGGTTCGACGCCAATTCCTATCTCTACATTACCCGCGCGCTCGACTATTTCGATCTGGCCGAGGAACATGGCGGGGTGCTCGCCAATGCCTTCCGGGCAACGAAGGCGCGGTTCTGCGTGGTCAGCTTCGACACCGACTGGCTCTATCCCACGTCGGAGTCGCGCAACATCGTCCATGCGCTGAACGCCGCCGGGGCGCCGGCCAGCTTCGTCGAACTGTCTTCGCCGTTCGGGCATGACGCGTTCCTGCTCGACTCGCCCGAACTGGACCGGATCCTGCGCGGTTTTCTGGAGGCACGCGCATGAGCCTGCGTCCCGACCTCGCCATCATCGCCGCGCATGTCACCCGGGGTAGCCGCATCCTCGACGTCGGCTGCGGCGACGGCCAGTTGATGGCGGCGCTGCGCGACGAACGGGCCGTCGACGCGCGGGGGTTGGAGATCGATCCGGGCAACGTGGCCGACGCGATGGCGCGCGGACTGTCGGTGATGCAGGGCGACGCCGATCGCGACCTGGCCGACTATCCTGATGCCAGCTTCGACTATGCGATCCTCAGCCAGACGCTGCAGACCGCGCTTCGCCCCCATGTCGTGCTCGACCATCTGCTTCGCATCGGCGCGCAGGCGTTCGTGTCGTTCCCAAACTTCGCGCATTGGCGGGTACGCGCGTCGCTGCTGTGGGGCGGGCGGATGCCGGTGACGACGCTGCTGCCGCTCGAATGGTATGAAACGCCCAACATCCATCATCTGACCATCGACGATTTCCGTGCCTATGTGGCGAAGCGCGGCATCACGGTCGTCGATGCGTGGTTCCTGTCGGGGGGCAGGCGCACCACGGCGGCGGCGGCCAATTTTCGGGCCGAGCATGCGGTGTTCCTGCTCGAACGCTGACGCCCGCGTTAACCATTGCGAAGGCTTTGGTGCCGATATTTCCATCTGTCGGGGGACAAGACGGGAATCGGTTCGATGCGTACACGCCTGCTCCTGCTCGCTGCCTGTGGCGCCGCCCTGCTCCACGGCTGCGCGCGCAAGACGCCCGAGGTCGCAGCGGTCACGCCACCGCCTGCACCGGTCGCCACGGCACCTGCGCCGAAGCCCCGGCCGCCACTGGGCGCCGCCGCCAATCTGACCATCCCCGCCATATTGTCGGATGGTGGCTATGCGACGCCGAACCATGCGCTGTCCGCCGACGCCGTGGTCTGGCATCTGCGGTCCGCGCTGAACGTCGCCGCGCTCCAGTGCGACATTGCCGACCCGGCCTGGGTCGGCCGGTATAACCGGCTGCTGAAGGTCCATGCCGCGCGCTTCGCTGCCGCGCACAAGGCGCTGGAGGCGGAATATGCCCGGGGCGGCGGTGACTGGCGGGACCGCTTCGACGATGCGATGACGCGGGTGTACAATTATTTCGCCCAGCCGCCGGTGCGCGACCGGTTCTGCGCCACGGCGCTGCCGATGCTGGCGCAGGTCGCAGACTTGCCCGCAGGCGGGATCGATGCGTTCGCGGCCCCCGGCCTCGCCTCGCTCGACCAGCCGTTCGTCGATTTCTACCGCGCCTATGACCAGTATCGCGTCGAACTGGCGGCGTGGCAGGCGGGACAGGTGCCGACGCTGGCGGTCGATCCGCAATTGCTGGTGGCGTCGACCGACGTGACCGGCGGCGGATACCGGATGGCGGCGCGCTGAACCGCTTGCCGGGCGCCATCCGTCGGGGCACGATCGGCGGCATGACGGACGCTCCCATTCGCATCGGCATCGGCGGCTGGAGCTTTCCGCCGTGGCGCGGTACTTTCTATCCTGACAAGCTGGCGCAGAAGCGCGAGCTGGAATTCGCGTCGCGTGCGATGACCGCGATCGAGATCAACGCAACGTATCATGGCACGCAGAAGCCGGCGAGCTTCGCCAACTGGGCGGCGACCGCGCCCGACGGCTTCGTCTTCGCGGTTAAGGCGTCGCGCTATTGCACCAACCGCAAGGTGCTGGCCGAAGCGGGGGAGTCGATCGCGAAGTTCGTCGGCTCGGGCATCACCGAACTGGGCGACAAGCTGGGCCCGATCCTGTGGCAGTTCATGGCGACGAAGACATTCGACCCCGACGATTTCGCCGCCTTCCTGGCGCTGCTGCCCGATGCCCATGCCGGGGTGAACCTCCGCCACGCGGTGCAGGTGCGCCATGACAGCTTTGCCGTTCCCGCGTTCATCCAGATGGCGCGCAAGGCGGGGGTGGCGATTGTATATGCCGATTCGGCGCACCATCCGGCGATCGCCGACCTAAGCGGCGATTTCGCCTATGCCCGACTGGAGAATGCGCAGGAGGATATCCCGACTGGCTATGACGACGTCGCCCTCGATCGCTGGGCCGCGGCGGCGCGGACCTGGGCAAGCGGCGGGGCACCGGAAGGGCTGCCCTATGTCGACCCAACCCCGCAGGCGAAACAGCCGCGCGAGACCTTCGTGTTTGTCATCAATGGCGCAAAGGTGCGCGCGCCGCACGGAGCGATGGCGCTGATCCGCCGGGTGTCGCGATAGCGTGCTTCTGGGTTGGATTCTGATCCATCTCGACATGCTCCCCGGAATTCATGCCATTGGTAAATTCGCTCGCCATATGGCTGAGCTGCTACCCGTTCCCGGACCACTTAGCTGGGCGTCATCCAGCATATGCCGGCAGCGGCGGGCCATGTGCCGCTGACCGGTTTACCAGTGACATCGGCGTTTTGTTGCCGATCGTGCTATGCAGTCTCACCTCGTTGTAGTCTCTGCGCCGACCAACCGCTTCAGCTTGGCATTCTCCTCCTCGAGCAGGCGCAGCACCCGCATCTCCGACGGCATCAGCCCTACATACTTCTTGTGCCAGGCGTAGAACGTCGCTTCGCTGATCCCGGTTTTGCGGCACACCTCGCCAATGCTCGTGCCGTCCTCGGCCTGCTTCAGCACGAAGACGATCTGCGCCTCCGAAAACTTCGACCTCTTCATTGCTCGCTCCGCTTCCCTGGCCATCCATCATAACCGGAATTTTCCAGCTCAAAGCGGCCCAGAAAACCGGCAGCAGGTCACGGGAGTACGGGGCGAGTGTCGAACCAAACACCCCCCAAAAAGCAAACGGCGCGGGATCGCTCCCGCGCCGCTCACCTCAACCGACCCCCGGATCAGGCCGGTTCGGCAACCCCGATCGGTTGCACGCTGTCATGGTTCTGTTCCACGTCGAACCGGTCCGCGTTCATGACCTTGGTCCACGCCGCGACGAAATCGCGCACGAACTTCTCTTCATGGCCGCGCTCGGCATAGACCTCGGCCACCGCGCGCAACTGACTGTTCGATCCGAAGATCAGGTCGGTGCGGGTCGCGCGCCAGCGTTCGTGGCTTCCCGCACGGTCATAGCCGATGAACTCTTCGTCGGCCGACGTGTCGATCACCTTCCAGAAGGTGTCGTTGTTCAGCAAGTTGACGAAAAAGTCGTTGGTCAACTGCCCCTTGCGGTCGGTGAACACGCCCTCCGGTGCATCGTTATAGTTCGCGCCCAACACGCGCAGGCCACCGACCAGCACGGTCATCTCGGGCACCGAGAGGCCGAGCAGCGACGCGCGATCGAGCAACAGCTCCTCGGTCTTCACCGTGTGCTTGGTCTTGAGGAAGTTGCGGAAGCCATCGGCGACCGGTTCCATCACCGCGAAGCTGTCGGCATCGGTCCAGTCCTGCGTCGCATCGCCGCGGCCGCCGGTGAACGGCACCTCGACCGCGAAGCCGGCGTCCTTTGCCGCCTTCTCGACCGCTGCCGATCCGGCCAGCACGATCGCGTCGGCGAGCGACAGGTTGCCGCGGAGTGCGTCGATCTTCGACAGGACCTGCGACAGTTCCTCCGGCTCGTTCACCTTCCAGCCGCGCTGCGGTTCGAGCGCGATGCGCGCGCCGTTGGCGCCGCCGCGATGGTCCGACCGGCGATAGGTCGAGGCCGAGGCCCAGGCGGTCTTGACCAGTTGGCCGATCGAGAAGCCGGCGTTCAGGATCGCCGACTTGAACGCGCCGACATCGCCGTCCGACGGCATGGTGCCGGCGGGAACCGGATCCTGCCAGATCAGCGTCTCTTCCGGCACCTCCGGCCCGAGATAGCGGACCTTCGGACCCATGTCGCGGTGGGTCAGCTTGAACCATGCGCGGGCAAAGGCGTCCTTGAACGCTTCATGGTCGTTCCGGAACTTCTCCGAAATGGCGCGCATCTCGGGATCGACCTTCAGCGCCATGTCGGCGGTGGTCATCATCGTCGGCACGCGCAGGTTCGGATCATGCGCCGCGGGGGCCATGTCCTCCGGCCGCTGGTCGATCGGCTGCCACTGCTTGGCACCCGCCGGGCTGCGCACCAGCTCATATTCGTAATCGAGCAGCAGGCGGAAATAATTGCCCGACCATTCGGTCGGCGTGTTCACCCACGCGCCCTCGATGCCGCTGGTCGTGGTATGCTCGCCCATCCCGCTTTCGAAGCTGTTGGTCCAGCCAAGCCCCATCAGCGCGATATCGGCGCCTTCGGGCGATTCGCCGACCATCGTCGGATCGCCGGCACCATGCGCCTTGCCAAAGGTATGGCCACCGGCGGTCAGCGCGACGGTTTCCTCGACGTTCATCGCCATGCGGGCGAAGGTTTCCTTGATGTCGCGTGCCGACTGCATCGCATCGGGTACGCCGCCGGGGCCTTCGGGATTGACGTAGATCAGGCCCATCTGGATCGAGGCGAGCGGTTGTTCCAGCTCCAGCTCCTCTTCGGGCAAAATGCGGGTCTTGTTGTCGGGATGGCCGACAAACTGTTCTTCCGAACCCCAGTAAATGTCCTTTTCGGGTTCGAACACGTCACGGCGACCGCCGCCGAAGCCGAACACCGGGCCGCCCATATTCGCGATCGCGACATTGCCGGCGAGGATGAACAGGTCGGCCCAACTGATGTTCCTGCCGTATTTCTGCTTGATCGGCCACAACAGGCGACGCGCCTTGTCGAGATTGCCGTTGTCCGGCCACGAATTGAGCGGGGCGAAACGCTGCTGCCCGCTGTTCGCGCCACCGCGACCGTCGGCGGTGCGATAGGTGCCGGCGGCATGCCACGCCATGCGGATGAACAGGCCGCCATAATTGCCGTAATCGGCCGGCCACCATGGCTGGCTGTCGGTCATCAGCGCGGTCAGGTCGGCCTTCAGCGCGGCATAGTCGAGCTGTTTGAAAGCTTCGGCGTAATCGAATTCATGCCCCATCGGATCGGGGGAGGTTCCGCCCTGGTTGAGCACCTCGAGCGGCAGCGCGTCGGGCCACCAGTCGCGATTGGTGCGGCCCAGCAGCGACCGAACCGTGTTCGGTTGGCTGATCGGGCAGCCGCTCATCTCTCCGGTCTTCGCGTCCATTATCGGCTCTCCATCATGATGGCCGACAGCCTAACCGGTAAGCCGACAGGGGGGTAAACAATTGTCTCGCTCACACTCGGCGGAAAACTCGATCGAGCGACGCCGGGTCCGGTGGCCGCGTCGGGACGACCGGCGCCCGACCGGCAGGCGCTCCTGCGACGGCGCCGAGATCGTCCGGATCATCCGAGGCGCGATCCGTGCCGCCGGACTGCCGCCACGCCTCAGCGCCTACCGATGCCGATCCGACCCATTCCCGCAATCACCGCACCCGCTCGACGAATGGATCGATGGGGAGAAGGGCGCGCGCCTGAAAGGCAGGCCGTCGGCCTCGCCACCTGCCGAGCGCTGCGGGTACGAAATGATCTTGTGCGATCGCGCCCGACCGCGCACCTTTGGCCAACAGGGAGACGATGATGCGGAAGCTGCTTGCGACGATCGGGGCGACGACGATGCTGTGCGCAGGCGCGGCACAGGCGCAGGACATGGCCGCGACGCCATCGGGCAAGGAAGCGCTGGCGCTGCTGGTCGACGGGGTGAAGTTCCAGACCGTCGCCGGGCGCGGACAGGTGCCGGCCTATGCCGGGTATCTCAAGGCCAAGCTGGTCTCCGCCGGGTTCGACGCCGCCGACGTGACCTTCGTGGCCATGGGCGAGACCGGCTATCTGACCGCGCGCTATCCCGGCCGTGATCGCAGGGCGAAGCCGACCGTGGTGCTCGCCCACATGGACGTGGTCGAGGCCGATCCGAAGGACTGGACCCGCGATCCGTTCACGCCGGTGGTCGAGAATGGCTATGTCTTCGGGCGCGGGAGCCTCGACAACAAGGCCGGGCTGTCGATGGCGGTCGCGACGCTGATGAAACTCCGCCGCGAGAAATGGGTGCCGCAGCGCGATGTCGTACTGGTGCTGACCGGCGACGAGGAAACCACGATGAAGACGACCAGCGCGGCGGCGGAGGCGTACAGGAATGCCGCACTGGTGCTGAACGCCGATGCCGGCGGCGGGCTGCTCGGCGATGACGGCAAGCCGATGGTGTACGGCCTGCAGGCGGCGGAGAAGGTCTATGGCGACTGGCATCTGACCGTCACCGATCCGGGCGGGCACAGCAGCCGTCCGGGGCCGGACAATGCCATCGTCCGCCTGGCGGCGGCGGTCGGGCGCATCGCCGCCTATCGCTTCCCGCCGCAGCAGAACGAGATCACCAAGGCGTCGCTGGCGGGCACCGCGACGATGACGCCGGGACCGCTGGGCGCGGCGATGAAGGCGTTCGCCGCCAATCCGAACGATACCGCCGCGGCGGACGTGCTGTCGGCCGACAAGCGCTATGTCGGGCAGGTCCGCACCACCTGCGTCCCCACCATGTTCAACGGCGGGCACGCGCCCAACGCGCTGCCGCAGCGCGCGGTCGCCAATATCAACTGCCGCATCTTTCCCGGCACCCCGCGCGCGCAGATCGCCGCCCGGCTGACCGAGCTGGCCGCCGATCCGAAGGTCGCCGTGACGTTCAACGACAATGGCACGATCGAGGCCGGCGCCTCCCCGCTCGACCCGAAGGTGGTGGGCGCGGTGAAGGCGGCGGTGGCGCAGCGCTCGCCCGGGCTGCTGGTCGTGCCGATGCAGGAGGCGGGCGCGACCGATTCGATGCACTTCCGCGCGCACGGCATCCCCAGCTTCGGGGTCGGCGGGGTGTTCATGAAGGCCAGCGACAGCTTCGCGCACGGCCTGAACGAACGGGTGCCGGTCGCGACCTTCGATCCGGGGGTGGTGTGGTGGGAGACGTTGCTGAAGACGTTGGGGTGAGGGCCACGGGCACAACCGGATCGGCAGGACAAAATCGTTCGTCCTGAGTAGCCGCCGAGTTTGTCGAAGGGGCAGCACCGAAGCCTGCCGCGGGCAGGCAGTCGAAGGGCGCAGCCCCTGCTCGGCATGAACGGAACAGGGGCGGCGTCACGTCCCCACCGGCAACACCAGCCGCGCCACCGTCCCGCCGCCCGGCGCATCGGCCAGTTCCAGCGTGCCGCCATGCCGCTCGGCAAAGCCCTGCACGATGCTGAGGCCGAGGCCGACCCCGCCGGTATCGCGGTTGCGCGAGGCGTCGCCGCGCTCGAACGGGCGCAGCAGGCGGGTGCGGTCGGCGGACGCGATGCCGGGGCCGTTGTCGACGACCTCGATCACCGCCTGCTCCCCCCGCCGCGCGACCGCGATCCGCCCGCCCCCGGCATAGTCGATCGCGTTGCGCACCAGATTCTCGACCGCACGGCGCAACCCCGCGCCCACGCAGACCGTCACCTCCGGCCCGTCGTCGAGGGTCATCGCCGGCGCATCGGCCACCACCTGCGCGATCAGGTCGCGCACCGCGACGGCACGGCGTTCGGCATCGGCGGTGCGGGCGAAGTCGAGCACATCGGCGATCATCGCCTGCATCCGGTTGGCATCGTCCACCATTCGCGCGCGCTGCGGTTCGGCCACCGATTCGAGGCGCAGTTTCAGGCTGGTCAGCGGCGTGCGCAGATCGTGGGCGACGGCGGTCAGCATGCGCAACCGCTCCTCGCTCTCCGCCGCCAGTCGCGTCCGCAACTGGACGATCGCGCCCGCCGCCTCCTGCAATTCGCGCGGCCCCTGCGCCTCGGGCGGGTCCAGCCCGGCATCGATCGCCCGCGCCAGCACGCGGAACGGCCGGGTCAGCCGCCGCGCGAAGATCCAGACCAGCGGTGCCAGCACGACCAGGCTGACCGCCAGCGCGACCAGCACCTTCCACCGCCATCCCCCCAGCAGCGACGATGCCGGCCGGACCGTCAGCCAGCGCCCATCGGACAGGCGGACGCCGGCGGCAAAGGCGGGCTGCGGCAGGCGCAGCAACACCGCCCCCAGCGGTCCGTCGGGCAGCCGGTCGACCACCCGCATCGGCCGTCCGCCCTTCATCCGCAGCAGCATCGCCCCGCCCGGCAGCGCCTTGCCCCCGCCATGCGCGGCGGTCAGCACGATGACCTCGCCGCGCGGCGCTGAGCGGCGTGCCGCCGGATCGAGCCATGCGACGCGGACGTCGCCGACCGGCCGCCCCAGCGCCCGCGCCAGCACCTGTTGCTGCACCGGGTTGGGCGCCCCGGCCGGCGGCGGGCCGATGCTGCGCGACAGGCCGTTATCGGCCCCGCGCAGCGCCGCCGCCGCATCGGCCAGCGTCAGCCGCACCGCCGGCGGATCGGGCATCAGCAGCACGATGCTGGCGGTGATCGCGACGCTCAGCAGCGCGATCGCGACGCTGAACCCCCCGATCCCGGTCAGCGCGCTCGGCCGCCGCCAGAAGGCGCGGATCATGCCGCGCGGACCATCGGCAGGAACCGATAGCCCGCCCCGCGCACCGTTTCGATCAGCGGGGTTGCATCCCCCTCCGCCAGTTTGCGCCGCAGCCGGCTGACCGCGATGTCGATCGCCCGGTCATAGCTGGCGGCATCGATCCCGCGCGCCGCGTCGAGCAGCGCGTCGCGGCTGAGCACCCGCCCTGCCCGCTCTACGAAGGCGGCGAGCAGTGCATGTTCGCCTTCGCTCAAGAGCAGCGGCCGCCCCTGCGGATCGCGCAGCCGGCGTTCGGCGGGGCTGAACCACCATCCGGCAAAGACCACCGCATCGCCGCCGGCGACCGGATCGGCCGCGCGGGGCCGGCGCAGCAGCGCGCGGACGCGGGCGAGCAACTCGCGCGGTTCGAACGGCTTGGCCAGATAATCCCATGCCCCGACCTCCAGCCCGACGACCCGGTCGGTTACACCGTCCAGCGCGCTCAGCATCAGGATCGGCACCCCCTGCGGCGCGAGGCGGCGGCACAGCGACAAGCCGTCCTCGCCAGGCATCATCACGTCGATCACCAGCAGGTCCGCCGGTGCTTCGGCCAGCAACCGATCGCACGCCGCCGCCCCCGCCGCCGTCCGCACCGCAAAGCCATGCCCGCCCAGATAGTCGGCCAGCGCGTCGCGGATGCTGGTGTCGTCGTCTACGACGACGATCCGGTCGGCGGGCGGGGCATCGGTCTGCATCGCACTCCCGATAACACGGCTTTGTAGCATCTTCGTATCGCCCGCCGACACCAACGCGCCATCGCCACGCTACCGCGCGATGCTTGAAGGGCGGCGAAAGGGAGTTTTCCGATGATCGCACTGCCTGCCGTTATCGTCACCATCGCCCCGGCCGCCCCCGCCGCGCCCTGTACCGCGCCCGGCAGCGCCGAACGCGTCGCAGGGCAATGGACCGGCAGTTTCGCCGGGGCCGACTGGACGTTCGACCTCGTCCCGGAGGGCGAGGGGTGGCGCGGACGCCATCGCACGACGAAGGCGCCGACATGGAAGCCGCTGGAGGCGGTCGCAGTGACCGGGGGCTGCGCGACGTTCAGCCTGCAATCGCAACCGCGCGTGACCTTCGCACTGGCACTGGCCCCGGACGGCTCTGCGATGGCGGGCGACGTGACCATCGCCGGCCTCGCCACCCTGCCCTTCACCGCGCGGCGGGAGCCGTAAGCCATGGCTTCGCTATTGCTCGCGGGACTGCTCGCCGGGGGACAGGCGGCGCCCGCCCCCGCTCCGCCACCGCCCAGGGACGAGATCGTGGTGAAGGGCGAGCGCCCGCGCGGGTCGGTGGCCGGCACCATCCCGCCCGAACGCACGCTGTCGTCGCTCGACATCCGGGCCTATGGCGCGAACAATGTGCAGGAATTGCTGCAATCGCTCGGCGCAGCGGTATCGAGCGGCCGCGGGCGCGGCGATGCCGGACCGGCGGTGCTGCTCAACGGCCGCCGCGTGTCGAGCTTCAACGAAATCGCCAGCATCCCGACCGAGGCGATCGAGCGGACCGAAATCCTGCCCGAGGCGGTCGCGCTGGCCTATGGCTTTGCGGCGGACCGCAAGGTGGTGAACATCGTCACCCGCGAACGTTTCTCCTCGACGATCGGCCAGGCGACGTTCGGCATGCCCACCGAAGGCGGACAGGCGACCATCGGCGCCACCGCCAATCTCCTGCGCCTGCAGGGCGATACGCGGACGATGCTGCAGGCGGAATACAACCGGTCCAGCGCGCTGACCGAGGACGAACGCGACATCGTGCAACCCGGCGATCCGGCGACGGCCAGGGCGCGCACCCTGCTGCCCGAGACCCGCCGCGCGGCGCTGGGCGGAACGGTCGCCGGCACCCCGTTGGGCGAGGTGGCGGCGACGCTCGACGCGCGGGTGGAGACGCTGGCGACGCGGGCGCTGGTCGGCCGCGGGGCCGACGGGGTGCTGCGCCGCGACGGCGACAGCACGACCGCGCATCTCGGCACGACGCTGGGCGGGCGCATGGCCAAATGGCTGTGGACCGCGACCGCCACGCTCGACCGGACGCGGAGCGATACGGCGACCGACACCGGCATCGCCGCCGCCCCGCGCAACGATGCGCGCTTCACCAATATGCTGGCGCAGGCCGACCTGCTGGTCAACGGATCGCCCTTCGCGCTGCCTGCCGGCAATGCCGCATTGAGCCTGCGCGGCGGGGTGGCGACCCGTATTTTCGACAGCCGGTCGCGTCTGGGCGAGACGGTCGGCACCGCGTCGCTCGGCCGCGATGCCGCGAATGTGCAGGCCAGCATCGACCTGCTGCTGACCCGGAGCGTCGGTCTGGTGTCGCTCAACGCCAATGCCGCGCTGGAGCGACTGTCCGACGCGGGCAGTCTCCGCACGCTGGGCGGCGGGGTGCAGTGGACGCCGGTGGCGGGGCTGACGCTGCTGGGATCGCTCGGCGCCGAACAATCGGCGCCGAGCGTCGAACAGCTCGGATCGCCGCTGCTGGTGCTGCCCAATGCGCGGACCTTCGATGCGCTGCGCGGCGAGACGGTCGATGCGACCCGCATCCTCGGCGGCAACCGGGCGCTCCGCCCCGACGACCGCTACGTCACCGCGCTGGGGCTGTCGTGGCAGCCCTGGGCGAAGACGGATTTCACGCTGACCGCCGATTACATCCGCACCCGGATCGACGATCCGATCGTGTCCTTCCCGCTGCTGACCCCGGCGGTCGAGGCGGCGTTCCCCGACCGGGTGATGCGCGATGCCGGCGGACGGTTGCAGCGGATCGACGCGACACCGGTCAATTTCGCGCGCAGCGAGCAGCAGGAACTGCGCTGGGGCCTGCGCTATGTCCGGCCGCTGGGGCCGTTGCCGCCGGGGGTCGAGCCGGCGCGGGTGCGCACCTTTTCCAGCGAGGCGGAGGTGCGACGCCGCCTGCCGCCCGGTGCGCGCATCCAGATGATCGAAGCGGGCAGCCCGCAGGCACGGCGGTTCGAAAACCTGATGAGCCGGCTGATGTTCAGCATCGACCATGTCTGGCGGTGGCAGGACCGGGTTGTGCTTCCGGGCGGCGGCGTGCTCGACCTGCTCGACGGCGATGCACTCGACCTGCGCGGCGGGCGGGCGCGGCACAGCGTCGAGGCGCAGGCCGGCGCGTTCAAGCGAGGGCTGGGCGCGCGCATCACCGCACGCTGGCAGGCCGGCACCACGCTGCACGCACCGGGCGGCGACCTGCGCTTCGGCGACCTGGCGACGGTCGACCTGAACCTGTTCGCGAACATCGCGGACCAGATGGGCGGGACCAGGGCGCCGCGCTGGGCCAGGGGGGCGCGGCTGTCGCTCGGCATCGCGAACCTGTTCGAGGCGCGGCAGGAGGTGCGCGACGCGACCGGTGCCACGCCGATCGCGTTTCAGCAGGCCTATCTCAACCCGCTCGGCCGCACCGTCGCGCTGTCGCTGCGCAAGGTGTTTTGAGCGGGGTGTCGCGCCTCAGGCGAACAGCGTCAGGACGCCGCGCGACGGATCGGTCAGCCCTTCGTAGATCATCCGCAGCGCGACATAGACGATGACGAGCAGGCCGATATAGGCGACCCAGCGATAGCGTTCGATCACGCGGGCCAGCACGTTCGCGGCGACGCCCATCAGCGCGACCGACAGGATCAGGCCGACCGCGAGGATGCCCGGATGGTCGCGCGCGGCGCCGGCCACGGCAAGGACGTTGTCGAGGCTCATCGACACGTCGGCGATGGCGACCGCCCACGCGGCGCTGGCGAAGCTGCGCGGCGCGGCGGCCTTCAGTGCCGCTTCCTCGCTCGGCTGCTCGCCGCCGTCCTTCAGCTCGCGCCACATCTTCCACGCGACCCATACCAGCAGCAGCCCGCCGGCAAAGACGAGGCCCGTCACCTGCAACAGTTGCGTGACCACCAGCGCGAAGGCGACGCGCAGGATCAGCGCGGCGCCGACGCCGATCAGGATCACCTTGCGCCGCATCGCGGGCGGCAGCCCGGCGGCGAGCGCGCCGACGACGATCGCATTGTCGGCCGCCAGCATCACGTCGATCAGCACGACCTGCCCGAAGGCGGCCAGCGCCGAGGGACTGCCGATATTGGCGAAATCGGCGACGATATGGTTCCAGAGCTCGTTCATGCGTCAGCCTATAGCGGGAAAGCGTCGCGGGACCAGAGGCCTGGACGCAGCGGGCCACCATACCGAACCGGCGGCAGGCAACGTCCCGCATATCGCACGCCGCCGGGTCGCGGCAAGTTGCGGCATGGGTTCCCGCGCACGCGGTCGGCAATCGTTCGGCACGCTCGCCGACGCCCGCCCCGGCGACGACGCGCCGCGCCCCGCGCTCGACACGGCGATGGCGCAGTCGGCCAGGCTTTCCGACATCATGCTGCACGCCGACCGGCTTTCGGACCGGTTCGCGCGGAAATGCGGCATCAGATCCTCGATATCGTTTCGTCACGGGCTACGGGTCGAGCTTGCCGCGTCCGGGCCGCACCTTTACCGGCCCTCGACAGCACCCATCCGATGGTGTCTAGCGCCACCATGCTCGATCCCGCTTCCCTCGCGCTTGCTGCCGGTGCCGGTCTGGCCGGGGGCGTGATGAACGCGCTGGCCGGCGGCGGCACCTTTGCGACGATGCCCGCGCTGATCGCGCTGGGGCTGCCCGGATCGATCGCCAACGCCACGTCGAACGTCGCGCTGCAGCCGGGTGCGATCGCCAGTGCATGGGCGTTCCGGCGCGGGCTGGGGCCGCTCGGCGGTCTGCCGATCCGGTTGCTGGCCGGCATCACCTTCGTCTCGGGCCTCGCCGGCAGCCTGTTGCTGCTGTGGACGCCCAGCGACCTGTTCGACGTGATCGTGCCGTGGCTGTTGCTGGTGGCGTTCCTCGCCATCGCGTTCGGCAGGCGGGCGGCGGTATGGCTGCACGACCGGGTGACGATCGGACCGGCGACGCTGGTCGTCGCGCAGGTGCTGCTCGGCATCTATGGCGGTTATTTCGGCGGCGGCGTGGGGATGATGGTGACGGCGACCTATGGCCTGCTGGCGGGTGCCGACCCCAAATCGATGGCGGCACCGCGCACGCTGATGCTCGCCACCGCCAACAGCGCGGCGGCGATCGTGTTCATCGCCGGCGGGCTGGTGATATGGGCGGCGTGCCTGCCGATGCTGCTGGGTGCGATCATCGGCGGATGGCTGGGCGCGAAGCTCGGCGTGCGGCTGACGGCCGGACAGGTGCGGGCATGGACGCTGCTGGTGACGTTCAGCGTGACGCTGGTATTCTTCGTGCGGGCCTATCGCTGACCCGGCCGGCGCATGTCGAAGCGTTCGCCCAGTTCGAAATAGTCCCCGGCCCCACCGCCGCGCAGGATCGGGCGGGCGCGTTCGGTGCGATAGACGCCGTCCTCCAGCAATGCCGGGTCGATATGGACCTGCACCACCTCCCCCAGCACCAGCCAGGTATCGATGTCGCCGCCGTGCTGGTCGGTCAGGCGGACGATCTGCGTCATGCGGCATTCGAACTGGACCGGCGAGCCCGCCACGCGCGGCGGTGCGACCAGCGTCGATGGCAGCGTGTCGATACCCGCGAGCGCGAATTCGTCGGCGTCGGTCATCGCCGAGGTGGCGTTCATCGCCTCCGCCTGCGGCCGGGTCGCGAGGTTCCAGACGAACTCGCCGGTCGCACGGACATTGGCGAGCGTATCCTTGGCACCGGTCGAGGCAAAGCCGACGATCGGCGGGCGATAGTTGAACGCGTTGAAGAAGCTGTACGGCGCGAGGTTGCGTTTTCCCTCCGCCGACAGGCTGGCGATCCAGCCGATCGGCCGCGGCGCGACGATGGCGTTGAACGGATCGTGCGCAAGGCGATGGCCGTCGGCAGGGGCGTAGGAATGGAAACCGGTCATGGACAGCCCAACGCACGATATGGACCGGGGGTGCAACGCCCCTTCGCAACGGCCCCGCCGGATCGTAGGGTTGCGCGATGACGACGCGATCGATCCACCGCCACGCCCTCGCCACCCGGCTGTGGCACTGGGTCAATGCGGTCGCGGTCGTCATCCTGATCGGCAGCGGCCTGATGATCCTGAACGCGCATCCCCGGTTATACTGGGGACGCTATGGCGCGAATTTCGACCGGGCATGGATCACGTTCGACCGGTTTCCGGGCTGGGTGACGATCCCGCAGACCTACAACCTCGCGCTGGCGCGCAACTGGCACCTGTCGTTCGCGCTGGTGCTGGGGTTCGGATTGCTGGCCTATATGGTCGCCAGCCTGCTTAACCGGCATTTCCGGCGCGATCTGGCGCTGCGACGCGGCGAATTGTCGTGGCGGCACCTGATGGCCGATATCCGCGCGCATCTCGCGTTCCGGTTTCACGATCCCGCGGCACCGGGCGATTACAACGTGCTGCAGAAATTGAGCTACGTGCTGGTGATCTTCGGGCTGCTGCCGCTGGCCATCGCTACCGGCATCGCGATGTCGCCGGGGCTGAACGCGGCGTTTCCATGGGCATTGGACCTGCTGGGCGGGCGGCAGTCGGCACGGTCGATCCACTTCCTTGCCGCCAGCGGGATCACCCTGTTCGTCATCGTCCATCTGGTGCTGGTGATCCTTGCCGGCGCGCTGAACGAGGTACGATCGATGATTACCGGGCGCTGGCGGGTGCCCGAATGAGCCGGCTGATCTCCCGCCGTTCGGCGCTGGTCGTGGGGGCCGGCGGGCTGGTCGCGGCATGCGACCGGGTGGCGCAGTTGCCTGCGGCGCGGACCCTGCTGGGCGGGGCGGAGGATGCGCACCGGACGCTGCAGCGCACGATCACCGCGCGCGATGCGCTGGCGGTGGAATATCGGCCCGAGCAGCGGTCGCCGATCTTTCGCGCCAACGGGACCAGCAATCCGGACACGGCCGATTACAACGCCCATGTCGCGAACCGCTTCGCCGACTGGCGGGTGGCGATCGACGGGCTGGTGGCGCGGCCGCTGTCGCTCAGGCTCGACCAGATCCGGTCGATGCCGTCGCGCCAGCAGATCACGCGGCATGATTGCGTCGAGGGATGGAGCGCGATCGGCAAATGGACCGGGCCGCGGCTGTCGCGGTTGCTGGAACTGGCGGGCCTGCGTGCCGACGCGCGCTATCTGGTGTTCCACTGTGCCGATGCGATCGGCGGGCGGCCTTATTACGAATCGATCGATCTGGTCGACGCGTTCCATCCGCAGACGATCCTGGCATGGGCGCTGAACGACCGGTTGCTGGGGGTGCCCAACGGGGCGCCGCTGCGCCTGCGGGTCGAGCGGCAACTCGGATACAAGCATGCCAAATATGTCGAGCGGATCGAGGCAGTGGCATCGCTGGGCGGCGTCGCCGGGGGCGGGGGAGGCTTCTGGGAGGATGTCGCCGGCTATGACTGGTATGCCGGGATCTGACTGACCGGGACGGACGCCGGCGGACGGCCGGCGTATCGATCCCGCAACGAAAAAGGGGCCCGCGTCGCCGCGAACCCCCTTTCCTGCCGCCGCAGCGGACCGATCAGTTGTCGGTGATGAACGACGGCAGACCGGCGTTGCCGCCGTCTTCCTTCGCCTCCTCGCGACGCGGACGGTCGCCACGGTCGCGGCGCGGGCCGCGGTCGCCGCCGTCGCGACGGGGACCACGATCGCCGCCTTCGCCGCGCGGACCGCGATCGCCACCGTCACGGCGGGGACCACGCGGGCCACGGTCGCCGCCCTCGCGCGGTTCGCGCGCCGGACGGGTATCCTCCAGCTCGGCGCCGGTTTCCTGATCGACGACGCGCATCGACAGGCGAACCTTGCCGCGCGGATCGACCTCGAGGACCTTGACCTTCACTTCCTGTCCTTCGGACAGGACGTCGGCGACCTTCTCGACCCGCTCGTTGCGGATTTCGCTGACGTGGACGAGGCCGTCCTTGCCGCCCATGAAGTTCACGAACGCGCCGAAATCGACGAGGTTGACGACCTTGCCGTTGTAGATCTTGCCGACCTCGGCCTCTTCGACCAGCCCCTTGATCCAGTTGACGGCGGCTTCGATCTGCGCGGGATCGGACGACGACACCTTGATGACGCCCTCGTCGTCGATGTCGACCTTCGCGCCGGTGGTGGCGACGATCTCGCGGATCACCTTGCCACCGGTGCCGATGACTTCGCGGATCTTCGACTTGTCGATGCTGAAGGTCTCGATGCGCGGGGCATGTGCCGACAGCTCGGTGCGGGTCTCGCCCAGCGCCTTGGCCATCTCGCCCAGAATGTGCGCGCGACCTTCATTCGCCTGTGCCAGCGCGACCTTCATGATCTCCTCGGTGATGCCGGCGATCTTGATGTCCATCTGGAGCGAGGTGATGCCCGCGCTGGTCCCGGCCACCTTGAAATCCATGTCGCCGAGGTGATCCTCGTCGCCAAGGATGTCGCTGATGACCGCATAGTCCTTGCCCTCGAGGATCAGGCCCATGGCGATGCCCGACACCGGACGCTTGAGCGGCACGCCCGCGTCCATCATCGACAGCGAACCGCCGCAGACGGTCGCCATCGACGACGAGCCGTTCGACTCGGTGATGTCCGACAAGACGCGGATCGTGTAGGGAAACTCGTCCTTCGACGGCAGCACCGGGTTCAGCGCGCGCCACGCCAGCTTGCCGTGACCGACTTCGCGGCGGCCCGGCGCACCGAAGCGGCCGACTTCACCGACCGAATAGGGCGGGAAGTTGTAGTGCAGCATGAAGCGTTCATAGTGCAGGCCGTTCAGCCCGTCGATCATCTGCTCGGCGTCCTTGGTGCCGAGCGTCGTGGTGCAGATCGCCTGCGTCTCGCCGCGGGTGAACAGCGCCGAACCGTGCGCGCGCGGCAGGAAATGGACCATCGCCTCGATCGGGCGCACCGTCTTGGTGTCGCGACCGTCGATGCGGCGGCCGTCCTTCAGGATGGCGGTGCGGACGATCTCGGCTTCCAGCTTCTTCACGAGCTTGAGCGTGCCGAGATACTGCGCCGGATCGCTTTCCTTCAGGTCGGCGAACGCTTCACGCGCCTTGGTCCGCGCATCGTTGATCGCGTTCTGGCGCGCCTGCTTGTCGGTCAGCTTGTAGGCGGCGGTCAGGTCCTTGCCGATCAGCGACTTGAGCTTCTTCTTGGCGGCCGACTGGTCGGCGACCGGGGCGAGCTCCCACGGGTCCTTCGCGGCCTGTTCGGCGAGGTCGATGATGCAGTCGACGATCTTCTTCGATGCGTCATGCGCGAACACGACGGCGCCCAGCATGACCTCTTCCGACAGCTCCTTGGCTTCGGATTCGACCATCATCACCGCATCGCCGGTGGCGGCGACGACCAGGTCGAGATCGCCTTCCTTCACCTGGTCCAGCGTCGGGTTGAGGACGTATTCGCCATCGACATAGCCGACGCGCGCCGCGCCGATCGGGCCCATGAACGGCACGCCCGAAATGGTCAGCGCGGCCGACGCCGCGATCATCGCGACGATATCCGGCTCGTTCTCGCCGTCATAGCTCAGCACCTGGGCGATGACGTTGATCTCGTTGTAGAAGCCTTCGGGGAACAGCGGGCGGATCGGGCGGTCGATCAGGCGACTGACCAGCGTTTCCTTTTCGGTGGCGCCGCGTTCGCGCTTGAAGAAGCCGCCCGGGATGCGGCCCGCGGCCGAGTATTTTTCCTGATAATGGACGGTCAGCGGAAAGAAGTCCTGCCCTTCCTTGACCGAGCGCGCGGCGGTGACAGCGCACAGCACCACGGTTTCACCCAACGTCGCGATGACCGCGCCGTCGGCCTGGCGGGCGACACGGCCCGTTTCGAGGGTCAGCGTCTTGCCGCCCAGGTCCATGGTGCTTTTCTTGATATCGAACATGTCGTTTCCTTTACGCCGGCGGCCGGATGCGCGCCGGGGCAGCTTGGGTGGAAATCCACCCCTTGGTCAGGCCGTTTCGGCCCGGTGTCCCGCGTCGCCGGATTGCGGCGGGACGGCTTGGCCGGATATCCGGTCGCAAAGCCCATACCCCGTTTTCCGGGGAATTTCGTGGGCGGAGCGTGCCGCCCCACATGGAAAAAGGGCGGCCCGTCGGACCGCCCTTTCCTCGTTACTTCCGGAGGCCGAGCTTCGCGATCAGCGTCGTATAACGCTCCGCGTCCTTCTTCTTCAGATAGTCGAGCAGCGAACGCCGCTTGTTGACCAGCATCAGCAGACCGCGACGCGAATGATTGTCCTTCGCATGGGTCTTGAAATGCTCGGTCAGGTTCTGGATGCGGGTGGTCAGGATCGCGACCTGCACTTCGGGGCTGCCGGTGTCGCCTTCGGCGCGGGCATGTTCCTGGATCAGTGCCTGGCGGTTTTCGGGAGTGATCGACATCGTCGTCCTTTCTATTCGAGGTTGAAGCCGCGGACGACGCGGGTTTCCCCGCCCCCGGTCTCGACCAGCGCCACCGGCACATCGTCCAGTGTCGCAAAGCCCAGACCATCGTCCGCTGCAAGACCGATCAGTCGAAGCCCCTTGCGGAGCCGCCCTGCCTGATCGGCGTTCAGGGACAGAGCCGGGATGTCGTCCAGCCCCGCCCCCAGTGGCAGGAGCGTTTCTTCAAGCGCGTGGCCCTTACCCAATTCCGCCAGTTTGTCCAGCGAAATGGCCGGTTCGAGGGTGAACGGCCCCGCTTTCGTCCGGCGCAGCATCGTCACATGGCCGACCGTGCCCAGCGCGAGCGCGATGTCGCGGGCGAGCGACCGGATATAGGTGCCCTTGGAAACGAACGCGGAAAGGGTGATTTCGTCCAGCTCCCCCCCGCTCGCGGAAAGGAGTTGCAGGGAAAATACCGTCACCTTGCGAGTCGCGAGGACGACGTCCCCCCCCTTGCGCGCGATATCATAGGCCCGTTCGCCATCGACCTTCAGCGCCGAATAGGCGGGCGGCACCTGCTCGATCGGCCCGGTAAACCGCGCCAGCACCGCCTCGAGTGCCGGCAATGTCGGTCGCACCGGCGATTCGGCAATCACCTTGCCCTCAAGGTCCAGCGTATCGGTCTGCGCCCCGAACCGGATCGTGAAGTCATAGCGTTTCGATGCGTCGAGCATCCGCCCGGCAAGCTTCGTCGCCTCGCCGATCGCAACGGGGAGCACGCCGGTCGCCAGCGGGTCGAGCGTACCGCCATGACCGACCTTGTGCCTGCCATAGTCCCCCTCGCGCAGCGCGCGTTTCACCGCCGAGACGATCTGTGTCGAGCCGGGGCCGAGCGGCTTGTCGATGATGATCCAGCCGTGCATCACTGCCCCATCGCATCGCAAAAATGGCGGCGGCACAGCGCGACATAGCGGTCGTTGCCGCCGATCTCGGTCTGCTGCCCGTCGCGGACCGCGCGGCCCTGCGGATCCACCCGCAGGTTCATCGTCGCCTTGCGCCCGCAGGTGCAGACCGATTTCAGCTCGATCAGCGCGTCCGCGATCGCCAGCAGCCGCGCGGAGCCGGGGAACAATTCGCCCCGGAAATCGGTGCGCAGGCCATAGGCGAGGACGGGAACACCCAGGTCGTCCGCGACCTGCGCCAGTTGATCGACCTGCGCCGCCGACAGGAACTGCGCCTCGTCGACCAGCACGCAGCCGACCGCGTGCTGGCGATGCTGTGCGCCCACGCTTTCGAGCAGGTCGGTGTCGGCATCGAACGGAGCCGCCGGCGCCGACAGGCCGATGCGCGAACCGATCGTCCCCGCGCCCTCGCGCGTGTCGATCGCGGCGGTGAACAGCATCGTCGTCAGCCCGCGCTCGCGATAGTTGAAATCGGCCTGGAGCAACGTCGTCGATTTGCCGGCATTCATCGACGCATAATAGAAATAGAGCTTTGCCACTCAGCCCTCGGCCCCACCCTCGCCATCGTCCGGCGCGAGGTCGCGGGCGACCTTGGGATCACGCAACAACTGGTCGATGCGGGTGCCTTCGTCGAAGCTCTCGTCGATCAGGAATTTCAGTTTCGCGGCATATTTCAGGTTCACCCGCCGCGCCACCTCCGACTGGAGATAGGCGGTGTTGGTGCGCAACGCCTTCAATACGACCGGCTCGTCCTTGCCGAGGAACGGCTTCACGAACACCGTCGCGTGGCGCAGGTCGGGCGACATGCGGACTTCGGTGACGGAGACGAGATGCTGTTCCAGCACGTCGTCATGCACGTCGCCGCGCGCGAGGATGTCCGACAGGATGTGGCGGACCTGTTCGCCGACGCGCAGCAGGCGGACGGAGCGGGTTTCGGGGGTGGTGTCTAACATGGCTCAATCGAATTGACAGTGGAACCAGTGGCTGTCGAGTCGCTGGCACCAGATGGTCTCGCTGTTGGGGAATATGCGGCGCAGGGCGGGCGGGATCACCCGTCCGTTCCAGCCGCGCGCGGCCGCCATGCGGTCGGTCGGGTCATGGACGATCCCCGCCCATGCGCCCAGCATGCCGTTGACGGTCAGGAACGCGGTGCGCGGCCCGCCGCGGCCGATCCCGCCGATGCCCGCCGGGTTCGGCCCGCCGGTCAGCGCCGCATCGAACGCCATCCGCTCCGATCGCAGTAGCCACCAGGATGGCGCGACGTGCGACCAGTACAGCGCCTGGCTGGCAGCGAACGCCGCGAACGGCACCGCCAAGATCGGCGTCATCGCAAGCAGCAACGCCGGCATGCCCGCACATCGCCAACGCCACGCCTGCCCGATCCCGTCGGCCGCTAGCCACAGCCATAGACATCCGAGCAACGGCACGACAAGCAGCATTGCCCAGCCGCTCACGACGTTGGCGACGAACAATCCCGCCGCTCCGCCGACCACCCAGCCTATGCACCAGCGCAGCCGGGGGCGGAGGGTGGCGGCAAGGGCTGCCCCCTGCCGCCCCCCGCTCACAGCGTGCGGTCGCGCAGTTCGACTTCGTAGGTTTCGAGGAAGTCGCCCGCCTTGATATCGGTGAAGTTCTGCGTGAACGTCACACCGCATTCGAGGCCCGCGCGCACTTCCGGAACGTCGTCCTTGAAGCGACGCAGCGACGCGATCTCACCCTGATAGATGATGACGTCGTTGCGGGTGATGCGCGCCTTGAGCGCCTTGCGGATGACGCCTTCGACCACCAGCAGACCGGCCGCCCTGCCATGCTTGCCCGCCGAGAAGACCTCGCGGATTTCGGCGCGGCCGACGACCGTTTCGAACGCTTCCGGACCCAGCGTCCCCGCCATGCCCGCACGGATATCGTCGGTCAGCGTGTAGATGACGTCGTAATATTTCAACGCCACCTTGTTCCGCTCGGCGATCTCGCGCGCCTTGGCGTTGGGACGGGTGTTGAAACCGATGATCGGCGCGCCCGAGGCGGCCGCCAGCGTCACGTCGCTCTCGGTGATGCCGCCCACGCCCGAATGCAGGATGCGCACCCGGATATCGTCGGTCGAAATCTTGTTGAGCGACCCGACAATGGCCTCGACCGACCCTTGCGTGTCGGCCTTCACCACCAGCGGATATTCGATCGCCTGCTTCGACTTGAGTGCCGAGAACATGCTCTCGAGGCTGGCCGGGGCCTGGGTGGTGCGCTTCTGGAGCAGCACGCCCTGGCGATATTCGGCGACCTCGCGGGCGCGCGCCTCGCTCTCGACCACCTGCAGCGGATCGCCCGCCATCGGCACGCCCGACAGGCCCAGCACCTCGACCGGGGTCGACGGGCCGGCTTCCTTCACCTGGCGGCCCTTGTCGTCGATCAGCGCGCGGACCTTGCCGCTTTCCGCGCCGACGACGAACACGTCGCCGACCTTCAGCGTGCCACGGCGCACCAGCACGGTCGCGACCGGACCACGGCCCTTGTCCAGCTTCGCCTCGATCACGCTGCCTTCGGCGGCGCGATCGGGGTTGGCCCGCAACTCGAGCAGTTCGGCCTGGAGCTGGATCTTGTCGATCAGTTCCTGCAGGCCGGTCTTCTTGAGCGCCGACACTTCGACGTCCTGCGTCTCGCCGCCCATCTCCTCGACCTGCACGTCATGTTCGAGCAGGCGTTCGCGGATGCGCTGCGGGTTCGCCTCGTGCTTGTCGACCTTGTTGATCGCGACGATCATCGGCTTGCCGGCGGCGCGGGTGTGATGGATCGCCTCGATCGTCTGCGGCATCAGCCCGTCGTCGGCCGCGACCGCGAGGATCACGATATCGGTCACGTCGGCACCGCGTGCGCGCATCTCGCTGAACGCCTCGTGGCCGGGCGTGTCGAGGAAGGTGATCTTCGACTTGTCCTTCATCGTCACCTGATAGGCGCCGATATGCTGGGTGATGCCGCCGGCTTCGCCGCGCACGACATCGGTGCCGCGCAGCGCGTCGAGCAGCGAGGTCTTGCCATGGTCGACATGGCCCATGATCGTGACGACCGGCGGGCGCGGTTGCAGCGCATCGGCCGCATCCTCGGTCGTGTCGAGCGCGAGGTCGATATCCGAATCGCTGACGCGAACGATGTTGTGGCCGAATTCCGTCACCAGCAGTTCGGCGGTGTCCTGATCGATCGTCTGCGTCATCGTGACGGGCATGCCCATCTTGAACAGCGTCTTGACGAGGTCGGCACCCTTTTCCGCCATGCGGTTGGCGAGTTCCTGCACCGTGATCGCCTCGGGCACCTGCACGTCGCGGACCTGCTTGACCTGCGGCTCGCGCGGGCCGCCAAAGCCGCGCTTTTCCTTTTCACGCGCACGCTTCAGCGCGGCGAGGCTGCGCGAACGCGCCCCATCGTCGCCCAGCGCCCGGGTGACGGTCAGCTTGCCCGACTGGCGACGATCGTCGCCCTTGCGGTCGCGCGACGGCGCCGGACGTGCCGGTTCGTTGCGACGCGGCGTCGCCTGTCCGGTGCCCGACGGCGTGGGACGCGCAGCCTGGCCACCGGCGGCGGGGCGCGCCGCCGCGGTCGCGGCGGGAGCCGCGGCGGGGGCCGGTTCGGGCTTGGGCTGCGGCTTGGGGATTTCCGGACGCTGCACCGGGGTGAAGCGACGCGGTGCCGGCCGACTGGGGTCGGCGGTCAGAACGATCGGCTGCGGCGCCGGGGCCGGGGCCGACCGCGGAGCGGCACGTGCTGGCGCTGGCGTCGGTGTCGGAACGGGCTTCGGCTCGACCGGTGCGGCCGTCGGCGCAGGGGCCGGCGGTTCCGCGACCGGTGCCGGGACGGGCGCCGGCGCCGGGGTCGGTTCCGGCGCGGCCACGGGTTCGGGCGCCGGCGTCGGCGCCGCCTCGACCGGGGTCGGCTCGGGCGCCGGAGCCGGTTCGGGGGCCGGGGCCGGCTCGGCCGCGACGCGGGCCTTTTCCTCCGCACGGGCGCGCTCTGCCTCGACCGCTTCACGCGCGATGCGTTCGTCGCGGCGGCGATGCTCCTCGGCCGCGTTCATGCGGGCCTCTTCGGCCTCGCGCAGCAGCTTGGCCTGCAATTCGAGGCGCGACAGGCCGGCATTGCTGCTGGCTGCCGGCCGCGGCGCGGGGGCCGCCGGCGCGGGCGCGGGGGCACGCTGCGGCGCGGGGGCCGCTTCGGGGGCAGCCGCTTCGACGGGCTGCTGCTCTTCGCCGGGACGGCCGAGCACACGGCGGCGCTTCACCTCCACGACCACCGTATTGGAGCGGCCATGGCTGAAGCTCTGCTTCACCTTGCCGGTTTCCACGGTGCGCTTGAGGCCGAGCGGCGCGCGGGTGCCCAGCTTCGGCTTGTCGTTGTCGATGTCACTCATCCGGTTACTCAGGTTCCTGCTTCAATTGGTCGAGGCCAATGTGCCCGGCATCGTCAGTGCCGGAAAATTGCGCCGTCGATGCGCCCTGCGAAGGTGTTTCGCAAGCCGCAGAGATAGGTTCGGGTCCGATAAAGTGCAGCCAGCGGGACAGCGCGTCATTGGCTCGCTGTGCCGCCCGTGCGTCGGTCAGGCCGACATGTACCACATTTTCGCGCCCAAGCGCCAATGACAATATGGTGCGTGGGACCGGCAATGCCAATCCCCTGCGCCCCGATCCTTCGTCATCGGTGCCGACACGCCATGCCTGGGCCAGTTTGCCGGCGCCGTCGGCTGCGGCGTCGGCCGCATGATACAATGCGTGGAGCCTGCCGCTGCGCGCCGCTTTCTCGATCGCGGTGCCGCCGATCACGACGAAGCCCGACTTCGCCTCCAGCCCCAGCCGGTCGAGGGCGTGACGGCGCAGCGCCTCCTCGATCAACTGCGGCAGGTCGGCGGGAATGGTCAGCGCCGCGCCCTTGAACGCGCGCGCCAGGGCACCCTTCAACCGCCCCTTGGCGATCGCGCCCTCCAGCCCGGCACGGTCCACGCCGATCCATGCGCCACGACCGGGGGCCTTGGCACGCACATCGGGCAGCACGTCGCCGCCGGGCGACAGGGCAAGCCGGACCAGCCCGTCGCGCGCGCCATGCTCACGCGACAGGATGCAGCTTCGCTCCGGGCTATCGGTCAGCCGTGGCGTATCATTGTCCGGATTCCGCAACTGCGTCCTCCGAAGTCTCGGTCGCTTCATCCTCATCGGCGAACCAATGGGCGCGGGCGGCCATGATGATCTCATTCCCCTGCTCGTCGCTCAGGCCATATTCGGCGAGGATGCCGCCCTTGGGCGCTTCGCGCTTCGGCGCATCGTCCCCGCGACGGCGCGGTTCGGCCTTCTTCTTCTCGACCAGTTCGTCGGTGGCGAGGTCGGCCAGATCGTCGAGCGTCCTGATCCCCGCCTTGCCGAGCGTGACCAGCATCGCCTCGGTCAGGTACGGCAGTTCGGCCAGCGCATCCTCGACGCCCAGCGCGGTCCGTTCTTCGCGGGCGGCCTGTTCGCGGCGTTCGATCGCTTCCTGCGCACGGCTCTGCAGTTCCTGTGCGAGGTCCTCGTCAAAGCCTTCGATGCCCGCCAGTTCCTCGATCTCGACATAGGCGACTTCCTCGAGTTCGCCAAAGCCCTCGGCGACCAGCAACTGCGCCAGCGTCTCGTCGACGTCGAGTTCCTTTTCGAACATGCCCGAGCGTTCGATGAATTCCTTCTGGCGCTTTTCCGACGCATCGGCTTCGGTCAGGATGTCGATCGCCTTGCCGGTCAACTGGCTGGCGAGGCGGACATTCTGCCCGCGCCGACCGATGGCGAGGCTGAGCTGGTCGTCGGGAACGACCACCTCGATCCGGTCCTCTTCCTCGTCGAGCACCACGCGCGCGACGTTCGCCGGCTGCAGCGCGTTGACGACGAAGGTCGCGGTGTCGGGCGACCACGGGATGATGTCGATCTTCTCGCCCTGCATTTCCTGCACGACGGCCTGCACGCGGCTGCCCTTCATGCCGACACAGGCACCGACCGGGTCGATCGAGCCGTCATGCGAAATGACGCCGATCTTGGCGCGCGAACCCGGGTCGCGCGCCGCCGCCTTGATCTCGATGATGCCGTCGTAGATTTCGGGGACTTCCTGCGCGAACAGCTTCTTCATGAAGTCGGGGTGCGCGCGGCTGAGGAAAATTTGCGGCCCACGATTCTCGCGGCGCACGTTCAGGATCAGCGAGCGGACCCGGTCGCCGACGCGCACCGCCTCGCGCGGGATCTGCTGGTCGCGGCGGATGACGCCCTCGGCGCGGCCCAGATCGACGACGACATGGCCGAACTCGACACGCTTGACGACGCCGGTGATGATCTCGCCCTGGCGGTCCTTGAATTCCTCGAACTGGCGCTCGCGCTCCGCGTCGCGGACCTTTTGCAGGATGACCTGCTTCGACGCCTGCGCCTGGATGCGGCCGAACTCGATCGGGGGCAGCGGATCGACGATATAGTCGCCGACGGTCGCGCCCTTCTGCAGCCGCTGCGCGTCCTTCTCGCCGATCTGCTTGAAATGATCGTCGACCAGCTCGACGACCTCCAGCACCCGCCACAGGCGCAGGTCGCCGCTGTTGGGATCGAGCTTCGCGCGGATGTCGTTCTCGGAACCGTAGCGCGTCTTGGCGGCGCGCTGGATCGCGTCCTCCATCGCCTCGATCACGATGGCCTTGTCGATCATCTTTTCCGATGCGACCGAATTCGCGATCGCGATCAGTTCCGCCCGGTTGGCGGTGACGGCGGTGGCCATGTCAGTTCTGTCCTTCTGCGTCAGCCGGTTCGTCGTCGGCCGGTTCGTCTTCATATTCCTCCGCACCCTCGGCGGAGAGGGGCGCGGTCGCCTTGAGCAAGGCGTCGGTGATGATGAGCTTCGCGTCGATGATCGCGGCGAAGGGCACGGTCATCGCCCTGTGCTTGCGCACGTCGATGCCGACCTGATCGCCGGTCGTTCCCAGCAGGATGCCGGTCAACTGCTTGCGGCTGTCGACCGGCGCATCGAGCGTCACGCGCGCCTCGAACCCCTTCCAGTCGTCGTAATCGGCAAGGCGCGTCAGCGGCCGGTCGATGCCGGGCGACGAAACCTCCAGCCGGTACGCCTCCTCGATCGGATCATTCTCGTCGAGCAGGTCGGAAATGCGGCGCGACAGTTCGGCACAGTCGTCGATGGTAAGCTGGCGCGTGTCGGGCCGTTCGGCCATCACCTGCAGCGTCGGGTCCGACTTGCCGCCGAACATCTTCACGCGCACGAGCGCAAAGCCCAGCGCCTGCGCCTCCGGTTCGATCAATCGCGTCAGTTCGGCGATATCCGCCATGCCGTCTCCCTGCATCACGCCGCTTCGCCGCCGGTCCCTGTCGGAACCGGCCTCGGCATGTTGACGATGTCGAGGAAGCACCGCCCATATATGGAAAATTACCGGTGTCGGCAAGGGCCACCGGATCGACCATGCCGGCCGGCGCGTTGCCGCCGGCAATCACGCCCTATCGAGAGGATTTGCCGATGCTGCCGTTCCATGCGCTGATTCCCGCCGCGATGTTGCTGGTCGCGTGCAACGGTGGCGGCAGCGACGCGCCGGGAACGGTATCGCCCGCCCCCACCGCGACTCCCGCGCCGACGCCTGGCGCGACGGCCGGCGGCGTACCGTTCGCGACTCGGGAGGTCGCGACGTTCAACGCGCCATGGGCCATGACCTTCCTGCCCGACGGGCGCATGCTGGTGACGGAAAAGGGCGGTACGCTGCTGCTGGTCAGCGCCGATGGAGCGCAGCGCACGACGGCGGCGACGATCCCGGTCGATTCGGCCGGACAGGGCGGGTTGATGGATGTGGTCCTCGCCCCCGACTTCGCCAGCAGCCGGCGCGTATATCTGAGCTATTCGGTCGCGGGTAACGGCGGCAAGGGCGTGGTGCTGGCGCGCGGCGTGCTCGACGGCAACCGGGTGACGGGGATCGGCGAGCTGTTCCGCGCGACGCCGTTCGTCAGCGGCGATGGCCATTATTCGGGCCGCATCGCCTTTGCCCCCGACGGGCGGCACCTGTTCTTCACCAATGGCGAGCGACAGAAATTCGATCCGGCGCAGGACCCCAGGGCGACGCTGGGCAAGGTGCTGCGCCTGACGCTGGACGGGCAGCCGGCCGGCGATCCGGGACTGACCGCCAGGGGCTTCCACCCGGCGGTGTGGTCGTACGGCCATCGCAACCTGCTCGGCATCGCGTTCGATCGACAGGGAAATCTGTGGGAACAGGAAATGGGGCCGAAGGGCGGCGACGAGGTCAACCTGATCGTCGCGGGCAGGAACTACGGCTATCCGCTGGTGTCGGAGGGCGATCATTATGACGGCCGCCCGATCCCGCGCCATGCGACCCGCCCGGACCTCGAAGCGCCCAAGGTGGCGTGGAACCCGGTGATCTCGCCCGGCGGGCTGATGGTCTATTCGGGCAAGCTGTTCCCGCAATGGGCCGGCGACCTGTTCATCGGCGGGCTGTCGAGCGAGGCGCTGGTGCGCGTCGACGTCGATGGCACCAATGCGGCCAAGGGCGACCAGTGGCCGATGAACGCCCGCATCCGCGAGGTCGAGGAAGGGCCGGACGGTGCGATCTGGGTGCTGCAGGACGGGAGCAACGCGAAGCTGCTGAAGCTCACGCCGCGCAGGTGAGCACCGGCGGATCGAACCTGCCCGTTGAAGGACGGGGTTCAGCCGGCGGGCGGCGGCCGATCCCGTAGCCGGGAAAGCGTCGCCGGGTCGCGCCGACCGCTGTAGAAGGTGTCGAGGATCGCGGCGAAGACCGGCTGGCTTCCGTCCGATGCCGCCTCGAACAGCGTCATCGACGAGCGCAGCTTCATCGCGTCGACCGCACCGAGCATGGCATCGATGTCGCGGTCGCGATGCGCCAGCAGCGCGTCGGCTGCCTCGACCAGCCGCGCGGCCAGCAAGGGATGCGCGAGATAGGCCTGCGCCTCCGCCCGGCCGGCGATGGCATAGCGACGCGCCATCGCGCTCGACCCGAGACCGGCGATCTGCGGAAAGACGAACCACATCCAATGGCTGCGCTTCGCCCCGGCGCGCAGTTCGGCAAGGGCGGTGGCATGGCTGTCGCGCTGGGCGTCGACGAAGCGTGCGAGCGGATCGGTCATGCCACCGAGATGGGGGAGCCTGCCGTCCGCGAAAACCCCCGTCGCCGGGGCATCGGCCAGGCCGATCGCGGACCCCGCGCGGTCAGCCCCGCGTCGCCGTCAGGAAATAGTCGAGCGAGATATCGTCCGACAGGGTGAAGCCGCGGGCGGCGGAGAAGGCGAGGCCGCTGGGCGGCGAGACGGTCATGCCCGCGGCGCGCAGATGCGCGGTCAGTTCGTCAGGGGTAAGGAACCGGTCCCAGTCATGGGTGCCGCGCGGGATCATGCCCAGCCCCTCCCCCACCGCGATCATCGCGAGGCGCGACAGCGCGGTGCGGTTGGGCGTCGAGACGACCAGCAGCCCGCCGGGCGCCACCGCATCGGCCAGCCCGCGCGCGAACGCGGCGGGGTCGGCGACATGCTCGATCACCTCCAGCGACGTGACCAGGTCGAACCGCCGGCCGGCGATCGCCTCCACCCCGCCCGCCAGATACGCGATCGACAGGCCGCTCGCTGCCGCATGCGCGGCGGCGGCACCGACATTCTCGGGCGCGGCATCGACACCCGTCACCTGTCCGCCAAGGCGCGCGAGCGGTTCGGCGAGCAATCCGGCACCGCACCCCATGTCGAGCACGGTCCGGCCGGTCAGCGGCGTGAATCCGGTCGCATCGCTGCCCCAGTGCGAATCGATCGCGGCGCGGACGAAGCCCAGCCGCACCGGGTTCAGCCGATGCAGCATCGCCGAGCTTGCTTGCGTTCGTCATGGCGCTCTCCTATCAGCCGCCGCCATTCCCCCCAAGGATGAATGGCAAAACGCATGGCGCGGATCGTGATGAAGTTCGGTGGCACCTCGATGGCGGGGATCGAACGTATTCGCAGCGTCGCCGCGCGCGTGAAGCGCGAGGTGGAGGCCGGCAACGAGGTCGCGGTGGTGGTGTCGGCGATGGCCGGCGACACCGACCGGCTGGTCGGCTTCTGCCGGGAAGCGTCCGCACTGTACGACCCGCGCGAATATGACGCGGTGGTGTCGTCGGGCGAACAAGTGACCAGCGGGCTGCTGGCGATCGCGCTGCAGGCGATCGGCGTGCCGGCGCGGTCGTGGCTGGGCTGGCAACTGCCGATCCGCACCACCGACGCCCATGCGACCGCCCGGATCGAATCGATCGACACCACCGCGCTTGACGAATCGCTGTCGCGCGGCGAGGTGGCGGTGATCCCCGGATTCCAGGGCGTGACCGACGACCACCGCATCACCACGCTGGGTCGCGGCGGGTCGGACACGTCGGCGGTGGCGATGGCGGCGGCGATGCAGGCCGATCGCTGCGACATCTACACCGATGTCGACGGCGTCTATACCACCGACCCGCGCATCGTGCCGCGCGCGCGCAAGCTGGCGCGGGTGACGTATGAGGAAATGCTCGAGCTCGCCTCGGTCGGGGCAAAGGTGCTCCAGACCCGCTCGGTCGGGCTGGCAATGAAGGAAAAGGTCCGCGTGCGGGTGCTGTCGTCGTTCGACGATACCCGCGACGAGGACGGTTATCGTGGCACGCTGATCGTCGGCGAAGAGGAAGTGACGGACATGGAACGGCAGCTCATCACCGGTATCGCCCACGACAAGAACGAGGCGAAGATCACGCTGGTCGCGGTACCCGACCGTCCCGGCGCGGTCGCGTCGATCTTCGCGCCGCTGGCGGCCGCGGGCATCAACGTCGACATGATCGTCCAGAACATCGCCCATTCGGCGGGATCGACCGACGTGACCTTTACCGTGCCCGCCGCCGAACTGGCCCGCGCGCTCGACACGCTCGACAAGGCGAGCGGCGACATCGGCTATCAGAAGCTGCTCCACGACACCCGCGTCGCCAAGATCTCGGTGGTGGGCGTCGGCATGCGCAGCCATGCCGGCGTCGCGTCCACCATGTTCACCGCGCTGGCCGAGCGCGGCATCAACATCCAGGCGATCACCACGTCGGAGATCAAGGTCAGCGTGCTGATCGAGGAGGATTATACCGAACTGGCGGTGCGCGTGCTGCACACGGCCTATGGGCTGGACGCGGAGGGGTAGAAGCTCCTCCCCATTCATGGGGAGGATTATTCGCCTAGCAGGTGGACCGCCACGCGCCGCCGGTGCGCGGCGCGACGGTGTTCGAACAGGTAGATGCCCTGCCACGTGCCCAGCACCGGGCGGTGGCCGATCACCGGAATCGACAGCGACGTATCGGTCAGCGCGGTGCGCAGATGCGCGGGCATGTCGTCCGGGCCTTCCTCGTCATGGGCATAGCGGTCGCTTTCGGGCGCGATATGGCGGAAATAGCGTTCCAGGTCGTCCCGCGCCGCCTCGCTGGCATTCTCCTGCACCAGCAGCGATGCCGAGCTGTGGCGGCAGAACAGCGTCAGCAGCCCGCTGGCGATGCCGGTCGCATCGACCCAGTGCCGCACCTGTCCGGTGATGAGCACCAGCCCCTGTCCGTTGGTGGTGACGGTCAGCTCACCATGTTCCTGTCGCATCATCGTCCCTGCTTGCCCGAAGCCGCCCGCCCGCGCTAGGCGGGGCAATGACCAACGCTTCGACCGGCGCCGAGCGCCTTGAGCGCCGCATGGCGCGTGGCTGTGACTTTCTCGGCTCCAGGACCGCGATCCTGTGCGGGGCGATGTCGTGGGTGAGCGAGCGTAACCTCGTCGCCGCCATCTCCAACGCCGGCGGGTTCGGCGTCATCGCCTGCGGCGCGATGACCCCCGAGCTGCTCGATGCCGAGATCGCGGGGACCAGGGCGCTGACCGACAGGCCGTTCGGGGTGAACCTCATCACCATGCACCCGGCGCTGTTCGACCTGATCGAGGTGTGCGGACGGCACCGGGTCACGCATGTCGTGCTGGCCGGCGGCCTGCCGCCCAAGGGGTCGCTGGAGGCGATCAAGGCCACCGGGGCCAGGGTCATCGCCTTCGCCCCCGCGCTGGCGCTGGCCAGGAAGCTGATCCGTTCGGGCGCCGATGCGCTGGTGATCGAGGGGATGGAGGCGGGTGGCCATATCGGCCCGGTCTCCACCAGCGTGCTGGCGCAGGAAATGCTGCCCGAGGTCGCCGCACAGGTGCCGGTGTTCGTCGCGGGCGGGATCGGCCGGGGCGAGGCGATCGCCGCCTATCTCGACATGGGCGCGGCGGGGGTACAGCTCGGCACGCGCTTCGTCTGCGCCACCGAATCGGTTGCACATCCGGCGTTCAAAAAGGCATTCCTGCGCGCCTCCGCCCGCGACGCGGTGGCGAGCGTGCAGATCGACGCGCGGTTGCCGGTGATCCCGGTCCGCGCGCTCAAGAATGCCGGGGGCGAGTTGTTCACCGCCAAGCAGCGCGAAGTGGCGCAGTTGCTCGACGAAGGCGGCGTCGCGATGGCCGAGGCGCAGTTGCAGATCGAACATTATTGGGCAGGTGCGCTGCGCCGTGCGGTGATCGACGGCGATGTCGAGCATGGCAGCCTGATGGCCGGGCAGTCGGTCGGCATGGTGACGAAGGAAGAACCAGCGGCGGAGATCATTGCGACGCTGATGGCGGAAGCCGCGCAGGCGCTGGAGAAGCGCGCGGCGTGAACGGCCGATAGTGCACGAAGCCGGCACCTGCGTGCGTTGAGTACGGGTGCCATGTCGAACGGCATAGTCGCAAAAATCGGTGAACGACCGCCGCCGGCAGCGGCGCGGCGGTCAGTAGGCGCGGCGGATCGCGAATTCGACGGCTTCGATCATCGCATCCTTGGCCGCACCATTGGCGAAGCCGCCAAGCGCATCGATCGCCCGCTGGCCGTAATGGCGCGCGCGCGCGAGCGTGTCGTCGACCGCACGGGTCGAGCGGATCAGCGTGATCGCATGCGCCAGATCGGCATCGCCGGCGCGCTTGCCCGACACAGCGTCGCGCCAGAAGGCGCGTGCCGCTTCGTCACCGCGCGCATAGGCAAGGATGACCGGCAGCGTCATCTTGCCTTCGCGGAAATCGTCGCCAGCATCCTTGCCCATGGTATCGGCGTCGGACACGTAATCGATCGCATCGTCGACGAGCTGGAACGCGATGCCGAGGTTGCGGCCATAGGCGTCGAGCGCGGCCTCGTCGGCGTCCGAGCGGTCGGCGACGATCGCCGCGATGCGGCAGGCGGCGGCGAACAGCGCGGCGGTCTTGGCACCGATGATGTCGAGATAGCGGTCCTCGGGCGTGTCGATGCGGCGGATCGCGGTGAGCTGGTTCACCTCCCCTTCGGCGATCACGGCGGACGCACCCGACAGGACGCGCAGCGCCTTCAGGCTTTCCGCCTCGACCATCAGTTCGAAGCTCTTGGAAAACAGGAAGTCGCCGACCAGCACGCTCGCCGGATTGCCCCAGATGATGTTGGCGGTGCGCTTGCCGCGGCGCAGGTCGGACCCGTCGACCACGTCGTCATGCAGCAACGTCGCGGTATGGATGAACTCGACCGCCGCCGACAGCAGATGATGGCGCGTGCCGCCATAGCCGATCAGCCGCGCGGACGCGAGGGTCAGCATCGGCCGCATCCGCTTGCCCCCGCCCGCGATCAGATGACCGGCAAGTTCGGGGATCAGCGGAATCTTCGACTGCATCCGGTCGAGGATCACCGCATTGACACGGTTCATGTCGTCCGCGACCAGCGCCATCAGCGGATCGAGTGAAGGGTCGGTCCGCTTGTCGAGGCGGTGGAGGGTAGCCGTCATGCCCCAGCGATGTGGCGGTTCGGACACGCGAACGCAAGGGAAAGGCGGGGTTGCGTGACGCGCCCGGTCGCGCGAAAGGAGCGGACCCCCGGCACCCCTGCCTGTAAGAAGGACGCCATGCCCGACGCGACGCTGCAACGCTTTCGCCAGAGCATCGACAATATCGATGCCGCGCTCGTCTTCCTGCTGGCCGAACGGTTCAAGGTGACGCAGGCGGTCGGCCGCTACAAGGCGGAGGAAGGACTGCCGCCCGCCGATCCGGGCCGCGAGGAGGCGCAGATCGCGCGACTGCGCGCGCTGGCGCGCGACGCCGATCTCGACCCCGAATTCTCGGAGAAATTCCTGCGCTTCATCATCGACGAGGTGATCCGCCATCATCGCTCGATGCAGGACGATGGCGGGCAATGAGCGACGACCGGATCGTCTTTGCCCCCGACGACGTCGATCTGGCGCGGTCGCCCCTCAGGCGGGACATCGCCGAGCCGACCTATGTGCTGGGCGCGTTCAACCCGGCGCTGACGCGGTTGCCGAACGGCAATCTGCTGCTGCTCGTGCGGATCGCCGAGGCATTGCGCGAGCCGGTACGCGACGGATGCGTGCGATCGATCCGGTGGACGCGGCACGGCTATGTGCTCGATGCGTTTTCCGCCGATGCGGCGGATGCCAGCGATCCACGCTTCTTCTCACTCCGGGGCGGGGCATATCCGTTCCTCGGCCTGACCTCGCTGTCGTGGTTGCTCCCGGTCGAACTGTCGGGCGACGGGCAGCGGGTGGTGGCGGTGCACTATGACCGCGCGGTCGAACCATCGGCGGACCATGCGCAATATGGCATCGAGGACCCGCGTATCGCGGTGATCGACGGCATATACTGGATGACGGTATGTGGCGTGTCGGGCGGGCGGCTGTGCACGGTGATGTACCGGTCGGACGACGGCTTTGGCTGGCGCTCGCAGGGCATGGTGCTGGACCATGGCAACAAGGACATGGTGCCGTTCGAGGGGCGGGTCGGCGACCGGTTCGCGGCGCTTACCCGGCCGCTGTCGGATGCATGGTTCGTGGCGCCGCCGGGCGGCAGCGAGGGCAGCGGGCCGAGCATCAACGTCGCGACCTCGCCCGACATGGTGCACTGGCGTCCGCTGGACGCACCGGCCCTGCGCCCGCTGAAGGGTGCAGCGGCGTACAAGCTGGGCGGGGGCACGCAGCCGGTGCGGACCAGGCACGGGTGGCTGCTGCTGTACCATGGCGTCGAGCGACAGGGCGCGGTCGGGGTGTATCGCACCTACCGGGCGCTGATCGACCATGATGTTCGCCAGGTGCTGGAACGCGATGAGTCGGCACCGGTGCTGGAGGCTGCGCCTACGCTGATCGCGCCGATCGCGCATCAGGCATATCTGCCGCAACCGGTGGTGTTCACGACCGGGATCGTCGCCGATGGCGGCGACTGGATCGTGGCGTCGGGCGAAGCGGACCTGGCGTGCCGGTTGACGCGGGTGGCGGGGCGGCGGCTGGAATAGTCGTCCTACCCTTCCCTCCACACCGTTTGGTTCGAGCAGCTTCGAGCTTGTCGAGAAGCGTCCGTCGAGAACGCCGTAGTTTGGGGCAGCCGCTTCTCGACTACGGTTCTCGACAGGATCGAACCTGCGCTCGAAGTAAACGGGGGGTGGAATGGGGGTGACGTATATCGTCAGACCCCCAGCCACACCCTGAGCGGGTTGGCCGGATCCGCCACCAGTTTCACCGTCAGCCCCAGCGAGATGACGACCAGCAACGGCCGGATCGCGCGACCGCCGAAGCGGATGGCGAGCGCCGCACCGACCTGTCCGCCAGCGACGCTCGCCACCGCCATCGCGATGCCGAGCGTCCACCACACATGCCCGCCGCCGACAAGGACGGCGACCCCGGCAAGGTTGCTGGCAAGGTTCAGCAGCTTGGTATGCGCAACCGCACGCGTCGCGCCCATGCCGGCGGCCGTGACCAGCAACAGCGTGAAGAACGATCCGGTACCGGGTCCGAAGAAACCGTCATAGGTCCCGATCGCTGCCACCGCGAGCAGCAGTCCGGCGGGCGCAAGGCGGACATGGGTGTCGACGTCGGACAGGCGCGGGCCGAACAGGAAATACCCCGCCATCGCGACCAGCAGCACGGGCAGCAACCCCGACAGGAAATGCGGGTCGATCGCCTGCACCAGCGCCGCACCGCCCGCCGCCCCGATGAACGATGCGACCGCCAGCCACGACGTCCTTCGCAGGTCGATATGCCCCTTGCGCCAGAAGGCAAAGGCCGCGCCAGCGGTGCCGCAGGCGCTTTGCAGCTTGTTGGTACCGAGCGCCGCGACCGGCGGCACGCCCGCCGCCAGCAGCGCGGGAATGGTGATGAGCCCGCCGCCGCCCGCCATCGCGTCGAGCGTTGCCGCGCCGAACGCGACGAACATGAGCAGGGCGACAAGCTGGATGTCCATGCCGGCCCGACTAGCGTGGAAGGCCGGCCCGGGAAACCGCCTGACGACGATCTTCGCGTGCCGACGAGAATTCGCAAACGCCGCCTTCGGCGAAGGCACCGCAGCAGCACTGGAACGATGACGGGACGGAAGAGTGGGGAGCTTCTGTTGCCCGGTGCTCCCCGTACCGCTGGAATCCGATTCTGTTGCCCGGTTCGGTCCAACCGCGCTATCTTGGAGTAACTTCAGGCCGCGAGGCCCTCAGTTACGCCGCAATCGCGAGTGCTTCGTTATCGTTGGCACTTGTGTGTATGGGCCGTTGCGGTGGTCCCATTCCGAACGAAAACAGCGCTTTTCAACACACGTCGATCCTGGTTCGGCCCCGTCAGAAACGGTGTCCAGAACACCACCTTATGGTGGAGCCGCCGGGTACTGCCCCCGGGTCCGCTGCGTCTATTGCACGCCGCAGTTTATCGTCATAGCCGGCTGGAAGCCGACGCTTCGCCATATAGGCGGTCGTCGACGCCTTGAAAAGAACCGGACTTCCCTCGGGCGTGCCCAGATGGCATGGGCGACAGGATCATGCTGACCCAGCGTTCCCGTTATGCGCTTCGCGCGATGCTGTTTCTGGCCGGGCAGCCCGCGGGCGAGGCGCCGATGCCGATGCACCGCATCGCCACCGCTGCCAATGTCCCCCGCAAGTTCCTCGAACTGATCCTTGCCGACCTGCGCGAGGCGGGGTTCCTGTCATCGACGCGGGGCAAGGCGGGGGGATACCACCTTGCCCGCCCGGCACATCTGATTTCGCTGGGCGAGATCATCCGCGTGATCGAAGGACCGCTGGCGCTGGTACCGTGCGTCAGCCGCACCGCGTACCGACCCTGTGGCGATTGCAAGGACGAAGCGAGCTGCGCGATCCGCCACGCAATGGCGCGGGTGCGCGACGAAACCGCACGGATTCTGGACGGTACCAGCCTTGCCGCGGCGGCGGCGCAGGAACTGGCGGCGGCCTGACGCATCCCGGCCCGGCGCCGGACGGAAACTTCCGGCACCGGCGCGCCGCCTGTTGCCAAAGTTTCCGCCCCGCACGGGGCGGCGTCATTCCTTTAGCTTCGCCGCCCGCAATTCGTCGCGAATTTCGCGGAGCAGCGCGATTTCGGGCGGATCGGCGGCCGGCGGCACGTCGCCTGCCTTCTGTTCCTCGTGCACCACCGCGATCGCGCGGTTCACGAACTTGACCAGCAGGAACACGATGAAGGCGAGGATCAGGAAGTTGATGACCACGCTGACGAACTGGCCATAGCCGAACAGCGGCACACCCGCCGCCTTCAGGGCGAGGTAGTTGTCCGGGCTGCCGGTATAATTGGCCGGTATCGCACCCAACCGGAAGAAGTAGCTGGAAAAATCGAACCCGCCGAACAGCCAGCCAACCACCGGCATAATCATGTCATCGGTCAGCGATTTGGTGATCGTGCCGAACGCCGCACCGATGATGACGCCGACCGCGAGGTCCAGCACGTTGCCGCGCGCAACGAACGTGCGGAATTCCTTTAGCATCCCCAATGCTGCCTCCCATTCTACCGGCTTGAGGGCGTCATATTGCTTCGATACGATGGTGTCAGGCAAGCATTGGATGAACGAGATGCACATGCGGCGGGCGATGATGGTGATGGCGGCGGTGCCGCTGGCGGCGTGCGGGGTGAACAGCGTGCCGACCGCCGAGGAAAATGTGAACGCCAGATGGGGCGAGGTCCAGAACCAGTATCAGCGCCGGGCCGACCTGATTCCCAACCTCGTCGCGACGGTAAAGGGCTTTGCCGGACAGGAGGAGCACGTGCTGACCCAGGTCACACAGGCACGGGCGCAGGCGACGTCGATCAACGTCACCACCGACGACCTGTCCGATCCGCAGACGTTCCAGCGGTTCCAGGCGGCGCAGAACCAGCTTACCCAGGCGCTGGGCCAATTGCGCACGGTGGTCGAGGCGTATCCGCAGTTGACCAGCAACCAGAATTTCCTGAACCTGCAATCGCAACTGGAAGGGACCGAGAACCGCATCGCGATCGCCCGGCGCGATTACAACGAAGCGGTGCAGGCCTATAACACCCGCATCCGCACCTTCCCCGACGCGATCGGTGCCCGGGTCTTCTACGGCGCCAAGCCCAGGCAGAGTTTCCAGGCGCAGGCGGGGGCCGAGGTCGCGCCGCAGGTCGATTTCGGCAACGCGCGCTGAGCACCGGGATGCGGCGCATCCTGTTCTGCCTGTGGATGACCATGCTGGCGCTGTCGGCGGCGCCGGCGGGAGCACAGACCTTCCCCGCATTCACCGGGCTGGTGGTCGACGATGCAAACGTCCTGCCGGCGGAAACGCGGGGCGAGTTGACCCAGAAGCTGCAGGCGCTGCAACGCGATACCAAACGGCAGTTCGTCGTCGCGACGATCGGCGACCTGCAGGGCTATCCGCTGGAGGAATATGGCTACAAGCTGCTGCGCGCATGGGGCGTGGGGCTGCGCGATGTGAACAACGGCGCGATCCTGTTCATCGCGCCGAACAACCCCGCCGGACAACGCGGCCCGCGACTGGAGGTCGGCTATGGCCTCGAACCCGTGCTGACCGATGCGCTGTCCAGCACCATCATCCGCCAGCAGATGATGCCGAAACTGCAGAGTGGCAACGTGCCGGGCGCGATGACGGCGGGGGCGGACGCGGTGATCGCGCAGCTTCGTGCCAGTCCCGAGGAGGCACAGGCGCGGACCGACGCGGCGGTGGCCCGGTTCGACCGCGCGCAGCGCCGGCAGCGATCGCGATCGGGCGATGACAATGCGGTGATCGGTACCGTGTTCTTCGTCGGCATCGGCCTGCTGATCTTCGGCGTGCTCGCCCTGTCCGGCCGGCGACGGCGCGCCGGGCCATGGGGGCGGCGCTATCGCGGCGGCACGGCGTCCGGCGTCGCGCAGGTCGTGCTGTGGTCGATCGCCGACGAACTGGCGCGCGGTGCCGTGCGTGGCAGCGGCGGCGGCTGGAGCGGCGGTGGCGGCTGGAGCGGCGGGTCGGGCGGCGGCTGGACCGGGGGCGGCTTTACCGGCGGGGGTGGCGGGTCGGGCGGCGGCGGCGGGGCGTCGGGGAATTGGTGATGCCGATCACCCCCGATGACCGCACGCGCATCCGTGACGCGGTGGCCGCTGCCGAGGCCGCGACCGATGGCGAAATCGTCGTCGTGCTGGCGCGGCGGTCGGACGCCTATCACGATGTCGCGCTGCAGGTGGCGTTGCTGGCGATGCTGCTGGTGCTGGCGGCGACCGCACTGTGGCCGGGCTGGTTGCTGGCGGCGCATGGCTGGGCAGAGCCATGGGGCGACGCGCCCTCGCCGCGTTTCCTGCTGGCGACGACCGGCTGGGTGATGGCGGCGACGTTCCTGATCGTGCGCTATGGCTGTGCGTGGACGCCGTTGCGCATGGCGCTGACCCCGGCGACGACCAGGGCGCGGCGGGTCCATGCCCGCGCGTTGATGCTGTTCCGTGCTGCCGCCGAACGCCGTACCGTCGCGGCGACCGGCGTGCTGCTCTACCTGTCGCTTGACGAACATCGCGCCGAACTGATCGCCGAAGCCGCGATCCACGACCGGGTGGCGCCTGCCGTCTGGGGCGATGCGCTGGCGGCGTTGCTGGCGGCGCTGAAGCAGGATCGCCCCGCCGACGGCATCGTCGCGGCGGTCGGTGCGATCGGCACGGTGCTGGCCGAGCATTTTCCGAGAGGCGCCGCCCCGATGAACGAACTGCCCGACCGGTTGATCGAACTGTGATCGATGCCGATGCCCCCGAAGAGGTGATGTGGGCCGGGCGGTTCATCACCGCCAGGAAACGCGGCCGCTGGGAATATGTCGGGCGCGCGAACGGGATCGGCGCGGCGGTGATCGTCGCGATCGACGACGGGCATGTGCTGCTGGTCGAGCAATATCGCGTACCGCTGGGGCGCAACTGCATCGAGCTGCCGGCCGGACTGGTCGGGGACGACAGCGCGGGAGAGGCAGCGGCGGTGGCGGCGATGCGCGAGCTGGAGGAGGAAACCGGCTATCGCGCGGGGACCATGCACCCGCTTGGCGAGTATCATTCGTCGCCAGGGATGGTGTCGGAAAGCTTTACGTTGTTTCGTGCCGGCGCGCTGGAGAAAATCGGGGACGGTGGCGGGGTGCCGGGGGAGGATATCACCGTGCACCGGGTGCCGCTGGACGGGGTGGCCGGGTTTCTGGACGCGCAACGGGCCGTGGGCAAGGCGGTCGACGTGAAGTTGTTGCTGTTGTTGGCGCCGGTGTTGTTGGGGTGACGGTTTTGGAAACGGGAACACGGACGCCGGTTTCCCCGAGTAGCGGCTGAGCGTGTCGAGAGCCGTAGTCGAGAAGGGGGTGCCCCAGGCAGCGGTTCTCGACAAGGGTTGGGTCGGATCGTCCCCGGACCATCCTGGACCATGCGGGGCATGGTTCGCCCGGCCCTGCTCGAAGCTGCTCGAACCGAACGGAGCGGGACCGGAGGGGGTGACTCAGCCCGTGGGGCTGGGCGGCGCGCCGGGTGCCGGCACGCGGCACGGCACGATGTCCTTCGGCTCGGGACGCGGCCCTGCCGGTGTGAACATCGCGATGTACCCCCCCGCCGAGGGCATCCGTTGCAGTTCGACCTGGCGGTAGCCCACCGCTTCGAATTCGCATTTCAACAGGGCGGGCGGGGTACCGTGGTTCTGGGTACGGCGGTCGGCATCGACCACCACCACGCGTCCGCCGGGGCGAAGCGACGGGCGCAGGTTCCACAGAAAGGCATAGGGTTCGGCGATTTCATGGTACATATGAACCATGAGCACGCGGTCGAAGCTGTTCGCTGGCAGCTTCGCATCGTCGGGTTCGCCCAGCCGCACGCTGACATTGTCGAGCCGTTCGCGCGCGACGCGCTGCGCCAGTGCGTCGCGAATCTGCGGGATGATATCCTCGGCCAGCACGCGGCCGTCGTCGCCGACGCGCTGCGCCAGACGGATGGTGTAATAGCCCTCGCCCGCGCCGATATCGGCGACGGTCATGCCGGGCGCGATCCCGGCCTTGTCCATCACCAGCTCGGCTTCGTTCAGCCGGTCGCGCGCTTCCTCGGTCGACCAGCGTGCCGACACGATCGTCGCCACCGGCCGGTCGGCTTTCGGAAAGACCGGCTTGTGTTCGCCATGCGCATTGGCGGCCGATCCCGGCTGCGTCGCGTCGCAGCCGGACAGCATCAGCAGCACGAGCGGCAGGACGTGGCGCATCTCAGTCGACATCCTCGACATCGACCTTCTCGCCGGTCACGCGCTGCGACAGGGCAGCGGCCATGAACGGGTCGAGCGCGCCGTCCAGTACGTCGCCGGGCGCGGTCGAGACGACGCCGGTGCGCAGGTCCTTCACCATCTGATAGGGCTGCAGCACGTACGACCGGATCTGGTGGCCCCAGCCGATATCGGTCTTGGTCGCGTTCTCGGCATTGGCCTCCGCCTCGCGGATTGCCAGCTCGCGCTCGTACAGGCGGGCGCGGAGCTGGTTATAGGCCTCTGCCTTGTTCTTGTGCTGCGACCGCTGGTTCTGACACTGCACCACGATGCCGGTCGGTATGTGCGTAATGCGCACCGCCGAATCGGTGGTGTTGATGTGCTGCCCGCCGGCGCCCGATGCGCGGTACGTGTCGATACGCAGGTCGCTTTCGTTATAATCGACCTCGATATTGTCGTCGATCACCGGATAGACCCAGATCGACGCGAACGAGGTGTGGCGCCGCGCCGCGCTGTCATACGGGCTGATCCGGACGAGACGGTGGACACCGCCCTCCGTCTTGGCGAAGCCATAGGCGTTCTCGCCCTTCACCAGCAACGTCGCCGACTTGATGCCGGCCTGCTCGCCCGAATGCTGGTCGACCAGCTCGACCTTCATGCCGCGGCGCTCCGCCCAGCGGGTGTACATGCGTTGCAGCATGCCGGCCCAGTCCTGGCTCTCGGTCCCGCCGGCGCCGGCGTTGATCTCGATATAGGTGTCGTTGCCATCGGCTTCGCCCGACAGCAGCGCCTGTACCTTGTCATGATCGGCGCGGCTGGCGAGTTCCGCCAGGTTGGCGATACCTTCGTCGGCCATTTCGGCATCGCCCTCGGCCTCGGCCATCTCGATCAGTTCGACCGTGTCGGACAGCTCGCGCTCGATGGTGCGGGTCGCCGTGATCGCCTCGTCCAGCCGGCGGCGTTCGCGCATCACGTCCTGCGCGGCCTTGGGATCGTTCCATAATGCCTGATCCTCGACGCGCGCGTTCAATTCGTCCAGCCGGCGCAGCGCGCGGTCCCAGTCGAGAAAACGGCGCAGCAGGGCGAGGGCATCGTTGATCTTGTCTACATGGGCTTGCGCTTCGGCGCGCATGGGAAAAACTCCGGGAATAAATATCAGGGGGATGCCGCCGATATAGGCCGCGCGCTAGTAGATTCCCCCTTCGCGTTGCAAGAAGTCGCTGTCGCGCGGTTGCGCCTGCTGTTGCGTCGGCGCGACGCGGGTCGGGTCGCGGGTCACGGGGGCGCGGGCCTCGCCCAGCCGGCCGGCGGCGCGGCGCGCCTCGGTCTCGGGCTTGAACGCTTCCCAGATGATCGCCGCCTTGGGATCGACGGTCGGCCAGCCGCCAAAGACCGGGCGGCCGCTGGCGCGATCGATACGGACCATCCGCACGCCGGCGGGCGCACGGAACGGCAGGACGTCCATGTCCTTGTACGCCTTTACCGCGAACGCCTTGTAGATCGGCGCGGCGATCGTCCCGCCCTGCGCATAGCCGCCAAGATTGCGCGGCGTGTCGAAGCCGAGATACAGGCCGGCGATCATCTGCGGCGTGCCGCCGACGAACCATACGTCGGTGGGCCCCGTCGAGGTGCCGGTCTTGCCCATGATCGGCCGGCCGAGATCGCGCAGCGTGGTGGCGGTGCCGCGCTGGATCACGCCTTCCATGATGTGCACCATCTGATACGCACTCATCGCATCCATGACCTGGCGCGACCTGATCTGCGGACGCGGCATCGGCTTGCCGTCCCAGTCGGCGGCGTTGCAACCGTCGCAGGCGCGCCAGTTCTGCGGCAGGATCACCTTGCCGCGACGATCCTGCACGAAATCGATGACGGTGGGTTTCAGCTCGCGTCCCTGGTTCGCGAGGATCGAATAGGCGTTGACCATACGCATGACCGTCGTCTCGCCCGCACCCAGCGCATAGGAAAGATAGGGCGGAAACTTCTCATCGCTGATGCCGACGCGCTGGATCAGGTCGTTGACCTTGTCCATGCCGGTCTGCGCGGCGGCGCGCACCGTCATCAGGTTGCGCGACTGTTCGACGCCCCAGCGCATGGTATGCGGCCCCGCCCCGCCGCCGCCGAAGTTGCGGAAGCATTTCTGGCCCAGCCGCCCGCCCTGGTTCACGCAGAACGGACCATCGACGATGATCGAGGCCGGGGTCATCCCCGCTTCCAGCGCCGCGGCATAGACGATCGGCTTGATGGTCGAACCGGGCTGGCGCATCGCCTGCGTCGCGCGGTTGAACGACTGGATACGGCTGTCGAAGCCGCCCTGCATCGCGAGGATGCGGCCGGTGCGCGGGTCTTCGACCACCATGCCGCCCGACACGCGCGGGACCGAACGCAGCGCCCAGCCGCCGCTGGCGGGCGCCACCGCGACGATATCGCCAGGTTCGAGCGCGGCATAGGCGGTGCCGCCCTGCCCCCGTACCGGCATCGCCGCATTGCCCCGTGGCAGCGTGCCGGTGCGGCCGTCGGCAAAGCCGATCTGCGCGTCGCCGCCCGATTTGGCGATGACGATCGCTGCCTGCCAGTCCTGATAATCCACCGCGATATTGGTGTTGAGCAGCGCCTGCTGCCAATTGTCACCGTCGATCGTGGCGCGCGGCTTGTTGAGCGGCCCCGACCAGCCGCGTCCCGAATCGAACCGGATCAGCCCCGCGCGCAGGGCGTCCTGCGCGTCCTGCTGTATCTTGGGGTCGAGCGAGGTGCGCACCCACAGGCCGCCGGCATAGACGCTGTACGGACCGTCCTTCGCATTCTCGCCGAACTGGCTCAGCAACTGGCGGCGCACTTCCTCGATGAAATAGCCGCCCGCCGTTTCCTGCCGCGGGGTCTGGCGCGGAATGGTGCCGAGCGGCGCGGCAGTGGCGGAGGCGCGCTGGGCGGGAGTGATGAAATTGTTGCGCTCCATCTCGCGCAGCACCCAGTTGCGGCGGGTGATCGCACGGTCGTAGCCGCGTTCGGGCGTGTAGTTCGACGGCCCCTTGGGCAGGATCGCCAGATAGACCATTTGCGGCAGCGTCAGTTCGCGCAGCTCCTTGCCGAAATAGGCATGGGACGCCGCCTCGACCCCGAAAGCATTCCGGCCGAGCGCGATCTGGTTGAGATAGAGTTCGAGAATCTGCTGCTTGGTCAGCGCATTCTCGATGCGATAGGCAAGCAGCGCTTCCTTCGCCTTGCGGACATAGCTGACCTCGTTGGTCAGCAGCAGGTTCTTCGCGACCTGCTGCGTGATCGTCGATGCGCCGATCGGGCGGCCGTCGCTGCGCAAATTGGTCAGGATCGCCGCGGCGATACCGGGATAGTCGACGCCGTGATGCTCGAAGAACGTGCGGTCCTCGGCGGCGAGGAACGCGCGGACCAGCAGCGGCGGATATTCGGCATAGGACAATTGCACGCGGCGCTCGCGGGCATAGCTGTGGATCGGATCGCCCTCGATCCCGCGCACATTGGTCGGCAGCGGCGGTTCATAGGAGCGCAGCGAATCGACCGAGGGCAAGGTGCGCCACAGCAGCAGCCAGATCAGGAAGACGCCGATCCCGGCAAGCAGCAGTGCGACGGCGGGCAGACGGAACCACCAGCGCCGCCGGATACGGGCGAAACGGCCCCGCCAGCTTGTCCGGGCAGCGGCGTCATGGGTGGCTTCGGTGTCGGATACGCTCATCGCCCGCGCGGTTTAGCAGGTTTGGCCGCAGGGGAAAGCCGTGGCTACAGGTCCGCCGCCAGTGCGTCGGCCAGCAACGCGCGGACGGCGCGCAATTCGGTGATGCGCGCGGCGCGGCGCGGCGCGGGCGCGACCGGCAGCGGAGCCTTCGCTTCCTGCGCCAGCAATTTCTGTACGCCGCGCACGGTATAGCCCTGTTCGCCCAGCAGGCTGTGGATGCGGCGCAGCAGCGCCACGTCCTCCGGCCGGTAATGGCGGCGGTCGCCGGCGCGGGTCAACGGGCGGATCTGGGGAAAGCGTCCTTCCCAATAGCGCAACCGGTGTTGCGGTACGTCCAGGTCACGGGCGACCTCGCCGATCGTGCGATAGGCGCGTGGTGCCTTGTCGACCGGGGGCGCCAACGCGCCTTCAGTCCACCGCGACGATGCGGTCGCGCATCATCTGGCTGGCCCGGAACGTCAGGACGCGGCGCGGCGCGATCGGCACCTCGATCCCGGTCTTGGGATTGCGACCGACGCGTTCACCCTTGTCGCGCAGCACGAAGCTGCCGAAGCCCGAAATCTTGACGTTCTGCCCTTCGGACAGCGCTTCGCACATCGCGCCGAGAATCTGTTCGACCACGCGTGCCGAATCAGCGCGCGACAAGCCGATTTCGCGGTGCATTTCCTCGGCAAGATCCGCGCGGGTCAGCGTGCCATCGGTAGCCATCGGTTTCATATCCCCTTTCCGAACGCTCAGGGCCGCTAGCACGACGTATACGTCCTTTCAAAAATACGAAAGGCTTACCAGCGCACTACGGCGGCGCCCCAGGTGAAGCCCCCGCCCATCGCCTCCAGCACGACCAGGTCGCCGCGCTTGATCCGGCCGTCCTTCACCGCGACGTCCAACGCCAGCGGTACCGAGGCGGCGGACGTGTTGGCATGCCGGTCGACGGTGACGACGACCTTTTCGGGCGCAAGGCCAAGCTTGCGCGCGGTCGCATCGAGGATGCGGGCATTCGCCTGATGGGGCACGACCCAATCCACGTCCTCGGCGGTCAGCCCGGCAAGGTCGAGCGACTCGCCCATGACCGCGGCGAGGTTCACCACCGCGTGGCGGAACACCTCCTTGCCCTTCATCCGCAGCTTGCCGACGGTGCCGGTGGTCGAAGGGCCCCCATCGACATAGAGCAGGCCGTTGTGACGGCCATCCGCGTGGAGCCGGGTCGACAGAACGCCGCGGCCATCCGAATCCTCGCGCGCCTCCAGCACGATCGCGCCGGCGCCGTCGCCGAACAGGACGCAGGTGGTGCGGTCCTCCCAGTCGAGGATGCGGCTGAAGGTTTCGGCACCGATCACCAGCGCGCGGCGGTGGACGCCGGCACGCAGCATCGCATCGGCGACCTGCACCGCGTAGAGGAAGCCCGAGCACACCGCCGCCACGTCGAACGCGACGCAATCGTCGATGCCCAGCAACGCCTGCACCTTGGTGGCGGTCGCGGGAAAGGTCTGGTCGGGGGTCGCGGTCGCCAGCACGATCAGGTCGATCCGGTCCGCGTCGAGCCCGGCGGCGGCGATCGCGTCGCGCGCGGCATCGGCCGCCAGCGTCGCGGTCGTTTCGTGCGGGGCGGCGATGTGGCGGAAGCGGATGCCGGTCCGCTCGACGATCCATTCGTCGGAGGTATCGACACGCTCGGCCAGCTCGGCGTTCGAAACCCGGTTCGCCGGGAGCGCCGATCCGGTACCGGTGACGACCGAGCGGATCATGCCGCCTGCGCCTCGATACCGGCCAGGTCGCTGGCGATGCTGCGGGTCAGGTCGTCGCGCACCATCTTGGCCGCGACCTGGATCGCGTTCGACACGCCGGCCGCATTGGCGCTGCCATGGCTTTTCACCACCAGCCCGTTGAGGCCGAGGAAGACCGCGCCATTATGGTTGTTGGGGTCGAGATGATGGCGCAGCAATTCGGTGGCGGGGCGCGAGATCAGGAAGCCGATCTTGGAACGCACCGACGAGCGGAACGCGCGCTTGAGCAAATCGGCGACGAAACGTGCCGTCCCCTCCGCCGTCTTGAGCGCGATATTGCCCGAAAAGCCGTCGCAGACGACGACGTCGACGTCACCGCGCGACAGGCGGTCGCCCTCGATATAGCCGGCAAAGGTCATCGGCAGATGCGGCGAGGCGCGCAGCGTCGCCGCCGCCTCCCGGACGCTGTCGATGCCCTTCAGCTCCTCGGTGCCGATGTTCAGCAGCGCGACGCGGGGGCTTTCGAGGTCGAGGGCGGTGCGGGCATAGGCCGCACCCATCACCGCGAACTGGACAAGGTTGCGGGCATCGCATTCGGCATTGGCGCCGAGGTCGAGCATCACCAGGTCGTTGTCGCCGAGGCTGGGCAGCAGCGCCGCCAGCGCCGGGCGGTCGATGCCCGGCATGGTGCGCAGCGCGAGCTTCGCCATCGCCATCAGCGCGCCGGTATTGCCCGCCGACACCGCCGCGGCGGCGCGCCCCTGCTTCACCAGGTTGATGGCGACGCCCATCGACGTCACCTTCGACCGGCGGATCGCCTGGCTGGGCTTGTCCGACGAACCGACGACCTCGGGCGCGTGGACGATCTCCGACGCGGCGCTGAGGTTCGGGTGCGATTCGAGGCCGGCACGAATCGCCGCCTCGTCACCGACGAGCAGGAAGCGCATCGATTCGTGGCGACGCCGGGCATGGGCGACACCCGCCAGCATGGTGGCAAGCCCTTCGTCACCGCCCATCGCATCGATGGCGATCCAGGACCCGTCAGCCATGCGTGCTTTCCTGTCCGGTGTTAGCGGTTACGCTTCGACCGAGACGACTTCGCGACCGTTATAATGGCCGCAAGCGGTGCACAGGTTATGCGGACGCTTCAGTTCGCCGCAGTTCGGGCATTCCTGGAACGACTCGATGCTGAGCGAATCGTGGCTGCGACGCATACCGCGCTTCGAGGGCGAGGTCTTTCTCTTGGGAACTGCCATTTCGGCACCTTTATCACTTGGGTATCACGTGGTGTCGCCACCAACTGTCGACGCGGCCCAGGCAAGTGCCGGACCGTTTGCGCGACCGACGACCCGCCGGACCGGCAAGCAGGCTGGTCGCGAAGCGAACCGCGCCTATAGCGTTTTCGCGCAGGGTTGCAAGGGACAAGGGACGAACCGCGTCCGACCACTGCGTCGTCCCCGCGCCGGCGGGGCGCCCATGGCCGCCGACACCCCTGCACGATCCGCACGGGTAGCGGCAAGGGATTCCCGCCTTTGCGGGACGACCGCTCAGCCGGCCGCCAGCACCTTGTCGCCCACAAACGGATTGGTCGCGCGTTCGTGGCCGAAGGTACTGCCCGGACCATGGCCCGGCACGAACGCGACATCGTCGCCCAGCGGCCACAGCCTGGTCACGACCGAATCGAGCAATGCCTGATGGTCGGACAGCGGGAAGTCGGTCCGGCCGACCGATCCCTGGAACAGCACGTCGCCGACCAGCGCGAATCGGGCGGTTTCGTGGAAGAAGATGATATGGCCCGGCGTGTGGCCGGGCGTTTCGTACACCGACAGCGTCGCTTCGCCGACCGTCACCGTGTCGCCTTCGACCAGCCAGCGATCGGGTTCGAACGGCACGCCGCGCAAGCCCCAGCGCCGGCCGTCCTCCGCCAGCCGCGCGATCCAGAAGCGGTCGGCCTCGTGCGGGCCTTCGATCGGCACGCCCAGTTGGTCGGCAAGCGGCTTCGCCTCGCCGCAATGGTCGATATGGCCATGGGTCAGCAGGATTTTTTCGACCGTCACGCCATGTTGCTGCGCGGCGGCGAGCAGCCGTGGCAGATCGCCGCCGGGATCGACAAAGGCGCCGCGCATCGTCTTCGTACACCATAGCAGCGTGCAATTCTGTTGCAGCGGAGTCACCGGGATGATCGCCGCGCGGATCGGGGATGGGGTCATGCCGCCCGCCTTACTGCTTAATGCCGCGTACACAAAGCAGCGTCAGAGTGCTTGCCCCCCGCGCGCGCAACCGGCAAGCGTGGGTGATGCTCGACGCGACGCGGCCCTTCGTACTGCTCGACGATGCCCGGCCGGGGGGACGTGCGCGGCTGTACCAGGCCCCGCTTCGCGTGATCCGCGCCGATGACGTTGCCGGGGTGCCCGATGCGCTGGGGGAACTTGCCGAGGCTGTCGCGGCGGGGGCGGCGGTGGCGGGCTATCTGACCTATGAGGCGGGGGCGGCATGGGTGCCCGGCGTCCCGCTACGCGATTCGGCCGCGCCGCTATTGTGGTTCGGTGTATTCGAGGGTGGCGGGAGCGTCGATGCCGCGACGCTGCTGCCCGATCCGGCGGGTGCGTGGATCGGGGCGGTGACGCCCGATATCGACCGCGCCACCCATGCCGCGCACTGCGAATCCGTCCTGGCGCTGATCGCGGCGGGCGATATCTATCAGGCGAACCTGACGTTCGGCGCGCAGGTGCCGGTCGCCGGCGATCCGCTGGCGCTCTATGCCGCGATCCGGCCACGGGCGGCGGCGGGGCATGGCGCGGTGGTATGGACCGGCAGCGACTGGCTGTTGTCGTTTTCGCCCGAACTGTTCTTCGCGGTGGAGGGCGGGCGGATCACCGCGCGACCGATGAAGGGCACCGCGACCCGCGACCCCGACCCGGCGCGCGACCGGGCGGCGGCGGCCGCGCTGGCGATCGATCCCAAGCAGCGGGCCGAGAACCTGATGATCGTCGACCTGATGCGCAACGACCTGTCGCGCGTGGCCATGCCGGGCAGCGTGCAGGTGCCCGAGCGGTTCGTGGTCGAAACCTATCCCAGCATCCACCAACTGGTGTCGTCGGTGACGGCCGAGCTGCTGCCCGGCACGACCGCGGTCGATGCGATCGCCGCGCTGTTTCCGTGCGGATCGATCACCGGCGCGCCCAAGCGCCGCGCGATGCAGGCGATCGACGCGGTCGAGGGGCGCACGCGCGGCATCTATACCGGGGCGATCGGCGCCATCGATGCCGGCGGCGATGCGTCGTTCAACGTCGCGATCCGCACGCTGCACCTGCCAGCGGGTGCGTCGCACGCCACATTGGGGCTGGGATCGGGCGTGGTCGCCGATTCGCAGCCGCACGCCGAATGGCAGGAATGCATCGCCAAGGCGCGATTCCTCGACACCGGACCGCGCCGGTTCGACCTGGTCGAGACGATGGCGTTCGACCCGCTCGGCGGCATCGCGCTGCTCGAACGCCATCTCGCGCGGATGACCGCGAGCGCGCATGCCCTGGGCTTCGCGTTCGATCGCCATGCGACGCGCAACGAATTGCAGGCGGCGACCTTTCGCCTGCGCGAGGCGGCACGGGTGCGGCTGCTGCTGTCGGTGTCGGGCGCGATCGCGGTCGACGTGACGCCGCTGCCCCCGCCCCCCGCCGGACCGGTCGAGGTGGCGGTCGCCCCCCTGCCCGTCCCGCCCGGCGACCTGCGGCTGCTGCACAAGACCAGCGACCGCCGCTTCTGGCCGGCGCCGCCGCCGGGCTGTTTCGAGACGATCTTCATCGGCGCGGACGGCGAGGTGACGGAGGGCAGCTTCACCTCGGTCTTCGTCGGTGCCGGCGCGCAGTTGCTCACGCCGCCGCGGGACCGGGGGCTGTTGCCGGGGGTGCTGCGCGCCGAGCTGATCGCGCGCGGCGAGGCGGTGGAGATGCCGCTGACGATCGGCGATCTGGCGCAAGGATTTTACGTGGGGAACGCGGTTCGCGGATTGATTCGTGCGCGCTTGGTTGCGGATGCGACCATAGGGGGCTAAGGGCGCGTCCACCTGTTCCTTCCCAGCATCGGACGTCCCATGAAGCCCTCCGCCGCGCTCGACCGTATCAATCCCTCGCCCACCCTCGCCATCACGTCGAAGGTGCTCGAGCTGAAGCGGCAGGGCGTCGACGTGATCGGGCTGGGCGCGGGCGAACCCGATTTCGATACGCCCGATTTCGTCAAGGACGCCGCGATCGAGGCGATCCGCGCGGGCAGGACTAAATATACCAATGTCGACGGCACGCCCGAGCTGAAGGACGCGATCATCGCGAAGTTCAAGCGCGACAACGGCCTGACCTATGCCGCGAACCAGATCAGCGTGAATGTCGGCGGCAAGCACACCTTGTTCAACGCGCTGGTCGCAACGGTCGATGCCGGCGACGAGGTGATCGTGCCCGCGCCCTATTGGGTCAGCTATCCCGACGTCGTGCAGTTCGCCGGCGGGACGCCGGTGTTCGTCGCGGCGGGGGCCGGGCAGAACTACAAGATCACGCCCGAACAGCTCGACGCCGCGATCACCGAGCGGACCAAGTGGGTCATCCTCAATTCGCCGTCGAACCCGACGGGTGCGGGCTATACCCGCGCCGAGCTGCGCGCGCTGGGCACGGTGCTGGAACGGCATCCCCATGTCTGGATATTCGCCGACGACATGTACGAGCACATCGTCTATCCCGGGTTCGAGTTCGCGACGATCGCCGAGGTGAACCCGTCGCTCTACGACCGCACCCTCACCGTGAACGGCTGTTCGAAAGCCTATGCGATGACCGGCTGGCGCATCGGCTATGCCGGGGGCGCGGCGTGGCTCGTCAAGGCGATCGCCAAGCTGCAGTCGCAATCGACGTCCAACCCGTGTTCGATCGCGCAGGCGGCGGCGGTGGCCGCGCTGAACGGCGACCAGTCGTTCCTGGCCGAACGCAACGCCGCGTTCCAGCGCCGGCGCGACATGGTGGTCGCCGAACTGAACGCCATCGACGGCGTCACCTGTCCGACGCCCGAAGGTGCCTTCTATGTCTATCCCGACATCTCCGGGGTGATCGGGCGCACGACGCCCGGCGGCCGGCGGATCGCGACCGACGAGGATTTCGTCGGCTATCTGCTGGAGGAGGCACGCGTCGCGGCGGTGCAGGGCGCGGCATTCGGCCTCTCGCCGGCGATGCGCATCAGCTATGCGACATCGGACGACCTGCTGCGCGATGCGTGCGCGCGTATTCGAACGGCGTGTGACGCGCTCAAGTAATCGGTCGCTCGCAACGGAGTATTAGGGCATCGTTCCTATCACGGCATCCGTCGTGATAGAGAAGACATGCTGCTAGATATTTCCACCCTGTACGCGATGGTCGCGTTGTGTTCGGTCGTTGCCGGGATCGTCCACCTTGCCGCGGCGGTCGGCGGCCGGTTCGGCAGTTGGGCGAACTGGTGGGGCGGCGGGCATATCCTGCTGGGGATCAGCGCGGTGATACCGCTGGTCCGCGAGCTCCACATCCCGATGCTGGTCCCGGTGGGCAACGCCGTCGCGGTGCTGAGCTATACCGGCATCTATATCGGCATGCGGCGCTTCGCCGATCCGCGTGCCGAACTGTGGCAGTGGCTCGCGGTGGGCGCGATGCTCGCCCTGCCGATGCTGCCATGGTCCGATCCGGCGGGCATGGGCGGACGGGTCGCCTATCTCAATGTCGTGCGATCGATCTTCGACATGGCGACGGTCGTCATCGCGATCCGGATCGCGCGGCGCGAATCGTTGCGTACCGGATGGATCGTCGCGGTGATGTTCGCGCTGACCGTGCCGATGTTCGTCGGCCGCGCCTGGCTGGCGCTGACCGGCCAGATCGGCGCGAACCCGACCGGGCTGCATGGCGGGCCGGCGGCATGGCTGGCGGCGGGCGCGGTCGCCTTCATCATGTTCCGCGGCTTTTCGCTGCTGACGATGGACGCCGAGCGGGGCGAGCGCCGGCTGTCGATGCTTGCCGAGCGCGACGCGCTGACCGGGGCGAACAACCGCACCGCGTTCGAACGCGCGCGCACCGGCTGGCGCGGCGAGGGCGCGGTGCTGATGATCGACCTGAACCGGTTCAAGGCGCTGAACGACCGGCACGGCCATGCGGTGGGCGACGCCACCCTGCGCATCGCCACCCGCGCCGCGGTGGCGTCGGTGCCGATGACGGGACGGGTGTTCCGCTGGGGCGGCGACGAATTCGTCTGCGTGCTGCCAGGCGCCGGCGCGCCGGAAGCGGCGGCGATCGCCCACGGCATCGCCGAACGATTCGCGCAGGGGACCGGCGCGTTGCTCGGCACCGGGGCGGCGGCGACGCTCAGCATCGGATGGGCGCTGGGGCCGCTGGCCGAGGTCGAGACGCTGATCGCGCGCGCCGACGAACGCATGTATGCCGACAAGCGGCAGCGACGCGCGCCCGACGCGCAACGCAGCGTTGCCGAAACCGCACCCCTCGCCCACTTGATTTCGCAGCCGCAACATGGTTGAGGCTGTGCGCACGATGAACGGGCGCGCCAGCGCCGGTTCAGCCCCAGACACTATATCTTGCATCGACGAACGGGCCCTGCGGCCCGGTTCGATGCCGCGAACCATCCGGGGGAGCGGCCGGGCAAGAGGACGAGACAGATGACCCAGAAGCGCACCGGTTTCCTTCGCCATTTCATCAGCGGTTTCGCGCTGGGCGCCGTCGCGCTCGTCGCGGTGCAGGTGGCGGACCGGAGCGATGCGAAGTCGGTCCGCCCCGCACCGGTGGTCGTCGAACGCATCGGCTGATCTGGCGGCGTCCGCGCCGAACCCCCATCTCGGTTCCGGCACTTGCATCAGGAACCGCCCCATGAAATTCCTGCTTCCCGTCGCCATCGCCGCCATCGGCGTGGCCGCGATGACGATCCCCCCGGCCACCGCCGAGCGCGCGGTGCCGATCCCGGCCGTCGCCGGCGACCTGCCCCCGGCCCCCGGCCTTGCCACCGCCGTACTGGCCGGCGGCTGCTTCTGGGGCATGGAGGCGGTGTTCGAACGGGTGAAGGGCGTCAGGTCGGTCGTCAGCGGCTATGCCGGCGGCGACCGGGCCACCGCGACCTACGACCAGGTATCGACCGAACGCACCGGTCATGCCGAGGCAATCCGCATCACCTATGATCCCCGCATCGTCAGCTATGGCACGCTGCTGCGGCTGTATTTCTCGGTCGCGCACGATCCGACGCAGGTCGACGGCCAATATCCCGATCGCGGCCCCAGCTATCGTTCGGCGATCTTCGCGCAGAACGGCGCGCAGGCGCTGACCGCCCGGCGCTATATCGCGCAACTGACGCGGGCCAAGGCGTTTCCGAAACCGATCGCGACCAGGATCGAAACCGGCACCTTCTATCCGGCGGAACCCTATCATCAGGATTTCGCGCGCAGGAACCCGTCGCATCCCTATATCGTCCGGTGGGACCGGCCGAAGGTCGCGGCGGCGAAGGCGGCATATCCGGGGCTGATCGCGTAGGACCGGATGCGATCCCCGCGACCGGGCGGCTTCTACAGCAACCCCAGCGCCATCAGTTCCCCGATCAACCGCGGCGGCAATGCGTCGGCGCCGGTCCCCGCGCCGCCCAGATCGGCCGGCGCATCGACCGCCTCCAGATAGCGCCACCCCTGATGCGCGCGTTTCGGGCGCCCCTCGACCAGCACCAGCTTCGGCCCGAGACGGATCGCGACCCGTCCGCCCTCCGCCTCGCCGAAGCCCAGGATCGGCGAGCGCGCGACCAGCCGGTGCTTCAATATCCAGAACAGCGACCCGCCCTCGATCTCGGCCGCGCGCTTGGGCAGGTAACGGGTGGTCAGCGCCTCGCCCGCCGCATGGCGCGCGGCCAGCCGGTCGGCCAGTTGCTCGACCGATTCGATGGCGAAGGCGACTTTGGTGAGATGCAGCGGCACGCGTCCCAGATGGGAAGCATGGCCCGCCGCCTCAAGCCGCCCGGTTCATCCGGTAAGCCCGCTGACCGTCGCAAGGCCGAGGAACACGAGGAACCCCATCGAATCGGTCGTCATCGTGACGAAGATCGACGACGCCACCGCCGGATCGGCATTGAACCGGTCGAGCGTCAGCGGCACGAACACCCCGGCGAATCCGGCGATGACGACGTTCAGCAGCATCGCCGTGCCGATGACCACGCCCAGTTCCGGATTGCCGAACCACAACGTCACGCCGGTACCGATCAGCGCGGCGACGGTCGCACCGTTCATCAGCGCGATAATCATCTCGCGCCGGATCGCCCGCAGCGTGTTCGACTGCGTCAACTGGTTCGTCGCCAGCGCACGGACGGTCACGGCCATCGTCTGGGTACCGGCATTGCCGCCCAGCCCGGCGACGATCGGCATCAGCGCCGCCAGCGTCACCATCCGGTCGATGGTCGCCCCGAACGCGCCGATGATCGTCGCGGGCAGCAGCGCGGTCATCAGGTTGGTGATGAGCCAGCGTACCCGCGCCTTGTACGAATCGCGGATCGGTTCGTTGATGTCGCCTTCGCCGGCGCCCGAGAGCAGCAGCGCGTCCTCGCCCGCTTCCGCCTGGATGATGTGGACGACGTCGTCGACGGTAATCATGCCGACCAGCCGTCCGCTGCCGTCGACCACCGCGGCCGAGATCAGCGCGTATTTCTGAAACCGCAGCGCGACTTCCTCCTGGTCCATGTCGACCGGGATCAGGGTCTGTTCGCGTGCCATCACGTCGCCGATCGCGACCGAGCGCGGCGTGCGCAGGATCCACGACAACTGGCAGGTCCCGACCGGGCGGTGCGCCGGATCGACGACGAAGATTTCCCAGAAATCGGTGGTCAGCACCTCGTCCGCGCGCAGATAGTCGAGCGCGTCGCCGACGGTCCAGTGTTCGGGCACCGCGACCAGTTCGCGCTGCATCAGGCGGCCGGCGGACTCTTCCGGATAGGACAGCGCCTCCTCGATCGCGGCGCGATCGTCGGGGTCGAGCGCGCGCAGCACCGCGCGCTGGTCGGCATCGTCGAGGTCCTCGATGATCGCGACCGCGTCGTCGGTGTCGAGCTGGGCGGCGAGATCGGCGACCTGGGTGGCGGTCAGCGCCTCGATCACCGCTTCGCGGACCCAGTCGTTCATCTCGGCGAGGACGTCGCCGTTCAGCCGCTCGGCGATCGCCGCCGCCAGCGCCGCGCGCTGTTCGCCCGGCACCAGTTCGAACAGGTCGGCAAGATCGGCGGGATGGAGCGGTTCGACCAGTTCGCGGGCCGCCTCGTCATCGCCGCGATCGACCGCCTCGCACACGGCACGGACGAATTCGGGCTTCAGCCGATCGTCCTCGTCCAGTTCGCTGGTATCCGCTTCGGGAAGGTCGAGTTCGGTCATGGGCGCAACCCTCCTGTCGGCACGATGTCGCTCCGCGCCTGTCGGCACGGTGTCGCTCCGCGCCTGTCGGCACGATGTCGCCCCGCTGTACCCATGCTGCACCGCCGTGCCAACGGTCGTGCGGTTGCCCTTGGCCGTACGAACCCCTAGCTAGGCGCCAGTTTCAAGGAGCACCTAATGGCCGATACCCCCAGCACGCTCGTGATGACGCTCGATACCGGCGAAGTCCGCATCAAGCTGCGCCCCGACCTTGCCCCCAACCATGTCGAACGCATCGTCAAGCTGGCCGATTCGGGCTTTTATGACGGCGTGCCGTTCCACCGCGTGATCGACGGCTTCATGGCGCAGGGCGGCGACGGTGGCCGCGGCGACGGCACCGGCGGGTCGAAGGAACCGAACCTTCGCCAGGAGTTCAACGCCGAACCGCATGTGCGCGGCGTGTGTTCGATGGCGCGGACGATGGACCCGAACTCGGCCAACAGCCAGTTCTTCATCTGCCTCGACGATGCG
>QFNF01000027.1 GCA_003240755.1 Sphingomonas hengshuiensis | reverse complement strand
CCGGCATCTATGTCGACATCGTGTCGGGCGAACCGCTGTTCGCATCGGCCGACAAGTTCGATTCGCATTGCGGCTGGCCGAGCTTCACCAAGCCGATCGAGCCGGCCAACGTCGCCGAACTGCGCGACACGACGCACGGCATGGTCCGCACCGAGGTCCGCTCGACGGGCGGCGACAGCCATCTGGGACATGTCTTTCCCGATGGTCCCCGCGATCGCGGCGGGCTGCGCTACTGCATCAATTCCGCGGCACTGCGCTTCGTACCGCGCGAGGCGATGGCACAAGAGGGCTATGGGGCGTATCTGGACCAGGTCGAGGGGTAGCCGCGCGACCGGCACAGGGGTGGCGGGTGGTCAGAGCGCCGCGTCCCCCCGCACCAGCGCCGACCGGTCGATCCGGGCGATATCGCGCACGCCGGTCAGCGCCATCGCCACGCGTATTTCCGCCTCTAACAGCGACAGCAGCTTCGTCACGCCCGCTTCGCCCCCGGCGGCGAGGGCATAGACGAATGCCCGCCCGATCAGCGTCGCATCCGCCCCGAGTGCCAGCATCCGCACCACGTCGAGGCCGGAGCGGATGCCGGAATCGACCAGGATCCTGATCGCGCCCTTCACCTTGTCGGCGATCGGCGGCAGTGCGCGGACGGTCGACAGCACGCCGTCGAGCTGCCGACCGCCATGGTTCGACACGACGATCCCGTCCGCGCCGAAGCGCACCGCATCCTGTGCATCGTCGGGATCGAGAATGCCCTTGATGACGATCGACCCCTGCCACAGGTCGCGGATCCATTCGAGGTCGCGCCACGCGATCGACGGATCGAAGTTCGCGCCCAGCCAGCCGATATAATCCTCCAGCTTCGTCGGTGCCCCGCGATAGGTCGAGATGTTGCCCAGGTCGTGCGGCCGTCCGCGCAGGCCGACATCCCATGCCCAGCGCGGATGCGTCGCCGCCTGCATCATCCGCCGGAACGCGGCGTTCGGACCCGACATGCCCGAATGCACGTCGCGGTAGCGGGCACCCGGCACCGGCATGTCGACGGTGAAGACCAGTGTCGTCACCCCCGCCGCCTGCGCGCGTTCCAGCGCGTCGCGCATGAACCCGCGATCCTTCAGCACATAGAGCTGGAACCAGATCGGCGCGCTGGAGGCGGCCTGCACCTCCCCGATCGCGCAGACCGAGACGGTCGACAGGGTGAAGGGCACGCCCGCGGCCGCCGCGGCCCGCGCCGCCTGTACCTCGCCACGCCGGGCATACATGCCGGTCAGTCCGACCGGGGCGAGGATCACCGGCATGGCCAGTTTCGTGCCGAACAATTCGGTATCGAGCGTCAGGTCGGCGACATCGCGCAGCACGCGCTGGCGCAATTCGACCTGCGACAGGTCCGACACATTATGGCGCAGCGTATGTTCCGCATAGGCGCCGCCGTCGATATAATGGAACAGGAACGGTGGCAGCCGGCGTCGGGCGGCTTCGCGAAAATCGGTGGTCGCGGCGATCGTCATGGGCGGGCTTCTTGTGGCTGGACAGGTCGTCCATGATGACGACGTCGCCGGGCGACAGCGTCGGCACGAGGGACTGCCCGACATAGCCGGCGAAGCTCCGGGCGTCGACCGGCTGGTCCAGCATGCATGGTGCGTCGATCCGATCGCAGACCCGAAACGCACGGAGCCCTCACACCCTGCGACGCCGTCCGCAGGGCATGACAAACCGGGCCTGCCCGCCTTGCATCAAACCCGTACCATCCAGTGACGGGATCAGACACCTAACGATCGAAATTTATGGCTACCAACGATCGGTAAAGTTCTCCGGAGGACATGTACGTCGCCAGCCTCACGCCGGGGAAGGTGCTGTTCAATTTCCAGTACATGTCATCAAAACACTGCCTGTCGAAGAAATTCAGTTTGACCATGAGGTTGGAGGACCCGATCACCAGATGTATTTCTTCCGTCTCGGGATATCCCTCGAAAAAACCGGTGATGTCATCAATCGACCGGGGGGTTTTGTCGGGGCTTTCGACGGTCAGAAAATAAGTGAAGATATTCCCTACCGTCTTCTTGTCGACGATGGCGGTGAAGCGGGCAATGACGCCCGCCTTCTTCAGCCGGTCCACTCTCTTCCAGCAGGGCACCTTGGTAAGGCCGACCTGACGCGCGATTTCGACGATCGGCAGCGAGCCATCCGCCTGGAGCAGATCAAGAATTTGCCGGTCGATCTTGTCCAAGTTCATTCATCACCCTGATCGAGTACGGTTCGATGCCGATGACCGGCGCCTCGGGTCGGGTCATCCATCTGATCGCAAATGGCGGATTGTTACGCCACCTCTATGATAAGCGGCCACCATGCTGGCAAGCCCGGACGGTCGCCCACGTACCTGCCGGTCGGTCATCCCCGTCGTCCGCGATCGGGCAGCGAGCCGACAGGGCCGGGCATCGTCGCGGCCCGTCGGCATCGTTTCATGCATCCGTTGCGCAGCCCGGGTTCCGGGAAAACGACCCGTACCCGGCAAGGAATGCAAGGAAACGAATGGGATGCGCGACCGCCACGCCGCAGCGCAGCAAAAAATATTATATCTTTGAAGATAGGATTTGACAGTAAAATTATTACTGTTTTATGAGTAAATAAGAAAAAAAAACTTCTTTACCGCGCAGTGGGGGATGATGGGCGTTTGCGGAGAATAGGGAGGGAAAAGTGGCGACAGGACGATCATTTGGTATCTCGACGCTTGCGGGCGGCATGTTGGCGACGGCCGTGGCATCGCCGGCTATCGCGCAGGAAGCCGCGCCGGGGCCATCGCGTGTCATCCGGTTCGACATGGCCGCCGGGCCATGCCGTGACGTACTGGTCGCGATCGGTGCGCGCGCCGGCGTGCAGGTGGACGTTTCCGAACGGGCGATCGGCACGCGCAACTGTGCCGCCGTGCAGGGTGCCATGTCGCTCGAGGCGGCGTTGAGGGCGGCGCTCGGCGGGTCGGGGCTGGTGTTGCGTCGTGGCGACCGCGCGAACTTCATCGTATCGGCCGGGGATGACGGCGATGGCGCCGGGGCCGAGGTCGTCGTCATCGGGCGTTCGGCCGACGGCTATTTCGCCGTGGCATCGTCATCGGCGACGAGGACGGACACCGCGATCATCGACACGCCGCAATCGGTCCAGACGATCACGAACGAACTGCTCAAGAGCCGGCAGGCGATAACCGCCGAGGACGGGCTGCGGCTGGCGAGCGGCGTCACGCTCGACCAGCGCGGGCTGACGACGGTCCCCGTCATCCGCGGGTTCGAGGCGCCGGTGATGACCGACGGTCTGGTCGGCAACAACAGCAGCACCAGCAGCGCCGGGTTGCGCATCCCCACCATCGGCATCGAACAGGTGAATGTCATCAAGGGGGCCGATTCGATCATCGCCGGCGCGATGCGCCCGGGCGGCGTGGTCGACGTGACGCGCAAGCGCCCGCAGGCGCGCCGCGTGACCGAGATGCTGTTCCGCTACGGATCGTTCGGCGATCATGTCGTCAGCGTCGACATGACCGGAGGCACCGGACTGGCCGATGGCCTGTCCTACCGGCTGATCGGCTCGATCGAAGGTTCGAGGGAATCGTTCGGTGGTTATGACGGCCGCGACGCCTATTATGTCTCGCCATCCATCGGGTATCGATCGGGCAGCCTCGACCTGGTGGCCGGGTTCGAGCAGAACGATCAGCGCCAGCCGGTGCTGCCGCTGGCCATCTCCACCGAAACCGGCCCGGTCGAAACCGGGCGGATGATCGGGCACCCGACCGACTTTCGTTCGCTGCGGACCTCGTTGCTATATTACGATGCCGATATCACGCTTTCGAACGCGATCCGTTTTTCCAGCAAGTCGCAATATCAGACGTCGCGCGCCCGGGTCGCGCAGAACGAGGTTTCGATCCTCAGCCCCGCCGCGCTGTTCGCGCTGACATATCAGCGGTACAGCGACGAACGTCTCCGGCAGTTCTCGACGGCGAACGACTTCCATTTCGATTTCGCGACCGGGGCGGTGACGCACCGTGTCCTTGCGGGCGGGTCCTATCAATATGGCCGCTCGCAGGCGTCCGACAGCCAGTTCAACATCGATTTCGGCAGCCTGCTGACGATGCCGTTCGAACCGGTCGGTCCGGCCGAGGATGTGGCCGACATGCGGACTGTATCGAACAGCACGCAATTCTACCTGCAGGAGCAGGCGTCGTTCGGCGCCATGCATCTGATCGCCAGCATTTCCCGCGCCGAGGTGCGGACGCGTCGCGATCAGGATGCCGCCAATCGCGACGTCAGGTGGCTGCCGAACGCGGGCGTGCTGTTCAAGCTGACGGACAGCATGAGCCTGTACGGCAACTACATGACAAGCTTTTCGTCCCAGGCCCTGTTCCAGCTCGAAAATGGCGAGGTCGCGCCGCCGGTCAGCAGCAACCAGCAGGAAGTCGGGCTGAAGATGTTCTTCAACGACCAGCGCGCCTTCCTCACGCTGGCCGGGTATCGCGCAGCGGCGCGCAACGTCGTCTTTTCGCTGCCGAACGGCCGGTTCGCGGTCAATCCGGGATCGACCGTCACCAAAGGGATCGAGGCCGATGTGAACGGCCGGATCGCCTCGTTCCTGAACGCGTCGGCGAACTATACCTATACGACGGTCGACCGGTCGTCGGTATCGCTGGAACAGGAGGGCTATCTCTTCTCGCTTCCCAAGCACACCTACAATGCGTGGATCACGGCCGACCTTTTCCAGCGCAGCGGCCAGAAACTGAGCATCGGCGGCGGGGCGACCGGCCGGTCGGGCTATTCGGGGCCGTCGTACCGGCCCTTCGAGATGCCGGGGCAGGTATCGTTCGACGCGACCGCGATCTACAATGTCGGCAACCTGACGTTCAACGCCACCATCCGCAATCTGGCGGACAGGCGTCTTTACGGCGACTACGCCCAGTCCGGCGTCGTCGTGATACAGCCCGGACGGACAGTCGCGCTCTCCCTGAACGCGAAGTTCTGAAGCGGAACGACGCTGCATGTTGCACGAACGCTCGGCCCCGGTAGTCCGGCAGCACAACCTCCTCCAGAGCCTCTGGAAGATCGCCGCCCCGTTCTGGCGCCCCGGGCGGCGATCGGCCGGCAGCTACCTCCTGCTGGTCCTCGCGATCGGCTTCGGCATGGCCGGCACCTACACCGGGCTCGCGATGAACCGGTGGCAGGGCGCGTGGGCCCAGTCCCTGCAGGAAATGAACCGTGCGCGGACCACGGCGCTGCAGGTCGAGTTCGTCGGCGTCATCGCCCTGATGGTCGGCGTGGCCGCGCTGGCGACCTTCTGGCAGAGCCTGCTGGTGATCCGGTGGCGGACATGGATGACGACCAGGTTCGTCAACCGTTGGCTCGGTTCGGGCGCGATGCTGCCGATCGAACAGGGCCGGCTGCTCGACAATCCCGATCAGCGCATCTCCGAGGATATCGGGCTGATGGTGACGAACAGCCTGAAACTGGGGATCGGCCTCGTCAGCGCGATCACCGGGCTGGTCGGGTACAGCGTGAACGTCTGGCGCCTGGCCGGCGATGTCGCGGTACCGATCGGGGCGACCGGGCTGAACGTGCCGGGCGGCATGGTGACGGTGGCGATCCTGTTTTCGCTGACGACCACGCTGGCCGTGCATCTGGCCGGCCGCGTCCTCCTGCGGCTGACCGTTCAGCAGCAGGCACGCGAGGCGAACTTCCGCTTCTCCGCCGCCCAGGTGCGCGAACACGCCGAACAGATCGTGCTGATGAACGGGGTCGGCGCCGAAAGCGGGCGGTTGCTCGACCATTTCGCGAGCGTGCGCGCGATCATGTATCGCATGGCGTTCTTCCAGTTGCGCTTCACGCCGTTCGTCAGCGCGCTGAACTGGTTCACGATGATGTTCCCGACATTCATGCTGCTGAACAGCTATTTCGGCGACCGGATGTCGCTTGCCCGGATGATGGAGGTAAGCGGATCCACTGCGTCGCTGTCACTGGCGCTGGCGTGGATCATCACCAACTACGAGGAAATCCAGACGCTGCGCGCGGTGACGTTGCGTCTCGGCGAACTCGACACCGCGGTCGACAAGGTCGCAACGGCGGGTGCGTTGACAGTGACGCCGGGCGACGGGCGCCGGCTCGAGGCGCATGGTATCCGGCTCACCACGCCCGCCGGGCGCGAGCTGGTCAGGGACCTCGCGTTGAGCGTCGGCGAGGGCGAGCACTGGAGTATCCGCGGGCCATCCGGGACCGGCAAGAGCACGCTGTTGCGGGCGCTGGCTGGCATCTGGCGCCACGGGTCGGGCGAGATCAGGGTGCCGGCCGACGCATCGCTGATGATGCTGCCGCAGGTGCCGTATATCCCCGACGGTACGCTTCGCGCCGCGCTGGCCTATCCTTCCCCGGCGGAGCATTTTCCGCTGGCCGATTGCGCCACCGCACTGGAGACGGCGAACCTTCCGCTGCTGGTCGAACGGCTGAACGAGGCACGGGCCTGGCGGCATCAATTGTCACCGGGCGAACAGCAGCGCGTCGGGTTCGCCCGCATCCTGCTCCACAAGCCCGACATACTGGTGCTCGACGAAGCGACCAGTTCGCTCGACCCGGCGAACGCGCGGCGGATGTTCGACGCCCTGCGCGCAGCACTGCCGGCGACGTCCGTCATTTCCGTCTCGCACCGTGAGGGTGATGAAGAACGGCCTTCCCATCAACTCGATATCTCGACGTTCGCCGAACGGGGCGACTGATCGACTGCACGATCGCACGAGGAACGACATGTCCCATCCAGCCAACGTCGTCGATGTCGATGACGACAATCTCGATCGCCTGATAACCCGGTCCGACCGGCCGGCGATCCTGTACGCGCACGCGCAATGGTGCGCGCCGTGCAAGGCCAGCGCCCCTCTCTACGCGAGGGCCGCCGCCGGCTGCGCCGACGATGTCAGCTTTCTGAAGCTCGACGTCGATGCCGCCCCGCTCGGCACGGAGCGGCTCGGTATCCGCGGGGTGCCGACCCTTCTCGTGTTTCACGAAGGACGCGAAGTGTGGCGCGCCGCCGATGTGCGGCGATCGACCATCGACGCCGCCATCGACCAGGCGGTTTGGCGCGGCGGCACGACGCACGACCAGTTATGCGTATCGCAGCCGGTTGGCCCGGACCGCGACCGGCTGGTGGCGACGTTCGATGCGGCGCGGTCGCGGCAGCCCGGTGGGCAAATATCGAACGAGGCGCGCCTGCTCGCCAGCCTCGCCCGCGAGGCCGGCCTCGACCTGGTGTCCGACGCCGGCAACGGCGCGGTCGTCACGCCATTGATCGATCGCCTGTTGTCCGACCTCGACCGCGCGGGCCTTTCCCCGACCTCCCTTCTGGACCGGGCGATCGCGCTGGCGGCGGGCGTGCCCGCATCCGGCCTGTCGCCCGAACGCCTCGCGCGGCATGTCGCGTGGCTCGTTCACGATCCCGTCCATGGCCTTGTCGCAACCCTCGCAGATGATCCGGCGACATGTCGTTTCGCCGGTCGTACCGCGATGCTGCTCGACGACGCGGCGGCGACACGCTCCGCCGCAGCCCGGCAGATCCGGGCGGATCTCGAGACGGCCGGTCCGGGCGAGGCCGCGACGTCGCTGCTCATCGCGGCGATCGTGGCGATCGAGGCGTGCGACGAGATATCGGTCGACCAGTTTTCCCGGCGGTTGCGAATCTATCCCAGCGATGCCCACCGCCATGCGTTGCGCCGGATCGATGCGGTCGTGGCATATGAGGCGCAGATGATCGCGGCATTGTCGTCCGTTGACGATGATGGTGACGACGTTGCGACGGCTGATCGGCAGAGCGCCCGCAACGACGCGATGACCGCGGTGTCGGACCAGTTGCGTTGCGACGACCCGGCGCTTCATGCCCGCATCACGCAAGGCGGCATCGCCGCCGATGCGGCTGCCCGCGAGCGTCTGAACGCGCAGGTCGACTGGTGGATCGACATGCTTGCGGCGAACGAGGGAAGCCAGAACCGATGACCATGGACCTTATCAGCCGCCGCACCCTGTTCGGCAATGCCGAACGCTCCTCCTTCTCGATCAGCCCCGACGGTGAACTGCTGGCGTTCGTCGCGCCGCGCGATGGGGTCAGGAACATCTGGGTCGCCCGGCGCGATGCCCCGGATGCGGGAAAGCCCGTCACCTGCGACACCCATCGCGGCATCGCCAGCTATCAATGGACGCGCGACGGACGGCACGTGCTGTTTTCGATGGATAATGACGGCGACGAGAAATGGCGGGTCTTCATCGCCTGCGTGACGACGGGCGCGGTCCGGAACCTCACCCCCGTCGATGCCGATCGCGCCTATGTCGTCGCCACCAGCATGGGCGATCCGCACCATATCGTGATCGGCGTTCATGCGCGGGACCCGAGGTACGCCGATCTGTACCGGGTGAACCTCGCATCCGGCGCGGCGCATCTGCTGGAAGAAAATCCCGGTTTCGACGAATATCTGCTGGGGGACGATCTGAACCCGCGTATCGCGACGCGGACGGACCTTGACGGTACGATGACCATCCTGCGGCGGACGGCCGACGCCGCGTGGGAACCCTGGCTGACCTTCGATCCGGCCGAGGCGGCGACATCGCGTGCCATGGGCCTCGATCGCGCGGGACGGACCCTGTTCATGCTGGACAGCCGGGGCCACGACACGCTGGCGCTGGTATCGATCGATCTTGCCGACGGCACGCTTGCCACGATCGCGCAGGACGATCGCTACGACCTTGGCGGCTATGTCGGCAGTTGGGAAACATTCCACCCGATCGCCTATGTCGTCACCCGCCAGCACCGGCAAACCGTGCCGTTGACCGATGGGATGGCGCGGGACGTCGCGACCATCGATGCGGCGGGCATCGGCAGTTGGGGCATCACCAGCCGCAGCGACGACGATCGCTGGTGGACGATCGGCGCGGATTCGGATGTCAGGCCGGGGCTGGGCTATCTGTACGATCGCCACGGCGGCACGCTGCATCTGCTGTACGAAACGCGCCCGGCGCTGCGCGATGCCCCCCTTGCGCGGATGTACCCGCTGTCGGTCCCGGCCCGTGACGGGCTGGCGCTCGATTGCTATCTGACCTTGCCGCACGGCGAACCCGATCCCGCCGGGGACGCGGCGCGCACGAAACTGCCGATGGTCGTCCTGGTCCATGGCGGTCCCTGGACCCGCGACAGTTTCGGGTACGACCCGGAGCATCAGTGGCTGGCGAACCGCGGCTATGCGGTGCTTTCGGTCAATTTCCGTGGCTCGACGGGCTTTGGCAAGCGCTTCGTGGCGGCGGGCGATGGCGAATGGGGCGCGGCGATGAGCGATGACGTGGATGCCGCGGTCGACGCCGTCGTCGCGCGCGGCATCTGCGATCCGGCGCGGCTGGCGATCATGGGGGCCAGCTATGGCGGATATGCCGTCCTGACCGCGCTGACCCGCACACCGGAGCGTTATGCCTGCGGCGTCGATATTGTCGGCCCGTCCAACCTGGAAACGCTGATCGAGGCCATGCCGCCGCATTGGGAGGCCGCGCGAGCGCAATTGTACCGCGCGCTCGGCGACCCGACGACTGAACGGGGACGGGCGCTGCTGCGCGATCGTTCCCCCCTGCATCGGGCTTCGCGGATCGTGCGGCCGCTCCTGATCGCGCAGGGGCGCAACGACCCGCGCGTGCCGATGCGCGAGGCCGAACAGATGGTCGATGCGCTCAAGAGACATGACATCCCGGTCGGTTTCGTCGTGTACGGTGACGAAGGCCATGGCTTCGTCCGTCCAGCGAACCGGATATCCTCGATCGCCCTGACCGAGGCGTTCCTGGCGCGCTGGATCGGGGGACGTTGCGAGCCGACGCATGATGACGAGATTGCCGGTACCACCTGCGACATCGTCGAGGGAGCGGACCTGTTGCCTGGGCAGGTGGCTAGGGCGGGATGACATGAGGCCGGATCATTGTGGATTCCCGGCAAGCCGGTGATCTGGTTCCAGGTGCAGACCGGCGAAGGACGCCGCTCTGCGCGGACTGGCGGCGGAACTGGCAAGCCGCGGCGTCAGGCTCGACTATGTTCGGGTTGGGCGGTTCGCCCATACCAAGGGGCCAGCTTCAAAAGAAAGCGTGCTGCGAAAGGCGGCAGAAGGATCCCGTGAAGCAACATGGCGCCGCGTCGATCCAGCGTGGCAGCGCTGGTCATCGCCGCGAAACCATCGACCCTCGAAGTTCGCTGAAGTGACAACAGCGAACGTCGTGCGGGACAACGTCAGGAGAAAATGGTGCTGCCGGTGAGGATTGAACTCACGACCTCAGCCTTACCAAGGATGCGCTCTACCACTGAGCTACGGCAGCACTCCGAGCCGGGGGAAGCCCCCGGCGGCGGGAGGGGCCTATGTGCAGGCATTGGGGGGGATGTCAAGCGACCGTTGCCAGATTGCGCGCGAAAAGCGTAGAAAGCGGCATGAGCGATGCGGAACGCAAGGCACGGTTGGCACAGGCATTGCGGCAGAACCTGCGCCGTCGCAAGGGACAGGCGCGGGGCGATGCCGGGAGCGAGCTGCCGGCGGACCGTCACGAGGCAGAATCCCAACAGGACTGAGCCCTGCCGGCGCGCTGCGTTGCTGGCCGCGGCCGTCGCCCGGGCGGTGTCGCCTCACCGGTGGAAACCGCGTGGCGGAACCGGGGCGGCTGGCGGTGAAAGGCGACTGCGTCGTGGGCGACCCGACCGGATCGGAGCGAAGCGGACTGTCCGGTGCGGGCGCATCGGCGGTCGGCATGCGGAAACCTTGTCGCGTCGACCGCGGGCATGGCATGGGGTTGCCATGACCGATTCCCGCCCGCTCGCCTATCGCCACACGCCGGGCATCGGTCCGACGATCCTGTTCCTGCCGGGCTATGCTTCCGACATGAGCGGGACCAAGGCGCTGGCGATCGAGGCGTGGGCGCGCGAAACCGGCCGGGCGTTCCTGCGGTTCGACTATGCCGGGTGCGGCGAAAGCCCCGGCGCCTTCGAGGAGCAGACGCTGGCCGGCTGGGTCGACGATGCGCTGGCGATGATCGATCTGTGCGTGGAGGGGCCGGTGGTGCCGGTCGGGTCGTCGATGGGCGGGTGGATCGCGCTGCTGGCGGCACGTGTCCGGCCCGACCGGATCGCCGGGCTGGTCGGCATCGCGCCCGCGCCCGACTTCACCGACTGGGGGTTTTCGCAGGCGGAGAAGATGGCGTTGCTGACGCAAGGGCGGATCGAGCGGCCGTCGCCCTATGCCGATACGCCGACGGTGTTCACCCGCGCCTTCTGGTCGTCGGGCGAGGCGAGCCGGGTGATGCATGCCGAACTGCCGATCGACGTGCCCGTACGGCTGGTGCAGGGGCAGCGTGACGCGGACGTGCCGTGGGAACGGACGGTGCACCTCGCCTCGCGCCTTCGTTCAGCCGATGTGCAGACCTGGCTGGTCAAGGATGGCGACCATCGCCTGTCGCGCGGGCGTGACATCGCGCTGATCCTGCGCGCCATCGAGGATGTTCTGGACTGATGCTTGCTCCGCTGCTGTTCCTTGCGATCCAGGCTGCGGCCGGGCCGAACCTGCCCGCCGGTGCCACGCCGGAAGCGCGCTACGACGCGTGTGTCGACGCCGCGACGACCGCGCCCGAACAGGCCGAGAAGATCGCGGGGCAGTGGCGGCTGGTCGGCGGCGGGTTTCTTGCGCGGCAATGCCTGGGCATGAGCTATGCCACGCGCCAGCGCTGGAGCGCGGCGGCCGAGGCGTTCGAACAGGCAGCGCGCGAGGCGGAGGTCGCGCAGGACGCCCGCGCCGCGAACTATTGGGCGCAGGCGGGCAATGCCCGGCTGGCCGATGGCGATACGATCGCGGCGGGGGCCGCGCTGGACGCGGCGCTGGCCAGCGGATCGCTGACCGGACTGGCGCGGGGCGAGGCGCAGCTCGACCGGGCGCGGGTGCGCGTGGCGGGCGGCGACCTGGCCGGGGCGCGCGGCGACATCGACCGGGCGCTGAAGGATGCGCCGGCCGATCCGCTGGCATGGCTGCTGTCGGCAACGCTGGCGCGGCGGACGAACGACCTGACCCGTGCCAGGGCGGACATTGCCGAAGCGGTGCGGCGGTCGCCCGACGATGCGTCGGTGCAGTTGGAGGCGGGCAATATCGCCGGCCTGTCGGGTGATGCCAGGGCGGCACGCATGGCGTTCGAGGCGGTCCAGCGCCTGTCGCCCGACAGCGCGCAGGCGAGGGCGGCCGCGGCCTCGCTCGACACGCTGCCGCCTGGCTGATGGCGGTTGCGGCGGACCCCGGCGGACCCGATATGCCGGTCGACGCAAAGGGAACCGCCGATGACCCGTTATCTGCACACCATGATCCGCGTGTCCGATCCGGACGCGACCATCGCCTTTTTCGACCTGCTGGGGCTCAAGCAGGTCCGGCGGATGGACAATGAACAGGGCCGTTTCAGCCTGATCTTCCTCGCCGCCCCCGGACAGGAGGGCGTGGCCGAGGTCGAGCTGACCCACAACTGGGACCCCGAAGCATATGCGGGCGGACGCAATTTCGGCCATCTGGCGTTCCGGGTCGACGATATCTATGCCACCTGCCAGCGGCTGACGGAGGCGGGCGTGACGATCAACCGTCCGCCGCGCGACGGGCATATGGCGTTCGTCAAGACGCCGGACGGCATCTCGATCGAGCTGCTGCAGGACGGATCGCTGCCCCCGGCCGAACCCTGGGCATCGATGCCCAATACGGGGACGTGGTGATGGAGATCGTCCAGATCCCGGTGCTGTCGGACAATTATGCGTGGCTGCTGCACGACGATGCGAGCGGCGAGACGGTGGCGATCGATCCGGGCGCGGCGCAGCCGGTGCTGGACGCCGCCGCCGAACGCGGCTGGACGATCACCGCGATATGGAACACCCACTGGCACCCCGACCATGTCGGCGGCAATGCCGCGATCAAGGCGGCGACCGGCGCGAGCGTGACCGGGCCGGAGGCGGAGCGCGACAGGATCGCCGACATGGACAATGGCGTGGGCGAGGGGGCGATGCTGTCGGTCGGCGACTCGCACGCAACGGTATGGGCGGTGCCCGGCCATACCGCGGGGCATGTCGCGTTCCATTTCGCGGACGATGCGGTGCTGTTCAGCGGCGACACGCTGTTCGCGATGGGATGCGGGCGGCTGTTCGAAGGGACGGCGGCGGAGATGTACGGCAACATGCGTCGCTATGCCGAACTGCCGGCCGGGACGCGCGTCTATTGCGGGCACGAATATACGCTGTCGAACGGACGCTATGCGCTCTCTGCCGAGCCGGACAATGCCGCGATCGTCGAGCGGATGGCCAAGGTGGAGGCGCTGCGCGCGGCGGGCGAGCCCACCGTGCCGACGACGATCGGCGCCGAACTGGCGACCAATCCGTTCCTGCGCGCGGGGTCGGCCGACGAACTGGCACGGCACCGCGCGGCCAAGGATGCGTTCTGACCGGACAGGGAGAGGCGGCATGAAGCGATGGGCATGGACGGCGGCGATGCTGCTGGGCGCGTGTGCGACCCCGCAGCAAATCGCGGAGACGCAGGCGCGGGGCGACCGGCAGCTCGCCAAAATGCTGGCAGGGCGCGCGCCGGGCAAGCCCGAGAACTGCATCCCGACCGGCTTCATCGACGGCCCGCAGGTGGTGGGCGATTCGCTGATCTATCGCCAGACCGGCAAGCGGCTGTGGCGCACGCAGGTCCGCGATCGCTGCCCGTTCCTGCGTGACGACCAGATCGTGGTGTCGATCCTGTATGGCGCGCAGCTATGCCGCAACGATCGCTTCCGGCTGGTCGATCGCGGGTCGCGCATCCCGTCGGCCGACTGCACGTTCGGGGAGTTCGTGCCGTATGACAGGGTGGGGTGACTGGGTCGGTCCCATCCCGTCCGAGCCTGTCGGGAACGGGGCGCCGCAAGCAATGCGTTCTCGACGGACGCTTCTCGACAAGCTCGAAGCTGCTCGAACCGGACGGGTTCGGGGGTAAGCGGGCGCGGCAACCACCCCCGGTCAGTTCGAGCCCGTCGAGAACCGGTTACAGCACGTACCGGCTGAGGTCCGTGTTCCGCGCGATGCTGGCGAGTTGCTGTTCGACATAGGCGGCGTCGATCGTCACCGCCTGACCCGCGCGGTCCTCGGCGTCGAAGCTGACGTCTTCCAGCAGCTTTTCCATCACCGTCTGCAACCGCCGCGCGCCGATATTCTCGACCTCGGCATTCACTTCGGCGGCGATGCGGGCAATGGCGGCCAGCCCCTCTTCGGTGAAGGTCACGTCGACCGATTCGGTGCCGAGCAGCGCGCGGTACTGGGCCGGCAGCGACGCCTTGGTATCCGACAGGATCGCGATGAAATCGGCCTCGGTCAGCCCCTTCAGCTCGACCCGGATCGGCAGGCGCCCCTGCAGTTCGGGCAGCAGGTCGCTGGGCTTGGCGACGTGGAACGCGCCGCTGGCGATGAAGAGGACATGGTCGGTCTTCATCGGGCCGTATTTCGTGGCCACGGTCGTCCCCTCGATCAGCGGCAGCAGGTCGCGCTGCACGCCTTCGCGGCTGACCGATCCGCCGCGCACGTCGCTGACCGCGATCTTGTCGATCTCGTCGAGGAAGACGATGCCGTTCGCCTCGGCATCCGCCAGTGCGGCGCGGCTGACCTCGTCCTGGTCGAGCCGCTTGTCGGCCTCTTCCTCGACCAGCTTGTCCCATGCCGCGCGGACGGTCAGCTTGCGGCGCTTCTGCTGCCCGCCGCCGAACGCCTTGCCCATCATCTCCGACAGGTTAATCATCTGCGGGCCGGCGCCGGGGATCTCGAACGGCATCTGCGGCTGGGCATCGAGTTCGATCTCGACCTCCTTGTCGTCCAGATGCCCGTCGCGGAAGCGCTGGCGGAACGCCTCGCGCGTCGCCTCGCTCGCCCCCTTGCCGGTCAGCGCGTCGAGCAGGCGTCGACGTCGCGGCCGACATAGCCGACCTCGGTGAACTTGGTCGCCTCGACCTTCACGAACGGCGCGTCGGCCAGGCGGGCGAGGCGGCGGCTGATCTCGGTCTTGCCGCAGCCGGTGGGGCCGATCATCAGGATGTTCTTCGGGGAGACCTCGTCACGCAGGTCGGGGCTGAGCTGCTGGCGGCGCCAGCGGTTGCGCAGCGCGACCGCGACGGCGCGCTTGGCGTCCTGCTGGCCGATGATATGCGCGTCGAGCGCGGCGACGATCGCCTTCGGAGTCAGATTGTCTTGCATGGAATGTCCGTCAGTTCGCGCTGTCGAGCGCTTCGAGGGTGACGCGATCGTTGGTATAGACGCACAGTTCGGCGGCGATGGCCAATGCCTTGCGCGCGACCTTTTCCGCATCGCCTTCATAGTCGGACAGGGCGCGGGCGGCGGCGAGGGCGAAATTGCCGCCCGACCCGATCGCGGCGATGCCGCCCTCGGGCTCCAGCACGTCGCCATTGCCGGTCACGACCAGGGTCACGTCCTTGTCGGCGACGATCAGCATCGCTTCGAGGTTGCGCAGGAACTTGTCGGTGCGCCAGTCCTTGGCCAGCTCGACGGCGGCGCGCAGCAACTGGCCCTGATGGCGCTCAAGCTTGGCTTCGAGCCGTTCGAACAGGGTGAAGGCGTCGGCGGTCGCGCCGGCGAAGCCGGCAATGACCTTGCCTCCGGCCGAAACCTGCCCATCCCCCGCGATCACCACGCGACCGCCGCGACGCACGGATACAATCGTGGTGCCGTGCCACACCGTCTCTTTGCTCATGGGTCGCGATATGGGGAGGGGCGGGGAGGGCGCAAGATGTTGGCCAGATCCCCCCCGCCTTGCGGGGCGGGGCTTTAGCGTTCCACGCCCCTGGCCTTCCCCCATGCCCTTGCCGCCGTGTAGCCGAGATAGCCGGTGCCGAAGAGGGCGTAGAGTTCCTCCGGGATGCCGCGCAGGTACGCGGTCATGCCGCGGGCGATGCCGGCGGCCATGTCGGGCTGCACCGCCGAGATCAGCCCCATCGGGATCGCCCAGAGCAGCAGCGCATACATCACATAGAGGAAACCGGGCCGCGCGCGCGCGGTCCATGGGTCGGCCGACTGCGCCTCCGCGACGATCGCCGAAAGCTGCGCCTTCACCCGGTCGAGATCGGCGGTCGATTCGAGTTTGAGCAGTTCGAGCTTGGCGGCATCGCGCGCCTTGGGATCGGGAATGAGCTTGTCGAGCAGCGCCGCGATCGGCGCGATCAGGGTGTTCAGCATGGGGCCTCCCAAAAGGTCAAAGTTCACGAAGTTCACACTCGTGGCGTATCGACGCGCTGTGCGAGCCAGCCGTAGAGAAAGGCCTCGTTGGCCGGGCGCGTCTCGGCGAGGCGGAGATAGCGTTCGCCCTGCAGGGCGTTGACCGCCGTCACCACAACCGCCTCCGCCGCCGGGCCGCGGGTGGCGAGCAGCGCGTCGAGCGCCTGCAGCGTCCGCGCGCCGATGCTGGCATCGACGACGAGATCGCCCCAGTCGCGCTGCTCGCGGTTCAGGGCGTTGAGCACGCGTTGCAGGAAGGTGGCGGCCACCGCCGGCCCCATGTTGACGCCGGTGTCGAACAATTCGGCGGCGAGCAGCGGCGCGCGTATCGCGACGCGATCGAAACCGGGGACCTGCCAGTAGCGGCGGCGATAGAGGCGCGCCGCGAACGCGCGGGGCAGGTCGCGCATCGCCTGGGTGTATCCTTCGGCGCGGGCGACGGCCTGCGTGATGCCGTAGCGGGTGGGACCGCCCCGGTCGGCGGGATGGTCGACATACCCTCCTTCACGGTCGATCACGTCGTCGATCAGCTTGGCAACGTCCATTTCGTCCTCCTGTTGGAGGCGGAACGTAACCAGAACGGTTGGTTGTAGGAAAGTTGGATCGGACGCCGGGGGCGGGGGGCGGCGCTGCCGTGCGACGCTCACGCCGCCCCCCCAAGCGCCTATCGGATATCCAGCATTACCACCGACTTCGCCGGCAGCGTCACCGACAGCGTGCCGTTCGCCACCTGCGCACCCGTAAACGCCGTCGGCACGACCGCGTTCGGGTCGTCGAAGGTGTTGTGCGCGGTCATCATAGGGGCAGTCAGCACGCGGCCGGTGACGGTCGCACCGGCGATGCCGGTCAGCGAGGCAGTGACCGGGGCCGGGCGATGGGGATCGGCGTTCGACAGCGCGATATGCACCACCCCGTCCGTGCCGCGCACCGCCGAGGCCGACACCGCCGGCATCACCCATTTGTCGCGCGAATAGTACGGGCCGTCGATCGTGATCGGCAGGACGGTGCCGTCCATATACGGCCGGTACATCTCGAACACGTGATAGGTCGGCGTCAGGACCATCCTTGGCCCGTCGGTCAGGATCATCGCCTGCAGCACGTTCACCATCTGCGCGATCGCGGTCATCTTTACCCGGTCGGCATGCCTGGCGAAGATGTCGAGGTTGATCGCGGCGACCAGCGCGTCGCGCATCGTGTTCTGCTGGCGCAGGAAACCGGGATGCGTGCCCGGGTCCTGGGCATACCATGTGCCCCATTCGTCGACGGCCAGCCACACGCGCTTCTGCGGATCGTATTTGTCCATGATCGCGCTGTGTTTCGCGATCATCTCCTCCATCTGCCACGTCCGGGCGAGCGTTTCCGCCCAGCCGGATTCGTCGAACCGGGTCGGCGACCCTTTGGGCGGCCAGCCGCCGCCGGGGACGGTGTAGTAATGGAGCGAGACGGCGTCGATCTGGCCGATCGCCTCGCGCATCATGACTTCGGTCCAGTTATAATCCTCGGAATTGGCGCCCGATGCGATCTTCAGGATGCGGCTGCCGCGGGGCGACTTGATGAAGGTCGCGAAGCGCCGTGTCTCGTCCGCGGCATATTCGGCGCGCATGTTGCCGCCGCAGCCCCATAATTCGTTACCGATGCCGAAATAGGGAATCTTCCACGGCGCCTTGCGGCCGTTCCGCGCGCGTTCGTCGGCGAGGGTGCCCGCCTCCTGCGTCATATATTCGACCCATTCCGCCATTTCGCGGGGGGAACCGTTGCCGACATTGCCCGCGATATAGGCCTCGGCCCCGACCTGTTCGGTCAGGTCCATGAATTCGTGCGTGCCGACCGCATTGTCCTCGGTCACGCCGCCCCAATGGGTGTTGATCTTGACCGGGCGCCTGGCCTTCGGGCCGATGCCGTCGCGCCAGTGATATTCGTCGGCGAAGCAGCCGCCGGGCCAGCGGATGGCCGGCACGCCGAGCCGCCGGAGCGCGGCGACGACGTCGTTGCGAAACCCGCGGGTGTTGGGGATGGTGCGGTCGTTGCCGACCCACAGCCCGCCATAGATGCCGTTGCCGAGATGTTCGGCGAACTGGGTGAAGATGCGCCGGTCATAGGTCGGGCCACCCTGATCGCCGCGAATCGCGATCCTCGCCGGTTCGCCCGGTTGCGGCGTCGGCGCGCCCTGCGCGCTCGCGGTCGCCGCGAACAGCAGCGATGCGGTGCCGAACACGAAGGCGCGCGCGCCCCGGCGCCACGCGCGGCGCATGGATGTCTGGCCGGTCAGCATCGGATCGTCCCCTCCCCTTGTTTATTGTCTGACTAATGCCTAGCCATGCCGGTTGCCGCGATCAAGCGCGGATCGGGTGCTTTGCAGCCGGGGGCAGGGCGGGTAAGAGGGGGGCATCGTCCCCCTTGTCGACAGGTTTCATTCTTTTGCCGTCTTCTCCCCCGTCGTGCGGCCTGGTCGCGGTCCTTGGTGCTCCGAATGCGGGCAAGTCGACGCTGGTCAATGCGCTGGTCGGACAGAAGGTCGCGATCACCAGTCCCAAGGCGCAGACCACGCGCACCCGGTTGATGGGCATCGCGATCGAGGGGAGCACGCAGCTCCTGCTGGTCGATACGCCGGGCATCTTCGAACCGAAGCGGCGGCTGGACCGGGCGATGGTGTCGGCGGCGTGGGAAGGCACGGCGGGCGCCGACGCGATCGCGGTGGTGGTCGACGGCAAGGGCGGGATCGGGCCGAAGGTCCGCGCGATCGTCGAGCCGCTGGCCGCGCGCAGGGAGCCGAAGCTGCTGATCCTCAACAAGGTCGATATCGCCGACAAGCCGCGCCTGCTGGACCATGCCGCGCGGCTGCACGAGATGGCGGCGTTCGAGGAGACGTTCTTCGTCAGCGCGACGACCGGCGACGGCCTGTCCGAGATGAAGGCGGCGCTGGCCAGCCGCATGCCCGAGGGACCGTGGCATTTCCCCGAGGACCAGGTGAGCGACGCCACCGACCGGATGCTGGCGGCCGAAGTCACGCGCGAGCAGCTCTATCACCAGCTTCACGAGGAGCTGCCCTATGCCAGCGCGGTCGATACCGAACGCTATCTGGAGCGCGAGGACGGGTCGGTCGAAATCCACCAGCAAATCTATGTCGCGCGCGATACCCAGCGCGCGATCGTGCTGGGCAAGGGCGGACAGCGGATCAAGGAAATCGGCGCGACCGCGCGCAAGGAACTGCAGGAATTGCTGGGCGTGCGCGTGCACCTGTACCTGCACGTGAAGGTCAAGCCGAACTGGGAAGAGGACCGGATGCTGTACCGGGACATCGGGCTGGACTGGGTGGAATAGGCCCGCAAGAAAGGCCGGCCCTTCCGACAGGAAGGACCGGCCCCATGTCCCGTGCCCCGCTACGCCACCGGGGGCGCGGGAAACCGGTCAGCGGCGGCAGTAGCGCGGCGCGTCGGCCTTGTCGATCGCGCGGCCGGCAACGGCACCCACGCCACCGCCGATGATCGTCCCGAGCAGGCGGTCGCCGCGCCCGGCCACCGTGTTGCCGAGCAGGCCGCCGGCGATCGCGCCGATCACCGTGCCGCCATCGCCATTCTCGCAACCGCGGTTCGAACGACGCGCATAGCCGCGATCGTTGTAATAGCCACGGTTGCCGCGATATTCGCGGTAGCCGCGATCACCGCGATAGTCCCGCTCGTAGCGGTCCCCGCGCCAGCCCTGCGCCGACGCGGCGGTGGGGGCGGCGGCAGTGGCGACCGTGGCAAGCGCGGCGGCAGCGAGCGTCAGCTTCTTGAACATGGGTCTTCTCCCTCAAAATCCTGCGACGGTCGGCAATCCCGATGGGATGCCCGTCTGTGATCCGGGATATGCGCCGATTCGCTTGAGCCGATACTGAATGCGCCTGTTAGCTGCCGTTCAGTATCGGGGTGCGACGGGCCGCGCGACGGCCGGGGCTGCACGATCGCGAAACCCCGTCCGCGCATCCGTTGCCGGCCCCGCCGCCCCTGCGGGTTTTGCTTTAGTTCGCCGCCGTGAAACCCTATATGCTCGCCATGGCAACGAACCCCAATCAGAACGACTACGGCGCAGACTCGATCAAGGTGCTCAAGGGGCTGGACGCGGTCCGCAAGCGCCCCGGCATGTATATCGGCGACACCGACGACGGCTCCGGCCTGCACCACATGGTGTTCGAGGTCAGCGACAATGCGATCGACGAGGCGCTGGCGGGGCATTGCGACCGCATCCTCATCACGCTGAACGCCGACGGATCGGTCTCGGTCGAGGATAATGGCCGCGGGATTCCGACCGGCATCCACAGCGAGGAGGGCGTGTCGGCGGCCGAGGTCATCATGACCCAGCTCCACGCGGGCGGCAAGTTCGAGAACACCAACGACGACAATGCCTACAAGGTGTCGGGCGGCCTGCACGGCGTCGGCGTGTCGGTGGTCAACGCGCTCAGCGATTTCCTCGACCTGACGATCTGGCGCGAGGGGCAGGAGCATTACATGCGCTTCCGCCGCGGCGATGCCGAAGCGCCGTTGAAGGTGATGGGGCCGTCGGACAAGCGCGGTACCCGCGTCACGTTCCTGCCGTCGCCGGAGACGTTCAAGATCGTCGAGTTCGATTTCGACCGGCTCGAGCACCGCTTTCGCGAGCTGGCGTTCCTCAATTCGGGCGTGCGGCTGGTGCTGGTCGATGCCCGGCACGAGGAACCGCGCGAGGTGGAGCTGTTCTACGAAGGCGGGATCGCCGCGTTCGTGAAATATCTCGACCGGACCAAGACGCCGCTGATGCCCGATCCGATCGCGATCCACGGCTTTCGCGACGATGTCGGCATCGACGTCGCGCTGGAATGGAACGACAGCTATTACGAGAATGTCCTCGCCTTCACCAACAACATCCCGCAGCGCGACGGCGGCACGCACATGGCCGCGTTCCGCGCGGCGCTGACCCGCACGCTCAACAGCTATGCCGACAAGTCGGGGATGCTGAAGAAGGAGAAGGTCTCCCTCACCGGCGACGACATGCGCGAGGGGCTGACCGCGATCGTGTCGGTCAAGCTGCCCGACCCCAAGTTCAGCAGCCAGACCAAGGACAAGCTGGTGTCGTCCGAGGTGCGCCAGCCGCTGGAAGCGCTGATGGCCGACAAGCTGGCCGAGTATCTTCAGGAAAATCCGGCCAATGCGAAGGCGATCATCCAGAAGGTGATCGACGCCGCCGCCGCGCGCGAGGCCGCCAAGAAGGCGCGCGAGCTGACCCGGCGCAAGGGGGCGATGGACATCGCGTCGCTGCCCGGCAAGCTCGCCGACTGCCAGGAACGCGATCCGGCCAAGTCCGAACTGTTCTTCGTCGAGGGTGACTCGGCCGGCGGGTCGGCCAAGCAGGGCCGCGACCGCCATTTCCAGGCGATCCTGCCGCTGCGCGGCAAAATCCTGAACGTCGAGCGCGCGCGGTTCGACCGCATGCTCGCCAGCCCTGCGCTACCACAAGATCGTCATCATGACCGACGCCGACGTCGACGGCGCGCATATCCGCACGCTGCTGCTGACCTTCTTCTATCGCCAGATGCCCGAGATCATCGAGGCGGGGCACCTCTATATCGCGCAGCCGCCGCTGTATAAGGCCACGAAGGGCCGGTCCGAAGTGTATCTGAAGGACGACAATGCGCTCGACGAATATCTGGTCGAGGCCGGGGTCAGCGCGCATGTGCTGGAAAACCCGGCGGGCGCGCGCAGCGGCGACGACCTGAAGGCGCTGCTTGCCCATGCGCGGCGGATGCGCACGCTGATGCGCTATGTGCCGCGCCGCTACGACATGGGCATCGTCGAGGTGCTGGCGCTGGCCGGGGTGCTCGACCCGCAGATCGGCGACGCCGACCGCCAGGCGCGGCTGGAGGATGCGGTATCGCGGATCGGGCGCACCGATGCGGAGGCACGGTGGACCGCGCGCGTGACCGAGGATGGCGGGCTGCAGTTCCAGCGGCGCTGGCGCGGCGTCACCGACACCCACAACATCGAACCGGCATTCCTGCTGTCGGCCGAGGGGCGCAAGCTCCACGCTCTCGCGGCGGAGGAAGCGGCGAGCTATGCCGGCGTGTCGAAGCTGGTCAGCGCCCGCAGCGCGGGAGATGCGGTGGCCGAGGGCGAGGACGAAGCGCCCGCCGTCGCCGCAAAGGGCGAGACGCTGGTCGCGCGGCCCAGCCAGTTGCTCGATGCGATCCTCGCCGCCGGGCGCAAGGGGCTGTCGATCCAGCGCTACAAGGGGCTGGGCGAGATGAACGCCGAACAATTGTGGGAAACCACGCTCGACCCGGCGAACCGGTCGATGCTGCGCGTCGCGATCGATCAGGCCGATGTCGCGGATGAGATCTTCACGCGGTTGATGGGCGATGTGGTCGAACCGCGGCGCGACTTCATTCAGGAAAATGCGCTGAACGTCGCGAACCTGGACGTTTAGGGGCGGCTCGGGAACAGGCCGGTTGCGTAGCCGATATCCGGCCGGCCGGCGCGCAGCGATCAGTACGTGCCCGGTTCGTACGCGACGGTGCAGTGGCGCGGGGGGTCAGAACCAAGTCCTGACGCCCGCCACGAAGCTGAATCCCCCGGTGCCATCGCCGTCGGTCCGTGCGTAGCGGGCGGTGTCGCCGAACGTGCGTTCCCACGACACGCCGACATACGGGGCGAATTCGCGGGCGATTTCGTAGCGCAGGCGCAGGCCCCCTTCGGCATCGGTCACGCCCGATCCCAGGCGGCTGGACCGGACGTCCTGCGCCGACAGGGCAAGCTCAACGCGGGGCTGCAGGATCAGCCGCTGGGTGATGCGCTGGTCGTAATAGCCCTCGACCCGCCCCAGCACGTCGCCCCTGTCCGACAGGAACAGCGCACCCTCGACGTCGAACCAATAGGGCGCGAGCCCCTCGAACCCGACCGTCGCATAGGTTCGGTTCGGGCCCGGCGCGACATCCTGCCTGACGCCGGCCTGGACATTGAAATAGGGACCGATGGCGCGGCTGTAGAGCGCCTGGACCTCGCCCCCGGCGCTGTCGCGGAACGTGCCTTCGCCCTCGCTCTTCACCGTGAGCCGGTTGACGTCGCCGCCATGCCAGAACTCGCCGTCCCACCGGTATCCGTCCCCGCCGCGACGGAACTGGACCTCGGCCAGGTTGAACATGATCTGCGAGAACGCCATGCCCCCATGCTCCCTGTGCAGGAGGTCGCGGGCCGGCGCCATCGCGTCCCGTCCCCAGACCCGGTCGGCATAGTCCGCGTCGGGAGCGACCGGAGCAGGTGCGCTTCCGGCCGGGCGGGCGGTGCCGCCCCCCCCGATTTCCGGTGCAGTATCCGCCGCCGGTGTCGCCTGCGCGACGCAGTGGCCCATCGCGGCATGTTCGGGCGGACAGTTCGGATCGCTCGTCGCCGCTGGCGGCGAAGCGGCCGGCTCCGCCGCCGCCGGGGTGCAATGGCCCATCGCTGCGTGCTCGGGCGGACATGCGGCATCCGCGCCGGGCTTCGCCGCCGGCATCGTCATGACCGGCATGTGCCGCGAATGGTCCATCGTCTGCGCGGCGGCCGGGGCCGCCGCCGCGAGCGCGCCGGCAGCGGTCGCGGCAAGGATCAGCGTCTTCATGCCGCATCTCCTCCGCGAGGGCGGACCGATACGACCTGCATCATCCCGGCATGCATGTGGTAGAGCATGTGGCAGTGGAAGGCCCAGTCGCCGACGGCGTCGGTCGTGACGTCGAACGTGGCCGTCCCCCCTGGCTGGACCTGGATGGTGTGCTTGCGCGGCGCATATTCGCCGTGGCCCGTCACCAGCTCGAAGAAGTGGCCGTGCAGGTGGATGGGGTGGCCCATCATCGTGTCGTTGACCAGCGTGACGCGAACCCGTTCGTCCTTGAGGAACGGGATCGGCTTCTTCACCTCACTCAGCTTCTCGCCATCGAACGCCCACATGTAGCGTTCCATGTTGCCGGTAAGGTGGATGCGCAGCGCACGGTCGGGCGCCCGGACGTCGGGGTTGCGGTCGACCGCCATCAGGTCGGTGTAGATCAGCACCCGGTGGCCGACATCCTCCAGTCCCTGGCCGCGCTCGCCCATCCGATCGACGGGCATGGGTGAGATCGTCTGGACGGTCGGGGTCTTCTTCACCTCGGGCGCGACCGAGAAGTCGCGCATCGAGTGGTTCATGCCGCCCGCGCCGTGATCCGTTCCGCTGTGCTGTGCGGCCTGTGACGCGGCCGCGGCGCTTCCCGTCGTCGTGGCGGAGGCCGGCGTGCAGTGCCCCATCGCGGCGTGTTCGGGGGGACAGGCTGCGGCTGCCGAAGCGGCCGGCGCGGCATGGCCCATGGGGGCGTGATCCATCCCCGTCATGTCGCCCATGCCCATGTCCTTCATGTCCGCTAGCGGCCGGCGACGCAGGGCCGGCACCGCGGCGGCCATGCCCTCGCGGGGCGCGAGCGTGGCACGCGCCATCCCCGACCGGTCGACGCTCTCGCCGACAATCGAATAGGCGCGATCGTCGGTCGGCTGGACGATCACGTCGTACGTCTCGGCGACCGCGATCTGCATCTCGTCGACCGGCACCGGGCGCACCGGCAGGCCGTCGGCCTGTACGACCGTCAGCTTGAGGCCCGGGATGCGGATGTTGAACGTCGTCATGGCCGAGGCGTTGATGATCCGCAGCCGCACTTTTTCCCCGGGGCGGAACAGGCCGGTCCAGTTGTCGCGCGGGCCGTGGCCGTTGACGAGAAAGGTGTAGGTGCTGCCCGTCACGTCGGCGACGTCGGTCGGGTCCATCCGCATGGCGCCCCATTCCCGCCGTTCCCTCGCGGACTGGTCCCTGCCGGCGAGCAGGCCGGCCAGCGTCTGCTTCTGGTAGTTGAAGTAGCCGCCCTGCTGCTTCAGCTTGGTGAAGATGACGTGCGGGTGCATCCGGCTGTGGTCCGACAGCACGATCACATGCTCCCGGTCCGACCGGATCGGATCCTCGCCCTTGGGGTCGATGACGATCGGGCCGTAATGGCCGAGCTGTTCCTGCAGGCCCGAATGGCTGTGATACCAATAGGTGCCCGACTGCAGGATCGGAAATTCGTAGGTGAAGGTCGATCCCGGCCTGATCCCGGGGAAGCTGACCCCGGGGACGCCGTCCATGTGGAACGGCACGATCAGCCCATGCCAGTGGATCGAGCTGTCCTCGTCCAGCGCGTTCTCCACGTGCAGCCGCACGGTCTGCCCCTCGCGCAGCCGGATCAGCGGCGCGGGGACCGTGCCGTTGATGCCGATCGCGTGGCTTTCGCGCCCGTCGATCGTCATCATGTGGTGCGCGATCCGCAGGGTGATATCGTCGCCCGATACGGTCGGCAGCGGGCGCACGATGCCGGCCGACACCGGCTGCGCCCAGGCGGGATACCAGGCCGACAGCGCGGCCGTGCCGCCAAGGGCCATGGAGCCGCGCAGCAGGCCGCGGCGATCGATCGAAGCAGTCATCATTCTTCCGGTATTGGCTGTCGAACATGATACGCGGGGAACGCGCCGACCCCTCGTGTCGAATATCGCTTTCGATCGGTCCTGATGGTCCGCGAACGCCTCAGCGGCTGTTTGGAAAGGCGTTTCGGGGAGCGGGCCGGCACCGCCTGCAAAACGCGCCCTTCCGCGCGTTTTCAAACGGACTCCCAGCGGTCGAGATCGTCCCGCAGCTTGGTCCGTGCCCGGTAGAGCCTCGTCTCGACCGTCTTCTCGCTGACGCCCAGTGCCTTGGCCACGTCGGCCTGCGCAAGGCCGTCGATCGTACGGAGCACCAGCACCTCGCGCAGGTTCGCGGGCAGCCGGGCGATAGCGGCCTCGACGTGCCGCAGCTCGGCCCGGTCGGCCACGGCGCCGTCGACCGGCGGGGCGTCGTCGGCGACCTCCACCGCCTCGTCGGGCAGCATCGCCGATATCAGCCGGCGGACGATCCGGCGCCGGCGCCAGTCCCGCGCCTTGTTGATCGCAATGCGGGTCAGCCATGCCCGCATGGGGCGCGCGGGATCGAATGTCGAAATGGATGCGTGCGCGGCGATGAAGGCGTCCTGCACGATGTCGACGGCCTCGTCCTCGTCGCCCGTGAGGCAGGACACGGTGCGATGCAGCGGCTGCTTGTGGCGGCGGACGATTTCGCCGAACGCCCGCCGATCGCCGGCCTGACAGAGCAGCGCGAGCTGGCCGTCGCCAAGGTCGGCGAAGCCGGCGGTCACTTCGCGTCTTCGGTCAGCGCCTTCATGATGGCGGCGTCGAACCGGGCGGCCTGATCGGGACGCAACAGGCGCCGCATGGCGAAGACATGCGCCAGCGTCTCCTTCTGAAGCTCGCCCATCGTGCGGTGCGACGCGTCGATGGCGGACGTCACCTGGGGGCCGATGCGATGCTCGGCGCCGATCGCGCGGGCGAGGCGGACATTCTCGGCACGCATTGCCGCCTCCATCGCCTGACGCCGCCCGGCAAAGACCTGCTCGAGAGCGTGGAGCTGGCGATCCTGCTCGGGATCCAGGTCGATCTGGTCGTGCAGCAGCGCGTGAAGTTCTCCCGAGGGCGGCGCATCGGCGGGGAACAGATGCCGCCCGACAAAGACGCCGGCGATGGCGGCGAGGAAGACGACGAGTGCGGTGAGCAGCAGCCTGCGCACCGTCATTCCGCGCCCAGCAGCAGCGTGGACGGCGCGAGCGGGCCGGGGATGCCGAAGGGCGCCATCTCCTTCGCGCGCGCCTCCGGCGCGGGGTAGATGACGCTGCCGACGCCGAGCAGCAGGGCAAAGGCGGCACCCGCGATCGTCGTGCGCAGCGCGGTCGTGCCGGCGGGCCGATCGGCGATGATCGTCATGACGCGATCTTCCAGTCCGTCGAGTCCGGGATGGGGGGCCTGCCCGGCGATGCGACCGAGCGCGTTGTCGATGTCCATGGTCATGTTCGTTCTTTCAGTCCGCGCCTTCCCTACGCAGTTCGAGCGTCCACCCCTCAACCACGCGGCACGGCGAGGGGCGGACGCATCCGGTGCGTACGTTGATGGCGTAGAGGATAGGAGATTTTGATGACGTTCCGCCACCTGCTCATTACGGCCGCGCTGGCTGCGTACGCGTCGCCCGCGATGGCGCATCCGAAGTTGCTGTCCGCGACCCCCGCGGCCAATGCGACTGCGCCGAGGACCGGCACGGTGCGCCTGATGTTCAGCGAGCGGCTGATGCCCAGGCTGTCGACGGCGACCCTCGTCATGACCGGCATGCCCGGCACGGCCGACCATCCCGACATGAAGATGCCGGGCGTGTCGACGACGCTCTCGCCCGATGGCAAGGCGATCGTCCTGACGAGCGCCACGCCGCTGCCGGCGGGTTCGTATCGCGTCGATTGGGCTGTCGTCGGGGCCGACACGCATCGGATCACCGGCAAGCACGCCTTCTCGGTCCGCTGAACGCGATGATCGAACCGGAAGCGGCGCTGCGGTTTCTGCAATATGGCTGCCTCCTGCCACTGGCGGGCATCCTGATCGATCCCGTCCGCCGTGGACGAAGCGACCATGGCGCCGGATCGGGTCTGACCTGGCTCGCGCTGTCCGGCCTCGGCGTTTCGATCGCCGGCTTCGGTTCGACCATGCAGGCGATGACGGGGGAACCGCTGTCGTCGATCGACGGCGAACTCGCCCGTTTCGTCCTGATCGAGACCGGTTCCGGCATCGCCTTCCTCGTCCGATCGACGGCGCTTGTGGTGACGACGATGCTCCTTGCCGCTGGACGTCGTCGTGCCGCGACGCCCCTTGCAATGCTGGCCGTCGCCAGTCTCGCCTGGTCCGGGCATGCGGCGACTTCCGACGGTGCGGCCGGCATCGTGCATCGCCTCGTCGACGTCCTTCACCTTGCGGCGGTTGCCGGCTGGCTCGGTGCGATCGCCGTTCTGCTCCGGATGAACTTCCCGTCGGCGAGCGATCGGGCTTCGATCGGTGACAGGGTCGCTTCGCTTCGCCGGTTCTCCGCGACGGGCTCGCTGCTGGTCGCGACGGTCGTCCTCAGCGGCGCCTGTAATCTCGTCGCCGTCGTCGGCGTCGACGACATGGCGATGCTGCCGTCTTCGCAATATGGAAGGCTGCTCGGGCTCAAGCTGCTGGCCTTCCTTGCCATGCTGATCCCTGCCGCCGTGAATCGCTGGCGCCTGACGCAGATGCTGGCGCGCGACGAACGGCGCGCGGCTGCGGCGCTGCGGCTGAGCCTGTCGATGGAACTCGCGCTCGGCATGACGATCCTCGCGGTGGTGGCGGTTCTCGGCACACTGGATCCCGTCGCGCCGGCGTGAGCGCCATCGGGAGGAAGCCACATCCCGAGTGGCGCGGGAGCCGTGGATGTATATACAGCCACCATGGCAGATGCGGGCGGCAACGCGGACGGGACCACCCCGCGATATCGTGAGATCAAGGAATCGATCCTGGCGGACGTGCGGACCGGACGGCTCTCCACCGGCGACCGGGTGCCGTCCGAGGCGGAGATCGTGTCGCGCTTCGGCGTGTCGCGCATGACCGCCAACCGGGCGCTGCGCGAGCTGACCGTTGCCGGCGTGCTGGTGCGCCGCCCCGGTTCCGGCACGTTCATCGCCGAGGCGAGGCCCATCGGGCACCTGATCGAGATCCGAAACATCGCCGAGGAGGTCCGGTCCCGTGGCCATGCCTATCGTCCGCGCGTCATCGGCAACCAGCCCCTTGGCGCGGACGCGGCGGATGCTGCGCTGCTCGGCGTGGTGGTGGGCACCGCCATCTTCCGCAGCCTGATCGTTCATCACGAGGCGGAATTTCCGCTGCAGTTGGAAGAACGGCTCGTGCTGGCGGACGCCGCACCCGGCTATGGTGAACAGGACTTCAACCGGACGACGCCGAACGAATATCTGTCGCGGATCGCCCCGATCGAGCGGGTCGAACACCGGGTCCTCGCCCGCGTGCCCGACGACGAGATCCGCCGCCTGCTGGGCATGATGCCGGGCGAGCCCACGCTGGTCATGGTTCGGCGGACGTGGAGCGGCGGCAGGCTGGTGTCGCACGCGGTGCTGACCCATCCCGCCGCCCGCTATGAGCTGACCGCGAGCTTCGTCGTCGGCGCGGACTAGGCCGGCCGCTTCATGCGCGATTTCGACCGGTTCGTGATCCAGCGGAAATCGGCCTTCCGGAAGCTCGTGAACAGCAGATAGAATCCGGTCCCCGAGAGCCATAGGACGCAGAACGCGACGAAGATGATGAGCGGATGATTGAAACTGCTGCGGTTCACATAGTCCATGTTGTGCAACATCCAGAAGAAGTCCCACGTCCGCCACGTGTCGCCGCGCGTGACGAGATGCCGTCCGGTGGTGGCCGAGATGTAGGCGCTCGAATGCTCCGCGTCGCGGAAATCGACGCGCCACAGGGGACCCGCATGTTCCCTCGCCTCCAGATTCGGCCGGGCGAGGAGCGACACGCCCGCGACCGGCATGGTGCTGCCGTGCGTGGCGATCGCGGTCGCGAGCTGGCGATCGACCGCAAGCCGCCGTCCCGTGGCGGCATCGATCAGCCGGGGTCCGGCACGGTCGACGACCTCATAGACCGGCCGGCCGGCGAGGTCGCGCAGCGCGAGGCCGACGACCGGTCGCCCGCCAAGGGCGATGGTCGGATCGACGAGATCCGTCGTCGATACGGGCATCGCGGGCATGGCCGGTCCGTCGTGCCCGCCGACCGCGTCGGCATCGAGCAGGGCCATCATCGATCCGCTGAGCGCCCACAGGATGAACTGAAGCCCGAGGAGCAGGCCCACCCATTTGTGGATGCGTCGGAACAGCAGCGGCGAGAACCGGATGCGCTTCACGCCCTTGCCTTCTTCTTCTTCCGCCTGGGGAATGTCCAGATCAGCAGCCAGGCGCCGCTGATCGCCATGGCGAAGGCGCTCCAGGTCGCGACGCGCAGCAGCGGGTTGTTGACGTCGGTGCGAGCGTCATAGTCCATGATGTGCAGCATCCACGCGAAGTCGAAGATGCGCCAGAGCCGGTGCCGCCTGGCGATGAGCTCGCCGGTGAGCGGCGCGATGTAGAGGGTGGGTCTGTTCCAGCCCGCGAACTCCACCTGCCAGTAGGGCGGCTTGCGCTTCCCCAGTTCCTGCACCGGGGCGGTCAGCCGGGTGGCGCGGATGATAGCGGCGTTGCCCGAATACAGGCTGGCAGCGATCTGTCGCACGTCGGCTTCGTTCAATTCGTCCAGCCGCGATCCGGTTCGGGCGTCGAAGGCGGCCAGGCCGTCCTGCGATTGGACGCGCCAGATGGGGACGCCCAGCCGCTGTTGCAGCCGCACTTCGATGGTACCGGGCGCGGCCGCGGCGATGCGGCCGGGCGGGATCAGCCCCGCCGTCGCCATCGTCGGCACGGGCGCCGCCTTGACCAGATGGTCGCCATGGATCGTGTCGATATGCACGACCACCATGTAGAAGCCGGTGACGGTCCATAGCAGGACCTGGAGCCCGACCACCAGCGCCAGCCATTTGTGGATCCGCCTGACCGTCAGCGGCCATCTGATCGCCGCCACGATCAGAACGCCGTTCTGACGCCGACGTAGAAGCGCCGGCGCAGCAGGTCATAGGTCATCGTGTCGGTGTTCCCGTCGGTGAAGCTCGGGATGTAGGGTGCCTTCGTGTCGAACATGTTGTCGACGCCGATCTGGAAACGCGTCCGCCGGTCGATCTCGAAGGCGACCTGGGCGTTGTGATAGAATATGTCCGGCGTGCGATAGCCGATCGCGGTGGGTGCCGCATTGAAGTCCTGTGCCCTGCCGATCCACTGGGTCGACCAGGTGAACGCCACGCCGTCCTGGCGCGCGGTGGCGACGCCGTAACCGCGCCACTGCGGATAGCCCCCGTTGCCGCCGCCGATCCGGCCGTCGAAGACGATCGACGCGCCACCCGGGAAGGGTTCGACGACATATTCGTCGAGATAGGTCGCGTTCAGGTCCACCTGGAGCTGCAGGCGACCGAGCGTGTGCGCGTAGACCAGGCCAAGGTCGAGCCCCTTCATCCGCTCGCGCCCGGTGTTGATCGGCTGGGCCGACAGGCGCGTGACCTCGCCGGTCAGCGTGCTGCGCGTGAAGTCGCGGCAGAACGGGCTGGAGAGGCTGGCGCTGGCGTAGCAGACGGCGAGCTTCGTCGATCCCGGGATGGCGCGGATCGCGCCGTCGATGTCGATGTCGAACCAGTCGGCGGTCAGCGAGAGCCCCGGAACGATGCCGCGCGGCTGGAGGACGGTGCCCACGGTCCAGCTCTGCGACGTCTCCGGCTGCAGGTCCCGGTTGCCGCCGACCGTGGTCAGGATCGTGGTGCCAAGCTGAACATAGTTGGCCGGCACGCCGGACGCGCGGCAGTTGGCGACGAGCGTCGCATTGGAGCTGGTCGCGTATCGGCTGCACGGGTCGCTGGTCGTCAGATTGCCCTCGGACACGCCGCCGAACAGCTCGGGGACGTTCGGCACGCGGAAGCCGGTGCCGTAGGTGCCGCGGAAGCGCACCCCTTCGGTGACAGTCCAGTCGGCGCTGAACTTGTAGTTCCAGTCGCTGCCGAACAGGTCGTATTCGGAATAGCGGACGGCGCCGTCCAGCGTGAGCGAGCGGAAGAACGGCGTGTCGGCCAGCACCGGCACCGACAGCTCGAGATACGCCTCCTTCGCCTTCGTCGCGCCAGAGATCGGCGACTGCTGGTTGGTGTTGGCGACCCCGGCGACCGTCAGCGGATCGGGATTACGCCAGCCCCTTTCCTCGCGGTAGGTGACGCCGGTCGCGAACGAGACAGGCCCGGCGGGCAGTCGGAAGAGGCTGCCATCGAGGTCGGCGGTCAGGGAGAACAGCGAGTTGCCGCCGGTGTCGCGCGAGGTGAACAGGATGTAGTCCAGCACCTGGGGCGTCAGGTCGCCGAAGCCGAGATAGTCGGCGCAGGGCACCGCCGCGCCCGCCGCGAAGCTGCACCGCGACGTGTCGAGCGAGAGGCCCACGCGCTGCAGGTTGGCGATGTTGGTCGAGCCGTCGACCGCGGTGTTGCGACCATAGGCCCCCGCCACCTCCCACGCCCAGTCGTTGGCGAGTTTTCCGCGCACGCCGACCGTGCCCTGCCAGGTGTCCGTGCGCTGGTAGAACTGGCGCGGTCCCGGTTCCGCGAGGCGGCGCTGGACCAGCACGATGTTCTGGCCTGTCGGGTTGGTCGGGTTCGCGGCCGGGATCGACAGGTTGCGCAGCGTCCCCGGCGTCGCGATCTGGTTCGACTTGCGGTGCGTATAGAGGAACTCGCCAAAGGCCTCGACGCCGTCGGTCAGATCGTAATCGGCGAAGACCGCGGTCGAGATCCGTTCGATCGGACTGACGGCGTAGAGGAAGGGGTTCGAGTTGAAGTTGTGCTTGGCGGCGCTGTAGGGCTCGAAGAAGTTGCCGTTGCCGCCGGGCACCTGGTTGAAGTTGATCTGCTGGCCGTTCGGCAGCACGGCACGCCCGCCGACGGTCGAGGCGCTGTTGACGCAGGCCAGAGCGCCCCGGCTCGTCTCCGCCAGCGAGCAGGGCGCGCGCGTTGCCATGTTGACCGGCTCGGTCTTCTGATAGGTCGCGGCCGCGAGGATGCCCCCGCGCGATCCGCGCGTCCCGACGAGCAGATCGACCGTGTAGTCGCCGCCGTCGCCGCGTTCGGTGATGCCGCCGCGCGCGCTGATGCCGATTCCGTTGTAGTCCGTGCGGGTGACAAGGTTGACGACGCCGGCCATCGCGTCGGCGCCGTAGATCGCCGACGCGCCGTCCTTGAGCACGTCCGTCCGCGCGAGCGCGACGACCGGGATCATGTTGAGGTCGGGCGAGGAGTTGGCCCCGGTCCCGCCGGCGACGAGGCGCCGGTTGTTCAGAAGGACGAGGGTGCGCTTGATGCCGAGCCCGCGAAGGTTGACCTGGGCCGTGCCGTATCCGTTGCCGGTCCAATAGGCCGAGCTCTGGTTGCCCGCGAAGCCGGCGTTCGCGGGCAGCCGCTGCAGCAGCGTCTCGACGTTGACGATGCCGGTGTTCTCGATCTGCTCGGCCGATACCACGGTCGCCGGCCCGACGCCCGCAATGTCCTGTCGGCGAATGCGGCTGCCCGTCACCATGATGTCGCCGGTGGCCGGGGTCTCAGGGCCCGCGGCGTCGGTCTGCCGGGCGGCCGGATCCGCGGTCTGGGCGGCGGCGGCCGCCGCGGTGAGGCAGGTTGCGGCGAGGAGTGCCGGCACGAACTTCATGGATCTGTCCCCCGTCCATCTTGGCGTGATGGAACGGGATCAAACATCAACTGTATATACAGGTCAAACGAAAAAACCGTTTGTTTGCAATAAGTTGTCGGAAGTCCGATGCCATATAGCCCCGGCGTCAATACGCGCCTTCGCCGCTCATCCCTCATTTCGTTTCGAGTTTGCAACTATATTGCGCCGGAATGGTAGTTTCTTGTGGAGACGCCGCCCGGGGCATCGGCACGCTGCCGAATCGTGCCACCGGCCGGCCTGCATCGCGACCATCCCCGGCTCCTCTCGAGCTGAAGCCCCGCGCGGACAGACACGCAATCGGCCTGGTCCGCAGGTGCGGTCGCTCCGCGCAGGCGGGTTCGGGGACGGGTCAGTCCAGCGCCATCGCCTGCGCCGCCAGCGCCTCCGCCTCGACCAGCAGCGCATCGTCGGCGGAGCCCTGCGTCACCCGCTCGCGCCCGATCAGCACCAGCACCGGCACCGCCAGCGGGCTGACCCGGTCGAGCGTGACATGGCGGATGCGCGCCTGTGCCGTTTCCAGCAGCTTTGCCAGCCGCCCGACATCGGTCATCCGCGCCCGCGCGTCCTCCCATGCGGCCTGCAGCAGCAGATGGCCGGGTTCGTATTTGCGCAGCACGTCATAGATCAGGTCGGTCGAGAAAGTGACCTGCTTTCCCGTCTTGCGCTTGCCGGGGTGCTGGCGCTCGACCAGCCCGCCGATCACCGCCACTTCGCGGAAGGTGCGCTTGAGCAGCGCCGATCCCTGTACCCAGTCGACGAATTCATGTTCGAGAATGTCGGGCGAGAACAGCGCCTGCGGATCGGTGATCGGTTCGAGCGCGTAGCAGGCCAGCGCATAGTCGTTGGACACGAAGCCGATCGGGTTCAGCCCCATCGCCTCCATCCGCCGCGTGACCAGCATGCCGAGCGACTGGTGCGCGTTCCACCCTTCGAAGCTGTAGGCGACCATATAGTGCCGCCCGTCATGCGGAAAGGTTTCGACCAGCAGTTCGCCCGGGCGCGGCAGGACCGAGCGGCGCGACTGGATTTCCAGCCAGTCGCGCACGTCATCGGGAAAGCGGGACCATTCGGACGGATCGGCGAGAAACCCGCGCACCCGGTCGGCGAGGTTGGTCGACAGCGCCATGCGCGTGCCGCCATATTTGGGGATGCGTGCAGGCCTGCTGCTGGCGCGGACGACCAGGTCGGTCAGCTCGATCTTCTCCACCTCCAGACTCATGCCGGCAAAGAAGAAGGTGTCGCCGGGCGACAGGGTGGAGGCGAAATATTCCTCGACCGTGCCCAGCCGCCGCCCGTTCCGGAACCGCACGTCCAGGGTCGGCGCGTCGACGATGATGCCCGCGTTCAGCCGATGCTGGGCGATGAACGCCGGTCTGGTGACGGTCCACAGCCCGTCGCTGCCGAGCCGCAGCCGCTTGAACCGGTCATAGGCCTTCAGCGCATAGCCGCCCTCCGCGATATAGTGCAGCACGCGGTCGAACGTGTCGCCGTCGAGCGCCGAATAGGGCAGGGCGCCGCGAACCTCGTCCAGCATGTCGGACGCGGCAAAGGGTTCGGCGCAGGCGCAGCCCATCAGATGCTGCGCCAGCACGTCCAGCGCGCCGGGGCGGAACAGGTCGGCGTCGAGTTCGCCCGCGTCCACCGCGTCGAGGGCCGCCTGCGCCTCCAGAAATTCGAAGCGGTTGCCCGGCACCAGCAGCGCCTTCGACACCTCGTCCAGCCGGTGGTTGGCGCGACCGATGCGTTGCAGCAGGCGCGACGATCCCTTGGGTGCGCCCATCTGGATCACGCAGTCGACATCGCCCCAGTCGACGCCGAGGTCGAGGCTGGCGGTCGCCACCAGCGCGCGCAGCTTGCCGTCGGCCATCGCCGCCTCGACCCTGCGCCGCGCCTCGCGGTCGAGGCTGCCGTGATGGACGCCGATCGGGAGCTGCGCGTCGTTGGCGAGCCACAGGTCCTGGAAGATCAGCTCGGCAAGGCTGCGGGTGTTGCAGAACACGATGGTGGTGCGGTGGCGCTCGATCTCGCGCATCACCTGCCCCGCGGCATAGCGGCCCGAATGGCCCGACCACGGGATGCGATCCTGCGGCAGCAGGATGCGGATATCGGGGTCGGCGCCGGGTTCGCCCTGTACCAGCGTCACCGCATCGATGTCGCCATCGGGGGCGAGCCATGCGCGATAGCCGTCGGGATCGGCGACCGTCGCCGACAGCGCGACGCGGCGCAAGCGCGGGGCGAAGCGCTGCAACCGGGTGAGGCACAGCGACAACAGGTCGCCCCGCTTGCCGGTGGCAAAGGCGTGGACCTCGTCGATGACGATCGTGCGCAACGAGGCGAACAGCCGCTCGGCATCGGGATAGGACAGCAGCAGGCTGAGCGATTCCGGGGTGGTCAGCAGGATATGCGGCGGCCTGGCGCGCTGGCGGGCCTTGCGGTCGGACGGGGTGTCGCCGGTGCGGGTCTCGACGCGGATGGGCAGGTCCATCTCGGCGATCGGGGTCAGCAGGTTGCGCTGCACATCGACCGCCAGCGCCTTCAGCGGCGAGATATAGAGGGTGTGGAGCCCGTCGCGCGGGGTTTCGATCAGTTCGGCGAGGGTGGGCAGGAACCCGGCCAGTGTCTTGCCCGCGCCGGTCGCCGCGACCAGCAGCGCGTGGTCGCCGGCCTGCGCGACGTCGAGCATCTCGCGCTGGTGGCGGCGCGGCGCCCATCCGCGTGTGGCGAACCAGTCGGCAAGGGGGGCGGGGAGGCTTCGCACTCCCGCTTATGTAGGGGCGGGGGGGCGGGGTGCAAAGCGCCGTACCATCACCCCTTGTCGTCCCCGTACCCCCGGCCTTCGCGGGGGTACGGGGGGGATGGTGCGACGTGCTATCCCTGCACCAGCGGCCCGGGCTTCCCCGCCGCCACGCGCCACCGCGCGGTGGTCGCGGTCGTGAACTCGGGCGTGGTCACGCTCGACACCGTCCGGAACTGCGCCTCGGCCTGTTCCCGCGTCAGCGTCAGCAGCAGATAGCCCTTGCGGTCCTGATCGCAGTAGCGGACCTCGGGCGCGCCTTTCTCGATCACCTTGCCCAGACCCGGCAACAACGACCCGTAGGACGGGCTGGAGATCGCGGTCGCGCCGAATTCGTTGGCGACCAGTCGTCCGGCATCGTCATGCAGGTCGTTGGCCCATCCGGCATGGCTGTCGCCCGACAGCACGATCGGGCGCGATCCCGCGCGGCGGAACGCGGCATAGAGCCGTTCGCGGGCTGCGGGATACCCGTCCCAACTGTCGAAATTCATCGGCAGCCCGGCGCGGTAGGATCGCTGCGCGGCGGCGATGCGCGGGGCATAGGCGGCGGGCAGGCCGTTCAGCATCGCGGCATAGCGCTCCGCCCCCATCTCCGTGGCAAGGTCGGGGCCGGGGACGCGCGCCATGACGACCTGGTTGCCGAGCAATTGCCATGGCCGCTTCGCCGCGACCGAGCGGGCCAGTTCGGCCTCGACCCATGCCTGCTGCTTCGGCCCCAGCAGTTCGCGGTCGGGCCGGGCGCGGATCGCCATCATCGTCGCATAATCTTCGGGCTCGATCCCCGCCCCCTTGGGCGCGGCCTGTTGCGCGCGCGCCAGCAGCCGGGTCTCGACCATCACCAGCGTGGCGAGGTCACCGAAATCGAAGCTGCGGTTGATCGCTTCCCATGGCTGGCCGGGAACGGGATCGCGGATCGGCATCCATTCGAAATAGGCCTGCATCGCCGCCGCCTTGCGCGCGCCCCAGTCGCCCTCGGTCGCGGGGTCATGGTTCTCGGCGCCGCCGACCCACGAATCATTGGCGCTTTCGTGATCGTCCCAGACGCAGATGAACGCGGCGCGGGCATGCGCCGCCTGCATCGCCGGATCGCGCTTCGTCTGCGCATGGCGCATCCGGTAATCGGCCAGCGTCACGATTTCATGGGCAGGTTCGGGCAGGCGGTTCAGCTTGCGGCCGATCTCGGCGCCATAACCCTCCGCGCCATATTCATAGATGTAATCGCCGAGGTGCAGCACCGCGTCGAGCCGGGGTTCGGCGGCGATCGCGGTATAGGCGTGCCAGTATCCGCCCGGATAGAGCTGGCACGACACCACTGCCAGCGCGACGTCGGCGACGCTCCCGCGCGGCAGGGTGCGGAAGCGGCCCCTGGGCGATGCGGTGCCGTCGGCGGTGGTGAACCAGAACCAGTATTCGGTGCCGGGTGTCAGGCCGGTCGGCTCGACCTTTGCGGTGAAATCGCGTGCGGCGCGCGCGGTCGTGCGGCCGGTGGCGATCGCGGTCCCGGCGCTGCTGGCGGCGACATGCCAGTCGAGCGGGATGTCGCCGGTGCTGCCCGCCGCCGGGGTCGCCCGGGTCCACAGCACCGCGCCGTCCGCCGCCGGATCGCCGCTCGCCACCCCGTGCAGGAACCGGGCGTTGGCCGGTGCGGCATGGCCGATCGTCGGCAGGGTCAGGGCGGCGCTGCTGCCCATCAGGCGGAGGGCGTCGCGGCGGTTGAGCGTCATCGTGGCGGGCTTTCGAAAAGGTTCGACGAACAGTGGTCCGCCGCTCCCCTATGCATCCGATGCGACAGGTCCATGACGTCACGGACCTGTCATGCCCCCTGCCTAGACCCCCGCCATCCACAGGGGGATATTACATGAAATCGTGTCTGCGTCCGACGATCGCACTGCTGGCGCTGGGCTGTTCCACCGCCGCCTTCGCCCAGGCCAATGTCCAGCCGGCGGGGGACGAATCGGACGAGATCGTCGTCACCGCGCAGAAGGTAGAACAGCGGATCGAGGACGTGCCGGTCACGGTGACGGCGGTGATGGGGCAGAAGATGGCCGACCTCGGCGTGTCGACGCTGGCCGATGTCGCGCAATACATCCCCGGCCTGATCGTGCAGGAGCAGAGCGCGAACAATCCCGGTTTCGTCATTCGCGGCATCACGTCCGATTCGGGATCGGCGCAGCAGGGCGCGCGCGTCACCTTCTATTACAACGGCGTCGATATCAGCCGCTCGCGCGGGGCGTATCAGGATCTGTTCGACCTCGAACGGATCGAGGCGGTGAAGGGGCCGCAGGCGACGTTGTTCGGCACGGCCGCCGCCGTCGGTGCGGTGTCGATCCTGTCGGCCCGGCCGAAGCCCGGCTTTGCCGCCGACCTCGCCGCGTCGTACGGCAATTTCAACCGGACGCAGGTGTCGGGCATGGTCAATGCCGGGAGCGACACGCTCGCCGCCCGCCTCGCCTTCGCGTATAAATATCGCGACGGCTATGTCCGCAACATCGCCGGCGACGCCGACATCCCCAACCAGAATCAGGGGCGCGTCGACCAGGACGATCTGAACGGGCAGGACCAGCGTGGGCTTCGCGGGTCGCTGCGCTGGCGGCCGACCGACGCCGTCACCGCCGATCTGGTGCTGACCTATGACGGGCAGCGCAATCCGGGCACCGCGTTCAAGAGCCGCGCCTTCGCCCCGACCGGCGGGCAGACCGGGGACTACGGATATGCGGAACTGTCGGGGTCGCCCTATTCGCTGGAGGTGCTGGGCAAGCGCAAGCTGGGCCTCGACCGCGATGTGTATGACGCGAACCTGACGGTGGCGGTCGAGCTGGCGCCGGGCGTCACCTTCACCACGGTCAACGGCTATCGCCGGTTCAACAGCCTCGAAACGTTCGACGCCGATGGCGGTCCTGCCTGGTATCTGGAATTCGCCGAGGATGCGCAGGGCGACCAGTGGAGCCATGAAGGCCGCTTCAACTTCACCGGCGGGAAGGCGCGCGCCTCGTTCGGGTGGAACGCGTTCTTCGAAAATGGTTTCCAGCGCGTGCCGTTCTCGACCGAGGAGGGCACCTATCTCGCCTGTTCGGTGACGGGTGCCTATGCACCGATCCGCGCGGTCCTGAACACGGCGGGCGTTCCGACCGGCCCGAACTGCGTCGCCGCCAACGGCACGGTACCGGGCGCACGTGCGACCGCGATCCTGTCGCGCGGCGCCCTGACCGAACTGCCCTATGCGTCCGAATTCACCAACTATGGCAACAACGATACCTATTCGATGTTCGCCGACGCGACATGGATTCCGGTGCCCGCGCTCGAGCTGACCGCCGGTGCGCGGGTGCTGATCGAGGATCGCCGGTCGGGGTACAGCTCGGTCCAGCCCTTTTCGCGCCTGCTGGCCGGGGCGGGGGTGTTCACCAGCCTGCTCGGCACCGCCGACACCAATGGCGCGAAGTTCGAGGCGGAGCGCAGCTTCGCCGCCGTGCTGCCGCGCTTCAATGCGCTGTTCCGCCTGTCCGAAGCGGTCAACCTGTACGCCACGGTCAGCAAGGGGCGCCGCTCGCCCGTGGTACAGCTCGCTGCCCAGCGCACCGGTTCCGCAGCGACGGCAGGGGTCATTCCGGCGCTCCAGATCGTGCCCGAGGAACTGGTGTGGAACTACGAAGGCGGCATCAAGGGCCGCGCCGGGCCGTTCAGCGGCGCGGCGTCGGTGTTCTACCAGCGCTATGACGGGTTCCAGGTGTCCGTGACCGAGAATGGCGTGACCACCACCCGTTCGGCGGGGTCGGCGGACAATCTGGGTGTCGAGCTGGAGGGCAATCTGCGCCTGGGGCAGATGCTGTCGCTGTTCGGCACCTTCGCCTATCTCGACGGCGGGGTCGCGGACGACGCCAGCAACGGCGTGTTCGCCGGCAACCGGTTCCGCCTGCAACCCGACATGACCGCCTCCGCCGGCGCGAATTTGCGGGTGCCGGTCGGGTCGGCGACCTTCTATGCCGTGCCCAACGTGACGTACCGGTCGAAGGTGTTCTTCGAACTGCCGAACCGCGAGGCGATCTCGACGCCGGGCTATACGCTGGTCAACCTGCGCGCCGGGGTGGAGCTCGACGACCGTTTCACCATCGGCGGCTTCGCCCGCAACCTGACCGACGAACGCTACCTGATCGACGCGGGCAATACCGGCGGCGGCTTTGGCGTGCCGACCTATATCCGGGGCGAGCCGCGCTTCTATGGCGTGGAACTGGGTGCGCGGTTTTGAGTGCTGTCACGACGGCCGGCATGCAGGTCGGCCGTCGTGACGCGGACGCCGCACAGCAGTCAGGGGCGGGTCCGGGCGTTGCTTCGGGTGCCGCAGCGACAGCGCTTGCGGGGCGGTGGTCCGGCACGATCGGATCACCGCTGCCCGCGCGGCTTCCACGTAATCACGCGGTAGATATAGCCGATCACGATCGCCACCGACATGGCGATCGCCACCGGTCCGACATAACGGTCGAGCCGTTCGAAATTGGACCCCAGCCACAGCCCGGCATAGGCCAGCACCGCGTTCCATATCATGCTGCCGGTGAAGGTCGCGACGAAGAAGCGCCAGCGCGGCATGCACGCCATGCCGGCCGGCAGCGATATCATCGTGCGGAACGTCGGCAGGAACCGGAAGACGAAGACGGTCTTGCCGCCATGCTTGCGAAAGAAGCGGTGCAACCGTTCGACATCCTCCCACTCGACCGTCAGCCACCGGCCCCAGCGATCGACGAACGGCTTCAACCCCTGATATCCGAAGCGCCGCCCGATCGCGTACCAGAAGTAATTGCCGGCGGTCGTGCCGGCGGTACCCCATAGCAGCAGCGGCAGCATCGCCATGTCGCCCCGGGCCACCGCCATCCCGCCCAGCCCCATGATGACTTCGGACGGGATCGGCGGAATGACGTTTTCCAGCGCCATCAGCAGGAAGATGCCAAGATAGCCGCCCCGGGCAATGGCATCGAGGATGAAGGTCGTCATGGGGATTGGGAACGTCCGGACGGGGGTTTCGTGCCGTTGCCGGGCCGCCCCCCGGATCAACGGTGCAGCGCTCGCGCTTGGCTACTTCGCCGCCACCCGCGCCTCGATCGCGTCCCAGATCATCCCCGCAACGTCCGTCCCGTCGAATTTCTCGATCGCGACGATACCGGTCGGCGAGGTCACGTTGATCTCGGTCAGCCATTCGCCGCCGATCACGTCGATCCCGACGAAGATCAGTCCGCGCCGCTTGAGTTCCGGTCCGAGCGCGGCGCAGATCTCGCGTTCGCGCGGCGTCAGCTCGGTCCTGGCCGCGGTGCCGCCGACCGCGAGGTTCGAGCGGATTTCGCCAGCGCCGGGCAGGCGGTTGACCGCGCCCGCGACCGCGCCGTCGACCAGCACGATGCGCTTGTCGCCCTTCGCCACCGCGGGCAGGAACGCCTGTACCATATGCGGTTCGCGGTAGGCGGTGTTGAACACCTCGATCAGCGAGGACAGGTTCTGCGCATCGGCATCGATCTTGAAGATCGCCTTGCCGCCATTGCCGTGCAGCGGCTTGACCACGATCGAGCCATGTTCGTTCAGGAACGCGCGCGCTTCGTCGACCGACCGGGTGATGAGCGTCGGCGGCATGAAGCGCTGGTAATCGAGCACGAACAGCTTTTCGGGCGCGTTGCGCACCGATGCCGGGTCGTTGACCACCAGGGTCCGGTCCGAAATCCGCTCCAGCAGGTGCGTCGCGGTGATATATCCCAGGTCGAACGGCGGGTCCTGCCGCATCAGCACGACATCGGCCTGTTCACCCAGGTCGAGACGGACCGGATCGCCCAGCGTGAAGTGATCGCCGACCACCCGCTGCACCGTCACCGGCTGCGCCCGCGTCCACACCCGGTCGCCCGACTGGTTCAGGTCTTCGGGGCTGTAATGGAACAGCCGGTGTCCCCGCGCCTGCGCCGCCAGCATCAGGGCAAAGGTGGAATCACCCGCGATATTGATGCCCGCAATAGGGTCCATCTGGACGGCGACGGTCAACGACATGGGGCATACTCCGGTTGATTGCCGTTCAGGTAGGGGGGTAGCGGACGAAAGTCACGCCTAGCGCAGCGGCTTGCCCGAATCCTTCCACCGGTCGAGAATCTGCGATTCCGGCGGCAGCCTGGTACCTTCCTCCGGCCGGGGCGTGGCGCTGGCCACTGGCGCGGGCGGTGCGACGAATGCCGGCGGGACCATCGGCGCGGTTTCGACCACGACCGGTTCCACCGCGGGCGGCGGCGGCAGCGGGCGGAGCGGTCCGGGCGGCGGCTCGACGCCGGTATGGCGATCGGTGAACGCGGCGGGCGTACCCCACCACCCCTTCCACCGGTGAAAGAAATGCGCGCCGAACACCCCGGTCATCACCAGCGCGCGGTTCCACGACGGGGTGACGGCATAGGTATGGTAATGCGTCGCCAGCCCGACGGGTGCAAAGACCTCGCCCGCCAGCGCGCGTGCCGCCACCCGCCGCGATCGCAGCCAGACCGACGGCACCGGTACCCGCGCCATCGCTCCGTCGCAGGCGAAGCTGAACTGGCAGACCGGCCTGTCCGACCCCTGGAACACCACCCCGCACACGCTGGCGGGAAAGGCGGGGTGGCGCACGCGGTTCAACACGACCTGCGCCACCGCACGCTGTCCGTCCTCCGGCTCGTTACCCGCTTCGTAATAGATGGCGGTGGTCAGGCATTGCAGCGCGCGGGCGCGGTCGAGCTGCGTTCCGCGCAGCACGAACGGGCGGGCGGGGCGGATCGACGCGTCGCCAGGGTCGCCGGCATCGGCATGGGCCGGCAGCGCCGGGAGCGGCGCGGTGCCGGTTTCGCCCCGCCGCACCGGCGCGTCGAGCAGCAACTGCGCCGCGCCGGGAAAATGGTCGTCGGCCTCGTAGCCGGCGGCGGCGGTCGGCGGCGCCGGCGGCTGCCCGCGCTGGTCGAGCGAGGCGATCCCGGCCCGCGCGGCGAACGCGCCGACGATCAGCAACAGGACGCCGCCGCCAAGGATGCGCGTACGCCGGGACAGGTTTGCGAGGATCGCCATCGGCCGGGGTGTAGCGGAACCGGCTTTCGAAATCCTCCCCGGCACGACGAGGGGTTACTTCGCCCCCAGATCGGCGCGGCCCAGGTCGATCGAGGCTGCCGGCACCACCACCAGTCCCGGATAGGCGGCGCGCAGCGGTTCGAGGAACTGCTTGGCATCGCCGACCACGACGATGCTGGCCGCCTTCGGGTCCATCACCCGCGCCGCCGCCTGCTGCACCGCCGCCGGACCGACCGCCTCGATGGATGGGAGGAAGGTCGCGATGCGCGCCAGCGGCACGCCGTCGGCGACATAGGTGACGATGGTGCCGGCGATGCCGCTGGTCCGTTCGATCGTTCGCCCGAAATTGCCGGTCAGCACCGCCTTGCGCGTTGCCAGTTCGGCCTCCGGCGCGGGTTCGGCACCCATGCGGCGCAGTTCGTCGGTGATGATCTTCACCACTTCGGGCGCGGACGGGTTCTTGGTCTGAGTCGACGCACTGACCGCCCCGCCGTTGCGGCGTGCATCCAGTTCGGACCGCGCGCCATAGGCGAGGCCGCGCTTGATGCGGATTTCCTGGTTCAGCCGCGACGAGAAGCCGACGCCCAGCGTGGCATTGGCGACGGCGGCGGGGAAATAGCTCTGGTCGCCCCGTGCGATGCCGGGGCGGGCGACGACGACGCCCGCCTGTCCTGCGCCGGGCATGTCGACCACGATCACGCGCGGCGCGGGCAATGTCGTTTGCGGCGGTGCCACCGGTGCCGCGCCCGGCGTGCCGCGCCAGTCGCCGAACAGCCGGGTGGCAAGCGCCATGCCGGCATCGCTCGTCAGGTCGCCGACCAGTACCAGCGTCGTGCGGTCCGGCTGCCAGCTACGCGCATAGGCGGCGGCGACGTCGCTGCGCGTAATCGCCTTCAGCGTGGCGGGCGTGCCGCTGGCGGGGTGGCCATAGGGTGCCGCGCCGAACACCGCCCGGTCGGCCACCAGCCCCGACAATTGCCCCGGATCGGTCAGCGCGACGCTGACCCCGTCGATCGTCCGCGTGCGCAACCGGTCGATCTCCGCTTGATCGAACGCCGGGTTGCGCGCGACGTCGGCGAGGATGCCGAGGGCGGGGGCCGCCTGCGCCGACCCGACCGTCAGCGTCACGCTCTGTGAATCCCAGCCCGCGCCGCTGGCGATGCTGCCGCCCAGCGATTCGACCGCGCGGGCGATCTCGGTCGCCGACCGGGTGCGGGTGCCCTGTGTCAGCAGCCCGGCGGCCAGTTCGCCGACCCCGGCACGCCCGTCCGGGTCGCCGGCCGCCCCGCCGTCCGCCACCAGCGCGGCGGTGACGACCGGCAGCCCGCGCTTTTCCACCATCACGACGCGCAGGCCGTTGGGCAGGCGGCGTTCGACCGGCACGGGGATGGCGACCTGTACCGGCGCGGCGGGGGCGGGGGGCAGGATGCGCTGGCCGGCGGGTGCCGGCGTGTGGATCGCGATGCCCGGCGGCACGGCCAGCGGCGCGGTAACGACGCTGTCGGCGATGGCGATGGTGTCGCTCGCCGCGCCGGCCGGCTTCGCGCTGTCGGGCAGATAGCGGATCGTCGCGGCGCGATCGTCGGCCAGCCAGGTGCGCGCGACGCGCTGCACATCGGCGGCGGTGACGCGCGCGATCGCCGCCAGCCCCTTGTCGGCGGCCTGCGGATCGCGCTCGACGATGACTCCCTGCGCCAGCGCCGACGCTTTCCCTTCCGCCGTTTCGCGCGACAGCAGTTCGGCGGTGGTGATCTCGTTCTTCGCCTCGGCCAGTTCGGCGGCGGTCGGCGGCGTCGCGATCAGCCGGGCGACTTCACGCTTCAACGCTGCCTCGCCCGCGGTCGCCGACTTGCCGCCGGCGAGGATCGCGTAGAGCGACAGCGTGCCCGGCCCCTGCTTGGCATCCAGTTGCACCCCGGCATCCTGCGCGATCTGGTCGCGATAGACGAGGCTCTGGTGCAATCGCGAATTGTCCCCGCTCGACAGGATCGCGTCGAGCACCTTGAGCGCCGCCTGATCCGGATGGCCGGCGGGCGGCAGCGGATAGCTGATGAGGATGGCGGGCAGCGGCGTGTTCGCTTCGTACACCGTCTTCGTCACCGGCTGCTGGCGGACCGGTTCGTCGATGGTCACGCGCGGGATCGGGCGGTTCGGCCTGGCGATCGGCGCGAAATACCGGTCGACCCAGCGGTCGAGCTGTGCGGGGTCGAAATTGCCCGCGACCACCAGCACCGCATTGTCGGGCCGGTAATAGGTCGCGTGGAAGGCGCGGATATCGTCGATCGTCGCCGCGTCGAGATCGGCGATCGACCCGATGCCGGGCCGGGCATAGGGGTGGCGGCTGTACGACATCATCGGCGCGTACAGGCCGAACAGCTTGCCATAGGGCTGGGCGAGGATGCGGCTGCGCAACTCCTCCTTCACGACCTCGCGTTCCGACGCGAAGGTCTGGGGATCGACGACCAGCGTCGCCATCCGGTCGGCCTCGGCGAACAGCAGCCGTTGCAGGTGGTTGGCAGGCACCACCTCGTAATAATTGGTGTAATCGTCGGCGGTGGATGCGTTGTTGTACCCGCCGACATCCTCGGTCAGCCGGTCGAGCTGTTCGGGGACGAGGTTCCGTGTCGCCTTGAACATCAGATGCTCGAACATATGCGCAAACCCCGACCGCCCGGCGGGATCGTCCTTCGATCCGACATCGTACCAGACCTGCACCGACACGTTCGCGCTCGACGTGTCGCGAATGGCATAGACGCGCAGCCCGTTGGCGAGGGTGCGTTCGGTGTACGCGATCGGCGGCACGGCCGCGGCGGGGGCCGGCCGGGCGGCGGCGCGCGGCTGCGCATGGGCCGGGACCAGCAGGGCGGTCGAGATCAGCAGCGCGAGGCCGAAACGCATGGGGGCAATTCTCCGGGCGGATGGAACGCTGGGAGGTGTGGGCCGCATCGCCCCGATGTGTCAACGTATCGTGGGTTACGAGGATGGATTGACCATCGAGGGTTCGTCATTCCCGCGCAGGCGGGAGTCCATAGACGCTGGCGTCGCCGAACATGCCGTATCGTTGGCGGCCATGGATTCCCGCCTGCGCGGGAATGACGAAGGGGAACCTCAGCCCTTCTTGCGCCCCGAATTGGCGTAGAGCAGCGCCGCCGCGAGCGCAGCCGATCCGATACCGATGCCGATCGGCACCAGCGGCCAGTGCTGGCCCTTCGACGGCTGGGCGGTGTCGGCGGCGGCGTCGGCCACGCGCTTGGCCTCCTTCGCGGCGGCGGCGACTTCGTTCAGTTCGGTCGTGTCGGTCATGATCCTCTCCCTCTGATCGGGGTTTTAACGCGCCGGGCCGGCGTAGCGAGCCCGGAAATCGTCGGCAAAGGCCGTGAGCGTGTCGCCGGCGATCGCCGCGCGCAAGTCGGCCATCAGCGCCTGATAGAAATACAGGTTATGCTCGGTCATCAGCATCGCCCCCAGTATCTCGCCCGCGCGGACGAGGTGGTGGAGATAGGCGCGGCTATGGTCGTGGCACACCGGGCAGGCGCAGTCCGGATCGACCGGACCCACATCTTCGGCGAACCTGGCGTTGCGGATGTTGATCGGACCGTGGCGGGTAAAGGCCTGTCCGGTGCGGCCCGAACGGGTGGGCAGCACGCAATCGAACATGTCGATGCCGCGTTCGACCGCGCCGACGATATCGTCGGGCTTGCCGACGCCCATCAGGTAGCGCGGCCTGTCCGACGGCAACTGTTGCGGCGCATAGTCGAGCACGCCGAACATCGCCTCCTGCCCCTCACCGACCGCCAGCCCGCCGACCGCATAGCCGTCGAAGCCGATATCGACCAGCGCATCGGCGGAAGCCTTGCGCAACCCTTTATCGAGCGCGCCCTGCTGGATACCGAACAGCGCGGCACGCGACGCGTGTTCCCCACCCGAATCGAAGCCGGCGCGGCTGCGGCGCGCCCAGCGCATCGAACGCTCCATCGCCCGCGCCTGCACCTCGCGCGTCGCGGTGGTGGGCACCAGTTCGTCGAACGCCATGACGATGTCGGAGTCGAGCAGGCGCTGGATCTCCATCGAGCGTTCGGGGCTCATCAGATGGCGCGTGCCGTCCAAGTGGCTCTTGAACTCGACCCCGTCCTCCGACCGTCTGGTCAGTTCGGACAGGCTCATCACCTGGTACCCGCCGCTGTCGGTCAGGATCGGGCGATCCCAGCCCATGAAGGCGTGCAGCCCGCCCAGACGCGCGACCCGCTCGGCGCTGGGGCGCAGCATCAGGTGATAGGTGTTGCCGAGCAGGATGTCGGCGCCGGTGGCGCGCACGTCCCCCGGCTTCATCGCCTTCACGGTGGCGGCGGTGCCGACCGGCATGAAGGCGGGCGTGCGGATCTCCCCGCGCCGCATGGCGATGGTCCCGGTGCGGGCGCGGCCGGAGGTGGCGGTGACGGTAAAGGCGAAACGGGGTGCCATAAGGCGAGCCGTCATGCCGGACCTTGTGCGCGCTGTCGACCGTTGTTGCGGCTGCACGATGGGAGAGACGACATGGCCGAACCGACGAACCCCGGCGACGACGCCGCACCGGGCACGCCCGGGACCGGAGAGGATGTGTGCCCGCGTTGTGGTGGGACCGGCACGATCGAGAATGGCGAGTGCGCGAATTGTGGCGGCACGGGCAAGGTGATCGAAGGGATCGGCGGGGCATGACATCCTCCCCATCCTGGATGGGGAGGGGGACCGTCCGGCGTAGCCGGATGGTGGAGGGGCAAGGCCGCGAACGCTGCGCTTGCGGCTTGCCCCTCCACCATGCTGCGCATGGTCCCCCTCCCCCCGTGCCGGGGGGGGATTCAGATCGCCTCGAGCGCCTGTTCGAAATCGGCGATCAGGTCGTCGGCATCCTCGACCCCGATCGAGATGCGCACCAGATTGTCGGTGATGCCGAGCGCCGCCTTGCGCGCGTCGGGCACCGACAGGTGCGTCATGCCGGCCGGATGGCTGGCCAGCGTCTCGGTGCCGCCCAGGCTCACCGCCAGCTTGGCAATGACCAGCGCGTCGAGGAACGCGAACGCCTCGCGCTCGCCGCCCTTGAGGTAGAGCGAGAAGGTCGACCCGCCGCCGGTGCAGTGCCGGCGATAGATATCCGCCTGCCGGTCGTCCCTGAGGAAGCCGAGATAGCCGACGCGCTCGACCTTGGGATGATCGCGCAGGAAGGCGCAGACCTTTGCCGCATTCTCGCCCGCGCGGCTCATGCGCAGTTCGAGCGTCTCCAGCGAGCGCAGCAGCATCCACGCCGTGTTCGGGTCGCAGATCGTGCCGATGGTGTTGCGCATCGAGCGGATGGTGTTGATGTGCGCCTTCGACCCCAGGACGCCACCCGCCACGAGGTCGCTGTGTCCGCCGGCATATTTGGTCAGCGAATAGACGACGAGGTCGGCGCCGTGTTTCAGCGGCTGCTGCCACAGCGGCCCCAGAAACGTGTTGTCGATCGCGATCGGCGGCTTGTCGTCCTGCGTGCCGAACACTGCGTCGCGGGCTGCGGCGACGGCCTCGATATCGACCAGCGCGTTGGTCGGGTTGGCCGGGCTTTCGAGATAGATCAGCGGCACGCGACCCCCGGCCTTGCGCAGTACCGCCTCGATCTCGTCCTGCGTCGCGCCCGCCGGGAAGTCGAGATAGCTCACCCCGAAGCGGCCGAGCACCCGGCCGATCAGCGTTTCGGTCGCGGCATAGAGCGGCCCCGAATGGATGATCGTGTCGCCCGGCTGGACCATCGACAGGAACAGCGTCGCGATCGCCGACATGCCGCTGGAAAAGACCAGCGCGTCCTCCGCCGCTTCCCAGACGCCCAGGCGGTCCTCGAGGATTTCCTGGTTCGGGCCGTTGAAGCGCGAATAGACGAGGCCCTCGGCCCCGCCGGGGCGCTTGCCGGTCACGCCTTCGAAATGGCGCTTGCCCGCCGCCGCATTGGGGAAGACGTAGGTCGAGGTCGCGAAGATCGGCGGTTTCAGCGACCCTTCGGACAGCACCGGGTCATAGCCATGGCCCATCATCAACGTCGCAGGGCTCAGCCGCCGCCCGCCGACCGTGTCGACCGGGGGTTTCGGGCGGCGGCGGGGCGGTACGCCGGTCAGGTCGGCTTCGGTTTCGTCGGTCACGGGACTCTCCTTTACCGGAGAAGGTAGCGATAGTTACGGGAGAAACCAAATGGTGCCGTCGCACCGATCCGTCATTCCGGCGAAGGCCGGAATCCATGGACGGGGTGACGTCGCGGCAGGATCGCCATCACCCGACACAATGGATCCCGGCCTGCGCCGGGATGACGAGCGTTACGGCTGCGGAATCCCGATCACCGACAATTGTCGTCCATAATCCGCCTCGCCGCGATGCGTCGCGCGGCGGAAGCTGAAGAAGCGGTCCTCCTGCGCATAAGTGTCCTGCCCCAATGTCTCGATCCGCCGCACGCCGGCTGCCGCCAGTCGATGCACGACATAGGCCTCCAGATCGAACCGGGCATGACCGGGGCGGTTCTCGGCGAAGAAGCGTTCGTTCGACGGATCGGTCGCGCAGAAGCGCTCGACAAAGCCCGTGTCGACCTCGTAGCTCACCCGCGCGATGCACGGGCCGATCGCGGCGACGATACGCCCGGCGCGCGCGCCCAGCTTTTCCATCTGCGCGATGGTCGCGTCGGTCACGCCGGCGAGCGCACCCTTCCACCCGGCATGCGCCGCACCGACGACCCCGGCCTCGCGGTCGGCGAGCAGCACCGGCGCGCAATCGGCGGTCAGGATGCCGAGCAGGATGTCCGGGCGTTCCGTGACCAGCGCATCGCCCTGTGGCCGCTCGCCATCGGGAAAGGCGGTGAGGACGCGGACGACCGAGGCGGAATGGACCTGGTACAGCCCGCACAGCGCCGCACCGGGCAGGACGGCATCGACGACCCGCGCGCGGTTCTCGGCGATGGCGGCGGGGTCGTCCCCCGATCCGAGGCCGGTGTTGAGCCCGGCGACGACCCCGGTCGACACCCCGCCGCGCCGCCCGAGAAAACCGTGCGCCACCCCGTCCAGCGCACCGCTGCGCAGCACCTCGACCGTCATAGCGCCACCCGCATCACGTCATCCTCGTCCCGGTGGTTGCCGACCATGAAGTCATAGCTGCCGACGCGTTCGAACCCATAGCGTTCGTAGAAGCGCCGGGCGCGGGCATTGTCGACGAATACCGACAGGAACAGTTCGTCGGCACCGGTCGCGCGGGCCTTCGCCAGCACATGCTCCATCATCGTCGCGGCGAGGCCGGTGCCCTGCGCTTGCCTGCGGAGATAGAATTGGCGCAGCTCGATAGGCTTGCCGGTCGGTTCGAACGGCAGCGAGGGCGGGCCGAGCTTGGCATAGCCGACCGCCTCGTCGCCGGCCATCGCCAGCACGACGTGATAGCGCGGATCGGCGAGTTCCGCCGCCCAGTTGGCGGAACTGTGGTTGGCCAGGAACGCGGCGAGATCGTCGGGGGCATAGAGATGGCCGAACGTCTCGACAAAGGTTTCCGCGCCGATCGTCGCCAGCAGCGCGGCATCGGCCGGACTGGCCTCGCGCAGCACCGGGGTCATGCGAACCCCGCCGGCACCGGCCAGCCCGGTGCGGCGATCGCGATGGCCTTGAACAGCGTCCCCATCTGTTCGTCTTCCACCAGCCGGTCGCGGTCGGCCCGCAGGCTGTCGGCGCGCTCGGGCGCGCGCGCGGTCAACGCCTGCATGCGCGCGTCGATGCCCAGCGCCTTCAACAGCGCGCCCTGATCGACCGGGCCGCACGCTACCGCACCCTCGGCCCGTGCCGCTTCGATCAGCGTGCCGAAATCGACATGCGCGGTCAGGTCCTGTTCGCCGGGATCGTCATAGGGATTGACGAAACCGTGGCCGCGCACCGCCTGCAACGTGTCGCCCAGCGCCGGGCCGGCATAGCCATAGTCGATCACGATGGCACAGCCACCCTGCGCCACGATCCGCCGGGCGAGCTGGCGCAGGATCGCGACGGCGGCGGGGGCGGTTTCCAGCACCGATCCGATCGGAGCGTCGCGAAACGCCGGCGGGATGATCGGATCGAAGCCGCGCTGCCCCATGACCGGCAGGAACAGCGTGTCCTGGCACGCGACCAGCCGTTCGCGCCACCCTTCCGCCGTCTTCACCAACTGGCGGATGGGCAGCGCGTCGAAGAATTCGTTGGCGACGACCAGCAACGCGCCGTCGTCGGGCAGGCCGACCAGGTCGACCGCCCATTCGGCATGCGGCACGCGCCTCGCCTGTTCGGTGCGCAGCGTCGGGCTGGTTTCGATCAGGTGCGCCGGCGGAGTGCAACCCGCCGAGGCCATCGACCGCAGCGCATCGGCGGCCAGCGTGCCGCGACCGGGGCCGAATTCGACATAGCGTGCGGCAGGACGCCCGGCACGGTCCCATGCATCGGCAAGGGCGAGGCCGATCAGCTCGCCGAACATCTGGCTGATTTCGGGGGCGGTGGTGAAGTCGCCGTTCGCGCCCAGCGGATCGCGCGTCGCATAATAATGCGCGTTGGCCGCCCCCATGAACTGCGCGAGGCTGATCGGTCCGGCCAGCGTGATGGCGCGCGCCAGCCGTTCGGGCAGGGCAGGGTCGGCGGCGGTGACGACGGGTTCGCTCAAGCCACGCTCTCCGACCCCGCGATCGGTTCGACGCGCACGCGGCGCCGTTTCGACGTGACCATCAGGTAGATGCCGATCGCGATCATCGGCAGCGTCAGCCACTGGCCCATGTGCAGGCCCGTGGCCTGCGCGAACGCCACCAGTTGCGCATCGGGTTCGCGCCAGAATTCGATGATGAAGCGCGCGACGCCGAACCCGGCCATGCCGGTGCCGAGGAGAAAGCCCGGCTTGTAGCGCGCATCGGTCCGCCAGAAGAGGAAGGCGAGGATCAGGAACAGGATCAACCCTTCGCCCAGCGCCTCGTAGAGCTGGCTGGGATGGCGCGCGGGGTCGAGCCCGCCGGGCACGGTGCGCGGGAACACGATCGCCCATGGCGCGTCGCTCGGCTTGCCCCACAATTCGCCGTTCACGAAATTGGCGATGCGGCCGAGGAACTGGCCGATCGGCGCGACGCAGGTGACGTAATCGGCGACGCGCAGCGCGCGAAGCCCGTGCTTGCGCGCCAGCCACCAGATGCCGAGGATCAGGCCGACCATCCCGCCATGGAACGACATGCCGCCGTCCCACAGCCGCAGGATCTTGACCGGATCGAGGAACATCTCGGGCGCGTAGAAGATCGCATAGCCCAGTCGCCCGCCAAGGATGATGCCGAGGGTCGCGTAGAACACGAAATCGTCGGCGTGGCGCCGCGCCATCGGCGCGCCCGGCCGGTCGAGCAGCTTCAGCAGATACCACCAGCCGGCAAGGATGCCGGTGATGTACGCCAGCGAATACCATTTGAGCTGGAAGAAGCCGAGGTTCAGCGCGACCGGATCGAGGCCGAGATCGACATAGCGGATATGGCCGGCGGCCATGCCGACATCGCCGGTCGCGGCGGCGAGGGTGGATAGGATCAAGGGGGTACGCTCCGGCTGTGTCGCCGGGGTAATATCGGGGAAGGCGGCCAAGGGGAACAGGAGATGCTTGGCAGGTGGAGCGCGCTAAATCCTCCCCACCTTGTGGGGAGGATTTGGAGAAGCGTCACGGCTTTCACCCACCCGCGCCGACGTGATACGGCACCCCCATGGCGTCGCCCTCCACCCCCCGCATCACCCGCCGCAACCTGCTGATCGGCGGTGGCGCCGGAGTCGGGCTGATCGTCGCATGGGGGCTATGGCCCAGGCGCTATGGCGTGAACCTCGCCGCGGCGGAGGGGGAGACGATCTTTGGCCCCTATCTCAAGATCGGGGCCGACGGGCAGGTCACGGTCGCGGTGCCGCAGGCCGAACACGGGCAGGGCGTCTATACCGCGTTGCCGCAGATCGTCGCCGACGAACTGGGCGCGGACTGGCGGACGGTCGCGGTGGAGGCGGCGCCGATCAACCCGCTCTATGCCAATCCACTGGCCGCGGGCATCCTGTTCGGCGATGCGCTGGCGCTGCTTCCGCAGGCGACGCGGGCGGCGCATGCCGAACGGACCGCGCTGATGCTGACCGCCGGGTCCACCTCGATCCGCCGGTTCGAAGGGCCGTTGCGCGCGGCGGGTGCGGCGGCGCGGGTGTTGCTGTGCAAGGCGGCGGCAACCGCATGGGGCGGTGACTGGCGCAGTTGCGGTACCGCCGACGGGTTCGTGGTGATGGGCGAACGCCGCGAACGCTTCGGCGTACTGGCGGAGCGGGCGTCGCAGGAAAGCCTGCCCGGCGGCGAACTGCCGCTCCGGACGGGGGACGAAAAGCGGCTGGTCGGCACGGCGGTCCCGCGGCTCGACGCACCGGCGAAGGTCGATGGCAGCGCGACCTTTGCCGCCGACGTGCGCCGGCCCGGCATGGTCTTCGCCTCGATCCGGCAGGGGCCGATCGGCGACACGCGGCTGCTGAGCGTCGATACCGCGGCGGCGGAGCGCGTGCCCGGCGTCACGAAGATCGTCCGGACCGACCGCTGGGTCGCGGCGGTGGGCACCACATGGTGGGCGGCCAATCGCGCGGTCGATGCGCTGGCCCCCCGGTTCGAGACGCACGGGCTGGTCGACGACGCGGCGATCGCCACCGCGCTCGACGCCGCGCTGGCCGGCGAGGGCGCGCGGGTGCACGAGGCCGGCGATATCGACGCTGTCTTTGCCGGCGCGCGCACCCAGACCGCGACCTACCGGGTGGCCCCGGCGCTGCACGCCGCGATCGAGCCGACCTGCGCGACCGCCGACTGGAGCGACGGTACGCTGACGCTGTGGATGCCGACCCAGGCACCGACGCTGGCCCGCGCCGCCGCCGCGCGGGCGATTGGCATCGCCGAGGACCGGGTCGTGCTGCACCCGACGATCGCCGGCGGATCGTTCGGCGCGAATCTCGACCACCGGGTGGCCGAGCAGGCGGCGTTGCTGGCGCGCAAGCTGGAACGGCCGGTACAACTGACCTGGTCGCGCGGCGAGGACTGCCTTGCCGATCGCTACCGCGCGCCCGCCGCCGCGCGGATGACCGCGCGGCTGGGACGGGGCGGGACGATCGTCGGCTGGCGGGCGCAGATCGCGGCACCGCGGACCGGGCGCGATCTGGCGCGGCTGCTGCTGGGCAGCGATATCGCCGCGTCGCTCGCCATGGCGCTGCCGGGGGACCGGGGCGATGCGCTGGCGACCGACGGGGCGGTGCCGGCCTATGGCATCCCGAACCTGGCGGTCGATCACCACCCGGCCGAACCGGGATTGCCGGCGGGCTGGTGGCGGTCGGGCGCGCACAGCTACACCGCGTTCTTTACCGAATGCTTCCTCGACGAACTGGCGGGCTTTGCGGGCATGGAGGCGCATTCATTCCGTATCGCGATGCTGGGCGGCGATGTGGCGCTTGCCCGCTGCCTGTCGACCGTCGCGACGATGGGCGGCTGGCAGGGCGGGGTGCCGGGCAGCGCGCAGGGCATTGCCTGCCACCGGATGCGCGGCTCGGCGATCGCATGCATGGCGGAGGCGCATATCGGCGACGACCAGCGGGTGAAGGTCGACCGGCTGGTCGTCGCGGTCGATTGCGGGCGGGTGGTGAACCCCGACCTCGTCCGCCAGCAGATCGAGGGCGGGCTGCTGTTCGGCATGGCCGCCGCGACCGGGGCATCGGCCGGGTTCGAGGCGAACCTGCCCGACGTGCGCGGTTTCGGCGGGCTCCATCTGCCACGGCTGGCCGACAGTCCGGACATCATGATCGAGCTGGTCGAATCGGATGCCGATCCGGGCGGGGTCAGCGAACTGGCGGTGCCGGTGGTCGCACCCGCGATCGCCAACGCGCTGCATGCCGCGACCGGACGGCGATATCGGTCGCTGCCCCTGCCGGGATAGCGAAAGCGCTTGCTACCTTGGGCGTCGTCGCGCGTTACACGCTGCCATGGACCGTCCGCCCAACCACCCCGCCATCCCGAAGCGCCGCGTCGGCGTGCTGCTGATGAACCTCGGCACCCCCGACGATCCCAGCCCGCGGGCGGTCCGGCGCTATCTTGCCGAGTTCCTGTCCGACCGCCGCGTCGTCGAGATTCCGCCGATCGCATGGCAGCCGATCCTGCGCGGCATCGTCCTGAACACCCGTCCGAAAAAGTCGGCGCATGCCTATCGGCAGATATGGAGCGACCGTGGTTCGCCGCTCGCAGCGATCACCCAGGCGCAATCGGAGGCGATGCAGGGGGCGTTCGGCGCGGACGTCGTGATCGACTGGGCGATGCGCTACGGCAATCCCTCGATCGCCAGCCGGATCGACGCGCTGCGGGCCCAAGGGTGCGACCGCATCCTGCTGGCCCCGCTCTACCCGCAATATTGCGCAGCAACGACCGCCACCGCCAACGACAAGGCGTTCGCCCATCTGGCCAGGCAACGCTGGCAGCCGGCCATCCGCACGCTGCCGCCCTATTATGACGATCCGCTCTACATCGACGCGCTCGCCATGACGCTGCGCGACGATCTGGCAAGGCTCGCCTTCGAACCCGATGCGATCGTCGCCAGCTTCCACGGCATGCCCAAACGGACGCTGGCGCTGGGCGATCCCTATCACTGCCACTGCCAGAAGACGGCGCGGCTGGTGCAGGAGGCGATCGGGCGCCCGCTGACCGTCGCGTTCCAGTCGCGTTTCGGGCCGGCCAAGTGGCTGGGGCCGGCGACCGACGAGACGCTGGTCGAGCTGGCAAAGGCCGGCAAGCGTCGCGTCGCGATCTTCGCACCGGGCTTTTCGGCCGATTGTCTGGAGACGCTGGAGGAGCTGGCGATCCGCGGCAGGGAGAGTTTCGAGGAAGCGGGCGGCACCGATTTCGCCTATCTCCCCTGCCTGAACGCCGAACCGGCAGGCAATAAAATGTTGCGCAACATTATCGCGCGCGAACTTGCGGGCTGGATCGACCCCGCCTAGCAGTAAGGGAAATCATCGGGAGAGAATGCATGGCACGGGTAGCGATCGTCACCGGCGGCACGCGCGGTATCGGCGAGGCGATCAGCCTCGCGCTGAACGAAATGGGCGTGACCGTCGCGGCCAACTATGCCGGCAACGACGAAAAGGCGAAGGCGTTTTCCGACCGTACCGGCATCGCCGCGTTCAAATGGGACGTGGGTGATTTCGAAGCGACCCAGGCGGGGGTGAAGGCAGTCGAGGAAGCGATCGGACCGGTCGATATCGTCGTCAACAATGCCGGCATCACCCGCGACGGCACGCTGCTCAAGATGAGCTACGAGATGTGGGACGACGTGATCCGCACCAACCTCGGCGGGTGTTTCAACCTCGCCAAGGCGACCTTTCCCGGCATGCGCGACCGCAAATGGGGCCGCATCGTCAATATCGGTTCGATCAACGGACAGGCCGGCCAATATGGCCAGGTGAACTATGCCGCCGCCAAGTCGGGCATCCACGGCTTTACCAAGGCGCTGGCACAGGAGGGCGCGCGGTTCGGCGTGACCGTCAACGCCATCGCGCCGGGCTATATCGATACCGACATGGTCGCGGCGGTGCCGGCCGACGTGCTGGAAAAGATCGTGGCGAAGATTCCGGTCGGCCGGCTGGGGCAGGCGAGCGAGATCGCGCGCGGCGTCGCGTTCCTGTGTTCGGAAGAGGGCGGCTTCGTCACCGGCTCGACGCTCAGCATCAACGGCGGCCAGCACATGTATTGATCCGGGCGGCGCGGCGGCGCCCGCCGCGCTACCCCCACCACCGGGCGGCGGCGATCAGCGTCGCTCCCGCCACGATCGCCCCCGCGATCCACCGCGCGCCGGTGTCGGCCGGCGCGGGTGCGGCGGCCGGGGCCGGTTCCGCCTCCATCCGGCGGACCAGCGCGCGCAGCAGGCGGGGCGCGTCGTCGCCGATCCGGCCCAGCTCCCATGCCAGCGCCTGTACCGTCGGCCGCCAATGGTCGGGCGACAGCCGCGCCTGCACGATGCGCAGCGACGCGCGGCGCATCGCCGCCGACAGGTCGAAATCGGGTTCGATGCCCGACAATACCCCGTCGATCGTCATCAGCGCCTTGAAGATCAGCAGCAGGTCGGGCGGCATCGTCAGCCCTTCGTCCCGCATCAGCGGCAGGAAATCGGCGACGATCGCGCGCAGCACCATCCGGCCGCCGCCATGGCGTGCGACCAGCCGTTCGGCCACCGCCTGTATCCGTGCGCGCGGAACGTCGCCGCCCTGCGACCAGGCGGCGAGTATGTCGGCGAGTTGCGCGGGGTCGCCCTGGTTCAGCGCCTGGACGAAGCCGATGAACTCCTCGCGCCGGCGGGGCGAGACATGGCCGATCATGCCAAGGTCGATCAGCGCGATGCGGTCGCCGGGCAGGCACAGCAGGTTGCCGGGATGCGGATCGCCGTGGAACCGCCCGTTTATCAACACCATGTCGAGCACGATATCGGCCCCCAGCGCGGCGATCGCCGCCGGATCGATCCCCGCCGCGCGCAGCGTGGCGCCGTCGCGCGGGCGCACGCCGTCGATATAGTCCATCACCAGCAGCGCGTCGGACGTGAACTGCCAGTGGATCACGGGCACCACGACCCGCGCATCGCCGATGAAATCCTGCCGCAGCCGGTCGGCGTTGCGCGCTTCGTTGGTGAAGTCGCATTCCTCCAGCACCGCCTGCGCCAGTTGCCGGGCCATCGCCACCGGGGCGAAGCGGCGCGCCTCGCCGCTGGCCTGCTCCGCGATCGCCGCCGCCCCGACGATCAGCCGCAGATCGGCCTCCATTTGCGGCCGGATGCCGGGGCGGCGTATCTTCAGCACGACCGCCCGTCCGTCCTGCAGCGTCGCCCGGTGGACCTGCGCCATCGACGCGGCGGCCAGCGGCTGCGGATCGAACCAGGTGAAGGCGGTCTCGGGAGGTTCGCCCAGCGCCTCCTCCACCGCTGCGCGCAGGGCATCGAACGGCAGGGTCGGCGCGCCGCTGTGCAACTGTTCCAGTTCGGCGATCCAGTCGGGCGGCAACAGGTCGCCGCGCGTCGCGAGGATCTGGCCCAGCTTGATGAAGGTCGGTCCCAGCGCCTCCAGCGCCAGTCGCGTCCGGCGGGGCAGCCCGGCGGTATCCGCGCTGTCGGCGGTGCCGTCCTCCAGTCCCAGCCGCGCCAGCAACAGCCCGAGGCCGAAGCGCGATGCGATCTGAACGATTTCCTGCAACCGACGGCGGTCCCGCCCGGCAACGATCAGCGTCTTCATCATGCCGGCAATATAGCTTCGATCCTGCGACACGGCAGAGGCGAAAGGCATCGGCTGCCGGTTCCGGGCCCATGGCCGCGTCGGGGAAGCATCGGCGGGCGGGAGGATGGCCGCGCCGGCATCGGAATGTTGTCGACGAACGCCTCAACCGGCGCGCCGCCGCTTGTCACGCCGCCCCGAACCCGCATAGTCGCGTTCCAGACCGATCGGAGCGCTCCTTGTCCCACGACCCTCATCAGACCGACATCCTCATCATCGGGTCGGGGGCCGCCGGGTTGACCGCCGCATTGCATCTGGCCGAGCGGTTTCGCGTTACCGTGCTGGCCAAGGGGGCACTGAACGAAGGGTCGACCGCATGGGCACAGGGCGGCATCGCCGCGGTCCTCGAACCCGGCGACACGTTCGAGAACCATGTCGAGGACACGATGGTCGCCGGTGCCGGGCTGAACGATCGCGCCACCGTCGAGTTCGTCGTCGAAGGCGCCCCCGCCGCGATCGAGCGGCTCGCGGCGCTGGGGGTGCCGTTCAACATGGATGGCGAGGCGCTCCACCTGACCCGCGAGGGCGGCCATTCGCACCGCCGCATCGTCCATGTCGACGACGCGACTGGATGGGCGGTGCAGGAGGCGCTGATCCGCGCCGCGCGTGCCCATCCCAACATCGCCCTGCTGCCCGACATGGTGGCGGTCGACCTGGCCACCGGCCGGCATGAGCAACGCTATTCGGGCGCGGGCAATGTCTGGGGCGTCTATGCCTTCAACCGCGCGACCGACTGCGTCGAGCTGTTCACCGCGCGCGCGACGATCCTCGCGACCGGCGGGGCGGGGCGTACCTATCTGTTCAGCACCGCGCCGCGCGGCGCGACCGGCGACGGCATCGCGATGGCGTGGCGCGCGGGGTGCCGGGTGTCGAACATGGAATTCATGCAGTTCCACCCGACCTGCCTCTACAATCTGGAGGTCAAGAACTTCCTGATAACCGAGGCGGTGCGCGGTGAGGGCGGCAAGCTGATAAATCCCACGACCGGCAAGAACTTCATGCCCTATTACGATCCGCGCGCCGAACTGGCGCCGCGCGATATCGTGGCGCGGGCGATCGATGCCGAGGTCAAGCGCTTCGGCCTCGATTACGTCCACCTCGATATCAGCCATATGGACCCGGCCTTCGTCCGCGGGCATTTTCCGAACATCCACGAAAAGCTGCTGGGCCTTGGCATCGACATGACGCGCCAGCCGATCCCCGTGGTGCCGGCGCAGCATTATACCTGTGGCGGGGTGCTGATCGACCGTGACGGGCGCACCGACCTGCCCGGCCTCTATGCGGTGGGCGAGGTGTCGCAGTCGGGGCTGCACGGTGCCAACCGCCTTGCGTCCAACTCGTTGCTGGAATGCTTCGTGTTCGGCGAGGCTGCGGCGCGCGACATTGCGGCGCGCTGGGCGGACCTGCCACCGCCGCCCGCGATCCGGCCATGGGACGAAAGCCGCGTGACCGATTCCGACGAGGAAGTGGTCATCAAGCAGAACTGGACCGAAATCCGCCGCTTCATGTGGAATTATGTCGGCATCGTCCGTTCGACCAAGCGGCTTGAACGCGCGCGCCATCGCATCGCGATGCTGACCGAGGAGGTCGCCGATTATTACGGCCATTTCCGGGTGACGGCCGACCTGATCGAACTGCGCAACCTGCTCCAGTCCGCCGACCTGATCGTCCGGTCGGCGCTCCGCCGCAAGGAAAGCCGCGGCCTTCACTATACGCTCGATTACCCGGCAACCGCGCCGGAAGCGGTCGATACCATCCTCGTACCGTGACGAACCCCCGATGGTTGCTGCGCTTCGTCGTCCCGAAAGGGGATTTCGTCGCAACCGCCGGTGCATGGTCTGTCATGTTAACACACGGACACGCATGGTTGCGCCACGTTCCGGGGTGAGATGGTCACACACATGTTGAATCGAATCGGGTCGCGCAATGCGGCGCTGGTGGTGGCGGTGGTTGCGTTCGGCGGTGCCGGGCTGGCCACGCGGACGTTGCCGCCGACCGCACACGCCGCCGCGCCGCGTTATGCCGTACCGGTGCCGCTGCCGGCGCAGACCCGGCCCGCGCCGCCCGCACTGGTGGCGGCGATCAACGCACTGGGCGGCGGGTTCCAGGGCAAGGTGAGCATCGCGGTGCGCAGCATCGACGATGGCTGGGTCGTGGGCCATGCGATGGATCAGCGGATGCCGCAGCAATCGGTCAGCAAGCTGTGGGTCGCGCTGACCGTGATGAACGCGATCGACGAAGGCAAGCTGGCGCTGACGACCCCGGTCACGATCACGCGCGGCGACCTGACGCTGTTTCACCAGCCGATCGCGTATCTGATGAAGAATGGCGCGTTCAACACGACGGTCGGCGACCTGCTGCGCCGCGCGCTGATGATGAGCGACAATACCGCCAACGACAAGCTGCTGAACCTGGCGGGCGGGCCGGTGGCGGTGCGCGACTTCATCGCCAGCCGGGGTCTTGGCAATATCCGCTTCGGTCCGGGCGAGCGGTTGTTGCAGGCGAGGACCGCCGGCCTGCCGTGGAAACAGGAATATTCGCAGGGCAATGCCTTTGCGCAGGCGCGCGCACGGCTCGACCCCAATGTCCGCCGTGCCGCCTATCAGGCCTATGTCGCCGATCCGCCCGATGGTGCGGGGGCCGGGGCGATCGCCGATGCGCTGGCGCGGCTGCATCACGGCATGCTGCTGACCCCGCAGTCGACCAACTGGCTGCTCGACACGATGAGCCACACCCGCACCGGCCGCGCCCGCATCCGCGCCGCGCTGCCCACCGGGTGGAGCGTCGCGCACAAGACCGGGACCGGGCAGGATCTGGGCGGGCGTACCGCGGGCTTCAACGATGTCGGCATCCTGACCGCGCCCGACGGCAAATCCTATGCCGTGGCGGTGATGATCGGCGACACCGCGCGGCCGGTGCCCGAACGCCAGCAACTGATCCAGACGGTCGTGTCGTCGATCGTCGCGGTGCACGGATAGGGCGATTACGACGCTGCGCTACGCCGTGGACGGGGCGGAGCGTGGTGCGACCGGGCGGTTGCTGCCGACCTGCCGGCGATCTCCGCCGCGCCGACCGCCATCCCGCCCGATCGGGCCGGTGGGACGACGGTCGGTGGCCCCACTCAATGCCGGAAGTGGCGCATCCCGGTGAACACCATCGCCAGCCCCGCCTCGTCCGCCGCGGCGATCACCTCGTCGTCGCGGATCGAGCCGCCCGGCTGGATCACCGCCGTCGCCCCCGCCTCGACCGCCGCCAGCAGCCCGTCGGCGAAGGGGAAGAACGCGTCCGACGCGACCGCCGAGCCGATGGTGCGTGGCTCGGTCCAGCCGGCCTTGTCCGCCGCGTCCTTGGCCTTCCATGCGGCGATGCGCGCGGATTCGAGGCGGTTCATCTGCCCCGCGCCGATGCCCGCCGTGCTGCCGCCCCTGGCATAGACGATCGCGTTGGATTTCACATGCTTGGCGACGGTCCAGGCGAAGCGGCAGTCGGCCAGTTCCCGATCGGTCGGCTGACGCTTCGTCACGACCTTCAGCTCGACCTGATCGAGGTTGCCGGCATCGCGCGACTGGACCAGCAGCCCGCCGGCGATCGTCTTGACCATCAGGCCGCCGCGCGCCGGATCGGGCAGGTCGCCCGTCAGCAGCAGGCGCAGGTTCTTCTTGGCGGCGAACACCGCCTTTGCCTCGTCGTCGGCGGCGGGGGCGGCGACGACTTCGGTGAAGATGCCGCTGATCGCCCGTGCGGTTTCGCCGTCGAGCGGCCGGTTGACCGCGATGATCCCGCCGAACGCCGAAACGCTGTCACAGGCCAGAGCTTCCCGGTACGCCTCGATCAGCGTCGCGCCGGTCGCCACGCCGCACGGATTGGCGTGCTTGACAATGACGACGGTCGGCGGGCCGTCGCGAAATTCGCTGACCAGTTCCAGCGCGGCATCGGCGTCGTTGTAGTTGTTGTAGCTCAGCGCCTTGCCCTGCACCTGCTCCGCCTGGGCGACGCCGCGCGCCGCCGGTCCGCGCGGAATGTAGAGCGATGCCGACTGGTGCGGGTTCTCGCCATAGCGCAGTTCGGCGCCGCGCGTGAAGGCGAGCGGGAGGGTGTCGGGGAACACCTGTCCCTGATCGGCGAAGGCGAACCACTGCGCGATCGCCGAATCATAGGCGGCGGTCGCGGCATAGGCCTTGGCGGCGAAGCGGCGGCGCGTGGCCAGGCTGGTGCCGCCGGCCCCGTCCAGCTCGGCGATCAGCGCGCCGTAATCGGCGGGGTCGGTGACGATCGCCACCGCATCATGGTTCTTCGCTGCCGAACGCACCATCGACGGACCGCCGATATCGATATTCTCGATGATCGTGTCGCGGTCGGCGCCCTTCGCCACGGTCGCTTCGAACGGATAGAGGTTGACGACGACGATATCGATCGCGCCGATGCCGTGTTCGTCCATCGATGCGACATGTTCGGGATTGTCACGCACCGCCAGCAGCCCGCCATGGACCACCGGGTGCAGCGTCTTGACCCGGCCGTCCATCATCTCGGGAAAACCGGTCAGGTCGCAAATGTCGCGGACGGTCAGACCCGCATCGCGCAGGGCGGCGGCGGTCCCGCCGGTGGATACCAGCTCGACACCATGGCGGCTGAGCGCGGTGGCGAGGTCGACGATGCCGCTCTTGTCGGAAACCGAAAGGAGCGCGCGCTGTGCGATGACATGATCCATGGGCGCGCCCTTTCGCGCGAATGGCGCGGCGGGGCAAGGGGGCGCGGGTTGCGACCTTCGGCGGGTCGAGAAAACCGTCCGTTCGCGATAGGCTGGCGGCAGCATGTGCATGATGGCGGTGTATCGGGTATGACTGACGGGTGAAATGCGTACGGCATCGCCTCTGAACGCACCTGTTCGAGCGTTCCCAGACGGCCCGCTACCGCGCCCGGTGGAACCGCCACGAAAAGTCATGGCCCCCGGCCGGCGTCGTCCCCGACAGCACCAGTTGGAACGTCGGCACCGGCTTGCCCGTATCGTCGATCCACAGGCTTTCCTCGACGCCCAGCGTCGCGCCCTTGCAGCGGAACTGCCATACCGGGCCGCCATCGGGGATGCGCAGGAACGCGGCCTGCCCGTCGGCGGTCGGGGCGATCTCGATCCCCGGCGCGAGGTGGAAGCGCGCGACGAAGCCGGTGTCGCCCCTGCGCCCCCGCCTGCCGGTCGGGATCAGCATGTCCTCGCCCTGCACGTCGCGACCATCGGCGGAGAGGGTCAGGACGCGGCGATGCTGGAAGCCCAGCCGCCGGGCATAGCCGTCATGCGCGACCTCGATCCGGCTGATCGCGTCGCTTTCCTGCCGGTGCATCTCGACCACGCCGACGCCCTTGCCCAGCGACCCGTCGGCATGGATCGCGGTCGAATTGGCATCGGCCAGCACCAGCGTCGAATGCGCGGCGGTGGTGCGC
>QFNF01000026.1 GCA_003240755.1 Sphingomonas hengshuiensis | reverse complement strand
CTGCATGGTCAACGGCGCCGGCCTCGCCATGGCGACGATGGACATCATCAAGCTGAACGGCATGTTCCCGGCCAACTTCCTCGACGTCGGCGGCGGCGCGAACAAGGAAAAGGTGACGGCGGCGTTCAAGATCATCCTCGCCGATCCGGCGGTGAAGGGCATTCTCGTCAACATCTTCGGCGGGATCATGAAGTGCGACATCATCGCCGAGGGCATCGTCGCCGCGGCGAAGGAAGTGAACCTGTCGGTGCCGCTGGTCGTCCGCCTCGAAGGCACGAACGTGCAGGCCGGCAAGGACATCCTCGCCAATTCGGGTCTCGCGATCGTTCCCGCCAACGACCTCGGTGATGCGGCGAAGAAGATCGTCGCGGAAGTGCAGAAGGCGGCCTGAACCATGGCGGTCCGCCGCCCGCCAGGCGGGCGTCGGCTGGCGCTGATCCTGTTGCAGGGGGCGTCGGCCGGTGCGTTGCTGGCGGCGGTGATCGTCCGGCTGCTCTGATCGACCAACCGATCGCGAAGGGGTCCGGACGGAAACGTCCGGGCCCTTTTTCGTTGGGGTGGCAAGGCGATTCGTGTCAGGATCGTCGCCTGCCGTTACGGCGTCCCGTCGTTTCCATACCGGACTTGCGAAAACCGCGCAGAACCGCCACAGAAACGCGCGACGCCACCGCGTAAACCGTTTTGAGAGGAGTGCCCATGAAGGTGCTGGTACCGGTCAAGCGTGTGCTTGATTACAACGTGAAGCCCCGCGTGAAGGCCGACGGAAGCGGGGTCGACCTCGCCAACGTCAAGATGAGCATGAACCCGTTCGACGAGATCGCGGTCGAAGAGGCCATCCGCCTGAAGGAAAAGGGCGCGGCGACCGAGATCGTCGTCGTATCGATCGGCGAACAGAAGTCGCAGGACACCCTGCGTACCGCGCTGGCGATGGGCGCCGATCGCGCGATCCTCATCACCAGCGATACCAGGGTCGAACCGCTCGGCGTCGCCAAGCTGCTGAAGGCGGTGGTCGACGAGGAGCAGCCGCAACTGGTGATCCTCGGCAAGCAGGCGATCGACGACGACAACAACCAGACCGGACAGATGCTGGCCGCGCTGACCGGCTATCCGCAGGGTACCTTCGCCAGCAAGGTCGAGCTGTCGGGTGAGACGGTCAACGTCACGCGCGAAGTCGATGGCGGGCTGGAAACGGTCGCGCTGAACCTGCCGGCCATCGTCACCACCGACCTGCGCCTGAACGAACCGCGCTATGCGTCGCTGCCCAATATCATGAAGGCGAAGTCGAAGCCGCTCGCGGCCAAGACGGCGGCCGATTACGGCGTCGACGTGGCACCGCGCCTGACGACCGTGAAGGTCGAGGAACCCGCCAAGCGGCAGGCCGGGGTAAAGGTTGCCGACGTCGACGAACTGGTCGGCAAACTCAAGACGCTGGGAGTGGTCGCATGAAGACGCTGGTTTGGGTCGAACATGACGGGCAGGCGGTCAAGGACGCGACCTATGCCGCCGTCACCGCCGCCGCCAGCCTGGGCGAGGTCGAGGCACTGGTCGCCGGTGAGGGCGTCGATGGCATCGCACAGGCGGCCGCACAGATCGCCGGCGTGGCCCGGGTACTGGTGGCCGACGATGCCGCCTTCGCCAACAACCTTGCCGAAAACGTCGCGCCGCTGGTCGTCGAACTGATGGGCAGCCACGATGCGTTCGTCGCGCCCGCGACCACGACGGGCAAGAATATCGCGCCGCGCGTCGCCGCGCTGCTGGACGTGATGCAGATTTCGGAAATCCTGTCGGTCGAAGGACCGGACAGCTTCACCCGTCCGATCTATGCCGGCAACGCGATCGCAACGGTCAGGACCAGCGATCCGAAACTGGTGCTGACGGTGCGCGGCACCGCGTTCGAGAAGGCGGCGGCAACCGGCGGTTCGGCCACCGTCGAGGCGGTTGCGTCGACCGGCGACAAGGGCGTGTCGAAGTTCGTCGGTGCGGAGATCGCCGCGTCGGAACGCCCCGAGCTGACCAGTGCCAAGATCATCGTGTCGGGCGGCCGGGCACTCGGATCGGAGGAACAGTTCCATGCGCTGATCGATCCGCTGGCCGACAAGCTGAACGCCGCCGTCGGCGCATCGCGCGCGGCGGTCGATGCGGGCTATGCCCCCAACGACTATCAGGTCGGCCAGACCGGCAAGATCGTCGCTCCCGAAATCTATATCGCGGTCGGCATCTCGGGCGCGATCCAGCATCTGGCGGGGATGAAGGATTCGAAGGTCATCGTCGCGATCAACAAGGACGAGGACGCGCCGATCTTCCAGGTCGCCGATGTCGGGCTGGTCGGGGATCTGTTCAATGTGGTGCCGGAGTTGACGCAGAAGCTGTAGGCCAGACCACGCAAATTGCACGCCGCTGCCGGCGGTCGTCGTAGCGACGACCGCCGGCATATCTTCCTTCAGGTCGAAGCGGGCTCGCGCCGGCGGTCGCTACCGCTTCCGACGCACCCCAACTGCGGGGCGCGACATCCGAAACAGGCAGGGCGCTACTGCACCGCTGTCGGCAACGGCACCGCCGGATCGAGCGGGATCGCCACCCGCCTTGCCCGTTCCTGTTTCGACGGCCCGCCCTTCACGCCGCGGAAAATGTCGCCGACCAGTTTACCGACATCTTTAAATTCGCCGGCCTCCTCGCAACAACTCCCCGGATCGATCAGCTTCCCCACCGCCCGGACGAGGAAGGTGCCCCCGCCGAAAAGGTCGACGCCGGTCGTGCACCCTTGCGACAGCGTCGCACATGGGCTTGCCGCCGCCATCGCCGCGCCCCGGCCATCGGCATAGGGGTTGGAGGCGAGCGGTCGGTCGGGCGGCGTCCGTTCGGCCGGCAGGGGAATGCGGGGATCACGCGCCACGTCGCCACATACCAGGATCTCGTCATCCCGCGAATTGCGCCGTCGCGAGGCGCAGGGATCGACCAGGATCGAGATCCGCTCGGGCGGGGTTTGCACATTGGCCTGTCCGGCGAGCAACAGCAGCATGGCGTACATCGGCACGGCTTCCATATCCTTCGCGCATGGTCCGATACCGACCGTAACACTTGTCGCACGGCGTGACGACGCGGTAGCGTGGAGCCATGCTGCTACCGCTCCTGCTCCTCGCCGCCCAAGCGCCTGCCCCCACCGCACAGGATCGCGCACGCGCAGAACGCGTGCTGCAACGCGCGCCGGTCATCGACGGGCATAACGATCTCCCCTGGGGTATTCGCGAGCATCATCATGCGGCGGTCGAATCGGTCGACCTGCGCGCCGATACCAGCCGGATTGACCCGCCGCTGCAGACCGACCTGCCCCGGCTGGCGCGCGGGCACGTCGGCGGGCAATTCTGGTCGGTATGGATTCCGGCGACGACCACCGGTCCGCAGGCCGTGGAAACGACGATCGAGCAGATCGACATCGTCCGCCGAATGATCGCCGCCAACCCCGCGCGGATGGCGCTGGCGCGCGACGCTGCCGACATGGCGCGGATCGCGAAGGGCGGCCGCATCGCCTCGCTGATCGGCGTCGAAGGCGGCCACCAGATCGACGGACGGCTCTCCGTGCTGCGTCAATACTACAATCTTGGCGTACGCTACATGACGCTGACGCATAGCAAGAGCGTCGGTTGGGCCGATGCGTCGACCGATACCCCGCAGGCCAATGGACTGACCCCGTTCGGGCGACAGGTGGTGCAGGAAATGAACCGGTTGGGCATGCTGGTCGACGTGTCGCACGTGTCGGACGCGACGATGGCGGCGGCGCTGGCGGTGTCGCGGGCACCGGTGATCGCATCGCACTCCAACGCGCGCGCGCTGGCCGACCGGCCGCGCAATATCCCCGACGACCTGCTGCGTCAGATCGGGGCGAAGGGCGGCGTGGTGATGGTCAATGCCTATCCCGCCTTCCTGTCGGCCGAGTGGAACGCCTGGGACAATCGCCGCGGCGCGTTTGCCAAGGCACAGGGGTTGCCCGGCAATCTCTATGGCACGCAGACGCCGCCCGCCCTCGGGGCATGGGAAGCGGCCAACCCCGCGCCACGGGTGACGGCGGCGACGATGGCGAACCATGTCGAACATATCGCAAAGGTCGCCGGACGTGCCGCGGTCGGGATCGGCGGCGATTATGACGGGATTTCGGGGACCGGTCCCGAGGGCATGGGCGGTGTCGACGGCTATCCGCTGCTGTTCGCCGAACTGGCGCGGCGCGGGTGGAGCGACGCCGATCTGGCGGCGCTGGCCCAGGGCAATGTGCTGCGCGTGCTGGAACGGGCGGAGGCGGTGGCGGCATCGATGGCGGGGCAGCCCCCGGTCGATGCCACCTATCCCTGAACCGCGCCAACCGTTGCGCGCGTAGCACCGAACGGCGATCCGGCGGCTGCATACACCCTTCCCGACGCGGGAGCGGTTTCAGTCGCGCAACAGATCGTTGATGCTGGTCTTCGAGCGGGTCTGCGCGTCGACGCGCTTGACGATTACCGCGCAGTACAGCGCCGGCCTGCCGTCACCGCCACCGATCGAGCCGGGCACGACGACCGCATAGGGCGGGACTTCGCCACGGAAGACTTCGCCGGTCGCCCGGTCGATGATCTTGGTCGAGGCGCCGAGATAGACGCCCATCGACAGCACCGCGCCTTCACCGACGCGGACACCCTCGGCGACTTCGGCGCGCGCACCGATGAACGCGCCGTCGCCGATGACGACCGGGTCGGCCTGCAGCGGTTCGAGCACGCCGCCGATGCCGGCACCGCCCGACAGGTGGACGTTCTTGCCGATCTGCGCGCACGACCCCACGGTCGCCCATGTATCGACCATCGTGCCTTCACCGACATAGGCGCCGATATTGACGAAGCTCGGCATCAGGATCGCACCTTTGCCGATGAACGCGCCGCGCCGCACGATGCTGCCCGGCACCGCGCGGAAACCCGCCTCGCGGAAACGATGCTCGCCCCAGCCGGTGAACTTGCCCGGCACCTTGTCGAACCAGTTGGAACCGCCGGGACCGTCCATGATCTGATTGTCGTTGAGGCGGAAGGACAGCAGCACCGCCTTTTTCAGCCACTGGTTGACCTGCCAGCCGTCGCCGACCGGCTCGGCGACGCGCGCCTCGCCCGAATCGAGCAGCGCCAGCGCAGCGTCGACCGCGTCGCGAACCTTGCCTTGGGTATGGACGGTCAGCTCGGCACGGTTTTCCCAGGCGGCGTCGATCTGGGCAGCAAGGTCGGTCATGATTCCTCCACGAAGCGTAGCCACGCCACGATATCGTGCGTGATGTAATCGATATGGTCCCGCGCGCCGCCGGGCCCCTGTTCGGAGCCGTTGTCGACCCACACGGTGGTCATCCCCGCCGCCTTGGCCGGCACGAGGTTGCGTGCCATGTCCTCGGCGAACAGCGCGGCCGCCGGATCGATCTCCCACGCCGCGCACAGCCCGGCATAGGCGCTGGCATGCGGCTTGGGGCGATAGGCGGTCGCGTGGATATCGTGAATGCCGGCGAAGCTGTCCGACAGGCCCAGCCGATCCAGCACGCGCGTGGCATAGGGCACGTCGCCATTGGTGAAGACCAGCTTGCGCCCGGGCAGCGCGGCGAGCAGGCGCGGCAGGTCGGGATCGGGCACCAGCGCCGACAGGTCGATATCATGGACGAAATCGAGGAAATGGTGCGGGTCGACCGCCTGTTCCGCCATCAGCCCCGACAGCGACGTGCCGTGGTTGTGGAAGTGCATTTTCTGCACGCGGTGCGCCTCTTCCGCATCGCAGTCGAGCAGGGTGCAGATATATTGCCCCATGCGCGCCTCGATCTCGGCGAAGAGGTTGGACGACGCCGGGTACAGCGTGTTGTCCAGATCGAAGATCCAGTCGCGGACATGGGATAGCGCGGGCAGCATCGGGTCGGGGCTGTAGGCGGTGCTTCGGACGGGAGCAAGCTCCTCCCCCGGTACGGCTGCGCAGCGGCGCCGCAGGGAAGCTGCCCGACGCGGCCATGTGGTCGCCGACATGCCCCCGCCGCCCCCTCGTCGTGCCGCGGAGAATGTCAGGCCGCTTCCGTCCCCTCGATCCAGCCGCCACCCAGCACCCGCTCGCCGGCATAGAGCACCGCCGCCTGCCCCGGTGCGACGCCATATTCGGGGGCGTCGAACAGCAGATGGTCGCCGGCCAGCCGCGCCGGCACCGGCTTGGCCATCGACCGCACCTTGGCGGTCAACGGCCCGGCATGGTCGCCGCCGATCCAGTTGAGGTCCGACAATCGCGCCGCGCCGACCGCCAGCGCGCTGCGGGGCCCCACGACCAGCCGCTTCGTCGCCGGTTCCAGCCGCACGACATAGAGCGGTTCGGCAAGGCCCCCGATCTCCAGCCCGCGGCGCTGCCCGACGGTATAGCCGACCAGCCCGCCATGCCGGCCAAGCACCCGCCCTTCCAGATCGACGATCTCGCCGCCTTCCTTCGCCTCGGGACGCAGCTTGCGGACCAGACCGGCATAATCGCCATCGGGTACGAAACAGATATCCTGGCTGTCGGGCTTCCCCGCGACGCCAAGGCCGAGTTCATGCGCGATCTCGCGCACTCGCGCCTTGGGCATGGCGCCCAGCGGAAAGCGCAGGAAATCCAACTGGTCCTGCGTGGTCGCGAACAGGAAATAGCTCTGGTCGCGCGCGGGATCGACCGCGCGGTGCAGCTCGGCACCGTTCGGTCCCATCACCCGGCGGATATAATGACCGGTCGCCAGGCAGTCGGCCCCCAGATCGCGCGCCAGCGCGAACAGGTCGGTAAATTTCGGCCCCATATTGCACTTCACGCAGGGGATCGGCGTGCGTCCGGCCAGATAGGCATCGGCGAAATCGTCGATCACCGTCTCGCGGAAGCTGCTTTCATGGTCGAACACATAGTGCGCGATGCCGAGCCGGTCGCACACCGCACGGGCATCGCGAATGTCGCGTCCGGCGCAGCACGATCCGGCGCGGCCCACCGCCGCGCCGTGATCGTAGAGCTGCAGCGTGACGCCGATCGTCTCCGCGCCCGTCGCCTGCGCGAGCGCCGCCACCACCGAACTGTCGACCCCACCCGACATCGCCACGACGATGCGGCGCGCGGAAACGGGGGAATCAAGCTGGAAGTCACCAAGGTCCATGGTGCGCCAGATAGGCGCTTCGCGGTTCGGTTGCAAAATACGCCGCCATTTACCGGACCTTCAACAGTCTCCCCCATATCGGTCGGACGATATCCATCTGGAAAGACGCCTTGGACCTGAGTTTCGCCCGTTTCGATCGTGGTGCCGCGATCACCGCCCTGCCGACGGAGCTGGCCGTGCTGCTGGCTGCGGCGACCGGTCGGCAGGCGGCTACGCCGACGGCAAGGCTGCAGACCCGGCTGGTTTGGAAACGCGCCCCCGTGTCGTTGCTGAACCCGACCGACGGGGCGTTCAACGGATGGACAGCCGCGCTCCTGCGGGCATGTACCGTGCCGGAATACCGGTCTACCGCGAACCCTTGATGGAAGGCCGGCGAATGAAGATGATGTTTACCTAGCCGTTTTAGCCGATGTTCAACCGCGTTCGCGCATGACCGCACAAGAAGGTTTGAGGGGCAGCAGGCCCCGGCTCGAGGTCCAGTATGATTGAGAACCAGAAGATCCGTCCGGCAAAGGTGATCGGCCCCCTGGGGGAGCCGCTCACGATCGATTCGCTGCCCCCGCCCGACACGACCCGCTGGGTCGTTCGTCGCAAGGCAGAGGTCGTAGCCGCGGTCAATGGCGGCCTGCTGAGCGTCGACGACGTGTGCGCCCGCTACAATCTGTCGGCGGAGGAGTTCGCCGGATGGCAGCGCGCGGTCGACCGGTCGGGCATGCCGGGCCTGCGCGTGACGCGCATCCAGCACTACAAGTCCCTGTACGAACGCCAGCAGCGCAAATATTGATCGTCCAACTTAAAACGGAGGCGGAACAAGCCAGTCCCTAAAGAGTCTTCCCTTCGTACGCCCGGTGCGAAATTGCCGGGTTGCAGACAGCAAATGGAGGGACGTCACATGGGTATCATCATCTGGCTGGTCGTGGGCGGTATCGTGGGCTGGCTGGCCAGCATCATCATGCGGACCGATGCGCAGCAGGGCATCATCCTGAATGTCGTCGTCGGTATTGTCGGCGCAGTGATCGCAGGGTTCGTGACCGGCGCGAACATCAACAACGGCATCACCGTGATGAGCTTCCTGTATTCGCTGCTGGGCGCGGTCGTCCTGCTGGCGATCGTGAACCTCGTTCGTCGCGGTTCGGTGCGTTAAGGCACCGTTTCCACCGACGGGCATGACGGGCCGTCCCTGATGGGGCGGCCCGTTTGCGTTTACCCGCCGGTCAGTTCCGAAAGGTCGGCACGCATCACCACCCGGACACCGCCGGGGTCGTAGCAGATCTCACTGTCACCGGTACCGGCAAGCCCCAGTCGCAGCAGTTTCGATCCGAAGCCGCGCCGCGACGGGACGACGACGGCCGGGCCACCCTGTTCATGCCACGTCATCTCGATCCGCCCGGCGACGACATCCCATGACAGGGTGATGCAGCCATCGGCATTCGAGAGCGCGCCATATTTGACCGCGTTGGTGCCGAGTTCGTGCAGGATCAGCGCCAGCGCCAGCGCAGCACGCGCGCCCAGCGCCACGTCGGGGCCGCGTATCACCAGCCGCTCGTCGCAGCCGAACACCGCCAGCACCTGTCCGATGGTCGTGCGCATGTCCGCGCCGACCCAGTTGCGTTCGACCAGCACGTCATGCGCGACGCCCAGCGCATGCAGCCGCCGTTCGAATGCTTCCAGCGGCGTGCGATCGACCGATCCCCGCAACGTCTGCGACGCGATCGCCTGTACCATCGAAAGAGTGTTCTTCAGCCGGTGCGCCAGTTCCTGGATCAACAGGGTCTGGCGCGTTTCCGATTCGACCTGCGCCATGCCCACCTCGACCCGGTCGGCGACCTTGCGCAGGAACACGATGTCCTCGGCGGCCCAGCGCCGCGGCTCGGGCGCCTGGACGATGAACGCCGAGGTACTGCGCCCGTCGCGGCGAACCGGCACGATCACGAACGCGCCGATCGCGCGATCGGCCAGGGCCGCCGCCCGCGACGCGGTGCGCGGATCGCTGCCGACATCGTGGACCACCACCGCCTCGCCCTGCGCGATCGATGCCTCGACGGCACCATAATCCGCAAAACGCTGGCCACCGGTGATCGATGCGCCCTCGGCAGCGGTCCAGTCCAGTTCGATCTCGACCTCGGACACGGTCGTGTCGATCCGGCCGAACCCGGCGCAGGCGACGTCGAGCGTCCGGCCGACGAGCGTCGATGCGATCCGCGCGACATCGCCGACGCCGTGACAGTCGCGCAGCGTATCGCCCAGTTCGATCAGCGCGGCCTGACGCCGCATCGCCGCACGGTCCTCGGTCACGTCGCGCAGGATCGCTCCGAACCGGTCGCCCTCGATCCGGAAGCAATGCCCGCGGAATGCGCGGCGCAGACGGGGAACCTGATGGAGGAAACAGATCGGTTCGCCATCCGCCAGCATCGTTTCCAGCAGGTCCGCCCAATGCGCGGGCGCCGCGGGATCGAGTTGCCTTCCGGTCGACACGGCCATTGCCGCGCGGTCAAATCCCGACAATGCGAACCAGGCGGGATTGCCATCGACGAAGCGCCAGTCGATTACGCGACCGGACGGGTCGCGGATCGCCTCACCCAGCGCGAAGCCGTCGCTGATATTCTCGAACAGGCGTCGCCAACGTTGTTCGTTGCCGCTGATCGCAGCCTCGGCCGCCGCCATCCGGTGCAGCGTCGCGTCACGCTCGGCCAGCAACTGGCGCAACTCCAGCGTCGTCGTCGCCTGCCGCGCCAGGCTGCACAGCATGTCGCGCTGCGTGGCGCTCAGCCCCTCGGGCCGGGCAACGGTGTCGATCACGCACAGCGTGCCGACGGCGACCCCGTCGGCAAGGCGGAGCGGCACGCCGGCATAGAACCGTATCTGTGGCCCATCCGCGACGATGCCGCTGTCGCGGGTCCGCGGATCGAGCGACAGGTCGGGAATGACCAGCATGTCGTCGCTGGCCAGCGCATGGGTGCAGATCGCATCGTCGAGCGAGGTACCGCACAGGTCGGTGCCGACCTGCGCCATGAACCATTGCCGGTCCGCGCCGATGACGGTGATGAGCGCGATCGGGGCAGCGCAGATCTGTGCGGCGAGCCGAGCGAGGTCGCCCTGCGCACCGTCGCCAATCGCCTCGATCAGCCGATAGTCACGAATGGCCGCCAATCGCCGGTCCGATCCGTTCGTATCGATCGTCGCCCCCATCACCTGCCCCCATGGCCGCGACGCAGATAGCAATTCCCCCCGAACGGCACAAGGGCCGCGCCAGATTGGCACGGCCCTTGCAAAACTTGATGCCATCTCGACCGGAGCGGCGTCAGGCGGCCTCGACCGCCTTGCTGCGCGCGGCGAAACTCTTGCGCAGCTTCTGCAGCTTGGGCGGGATCACCGCCATGCAATACGGGTTCCGCTGCCCTTCGCCGTCCCAATATTCCTGGTGATACTCCTCGGCCGGATACCAGGTCGCGAGGGGTTCGATGGTGGTGACGATCTTGCCGCGCCCCTCGCCCGCCCGCTCGATCCCGGCACGCGCCGCGGCTTCCTGTTCGGGCGAATGCGGGAAGATGGCGGAGCGATATTGCGTACCGACATCGTTGCCCTGCCGGTTTAGCTGCGTCGGATCGTGCGTCGCGAAGAAGATGTCGAGCATGTCGTCATAGCCGATGACGGCAGGGTCGTAGGTGATGCGGATCGCCTCCGCATGCCCGGTATCGCCGCCGCAGACCTGCTTGTAGGTCGGATGCTCTACCGTGCCACCGATATAGCCGCTTTCGACCTGTTCGACACCAATCACGTCGCGGAACACCGCTTCGGTGCACCAGAAACATCCGCCGGCGAAGGTCGCCTGTTCGGTAGCCATTGCGTAATCTCCTCTGGTCAAGGAGATAGGCGCGCACGACAGCGGTGCAATCGAGGGCGAACAAAATGGGTAAGGTTCTGGTGACGGGCGGCGCGGGCTATATCGGTAGCCATGCGGTGCTGGCGCTGCTCGATGCGGGCCATGACGTGGTCGTCGTCGACAATCTCGTCACCGGATTCGACTGGGCGGTCGATCCCCGCGCGACGCTGGTCGTCGCCGATATCAGCGACGACGCGGCGATGCGTGCGGCGATCGCCGAACATGACGTCCATGCGATCCTGCACTTCGCCGGATCGGTGGTGGTACCCGAATCGGTCGAAAATCCGCTGAAATACTACCGCAACAACACCGCCGCCTCGCGCAGCCTGATCGAAAGCGCGGTGGCCGGCGGGGTGAAGCACTTCATCTTCTCGTCCACCGCCGCCACCTACGGCATTCCCGACGTCGTGCCGGTACGCGAGGACAGCCCGAAACAGCCGATCAACCCGTATGGCATGTCGAAGCTGATGACCGAGATCATGCTGGCCGACGTCGCCGCGGCGCATCCGATCAACTATGCGGCGCTGCGCTATTTCAATGTGGCCGGTGCCGACCCGCAGGGGCGCAGCGGCCAGTCGACGGCGGGCGCCACGCATCTCATCAAGGTCGCGGTCGAGGCGGCGACCGGCAAGCGCGGGCATGTCGGCGTCTATGGCACCGACTTCGCCACCCCCGATGGTACCGGGGTGCGCGACTATATCCATGTCAGCGACCTCGCCGACGCGCATGTCCACGCGCTCGACCTGCTGATGGCCGATCCGACCGGCAACCACACGATGAACGCCGGCTATGGCCGCGGCTATTCGGTGCTCGAAGTGCTCGACGCGGTCGACCGGGTGACGAACCGTACCATCGAACGCAAGCTGGAAGGGCGCCGTGCCGGCGACCCCGATGCGCTGGTGGCGGACAACAGCACGATCCTGTCGAAGCTGCCGTGGCGGCCGCAACATGCCGATCTCGACAAGATCGTCCGCGATGCGGTGGCGTGGGAGCGCAAGCTGGCCGAGCGGAACGTGGGGGTGAATTGACCGTTCCTCGAGGTAGATCGGCTCGTGCCGAGTAGAGGCTGAGCGAAGTCGAAGACCCGTGTCGAGGCACCGCGTGGTACCGGTCCTTCGATACGCCATTTCGACAAGCGCGATGGCCAGTTAGGACGAACGGGCCGGTTGCACAGGGAACCTGCCCTACCGATCCGGCAGCACCTGATCGGCGATACCCCAGCCGGCCAGCAACCGGCTGTCGGCGCGCTTGCGCAGTTCCTGCGCATCGCGGATCGTCCAGCGCGCCGGGGTGTCGATATCGTCGAGTTCGCGCCACGCGACCGGCGCTGCTACCGGCGCCCCGGCCCTTGCCCGGGCCGAATAGGGCAGGACGGCGGTGCTGCCGCGCTGGTTGCGCAGCCAGTCGATGAAGATGCGCCCTTTCCGCTTCGCCTTCGCCATCGTCGCCACGAAGCGATCGGGTTCGGCCTGCGCCAGCGCGCGCGCGAAACGGTCGGCGAAGTCCTTGACCGCCGGCCAGCGGGCTTGCGGGGTCAGCGGCACGACGACATGCACCCCCTTGCCCCCCGACAGCATCGCGAAACTGGCGAGACCGAGATCGGCGAGATGCCGGTGCAGATCGTGCGCGGCACGCTTTACGGCGGCGAAGTCGAGCCCTTCGTCGGGATCGAGGTCGAACACCATCCGGTCGGGCCGCTCGACATCGCCGACGCCCGCGCCCCAGCCATGGAATTCGATCGTGCCCATCTGCACGCAGGCGAGCAGCCCGGCGGCATCGCGCACATAGAGATAGGGTTCGCGTCCGCCATCCTTCTCGGCGATCTCGATCCGGTCCACCGCGTCGCCGAAGCTGCCGGCGTCGTGCTTCTGGAAGAAACACGCCTTGGCCCGCCCCTGCGGACAGCGCACCAGACTGATCGGCCGGTTCGCCGCCCATGGCAGCAGCAGCGGCGCTACGGCCTCGACATAGGCAGCGAGATCGCCCTTGGTCAGCCGGTCGCCGGGAAAGATCACCCGGTCGGGATGGGTGATGCGCGCCTTGGGCTTGGCCGCCACCGCGACCGGCGTCTCGCGCACGACGTCCTTCGCCGCCTTGTCGCCGCGCAGCCCGAGGAAGCTCGCATGGCGGACGATGTTGTCGGCGGTGAATTCGGCAAAGGCGACCTCCGCCACCAGCGTCGGCGTCACGAACCGCGCGCCGCGACGGACGGCGACAGGCAGGTCAAGCGGAGGCGTCTTGCGCGCCAGCGGCGCCAGTGCGTCGTGCACCTGCGTCAGCGTCGCCACATCGAAGCCGGTGCCGACCCGCCCGGCATAGATGAGGCCGTCATCGCCCTGCACCGCCAGCAGCAGCGAGCTGAACGGTCGCCCGCGCGCCGCGCTCGGGCTCCAGCCGACGATCACGAATTCCTGGCGACGGGTGCATTTGACCTTCACCCACGCCTTCGACCGCGTGCCGCGATAGGGGGCGTCGGCCTGTTTCGACACGATGCCCTCATAGCCTTCGCGACACATCGCCGCGAACAGTTGCTCGCCCGATCCGGTGACATGTTCGGAATAGGCGAGGCGCGGATCGGCATCGGCCAGCACGCCGCGCAGCCGCTCCTTGCGCTGGACCAGCGGCGCATCGCGCTGGTCGCCGTCGCCGTCGTGGAGCAGGTCGAACAGGAAGCAGCGCATGTCGCCCCCCTCCTTGATCGCCGCCTGCAGCGTCGAGAAGTCGGGCTTGCCGTCCCGCAGCGCCACGACCTCGCCATCCAGCAGCAATCCCGGCGGGAGCGACGCCGCGGCATCCGCGATCGCAGGGAATTTGTCGGTCCAGTCCAGCCCGGTGCGGGTATAAAGGCGCGGCCCGTCGCCGCCGGTGGCGATCAGGATGCGGTAGCCGTCATATTTGACCTCGTGCAGCCAGTTGCTGCCCGCCGGCACGCTGTCGACCAGCGTGGCCAGTTGCGGTTCGGCGAAGGGTGGACGTTTTCCCCGGGCGGCCTTCGCCCTGCCCCGCTTCTTCGTCGGCCTCGCCGGCGGTTTGTCGGCGGCAATCTCCTCCATCGTCCGCCCGGTCGCGACACTGGTCAGGAGCGTCGCGGTCAGCGTGTCGGTGCCGCCCGCCTCGGCGTCCGCAACCTTGCGCAGCAGCCAGTTCTCCCGCTTCTCGTTCGCGCGGGGCTTCAGCCGCACCAGCAGCCATTCGCCGCGCATACGCTGGCCCGCCAGCACGAAATGAAGATGGCCCTTGTCGATATCCCTCGCCGACTTGCCCTTGACCGGCGCCCATGTTCCCTCGTCCCACAGCATCACCGTGCCGCCACCATATTCGCCCGCCGGGATCACGCCCTCGAAGCTGGCATAGGACAGCGGATGATCCTCCGTACGGACCGCCAGCCGCTTCTGATCGGGGTCGAGACTGGGCCCGCGCGTCACCGCCCAGCTCTTGAGCACCCCGTCCATTTCGAGCCGGAAATCATAATGCAGCCGGGTCGCGTCGTGTTTCTGGACGAGAAAGCGATTGCCGTTCCCCTGTGCCAGGGTGCCCGCCGGTTCGGCGGTGCGCGCGAAATCCCGCCTGGCATTGTACGCCGCCAGCGGATCGGTCTTGCGCGCCATGTCAGGCGCGCTTGGCGGCGGCGGGTTTGCGGGTGGCAGTCTTTGCCCCGGCCTTGGGCGCCGCGCGCTTCTTCGCCGCGGGTTTGGCGGATGCCCCGGCCGCCCCGCCCTTTTCGAGCGACTTCTTGAGCGCCGCCATCAGGTCGACGACATTGCCCCCGCCCGGCCGTTCGTCGCCGTCCGTGTCGACGATCTTGCGCCCCTTCGCCTTTACCTTGCGCTCGACCAGATCCTTCAGCGCATCGACATAGCGGTCGTGGAACTCCTGCGGATCGAACTTCGCGGTCTTCTTGGCGATCAGCGTCTCGGCAAGGTCGAGCAGATCCTCGTCGGGCGTGGTATCGGGAATGTCGCGGAAATAGCCCTGCGCGCGATGGACCTCGTCGGCATAGCGCAAGGTTTCCAGCACCAGCCCGCGCCCGCAGGGTTTCAGGCTGACGACATATTCCCGCCCGCGCAGCGCCAGTTGCCCCAGCCCGACCTTCTTCGTGCGCTTCAACGCCTCGCGCAGCACGATGAACGCCTCTTCGGCAAGGTCGTCGGCGGGGACGACGAAATAGGGCTTTTCGTAATAGATCACGTCGATTTCATGCGCGTCGACGAACTGGGTCAGCTCCAGTGTCTTTTTCGATTCCAGCTTGACCGCGTCGATCTCCTCCTGGTCGAGCAGGACATATTCGCCCATGTCGATCTGATATCCCTTCATGATCTCGTCCGGGTCCACGGGTCCGATGCCCGTTACCGATTTCTCGTAATGGATCGGCTTTCCGCTGGGTTCGTGAATCTGGCGAAAGCTGATGCTCGCGCCCGATCTGGTCGCGCTGTACAGTTCGACCGGAATCGAGACGAGGGCGAGGCGGATCTGCCCCTGCCAATATGCCCGTGCCGCCATGCCACCACCCCCGGATTCGTTGCTCAACCGATTCAATTCCCAGCGGAAAGAGTCGTTCCGGCCGGCATGCGGCGGGCGGGGTGAAATTCGCCGCGAAAGGGCGTATGGCGACGCGATGACCGATCCTTTCGTCCTGTTCGATCGATGGTTCGCCGAAGCGAAAGCCGGCGAGCCGAACGATCCCGATGCGATGGCGCTGGCCACCGCCGATGCCGATGGGCGGCCGTCGGTGCGGATGGTGCTGCTCAAGGGCCATGATCGCGACGGCTTCGTCTTCTACACCAACCGCGAAGGGCGCAAGGCCGCCGACCTGGCCGCCAATCCCCATGCCGCGCTGCTGTTCCACTGGAAATCGTTGCGGCGGCAGATCCGGATCGAGGGACCGGCAAGCCTGGTCGCCGACGCCGAATCCGATGCCTATTTCGCGTCGCGCGGTCGCGATTCGCAACTGGGGGCGTGGGCATCCGACCAGTCGCGCCCGCTCGCCTCGCGCGAGACGTTCGAGGCGCGCTTTGCCGGGACCGCCGCGCAGTTCGATGGCAAGGACGTGCCGCGTCCGCCGTTCTGGGGCGGCTATCGCGTGGCCCCGCACACGATCGAATTCTGGCAGGACCGCGCCCACCGGCTGCACGAACGTCGCATTTTCACCGCCGTCGACGGCGGCTGGTCCGAAGGGTTGCTGTTCCCATGACCGAGACCGAGCGCAAGCGGGTGATTCCGCTCGCCACGCGCGCCGCCATCGCGTCGGTGACGATGGCGCTGTTCCTGCTGGGGCTGAAAGGGTTCGCGGCATGGCATACCGGCTCGGTCGCGATGCTCGGCAGCCTCGCCGACACCGCGCTCGACCTGCTGGCGTCGCTGGTAACGCTGTACGGCGTGCGCCTCGCCGCGACGCCCGCCGACCACGATCACCGCTTCGGCCATGGCAAGGCGGAGGCGCTGGCCGCGCTGTTCCAGGTGATGCTCATCACCGCATCGGCCGCCGGCATCGCGTGGCGCGCGATCGCCGCCTTCGGTGCGCCGGGCGAGAGGCAGGACGTCGAGTTCGGCATCGGCGTGTCGGTGATCGCGATCATCGCCACCTTTGCATTGCTGGCGTACCAGAAATCGATCATCGACCGTACCGGATCGGTCGCGATCCGCGCCGACAACGTCCATTATCAGAGCGACCTGCTGCTCAACCTCGCCGTCATCGTCGCGATGGTGCTCGACCAGATGCTCGGGGTGCGCGGCGCCGATCCGGTGATGGGCATCCTGATCGCGCTGTGGCTCGGCTGGGGGGCGTTCCAGGCGTCGAGCCAGGCGATCGACCAGTTGATGGACAAGGAATGGCCCGAGGACGAGCGCCAGGCCTTTCTCGACGTCGCCGCGCGGCAGGACGGGTTGCGCGGCATCCACGACTTCCGCACCCGCCGCTCGGGCAGCCACGACTTCGCACAATTCCATATGGAGGTCGCGCGCGACATGACCGTCGCCGACGCGCATGACGTGGTCGAAGGCGTCGAGCGTGCCCTGCGCGGCGCCTTTCCCAAGGTCGAGGTGCTGATCCACCTCGATCCCGAAGGGCATGTGGACACCGACAATCCGCTGGTCGAGGCGGACGTGACCCCCCACTGGTTCGGCAAACGCGTGGGCAGTTACTGATGGCGATGCCCTTCACCGTGGTCGATGCGTTCGCCGACCGTCCGTTCACCGGCAATCCGGCCGCGGTGATGGTGCTGGATCGCTGGCCCGACGATGCGCTGCTCCAGTCGATCGCGCTCGAACACAATCTGTCGGAAACGGCGTTCGTGGTGCCGACCTCGGGCGATGCCGATTACGAACTGCGCTGGTTCACGCCGACGGTCGAGATCGCGATGTGCGGCCATGCCACGCTGGCGAGCGGCCATGTGCTGATGGGCGAGCGGCGGGAAGTCCGCTTCGCCACGCGCAAGGCGGGGGTGCTGGTCGTGGGACGCGAGCGCGGGGGCTATACGCTCGACCTGCCGGTGACACGGGTCGCGCCGGCCGGGGATGCGGCGCTGCTGGCGGCGCTGGGCATCGAGGGCGACGTGTTCGCGAGCGTGGCCGGCGCGCAGCAGACCAGCGTCATCCTGGTCGCGGACGCGGCGACGGTGCGCGGCTGCACGCCCGACATGGCGGCGCTGGCGGCGTGCGAGGTGATGGCGATCGTCACCGCGCCGGGCGATGTCGCCGATGTCGTCAGCCGGGTGTTCGTCCCGGCATGGGGCGTAGATGAGGATCCCGTGACCGGATCGGCCCATGCGGCGCTCGCCCCCTTCTGGTCCGAACGCCTCGGGTCCGGGCGTTTCACCGCATTCCAGGCGAGCGCGCGCGGGGGATATCTGACATGCACGCTGGCGGGGGAGCGTGCCGTGCTCGGCGGGGAATGCGTGACGGTGATGCGGGGCGAGCTGCTCGTCTGACCGCGCGATCCCGCGATCCAACTTCTTCCTTCCCGCACCGAAGCATCGCTTCGGTAGCAATCCGCAACCCGGCACCCATCTTAGCGCCATGACCCGCTATTCGATGCTCGACCTCGTCCCCGTCCGTCAGGGGGGCACGCCCGGCGAGGCGCTGGCCGCCGCCGCCGACCTCGCCATGCATGCCGAGGCGGAGGGCTATCACCGCTACTGGGTGGCCGAACATCATGGCATGCCCGGCATCGCCAGCGCGGCGACGGCGGTGGTGATCGGCCATATCGCCGCGGCGACGAAGGCGATCCGCGTCGGGGCGGGCGGGATCATGCTGCCCAACCATGCCCCGCTGACCATCGCCGAACAGTTCGGCACGCTCGACGCGCTGTATCCGGGACGCATCGACCTCGGGCTTGGCCGTGCTCCGGGATCGGACCAGATCGTCGCGCGGGCGTTGCGTCGCACGCTGGACGGCGACCCCAACGCCTTTCCGCAGGACGTCGTCGAGTTGCAGCGCTATTTCGCCGACGATGGCGGCACCGGGGTCCGCGCGGTGCCGGGCGCCGGGGCGAAGGTCGATCTGTGGCTGCTCGGATCGTCGCTGTTCGGGGCGCAGTTGGCGGCGATGCTGGGCCTGCCCTATGCCTTCGCCTCGCATTTCGCGCCGGCGGCGCTCGACCAGGCGCTCGACGCCTATCGCCGCAACTTCCGGCCGTCGGCGGTGCTCGACAAACCCTATGCCGCCGCGGCGTTCAACGTGCTGGCGGCGGATACCGACGAGGAAGCGCGGCTGCTCGCCAGTTCGACCGAACAGATGTTCGTCGCGATCCGTACCGGGCAGCCGATCGAACTGCCCCCGCCCGTCGCCGGCTATCGCGACCGGATCGGCGCGCAGGGCAATGCGATCCTCGACCATGTCCTCGAATGCTCGGCGATCGGCGGGCCGGAGACGGTGCGCAGCGGCCTGGCGAAATTCATCGAGCGGACGCAGGCCGATGAGGTGATCGTGACCGGGGCGATGTTCGATCCGGCGGCGCGCAAGCGCAGCGTGTCGATCGCGGCGGAGGCCATGCGGGGGTTGTAATTCGCCCCCGGAACCATCAGCCTGAAGGGCGGTCAGGCAGCCGGCAGCCGCAGCCGGACCAGCAGCCCGCCCAGATCCTCGCTCTCCTCGAGCGAGGCGGTGCCCTCGTAGATCTCGGCGACGTCGCGGACGATCGCGAGGCCCAGCCCGGTGCCGGGCTTGCCCGAATCGAGCCGGACGCCGCGATCGAAGATGCGCAGCCGGTCGGCCTCGGGGATGCCGCGCCCGTCATCCTCGACCATCAGTTCGACGAAGCCGGCATCGGCGCGCACCGTCACGAACACGCTTCCCCCGCCATATTTGGCGGCATTCTCGACAAGGTTGCCGAGGATTTCGTCGAGATCCTGTCGCTCGATCCGCGCGACCAGATCCTTCTGCCCATCCACGTCGATGCGGACATTGGGATAGAGCCGGGCGACCGCGCGCTCGACCGCCTCCACCGATGCCCATACCTGGGCACGGCTGTGCGCCGATCCGCGCCGGCCGACCGCGCGGGCGCGGGCGAGGTGATGGTCCACCTGCCGCCGCATCGTCCGCGCCTCGCGGATGACCGTGTCGGCCAGATCGTCCTGCCCCGCGGCCGACGCGTTCATGATGACCGTCAGCGGCGTCTTGAGCGCATGGGCGAGGTTGCCGGCATGGCGCCGCGCCTCCTCCGCCTGCCGGTCGTTATGTTCGACCAGCGCGTTCAGTTCCTCGACCAGTGGCGCGACCTCGGCCGGCATCGATCCCTCGACCCGTGCCGACTGCCCGCCGCGCAGCCGGGCGATGGCGTCGCGCACCGCGCGCAGGGGGAGCAGGCCGTACCAGGTCTGGAGCGCCGCCATGACGATCAGGCCCAGCCCCAGCAGCGCGAACGATCGCACCAGCGTCTTGCGCAGCGCGGCGATCAGCCCGTCGAGCACGTCGCGCGACTCGGCCACCTGGAACCGCCAGACGGTGGGCGATCCGGGCAGCGTCAGGTCGCGTTCGACGATACGCAGCTTCTGGTCGGTAAAGGGTTTGGCGTCATAGATGCGGATGTCGGTATAGCGCCTGCCGTCGACCGGCAGCTTGCGATCCCACAGCGAGCGCGAGGGCCATGTCTCGTGCCCCGGCCCGCTCACCTGCCAGTACAGCCCCGAATAGGGTTCGAGGAAGCGCTGGTCGGACAGTTGGCGGTTGAACGTCACCTCGCCGGTCGAATCGATCTCGGCCGAGACGATGAGCGAATTGAGCAGATATTCGAGGCCGTCGTCGGTGTTGCGCGTGACCGCCGACACCAGCACGCGGTCGAGCGCATAGCCGCCGCCTGCCAGCAGCAGCATGATCCACAGCGCCGCGACGACGATCATCCGCCGCGACAGCGATCCCGTCACCCGGACATAGGTGCGGGGGGCAGGATCGCCACCGTTCGCCATCCGCGCCCGCTCAGTCCTCCGCGCCCGCCGGCTTCGGCGCGCCCGGTTCGTCGAGGCTGTAGCCGAGGCCGCGAATGGTGGTGATGACGTCGGCGCCCAGCTTCTTGCGTATCCGCGTCACGAACACCTCGATCGTGTTCGAATCCCGGTCGAAATCCTGGTCGTAGATATGTTCGATCAATTCGGTGCGGCTGACGACCTTGCCCTTGTGGTGCAGCAGATAGCTGAGCAGCTTGTATTCCTGCGCGGTCAGCTTCACCGGCTCGCCCGCCTTCGTCACCTTGCCCGACCGCGTGTCGAGGCGGATGTCGCCCGCGGTCAGCTCGGCCGAGGCGTTGCCCGAGGCGCGGCGGATCAGCGCGCGCAGGCGGGCGATCAGTTCCTCGGTCTGGAACGGCTTGGCGACATAGTCGTCGGCACCGGCATCGAGGCCCGCGACCTTGTCGGACCAGCTATCGCGCGCGGTCAGCACCAGCACCGGAGCGGTGCGCCCCTCCTTGCGCCAGCGATCGAGCACGGTCAGTCCGTCGATCTCGGGCAGGCCGAGGTCGAGGATGATCGCGTCATAGGTTTCGGTCGACCCGAGGAAATGCCCCTCCTCGCCATCGGTGGCGAGGTCGACGGCATAGCCCGCCCCTTCCAGCGTGGCGCGCAACTGGCGGCCGAGATTGGGTTCGTCCTCGACGATCAGGACGCGCATCGGCTTTCTCTCCTTGGTTTATCGGCTGCGGCCAGTGACCTGTCCGGTGCGTGCATCCACGTCGACCCAGATCACCGCCCCATCGCGCAGGAACTTGAGCGTGTAAATCCCGCGTTCGGGATCATAGTCGAAGCCGAGATACTGGGCACCGCGCATTTGCGGCAGCACGCGCCGCTCGATCTCGCGCATCGGCAGGATGCGGCCCTGGGCCCGCGCGGCCTGCGCCGCCCGGTGATCGCGCAGCACCTGGTCGGGCAGCGCCTGCACGCTTCCCGACACCGCCAGCAATCCCAGGCCAAGGTACCGAACGACCATCGACATGAGGCGTGGCATAGGGGCCAGGCGTTGAACAGCCCGTGAATAGGGCAGACGGGCTGGCGTAACTTGCTTCGTTCGCGACTGCGGCTTACCTGCCACACCATGGCTGCACCGATATTGTCCTATGAGGGCCTTGGATTGATCCAGGGCAATGGCTGGCTGTTCCGCGGGCTCGACATCCATGTCGGCGCGCGCGACCGGCTGGCGCTGATCGGGCGCAACGGCGCGGGCAAGACGACATTGTTGAAGCTGATCGCCGGCTCGATCGACGCCGACGAGGGCCGGCGGACGATCGTTCCGGGCACCCATGTCGTGCTGCTGGAACAGGATCCGAAGGTCGACGGCTATGCGACCCTGCGCGACTTCGCATTGCGCGGGCCGCGCGCGCCGGCCGAGCACGAGGTCGACGCCATCGCCGACCAGCTCGGCATCGACCTCGATCGCGAGGCGGCGACCGCCAGCGGCGGCGAGCGGCGCCGTGCCGCCATCGCCCGCGCGCTGGCCGAGAATCCCGACGTGCTGCTGCTCGACGAGCCAACCAACCATCTCGACCTGTCGGCGATCGAATGGCTGGAGGAATGGCTGAACCGCTATACCGGCGCGTTCATCGTCATCAGCCACGACCGTACCTTCCTGACGCGGCTGACCAGATCGACGCTGTGGCTCGACCGGGGCGGCATCCGCCGGGCCGAGATCGGGTTCGGCGGGTTCGAGGCGTGGATGGAACAGGCCGCCGCCGAGGAGGAACGCGCGGCGCAGCGGCTGGACGCCAAGCTCAAGATCGAGGAGCATTGGCTTCACCGCGGCGTTACCGCACGGCGCAAGCGCAACATGGGGCGGCTGGAAAAGCTGCACGAACTGCGCGCCCAGCGCGCCGCGATGCAGGGGCCGCAGGGGACCGCCAAGATCCAGGTCGAGGCCGACGATACCAAGACCAAGGTGGTGATCGACGCCGAGCATGTGACCAAGGCGTTCGGCGACCGCACGGTGCTCAAGGACTTCTCGCTGCGGGTGCGGCGCGGCGACCGGATCGGCATCGTCGGCGGCAATGGCGCGGGCAAGACGACGCTGCTGCGGCTGCTGACCGGCGATCTGGAGCCGGACGCGGGCAAGATCATGCGCGCGCAGACGCTGGACGGGATCGTCATCGACCAGCAGCGCAAGCTGATGGCGCCCGAAAAGCGGGTGCGCGACGTGCTGGCCGATGGCGGCGACTGGATCGAGGTCAACGGGTCCAAGAAGCACGTCCATGGATATCTGAAGGAGTTCCTGTTCGATCCGTCGATCGCCGAGGCGCGGATCGGCACGCTGTCGGGCGGCGAGCGGTCGCGGCTGCTGCTGGCGCGCGAGTTCGCGCGGCCGTCGAACCTGCTGGTGCTGGACGAGCCGACCAACGATCTCGACCTCGAGACGCTCGATCTGTTGCAGGAGGTGATCGGCGACTATGCCGGGACCGTGCTGATCGTCAGCCACGACCGCGACTTCCTCGACCGGACGGTGACGGTGACGCTGGGGCTGGACGGCAGCGGCCATGTCGATGTCGTGCCCGGCGGCTATGCCGACTGGGTGGCCAAGCGGCGCGAGCGCAGCGCGGCGAAGGGGAAGGCGAAGCCGGTCGAGGCGACCCCGGCCAAGCCGAAATCGACCAAGATGAGCTACAAGGACCAGCGCGACCTCGACCTGCTGCCGAAGCGGATCGAGGAACTGGAAGCGGCGATCGCGCGCGACGAGGCGCTGCTGGCCGATCCGGCGCTCTACACCAGGGACCCGAAGCGGTTCGCGGCGTTGAACGCGCAGATCGAGCGGGCGCGGGCGGAGAAGGATGCAGCGGAGGAGCGCTGGCTGGCGCTGGCGGAAATGGCGGAGGCGTAAGCCCGTCCCCGCACCGGGCGGACCTAAACCGACTTGCCGTGCCGTCCGGCCAGTTCGGTCACATATTGCCACGCCACGCGCCCCGACCGGCTGCCGCGCTTCGTCGCCCAGCCGATCGCTTCCTGTCCGTCGAACGGCAGGTCATGGGCGATGCAATAGCGTTCGACGATCGCGACATAATGATCCTGGTCGACGACGTGGAAGCCGAGCGACAGCCCGAAGCGGTCGGCCAGCGCCAGTGCATCGTCGATGCCGTCCCGCGGGTTGATGGCCCACGGCTCGCCCCGCGAGCCGGCTCCGCTGCAGTAGCCTGCCCCCGGCAGGCTACTGCTCGCAGCTCCGCCCTGTTCCTTCAGGTCGCGGGGGACCAGATGGCGGCGGTTGGCGGTGACGATCAGCCGGACATTGCCCGGCCGCCCCTCTGCCCCGCCCTCCAGCAACGACCGCAGCGCGCGGCCATCGGCGGGGGTGTCGAAACCGAGATCGTCGACGAACACCGCGAACGCGCGCGGCACCTGCGCCAGCAGCGCGAACAACCCCGGCAGGGCGGCAAGCGCGTTCGCCGGCGCCTCGACCAGCGCCAGCGGGCCACCGTCCGCCTGCACCTGCCCGACCGCCGCCTTGACCAGCGCCGACTTGCCGGTGCCGCGCGCGCCCCAGAGCAGCACGTCATGCGCCGCCGCCCCCGCCGCCAGACGCGCCAGATTGTCGGTCAGCGCCGTCTTCTGCGCATCGATCCCGACCAGACGGTCGAGCGGCAGCGGGCGAAAGCCACGCGCCGCGCGCAGCACGGTCCCGTCCCAGCCAAAGGCGGGATGCGCCAGCGGGTCCGCCGCGGGCGGCGGTGGCGGCGACAGGCGTTCGAGCGCGGCGGCGATGCGGAGCAGCGGGTCGGTCATGGCCAGCGCCGTAGCGCGGATCGTACCGTGGTCGCCAGTGCCTTAGCGTCCGGCGATCAGCGCCCGCGCCGCCGCCCGCTCCGCGAAGCGCGCATCGGCGAGCGCCGCCCGCGCATTGGCGATGGCGACCGGGCGGTTGCCGGCGGCGGCGGCGATCTGCGCCATGTGCCAGCGGATCGCGGCATCGCCCGGCGCCAGCCGAACCGCCTTGACCGCCAGCGGCACCGCCGCACCGATATTGTCATCGGCATAGAGCGCCCAGCCGAGCGCATCGACCGCCATCGCGTTGGACGGCGCCAGCGCATAGGCGGCGCTGGCATAGCCCTGTGCCGCGTCGGCGCGACCCGCGCCGGCATAGGCCTGCGCCAGCATCGCCAGCACGGCCACGTCGCGGTCGCCGACGCGTTCGCGCAGGGCCTCCAGCGTCTCGATCGCCGCATCGCTGTCGCCCGCCGCCAGTTGCCAGCCGCCGAGCAGGCGCAGCGCGGCGACGTTGCCGGGGTTCTGCGCGAGGAACAGCGACAGGGTCGCACCGGCCGCATCCCGCTGTCCGGCCCGGTCGCGGGCATCGACCAGCCGCAGCATCGTCGCCTCGTCGAACCGGCTGCTGGCGGCACGGGCATAGGCGGTGGCGGCGGCGGCCGTCTGCCCGGCGCCCGCCAGCGCATCGCCCAGCACCAACTGCGCGGTCGGCGACCCGGGATTGGCATCGGCCAGCCCGCGTGCCGCCGCCAGCGCCGCCGCAGTATCGCCGGTCGCGGCCAGCGCACGGACATAGGGCAGCGTCGCCGCTAGATGCCCCGGTGCGGCGGCGGCATCGTTCGCCAGTGTCGCCGGATTCTCGCCCGTCGCAAAGGCGGTGGAGCGCCCCCGTGCCAGTGTCGCGGCACGATCGAACAGCGGCGCGGCATTGACGCGGTCGCCGATCCGTTCCAGCGCGCGCGCCGCGAGCAGCAGCGTATAGCTGTCGGCATCGCCGCGCGCGGCGACGGGCAGGATCGTGTCGAACGCCTCGCGCGCCGAATCGCTTTGCAGCAGCGCGAGCGCCAGCAGCTTGCGCGCGGTGATATTGGTCGGTTGGCGCGCGACCAGTTCGCGCAGCGGTATCGCCGCCTGTGCCGCCTCGCCCGCCGCCAGCCCGATCGATCCGCTGAGCAGCAGCGCGCCGGGCAATCCGGCGAGGCCGCGCCCGGCCTTGTCCAGCACGCTGCGCGCGGTCGCGGTGTCGCCGGCGCGCGCCGCCAGCACCGCCTGCAGATACAGCCCCTGCGGGCTGCCCGGACGCACCGCCATTGCCCGGCGCACCGCCGCCAGCATGTCGCGCGCGCGTCCGGCATCGCCCAGTGTCGCGGCATAGTCGATCAGCGTGTCATGGGCGTACGGATCGCGCGCCAGTGCCGATTCGAACCACGGCAGCGCGGCGACCAGCCCATATTGGGTGCGAACCGTTTCGGCGCGCAGCCGCAGCGCATCGGGAGAGGCGGCGTCGGCCCGCACCGCCGCCGCGCCGGCGTTGATCGCACCGACCATGTCGCCCGCCCCCAGCCGTATCCGGCCGAGCGCCACCCATGCCATCGCATCGCCCGGTGCCTGGGCGACGCGGGTTTCCAGCGCGGCCAGCGCCGCCTTTACATCGCCGCCTGCCGCCACCGCCTGCGCCCGGATCGTCGTTGCATAGCCGCGATAGCGGGGGGCGGCCCGGTCGGCCTCCGCCACCGCGCCCGCGGCATCGCCCTGCAACAGCCGGGCGTGCGCGCGCAACTGATGCGCGCGACGGGGATCGAACCCGGCCCTGATCGCGCGGTCGAGCGATCCTTCGGCCGCCGCGCCGTCGCCCAAGGCCAGTTGCGTGCGGGCCAGTATCGCCTGTGCGAAGCCCCAGTCCGGGTCCGCCTCGGTCGCGGCCAGCGCCCTGTCGCGCGCGGCGGTCCAATGGCCCGCCTGAAACTGGCCCAGCGCCTGCGCCAGCCTGGTCCGCGCATCGGCCGTATCGGCGCGGGCGGGCAACGCACCGGCCAGCGAGGCGAGCGCGGCGGCGACGACCGCCAGCCCGCCGGCGCCCAGCACGGCACGGATCGATCGGTCAGGGTTGCAGATCATAGCTCTTCATCAGATCATACAGGGTCGGACGGCTGATGCCGAGCAGGCGGGCGGTGCCCGATATGTTGCCCTGCGCCTGCGCCAGCGCGGAGCGGATCGCGGCACGGTCCGCCGCCTCGCGTACCGCCTTCAGATTGATCGGGCCGGTGGCGCTCTCCCCGCCATCAAGGTCGAGATCGGCGGCGGACACCGCCTTGCCATCGGCCATGATCGCGGCGCGCTTCACCCGGTTCTCCAGCTCGCGGACATTGCCGGGCCAGCCCCATGCCTCGATCGCGGCCAGCGCATCGGGGGCGAAGCGTTTCGGCCCCAGTCCCATCTGCGCGGCATGGCGGTCGAGGAAGTGGCGCGCCAGCAGCGCCGGATCGCCGGGCCGCTGCGACAGCGACGGAATGCGCACGACGATTTCGGCGAGGCGGTAGTAAAGGTCTTCGCGGAACCGGCCATCGGCCACCATCGCATCGAGGTCCTGATGCGTCGCGCAGACGATGCGCGTGTCGACCGGGATCGCCCGGCGCCCGCCGATCCGCTCGATCACCCGCTCCTGCAGGAAGCGCAGCAGCTTGACCTGCAGCGGCAGCGGCACGTCGCCGATCTCGTCGAGGAACAGCGTGCCGCCCGCCGCCTGTTCGATCTTGCCCTCGGTCGTCTTGACCGCGCCGGTGAACGCGCCCTTCTCATGCCCGAACAGTTCGCTTTCGAGCAGTGTTTCGGGGATGGCGGCGCAGTTGATCGCGATGAAGTTGCCGCGCTTGCGCCGCGACGCGTCATGGACCCCGCGTGCGAGCAGTTCCTTGCCGGTGCCCGACGCGCCGAGCAGCATCACCGACACGTCGGTCGGCGCCACCCGCTCGATCGTGCGCGTGACCTTCAGCATCTCGGGCGCGGCGGTGAGCATGCCGCCCAGCACCGGCTGTCCCTCGATCCGCTCGGCCAGCCGGCGATTCTCCGCCTCCAGCGCATGGACGTGAAAGGCGCGGGCGACGATCAGGCCCAGCGCGTCGATATCGATCGGCTTGGCATAGAAGTCCCACGCCCCCAGATCGATCGCGCGGAGCGCACTCGAACGGTCGCCATGGCCGCTGGCCACGACGATCTTCGTATCGGGTTTCAGGGCGAGGATCGCCTCCATCGTCGCGAAGCCTTCGCTGGCGCCGTCGGGATCGGGCGGCAGGCCGAGGTCGAGCGTCACGACCTGCGGCTCCTCCGCGCGGACGGCGGCGATCGCCGCCTCGCGGTCGCCGGCGACGACGATGTCATAGCCGTCATAGGCCCAGCGCAACTGACGCTGCAGCCCGACATCGTCCTCGACGATCAACAGGCATCTGCGCGTCGTCATGCCGCCTGCTCCAGCATGGGGCGGGCACCGGCCAGCGTCACGCGAAACCGCGTGCCGCGTCCGGGCCGGCTGTCGACGTCGATCTGCCCGCCCATCGCGACCGCAAGCTGGCGCGCCTCGAACGCGCCGATGCCGAAACCGGTCGGTTTCGACGATACGAACGGACGGAACAGGTCGTCGCGGACGAATTGCCGGGTCATGCCGCATCCGGTGTCGACCACGTCGATCGTCACGCGATCGCCGGCGGTGCCCAGCACGATGCGCACCGGATCGGCGCCCCCGGCGTCGAGCGCGTTGTGGACGAGATGGTCGAGCACCTGTTGCAGCCGCACCGGATCGGCGGCGGCATGCAGGCCCGGGTCGCCCTCCACCACCACGGCCCCGCGGGCGCGGAAGCGCGCGGCGGACTGGGCGGCGATCGTCGCCAGCGCGACCGCGCGCGATGCCTCGCTGCGCGGCGGTTCGCGTTCGGACAGGCGGGCGAGCAGGTCGGTCATGCGGGTGGCGGATTCGTTGAGGGTCGCGATCATGTCGGCGCGGAAGTCGGGATTGTCGGCATGGCGCGGGGCGTTGCGCGCGACGAGGCTGAGCTGGCTCACGATATTCTTCACGTCGTGGAGGATGAAGGCGAAGCGCCGGTTGAATTCGTCGAACCGCCCGGCCTCGGCCAGCGCCGACTGCGCGCGCTCCTCGGCCAGATAGCTTGCGACCTGTCGCCCGGCGATGCGCAGCAGGTCGAAATCCTCCCAGTCGAGCGCGCGTGCCAGGATCGGTCGCGCCAGCAGGATCGCACCCATCAACCGGCCGAGATGCGGCAGCGGGACGATCACCCATGCATCGGGGTGGGCGAGGATCGCCTGCGGCACCGCCGCCCGGTCGGGATCGTCGCCCGCGCCGCGCAGCACGTCCAGTTCGAGGATGCGCCCCGTCGCATGAAGATAGGCGGCCAGCCGCGCGGCGTCGTCGCCGGCCGGCAGCGCATCGCCCTCCCAGCACCACGACGCCTGCACCGCCAGCGTATCGCCATCGGCGACCAGCAGCAGCCCGGCGGGCGCGTCGATCAGATCGCCGACCGCCTTCACCAGCCGTTCGTCGAGCGGCGCGCCGCCCTTGGGCTCGCCCAGGGTTTCGGTGAAGCGCATCCATTCGGCGCGATAGTCGTAGCGGTGGCGGAACAGGTGCTTGACCAGCTTCACCTTGATCCACGCCCGCAGCCAGCCCGAAGAGGCGGCGGTCAGCATCGCGACGGTCGACCCGAACACGAACGCGGTCTGCGCCATGCGGGCATGGGTGCCGCCCAGCGCCTCGATCAGGCTGGTCGCCATGATCGTGACCGCGAAATAGGCGACCAGCCCGAGCAGCGACAGCGTATGGAAGGTCGCGGTGCGCGAGAATTGCACCCCGCCGTCGCCCGGCCGCGACAGCGCCAGCGCGACCAGCAGCGCGATGCCGGCGACCGCCACGCCCCGCGCCGCCACCAGTTCGACCGGCGTGCCGGCCAGCAGATAGGTGGCGATGCAGCTATTGACGTCGATCAGCCAGAAGGCGCCGGCGGCAACCAGCACCAGCCGCATCGCCGCCGAACTCGCCGCCGGGAACAGACCGTGGAGCAGCAGCAGCGCCCCCAGTGCCGCCAGCGCGCCGAGCAGCGTCGCCGCATCGCGGATCATCGCCGCCTGCGCGGGATCGGGCGCGGCCACCGCCACGACGTCGAGCAGCAATTGTGCGACATCGACCGCGGCGACCGCGGCATAGGCCAGCGTCCGCCCGAACGCCTCCTTGCCCGGCGTTCCCGCGCGGCGGTGGATCGCGAACAGCAGCGCCAGCCATCCGAGCGTCCGCAGCCCCGCCAGCAGATGCGTCGCGGCGTGCCCTTCGCCATTGCCGGCAACCGACAATGCCCACAGCGCGGTGAGCACGAGCGCCGCCGACAGCCAGCGTCGCGGCAGCGCGCCGTCGGGCGCGCCGCGCCGCCGCGTCCAGACCGCCAGCGCACCGAACATCAGCGCGGCGATGGCGTGGCCCCAGACGATGACCCCGGTCAGCATCGCATCACCGCGCCCCGCCCGACCAGATCACGACACGGATCGTCTGCAACAGGATCAGCAGGTCGAGGAAGGGCGAATAGTTCTTGGCATAATAGAGATCATATTCGAGCTTCTGCCGCGCATCGTCGATCGACGCGCCATAGGGATAGTTGATCTGCGCCCAGCCGGTGATGCCCGGCTTCACCATATGCCGTTCGGCATAATAGGGCAGCTTCTCCTCCAGCGCCGACACGAATTCGGGCCGTTCGGGACGCGGGCCGACGAAGCTCATCTCGCCGGTCAGCACGCTCCAGCATTGCGGCAGTTCGTCGATCCGCGTCTTGCGCAGGAACCGGCCGACACGGGTGATGCGCGGGTCGTTCTTTTCCGCCCATATGGCCGAGCCCGCCGCTTCTGCATCGGTGCGCATCGAACGCAGCTTGGGAATGTCGAACCCGGTGCTGTAGAGCCCGACGCGGCGCTGGCGGTAGAAGGCCGGCCCGCGACTGTCGAGCTTTACCGCGAGCATCGCGAGGAGGATGACCGGCAGGGTCAGCACCAGCAGCAACAGGCTGGCGGCGATGTCGAACATCCGCTTCACCACGCTGGAGAACATCCGCCCCGACGAGAAGCCGTCGGAAAAGATCAGCCATGACGGATTGACGCTGTCGAGGTCGACGCGCCCCGTCTCGCGTTCGAGGAAGGTCGAGATCTCGTTGACATGGACGCCGGTGGTACGGATGCGCAGCAGGTCCTTGAGCGGCAGCGCGTTGCGCCGCTCCTCCAGCGCCAGCACGACTTCGGACGCACCCAGCAGCACGACATGGTCGGCAAGGTTGTAGATCGCGCCGCGGGCGATCGCTTCGGGGATGACCCGGTTCGCCTCGCTCATCGCGATATAGCCGACGACGACGAAGCCGGCCCCCGGCCGCTGGCCCAGTTCCTTCAGCCGTTGCGCGCGCGGCCCGGCGCCCAGCACGATCACCCGCCGCTTGAACGCCTGTCCGCCCAGCAGCGTGCCGGTCAGGACACGCAGCACCAGCAGCAGCACCGTCGCGAACCCCATCGCGTAGAGCAGGTTCGACCGCCAGAAGGTTATCGCCGGCGTCAGGAAGAAGATGACCGCGAGGAAGATCACCCCGAGCGAAATGGCCACCAGCAGCCGCGCGGCGGCGAAGCGGATCGATTGCAGCGAATCGGTGCCATATACCCCGACCGCGACCATCGCGACCTCGAGGCTCAGCGCGAAGCTGAGCAGTTGCGGGATGCGCGTGTGGATCGGCTCCACGGCCATGCCGATCTGCATCGCCCGCGTGATCCAGCCGAGTTCGGCGGAGATCAGCAGGGCGACGACGTCGAGCAGGCCGAGCAGCAGCACGGCGTGCGGTATGTAATGCTTGAACAGCCGAATCATCGCGGCGATCCCGATACAGGTGTAAAGCTATCCGACACCCACCCGCTATGGCGACAAAGCGCAAAGAAATACTGAACGGCGCTGCCATAGATCGTCGGGCTGTTGTCGCATCGCCACAGTCGCGGCACCGGGAATCGTCGGCGCCTGTTCGGAAGCGACCGCGCCGACGAATCCCTCTTTCCTTCACGCCAGAGCCGCCTACGCTGTCGCCGACCAGTGGAGTGGGTGTGATGCGGGTACGGTTGGGTGCGGCGTTGGGCGTATTGGCGATGCTGTCGGCATGCGGTGGCGGGGGAAGCGGTGGCGGCAGCGTGATGGGCGGGAGCCCGACGCCGACCCCGGTGCCGAGCGCCACCCCCACCCCGACCCCGACGACCAGCGCCACCTGTTCGTTGCGCGCGCGGCAGGACTGGGCACTGGCGCAGTTGCGCGAATGGTATCTCTTTCCCGAAACGCTGCCGGGCAGCCTCGACCCGACGCCCTATGCGACGGTCGATGCCTATATCGACGCGCTGACCGCGACGGCGCGCAGCCAGCGCAAGGACCGGTACTTCACCTACCTGACCTCGATCGCCGAGGAGAACGCCTATTACAATTCGGGCGCGACCGCCGGGTTCGGCACGCGCTTCGCGCTCGATTCGACCGGGCGGCGGCTGTTCATCACCGAATCGTTCGAAGGGGCGCCGGCGCTGGCCGCCGGCATCGATCGCGGGACCGAGATCCTGCAGATCGGCACCTCGACCGGCAACCTGCGCAACGTGTCGGCGATCGTCGATGCCGAAGGGGTCGCGGGCCTCAACAACGCGCTCGGCCCCGACACGCCGGGCACCGCGCGGGCGTTCCAGTTCCGCACGATCGACGGCACGACCAGCACCGCGACCGTGACCAAGACCGACTTCTCGCTGCTGCCGGTATCGACCCGCTATGGCGCCAAGGTGCTGACCGACGGCGCGAAGAAGGTCGGGTACATCAACCTGCGCACCTTCATCTCCTCGGCCGAGACGCCGCTCCGGAACGCCTTCGCCGATTTCCGGGCGCAGGGGATCACCGAGTTCATCATCGATTTCCGCTACAATGGCGGCGGGCTGATCTCGATCGCCGACCTGATGGGCGACCTGCTCGGCCGCGACAAGTCGGCCAGCCAGGTCTATAGCTACACCACCTTCCGCCCCGAAAAGTCGGCGGAGAACGAGACGCGCTATTTCCAGGCGCAGCCGCAGTCGGTGGCGCCGGTCAAGATCGCCTTCATCGGCACCGGGCGTACCGCATCGGCCAGCGAGCTCGTCATCAACGCGTTCGTGCCGTATCTGGGCAACAACATGGCGCTGGTCGGCACCAACACCTATGGCAAGCCGGTCGGGCAGATCGCGCTGGACCGCGCGGCGTGCGACGACCGGCTGCGCGTCGTGGCGCTGGCGGTGCAGAATTCGGCGCGGTCGGCGGCCTATTATGACGGGCTGGCGGCGACGGTGCCCAACACCTGCCAGGCGAGCGACGACATCGGCTATCCGCTGGGCGACAGTCGCGAACAGTCGGTCGCCCGCGCACTGGACTTCCTGGCCGGACGCTCGTGCGGCCGGATCAGCGGGTCGGCGGGCACGGCGGCACAGACCGCCCGCGGCCAGTTCGACGAGCGCACGCTGCTGACCCCCGCCCGCCCGTCGACCGCGCAGCGCGAGGTGCCAGGGTTGTTCTGACCGGGGCTTGCCCCGACCAAACGGGTTCAAAACGAACCGTTCGTGCTGAGTAGGGGCTGAGCTTGTCGAAGACCCATATCGAAGCACCTGGCCGCAAGCGGTCCTTCGATATGCCATTTCGACAGGCTCAATGGCTACTCAGGACGAACGGTAGGGCGTAGGGCCATCGCGACAGCACAGTGGAAACGGACCGGCGATGAGCGACGACGAATACATCTATGACGAGGCGAGCGGCGAATGGGTGCCGGCGTCGCAGGCCGCCGCCGCTTCGGCCGACGGCGACGACGATGCGATCGTTGTGCGCGATGCGGTGGGCAATGTGCTGGCCGATGGCGATCAGGTGACGCTCGTCAAGGACCTGACCGTCAAGGGCGCGGGACAGACGCTGAAGCGCGGCACGCTCATCCGGTCGATCCGCCTGACCGGCGACGAGCAGGAGATCGACTGCAAGTTCGACGGGATCAGGGGGCTGGTGCTGCGCGCCGAGTTCGTGCGCAAGCGGACATGATCCCCGCGGCGATCGACCCGAGCTGGGCGCCGGCGCTGGCGCCGGTGTTCGACAGCCCGGCGATGGCGGCGCTGCGCGACTATCTGAAGGCGGAGAAGGTGGCGGGCAAGCGCATCCTGCCGCACAGCCGCGACTGGTTCACCGCGCTGGCGCTAACGCCGCTGCCCCGGGTGCGGGTCGTGATCCTCGGGCAGGACCCCTATCACGGGCCGGGCCAGGCGCATGGCCTGTCCTTTTCGGTGCGGCCGGGGGTGGCGGTGCCGCCGTCGCTGCGCAACATCTACCGGGAACTGCACAGCGACCTGGGGCTCGCGCCGCCCGGGCACGGCTATCTGGAGCATTGGGCGCGACAGGGGGTGCTGCTGCTGAACGCGGTGCTGACCGTCGAGCAGGGCCGCGCCGCCGCGCATGCCGGGCGGGGATGGGAGGCGCTGACCGATGCGGTCGTCCATGCCGTCGCCGAACAGGGACCGCCCAGCGCCTTCCTGCTATGGGGATCGCATGCGCAGAAGAAGGCGGGCTTCGTGCGCGATGTGGCGGCGGGCGGCCGGCACCTGGTGCTGCGCGCGCGGCACCCCTCCCCCCTGTCGGCGCATAGCGGCTGGTTCGGCAGCCGGCCGTTCAGCCAGGCGAACGCGTTCCTCAAGGCACAGGGACGCGGCGAGATCGACTGGGCGATCCCGCCGGTCGATACGCAGTCGGAACCATCCGCCGCCCCGGGCGATTGAAGCAGCTTGCCCGCTACAGGGGCGGGGTAACAAGGGAATTGCCATGAAGACGATGATGACGGCGACCGGTCTGGCCGCGCTGATGCTGCTGGGCGCGTGCGGGGGCAATGCCGACGACAAGGCCGCCGACAATATCGAGGCGATGACCGAGAACCGCGCCGACGCGCTGGAGGAGCAGGCCGACCTGACCAGCAACGAACAGGTCGAGGACGCGCTGGAGGCACAGGCCGAGAACGTCCGCGACATGGGCGAGCACGCCGCCGACAAGGCCGACGACGACGACAATGCGATGGTCGAACAGGCCGTGCGGAACGCGATGTAGGTCGCGCCACGCGGCATATCCGACCGGAGGGGGGCGCTGCGGGAACGCGGCGCCCTTCTTGCGTCCGGGGCGATCGGGCGACCACCGTCCCGCCGGGCCGGGACGACGAAGGGGATCGGGCGCCGTCCCGCCCGCCCGTTCGGTGCGGGGCGCGCGGCGGCGGCGATGCCGCAGCATCGTGCCGGCCGCGCCACGCCGGCCCGGACCGAACGCGATCGCCCGCAGGATCGATGGATCAGGCGGGTCGCCCGGCCGCTCCAAAGTTCACGAAGTTCACACTCGCCGCCTGGCGCGACGCGCGCGGCGATTGGGCTGAGGCTTGGGCCGGGGCACGACGATGCCGCGCTTGGCGAGCTCCAGCTCGACCTCGAACGCCTCGCCCAGCGGGCCGGGTTCGCCGATATAGATATCGTCCTGCGCGGCCAGCGCGGCGGCCAGCGCGTCGTGCAGCGGCGGTTCGACCCGCCCGGCGGCAGGCTCGGGCTCGATGCGGCGATCGGGATCGAGCCAGCCGGGCAGGCGGCCGTCGTTCAGATCGGCGACCTCGATCGCGACGTCGAGATCGGCGGGGGACATCAGCTTTTCGGGTTCGGCCGGGGTCACGGGGGAGAGTGCGTCGAGCGCCTCGGCCACGCTTGGCGCCGGTGTCGCGGCCGGCGCCTCCGCCCCGCCGCGCGCCGGCCGGCGACGATATTGCTTGCCGTAGCGGTCGGGATAATGGGCGGCGAGCAGGAACATCAGCATCCGGTCGCCGGGGCGATGGCGCGATCCGATCCGTCGCCCATCGGCATCGAGCACCGGTTCGACGGTGCCGTTGATCGCCCGGTCGAACGCGACATCGACCAGCATGCCGACCGCTTGGGCCACCGCCGCGTCCCAAGCGCGCGCGAAAGCCTCGCCACCGGGCGAGCGGCGCAGGCGATAGGCGCTGCTGGCCGACATGTGGACCGCGCGCGCCGCTTCGGCGACCGATCCGCCATCGGCGAGCGCCTCGATAAAGTCGCGCTGCTTCGCTTCGGACCAGCCGTCGCTGCGCGGTTTGCGCAGGACCGGGACCCATTGATAGGCGGCGGGGTCATAGCCGTTGGCGTCGAGATAGGGGGTGTCCGACGGGACGGTCAGGTTCGAGGGGTCGAGCGCCGGGGCGGGCGCGGGCGAATGCTCGGGGAGCTGGGGGTCGTTGCGCATGGGCGGGAGGGGAACATATCGGGAACTTGTAGGACAGTGGTTTTTGCGTGTGCGCTTGCCTTCTGTACAATGTTACGTACATTCGGCTTATGGAATCGATCAGCTTCACCGAGTCGCGCGCCAACCTGAAATCGGTAATGGACCGGGTCGTCGCCGACCGGGTGCCCGTGGCGATCACCCGCCAGCGTGGCGAGGGCGTCGTGATGATTTCAGCCAGTGAATGGGCGTCGATCGAGGAGACGCTGTATCTGCTGCGCTCGCCGAAGAATGCGGAGCGGTTGCTGGAGGCGGTGCGCGGGTTCGAGCAGGGTGACGAAGGCGTGCCCTTCCCGTGAAGGTCGCGTTCTGGCCGACGGCGTGGGACGATTACCGCTATTGGCAAGCGAACGACGCCAAGATGATCGAGAAGATCAACGCGTTGATCGAGGAATGCCGGCGGCATCCATTCAAGGGGACGGGCAAGCCGGAGCCGTTGGGTGGCAACCTGTCAGGCTGGTGGTCGCGGCGAATCAGCCATGAGCATCGGCTGGTGTACCGGGTGACGGGGGCTGGTGCCGAGCAGGCGGTGCAGGTCGCGCAGTGTCGGTACCATTATTGAACCGCGGTTTGATTCGCCCTCAAAACGACCCTTTAAAATCTGATTGATTTTAATATGTTGGGTTAATGGCTTACCCAATCGACAAAAAATTGGTCGTCGGCATCACATCGTCTGCATTATTTGATTTTACAGCAGAAGATGAGATTTTTCGGACAGAGGGCCTCGCAGCCTTTAAAAAGTATCAAATCGATAACCGTAAGAAGCCCCCCGCTCCGGGAGCGGCCTTCCCATTCATTAAACGATTGCTTGGACTCAATAAGAAGTTCCCTGGGCAATCTCCGGTGGAGGTTGTGATCCTATCTAGGAACGACCCCAAAGCTGGATCAAGAATAACAGATGCCATACCTGAATACGGTTTAGATATTTCCAGATCGTTCTTTCTTTCCGGGCAAAGTCCTTACCCCTACATGAAAGCTATAAATGCGTGCTTGTATCTTAGTGCAAATAAGGAAGAGGTAAAGTCAGCAGTAGCAGAGGGCCATCCAGCGGGATACGTCCTACCATGTGCTGCTTCAGACGACAGTTTAGACACCCAATTGAGGATCGCGTTCGACTTCGACGGAATTTTAGTCGATGACGAGGCTGAGAAGCAATATGCAAAAGGCGGAATAGATTTGTTTCGCCACCACGAAATAACCAATAGCGCCCGTCCATTGAAAAACGGCCCCCTCATGCCTCTCTTGCAAAAAATTTCTGCAATACAGGATGTCGAACGCAACAACCCTCAACGGGTTAATGATCCCGACAAAGCAATTCGTGTAGCTATCGTCACCGCGAGAAACGCTCCCGCACATGACCGCATGATGAATACCTTGGAACATCATGGAATAGAAGTAGACGAACTCTTCCTAACTGGCGGCATTGAGAAAAAGAACATTCTTGATATTTTGCGCCCCCAGATATTCTTCGACGATCAGCTTGGCCATCTAGAACCTGCATCCGGAAGCACGCCCTGTGTGCATATTCCTTTCGGCGTTCGTAACGTTTAAGGCAGTTCTCGAACTAAGCGAAGCCTCCTCCCCGCACAGCGGGGAGGAGCTTTGACCGCCTCACTCCGCCGGCAGGTACACCTCCCCGCCCTTCTCGCGGAACTTCTCGCTCATTTCCGCCATGCCGGCCTCGGCCGCCGCGGCACCGTTCGCGAACAGGGCGCGGTCGGCGTCGGCCTTGTCGGCGGCGAGGAAGGTGTCGGCCGGGGCGTTCTGCTTCGCGGCGAAGTCGCGGACTTCCTGCGTGATCTTCATCGAGCAGAATTTGGGGCCGCACATCGAACAGAAATGCGCGGTCTTGGCGCCTTCGGCGGGCAGCGTCTGGTCGTGGTAGCTTTCCGCCGTGTCGGGGTCGAGCGACAGGTTGAACTGGTCGCGCCAGCGGAAGTCGAAGCGCGCGCGGCTGAGCGCATCGTCGCGCATCTGCGCGGCCGGGTGGCCCTTCGCCAGATCGGCGGCGTGGGCGGCCAGCTTGTAGGTCACGACGCCGACCTTCACATCGTCGCGGTCGGGCAGGCCCAGATGCTCCTTGGGCGTGACGTAGCAGAGCATCGCCGTGCCGTACCAGCCGATCATCGCCGCGCCGATGCCGCTGGTGATATGGTCGTAGCCCGGCGCGATGTCGGTGGTGAGCGGCCCGAGGGTATAGAAGGGCGCTTCGCCGCAGACCTGCAACTGCTTGTCCATATTCTCCTTGATCTTGTGCATCGGCACATGGCCGGGGCCTTCGATCATGACCTGCACGTCCTGCGCCCAGGCGCGGTGGGTCAGTTCGCCCAGCGTATAGAGCTCGCTGAACTGCGCCTCGTCATTGGCGTCGGCGATCGATCCGGGGCGCAGGCCATCGCCCAGCGAATAGGCGATGTCATACGCCTTCATGATCTCGGTAATCTCGTCGAAATGTTCGTAGAGGAACGATTCGCGGTGATGCGCGAGGCACCATTTGGCCATGATCGACCCGCCGCGCGACACGATGCCGGTCACGCGCTTCGCCGTCATCGGGATATAGGGCAGGCGGACGCCGGCATGGATGGTGAAATAGTCCACCCCCTGTTCGGCCTGTTCGATCAGCGTGTCGCGGAAGATGTCCCACGTCAGTTCCTCGGCGATGCCGCCGACCTTTTCCAGCGCCTGATAGATCGGCACCGTGCCGATCGGCACCGGCGAGTTGCGCAGGATCCATTCGCGGGTGTCGTGGATGTTGCGGCCGGTCGACAGGTCCATGACGGTGTCGGCACCCCAGCGGATCGACCACACCAGCTTGTCGACTTCGGCGGCGACGTTCGACGCGACCGCGCTGTTGCCGATGTTCGCGTTGATCTTGACCAGGAAATTGCGGCCGATCGCCATCGGTTCGGTTTCGGGGTGGTTGATGTTGCTGGGGATGATCGCCCGGCCGCGCGCCACTTCGTCGCGGACGAATTCGGGCGTCACGAAATCGGGGATCGCCGCGCCGAAGCTCTCGCCGTCGCGGACATATTCGCGCAGCATCTCGCGCCCGAGATTTTCGCGGGTCGCGACATATTCCATCTCGGGGGTGACGATGCCGCGGCGGGCATAGTGCATCTGGCTGACATTCGCGCCGGCTTTGGCGCGCAAGGGGCGCCGGACGACGTTGGGAAAGGGCTGGACCCCGCCCGAACGGTCGGGGCCGAGCTGGCCGTTATCCTCGGGGCGGAGTTCGCGGGCGTCGTAGCTCTCGACATCGCCCCGGGCCATGATCCAGTCGCGGCGCAGTTGCGGCAGCCCCGCCATGATGTCGATGCGCGCGTTCGGATCGGTGTACGGCCCCGACGTGTCATAGACGTTGAGCGGCGGTTCGCCGGACGACGGATCGAGGTCGATCGCGCGCATCGCGACGTTCAGCGGCCCGACATGGATCTTGCGGCTGCCACGGATCGGTCCGGTGGTGACGCCAATTTCGGTCTTTGCGGGGATGTCTGCCATATTCCACTCCATGCGGAGGGGGCGGGACTGTCGTGGCCGCTCCCTCCCTACGCCGGTGTCAGCCGGATCAGGTTCAGCGGGTCGAAGGCTGCGGCCTTCCTCTCAAGCGTGACGGAACGCTCCCCCGGGGACGCTGCGGTTGTACGCGCGTTGCGGGCAGGCGTCAAAGTGCGGATCGGCGACCGGCCACGATCCGCCGTCCTTCCGCCCTGTGCCGGAAGGACGATGGTCGGGGGGGGCCGCCCGTCACAACAGATCGAGCTGGCCGGTGGGCGGGTCGGCTCCGAAGCCGGCCATGGTGACGCCGACGAGGCGCAGGCCGGTGCGCAAGGGGTAGAGCGTGGCGATCAGGCTGCGGGCGGTGGCGTGCAGCGTCGCGCGGTCGGCGACGGGCGCGGACAGGGTGCGGCTGCGGGTGACGATGCGGAAATCGGCATATTTGGCCTTTACGGTGACGGTGCGGCCGTGCTGACCGGTCTTTTCGACCCAGTCCCACACGTCGTCGGCCATCGCCAGCACGCGTTCCTCGATCGCCGCCGGATCGGTCAGGTCGTGGTGGAAGGTGGTTTCCGACCCCGACGACTTGCGCACGCGATCGGGGCGGACCGGGCGGTGGTCCTCCGCACGCGCGATGCCGTGATACCAGCTACCCGCCTTGCCGAAGGTGCGCCGGAGCGCCGGCAGGTCCCAGCCCGCGAGGTCGGCACCGGTGCGGATGCCCAGCGCCTCCATCCGCTCGACCGTTTTCGGGCCGATGCCGTGGAACTTGCCGACCGGCAGCGACGCGACGACGCGCGGGCCGGCCCTTACCGGGATGACGCACTGGCCGTCGGGCTTGTTCATGTCGGACGCCAGCTTGGCGAGGAACTTGTTGTAGCTGATGCCGGCCGACGCGGTCAGGCCGGTGGTGTCGCGGATGCGGTCGCGGATTTCCTGTGCCGTGGCGGTGGCGCTGGGCAGGCCGCGGCGGTTGCCGGTCACGTCGAGATAGGCCTCGTCGAGCGACAGCGGCTCGACCAGGTCGGTATAGTCGAGGAAGATGGCGCGGATCTGCTGGCTGACCGCCTTGTACACATCGAAGCGGGGGCGGACGAAGATCAGGTCGGGGCACCGGCGAAGCGCGGTGACAGAGGGCATGGCACTGCGCACGCCGAACACGCGGGCCTCATAGGAGGCGGCGGCGACCACGCCGCGCCCGCTCGACCCGCCGACGGCGACCGGCCTGCCCCGCAGCTCGGGCGCGTCGCGCTGTTCGACCGAGGCGAAGAAGGCGTCCTGATCGACGTGGATTATCTTGCGGATGGGTGGAGGCTTATCCTGCTGGCTGCTCAAGGGTTTAGCTCTCTGACGACTTTGACCACGATCGACCCAAATCGCTCCGATTTCCTCCGTGGAGATTACCCGGCGATTGCCTCGAACGCCAGCAAAGAATGAGAACAGGGAGCGAACATGGTTGTTGGTGCCACCATGCGATCGCTACTCCCTACCAGCCGAATAGGTGGTAGCTGTTCCGCCAGCAGCAACCCCTCCCCCAAGTGTGCGCCAATCTCGACTTACGGCAATGGATGCCGTGGCGCGCGCCGTGTCGTGACGGGTAAGATATCATGCAGGAAGCAGAAGAGAGGTTGGTTGCTGACCGCGCGCGCAGCAACGAAAGGATGAAATTAGAATGGGACCAATCGGACCAGCCGCCCACCGCCCACGACGTCCGCATCCCCACCGGCTGACCGACGCCGCCGCGCAGGGGCGAACCGGAAAGGGAGACCGTGCCGCCCCCTATGACCGAGTTCGCTTCGATCGTCATCGTCCGGCCGGAACCGAGGTAAAGGCCGGCCACGGCCGGGCGATCTGCCGTGGCGCCCTGCCACGGACCGACCACGTCCTGTCCGCAGAAGCCGACGCGCTCCTCGGCCGCCGACCAGCGGCGTGGAACGGACGCCACGCTGTTTCCGAGCATGCTCCCCGCCAGCAGGCCCGATGAGCGTGCGCGGACGCAGGTCGCACCCGCCATCGTGAAGTCCCGACCGTACCGGTCGAACACCGTCATCCTGCCGGCGGACGCCGCGATCCTCGACGCGGTCGCGGCGCCACCGAACGGCGCCGACACCTCCACCGACGCGTAGCAGGCGAACGCCGCCTGCGCGGCGACGAACGAGGCGGCCGGCGCCTGCGCCTGCATCGCCTTCTCGACGTTCAGCATGCCGACCCCATAGACCGCGTCGACGCCGGGAGCGCCCATGTCGGTGGCGGTGTCGAGCAGGATGCGGGCGATCGCCCTGCCCCCCAGCTGCGGCCAATGCTGCTTCAGGAGCGCGGCGCCTCCGACGGCAGGTGCCGCGAAGCTTTTGTCGGTGACCATGACGATGCCGCCGTCCTTGTCGATCGCCTGAACGTTCGTTCCCACCGCCGCGATCATCCGATCGACCAGGATCCCTGGCGTTGCCGTTGGCGGCACGGGGCAAGCCGTTCGCGTCGACGCCGATCGCGAAGAGGAACCAGTCGGCGTTCGCGCGGTCTGCGCCGACGAGGTACTCGGCGAACTGACCCGCGAATCCGGTCCGGCCCGCCCCGTTCGGAACCGACCTGACCAGCAGACGGTCGGCCGCGCGGATTTGGTCCATCGCCGCACGCTGTTCGCTCGCGATCGCGCTTCCGGCGAACCCGTTCAGCGACATGACGGTGACGAACGCTGCCTTGGCAACGGCCTCCCGCAGCGCCGGCGCGACAAAGGCTGCGTTCGGCTGCCCGCTTTCGCGGATCGGCGTCGTGCTACCGGCGGTCACGCCTTCGAGGTCCGGCCCCGACACCTTGAGGACGGGGATCGTCGCGTCCGGCGCCATGCCTTGTACGCCCTTCCCGTCCCGCGCCGCCGCCGCGACCGAGGCGACCTGGCTCCCGTGACCATCGAGGTCCGTGATCGGGAATGCCGGGACCGTTTCCGGGGGGTAGATCCCACACCGCGCGATGCGCTGGTCGAAGCCGGTGCTGTCCGGCAAGATACGACCGGCGAACTCCGACGATGTGGACGAGATGCCGCTGTCGACGATGCCGATCGTCACTCCCTTCCCCGTGATCCCGCGTTCGTAGGCGTAGGCCGCCTTGGCGGCCACGACGGCGGCGGACGCCTTGTACTCGGGCGTGTCGGCCGCGGAGGGGGAAGGTGCCGGCGTAGGGGCCGGGGTAGCCGGAGGCGTGGGTGTCGGCGTCGAACCTGACGTGACCCCAATCTTTCATTCAGCGGCAACCAGAGACCGACCGGTGTTGTCGCGCATGAGCGCAGGTGAAGCAACGGGCGGGGTTAACCCCGCCCGTTGCTGTTCGAGCCCGGCAGTGAACGCGGCCGGAGTAGCGTAGCCCAGCGACGAGTGCGGCCGCTCGGTGTTGTAGTCGTCGATCCAGCGCGCCAGGATCGAGCGAGCCTGGCGAACCGTGAAGAACAGCGTCTCGTTGAGCAGCTCGTCGCGCATACGGCTGTTGAAGCTCTCGACGAACCCGTTCTGCGTCGGCTTGCCCGGCGCGATGTAGTGCCACTCGACGCCGACATCACCGGACCAGGCGAGCACCGCGTTCGAGGTGAGTTCGGTGCCATTGTCGCTGACGATCATCCTCGGCCTGCCACGTTCGGCGATCAGAGCGGTCAGCTCGCGCACGACCCGCCGGCCCGAGATCGACGTGTCCACCACCGCACGGAGGCACTCCCGTGTTACGTCATCGACGACGTTGAGCACGCGGAACCGCCGCCCGGTGACGAGCTGGTCATGCACGAAGTCGAGGCTCCAGCGCTGGTTTGGGAGCGCCAGCACCGGCGCGGGCGCCCGGCTGCCTGTCGCGCGCCTTCGTCCCTTCCGGCGACGCACCGTCAAACCCTCCTCACGGTAGAGCCGCTGGGTCTTCTTGCGGTTGATCGTGATGCCGTCCCGGCG
>QFNF01000025.1 GCA_003240755.1 Sphingomonas hengshuiensis | reverse complement strand
CGCGGTCTATGACCTTGGCGGCGGCACGTTCGACATCTCGGTCCTCGAGATCGGCGACGGCGTGTTCGAGGTGAAGGCGACCAACGGCGACACCTTCCTCGGCGGCGAGGATTTCGACGCCAAGATCGTGCAGTTCCTCGCCGACGAGTTCAAGAAGGTCGAGGGCATCGACCTGACCAAGGACAAGCTGGCGCTCCAGCGGCTGAAGGAAGCCGCCGAAAAGGCCAAGATCGAGCTGTCGTCGGCGCAGACGACCGAGGTCAACCTGCCGTTCATTACCGCCGACGCTACGGGCCCGAAGCACCTCGTCAAGTCGATCACCCGCGCCGATCTGGAGCGGCTGGTCGAGGATTTGGTGAAGCGCACGCTCGAGCCGTGCAAGAAGGCGCTGGCCGATGCCGGCGTGCAGGCGAGCGCGATCGATGAAGTGGTGCTGGTCGGCGGCATGACCCGCATGCCGCGCGTCCGCGAGGTCGTGAAGCAGTTCTTCGGCAAGGAACCGCACACCGGCGTGAACCCCGACGAGGTCGTGGCGATCGGTGCGGCGATCCAGGCGGGCGTGCTGCAGGGCGACGTGAAGGACGTGCTGCTGCTCGACGTGACCCCGCTGTCGCTGGGCATCGAGACGCTGGGCGGCATCATGACCCGCATGATCGACCGCAACACCACCATCCCGACCAAGAAGTCGCAGGTCTATTCGACCGCCGACGACAATCAGGGGGCGGTGACGATCCGCGTGTTCCAGGGCGAGCGCGAGATGGCCGCCGACAACAAGATGCTGGGCCAGTTCGATCTGGTCGGCATCCCGCCCGCGCCGCGCGGCGTGCCGCAGATCGAGGTCACGTTCGACATCGACGCCAACGGCATCGTCAACGTGTCGGCCAAGGACAAGGGCACCGGCAAGGAACAGCAGATCCGCATCCAGGCCTCGGGCGGCCTGTCGGACAACGACATCGACCAGATGGTCCGCGACGCCGAACAGTTCGCCGAGGAGGACAAGAAGCGTCGCGCCGGCGCCGAGGCGAAGAACAACGCCGAATCGCTGATCCACACGACCGAGCGTCAGTTGGCCGACAATGGCGACAAGGTCGACGCGTCGCTCAAGTCGGAGATCGAAGCCGCCGTCGCCGAAACCAAAGCGGCGGTCGAGAGTGGCGATGCCGATCGCATGACCGAAAAGAGCACCGCGCTCGCCCAGGTCGCGATGAAGCTTGGCCAGGCGATCTACGAAAAGCAGCAGCAGGCCGAAGCCGCCCCGGCCGCCGACGCCCAGACGGAGAACAAGGCCGACGACGTCGTCGATGCCGAATTCTCGGAAGTCGACGACAGCCACAAGGCGTAAAACGGACGCCCCTCCCTCTCCCCCTCGGGGGAGAGGGCTGGGGAGAGGGGGAGTGGCGGGCGGGTCGTTGTGGACTGCTCCTCTCCCAAACCCTCTCCCCTGAAGGGGAGAGGGCTTTTTGATGACCACCGAAGTCGATTTCTACGAACTGCTCGAATGCGAGCGCACCGCGGATGCGGGGACGATCAAGTCGTCGTACCGCAAGCTCGCGATCAAATATCACCCCGACAAGAATGCCGGGTGCAAGGATTCCGAGGCGAAGTTCAAGGCGATCAACGAAGCCTATGACTGCCTGAAGGACCCGCAGAAGCGCGCGGCATACGACCGCTATGGCCATGCCGCGTTCCGGCAGGGTGCGGGTGGCGCCGGGGCCGGCGCGCAGGATTTCGGCGGCTTCTCCGATATCTTCGAAAGCGTCTTTGGCGAATTCATGGGCGGCGGTCGGCAGGGCGGGCGTGCCGGCCCGCGTCGCGGCGCCGACCTGCGCTACGACATGGAAGTGTCGCTGGAAGAGGCCTATCACGGCCACCAGACCGAGATCACCGTCGATGTATCGACCGCCTGTGGCCCGTGCGGCGGCAGCGGCGCGTCGCCCGGTACCAAGGCACGAACCTGCCCGACCTGCGCCGGCCATGGAAAGGTTCGCGCGCAGCAGGGCTTCTTCGTCGTCGAACGCGCCTGCCCGACCTGCCACGGCGCCGGACAGGTCATCAGCGACCCGTGCCCGGTATGCAATGGCGAGGGCCGCGTCGACCAGACCAAGACGTTGCAGGTCAACGTTCCCCCCGGCGTGGACGAAGGCACGCGTATCCGCCTGACCGGCGAGGGTGAGGCGGGCGCGCGCGGCGCCCCGGCAGGCGACCTCTACATCTTCCTCCATGTGAAGCGCCACGCGCTGTTCGAACGCGAGGGGACCGCGCTCCACGCCCGCGCACCGATCAGCTTCACCACCGCGGCACTGGGCGGGGTCATCGAAATCCCCGGCCTCGACGGACAGAAGCACAGCATCCGCGTGCCCGCCGGCATCCAGTCGGGCAAGGAACTGCGCCAGCGCGGTGCCGGCATGCCGGTGCTGCAGGGTCGCGGGCACGGCGACATGGTCATCCATATCGAGGTGGAGACCCCGACCCGCCTGTCGGCACGACAGAAGGAATTGCTGGAAGCGTTCCGCGAAACCGAAACCGGTGAGGAATGCCCCGAATCGATGGGCTTCTTCAGCCGCCTGAAGACCGCGCTCGGGGGCTAGGGGAGGGCGTCTGACGCCGCCGCCCGATCTGAGCCATCGTCCCGTCCCGGCTCGCGCCGGGATGGCGACGGATCGGACCAATTTCTGACAACGGAGTCGCGAATGCCTGCCCTGTGGCGTCCCGCCATCCCCGCCGACGCCGCCGCGATCGCATCGCTCGCCCGGGCCGAACTGGGCGACTATGGCGAAGCGGCCGACCTCTACGCCGAACGCATCGCGCTGGCGCCGGGTGGATGCTGGGTGCTGAGCGGGGGCGACGCAGACGCACCGCCCCGGCAGGAAGAAGCCGGCGATGGCGCGGAGCACGAGGGAGCATCCGGCCGGCCGCCGGCCGTTCTCGGCCATTGTATCAGCCACCCGTGGCACCGCTTCGCCCCGCCGGCAATGCATCGGCTGCTGGGCGACCTGCCGCCCGATGCGGATTGCTGGTATCTGCATGACGTGGTCGTCGCTCCGGCGGGGCGCGGCAGCAGGGCGGTCGAACGCCTCCTTCCGATCCTCGCCGACGCCGCGGCCCGCCGCCGCATCCCGATCCTTGCCCTGGTCGCCGTCGGTGGCGCCGATGCCTATTGGGCGCGGCAGGGGTTCTTCGCGGCGCCGGGGGCGGCCGAAGGGTTCGGCGCGGACGCGGTATATATGGAGCGGCCCGCCACCCGGTAATACCGCCCGGCTATCCCGCCGGTGCGGGTTGCGCCGCCGCGTCCCCGGTCGTCTCCGCGACGTCCCACGCCAGGCGGAGCGCACCGCCCGCCGTGCCCGGTGCGGCGCGCCCGCCGCGATCGGTGATCCCGGCCGCGACCGCGGCTCGCTGCGCCGATGTGCCGCCATTCACGCGCAGCGGCAGCGCGCGGCGCGCCGAGGCCCATGACGCGGCCGTCAACGCCGTATCGTCGATCACCCCGGCGGTCAGCGTGATCGCCGGCAGCGCGGTGTCGGCGGGCGGGGCGAGCGCGATCGTCCAGCCGGGCAGGGCGCGTTCGGCCCGCGCCTCGATCGCGCGATAGCCGGCCATCGGCAGGCCCGGCAACGTGGCGGCCGTGGCGGCCAGCATCTGCGAACCCGGTTCCGACCGGATCGCGTCCGGCGCGATCCCGGCGATCAGCGCAAGGTCGTCGACGGCGCGGCGGCGGCGTTCGGCATCGCCCGATCCCGCCCCGCTGTTGGCGCGCGCGATCTGCGCGGCCTCCACGCTCGCATCGTCGGGCAACACGTTCAACTGGTCGACATGGACGTCGATCGGCCGCGCCAGCCGCCGTTGCAGGTCCGCCGCCAGTACGCGATCGGCATTCGGATCGATCCGCGGCGTCAGGATGACGGCGCGGATGCGGATCGGCGCGGTGGCGAAATCGATGTCGAGCTGTCCCAGCCGCGACGCATCGGGAAAGCGCGCGGCGATGGTTTCGCGCACCTGCCGCTGTGCCACCGCCTCGAACGCGATCTGGCGCAGCGCCGTGCCCAGCGGCACCGACAACAGGCCCAGCGCGACCACGAACAGCACCAGTTGCCACCCGGTATGCTGCGGCGACAAATGGCTGCCGAACCCGTACACGCGCGCGACCAGCGCCGCCGTCAGCGCGATGGTGATGGCGTTGGTCATGAACAGCAGCAGCGACCCGGCGAACACCGTCCAGTTGAGCGTGGCGATCCCGAACCCCACCACGACCAGCGGCGGCATCAGCGCGATGGCGATGGCGACGCCGACGACCGTGCCGCCCCGGCCGCGGATCAGGGCATAGGCGCCCGCGACCGCCGACAGCAGCGCCACGAGCAGGTCGAACAGCGTCGGTCGCGTCCGCGCGGCGATCTCGCTGGTGATGGTCTGGATCGGCGACAGCGCGACGCAGACGACCGACAGCGCCACCGCGATCAGCGCACCGGCCAGCAACGCGGTCGCCGCGCGCCGGATCTCGCGGGTGTCGACGGTCGCGATGCCGAACCCCAGCCCGATGATCGGCATCATCAGCGGCGACAACAGCATCGCCCCGATCAGCACCGCGACCGACGGCATGAGCAGGCCCAGCAGCGAGATCGCGGCGGAGACGACGATCAGGAACGCATAGCGTCCGCTCCAGCCCGAATCCTCGGCGATCTGGCGGATGACGGCGTCATGGTCGACGCCGCCCACGGCCCAGATCGACCACCAGCGACGCCCCCGGCCGCGCCTGCGCGCTTCCATTGTGGTCATATGCTGCGCTTTCCTGTTGTCTGACCGGGGCGGCGTCGCCGTACCGGAGGGGAACACCCGCCGGACGCAGTCCGGCGGGGCAGGGCATCATGCCGTACCGAACACCCGCGCAAAGATCGTGTCGACATGCTTGTAGTGATAGCCGAGGTCGAACCGGCTCTCGATCGCTTCGGCCGACAGCGCGGCGGCGACGTCCGGATCGGCCTTGAGCAGTTCGAGCAGCGACAGTTCCCCGTCCGATTCCCACACCTTCATCGCGTTGCGCTGCACGTAACGGTACGAATCCTCGCGGCTGACGCCGGCCTGGGTCAGCGCCAGCAGCACGCGCTGCGAATGAACGAGGCCCCCCATCTTGTTGAGGTTCTTTTCCATGCGCGCCGGATAGACGACCAGCCTGTCGATCACCCCGGTCAGCCGGGCGAGCGCGAAGTCGAGCGTGATCGTCGCGTCGGGGCCGATATAGCGCTCGACCGACGAATGGCTGATGTCACGCTCATGCCACAGCGCGACATTCTCCAGCGCCGGGGTGACGTACCCGCGCACCATGCGGGCAAGGCCGGTCAGGTTTTCGGTCAGCACCGGGTTGCGCTTGTGCGGCATCGCCGACGACCCCTTCTGGCCGGGCGAGAAATATTCCTCTGCCTCCAGCACCTCGGTGCGCTGCAGATGGCGGATTTCGGTGGCCAGCCGCTCGATCGACCCGGCGATCACGCCCAGGGTCGCAAAATACATCGCATGGCGGTCGCGCGGGATCACCTGGGTCGATACCGGCTCGACGGTCAGGCCCATCTTGTCGGCGACATGCTGCTCGACGCGCGGATCGATGTTGGCGAAGGTCCCGACCGCGCCCGAAATCGCGCAGGTCGCCACTTCGGCGCGCGCATTGCGCAACCGCGTGCGACAGCGGTCGAACTCGGCATAGGCCTGGGCCAGCTTCAGCCCGAACGTCACCGGTTCGGCATGGATGCCGTGGCTGCGGCCGATCGTCGGGGTCAGCTTGTGCTCGCGCGCGCGCCGCTCGATCACGTCCAGCAGCTTGTCGAGATCGGCGAGGAGAATGTCCGACGCCCGCGCCAGTTGCACCGCGAGGCAGGTGTCGAGCACGTCCGAACTGGTCATCCCCTGGTGCAGGAAGCGCGCTTCCGGCCCGGTCCGTTCCGACACATGGGTCAGGAAGGCGATGACGTCGTGCTTGGTCTCCGCCTCGATCGCGTCGATCCGGTCGACGTCGAATTCGGCATCGTTCATCGCCCAGATCTTTTCGGCCGCTGCCTTCGGCACCACGCCCAGCTCGGCCAGCGCATCGGTCGCATGCGCCTCGATCTCGAACCAGATGCGGAACCGGGCCTGCGGCTGCCACAGGGCGGCCATGTCGGGACGGGAATAGCGCGGAATCATGCAGGGACCTTTCGGAATCGGGCGAACGCTTTGCCGCGCCCTAGCAACAAGTCGCGGACGAATCGAGCCTGTCGTGCGATAGAACAGATTGGCAAAGGGGTTCAATGGAAACCGAAACGACCTAAGTTGGTTTGGCCATCGCATCGCCGCGTCGGACATGTTTCGAAGTGGTGGCATGAATTCCCGAACCAATCCGAAAGGAGAAATTCGATGATGAAGCGTATTCTTCTCGCCAGTGCCATGATCGTTGCTGCACCGGCATTTGCCCAGGACGCCGTCCCGTCGCAGACGACTGCTCCGGCGACGCAGCCGGCACCGGCTACACCGGCGACCACTCCGGTTGATCCGTCGGTCGCCGCCACGCAGGCGGCCCCGGCGACCCAGCCCGATCCCGCGACGCAGACCGCGCAGACCACTGCCGAGGCCGGCCAGCCCGCCAGCGGCACGCAGATCGCGCAGATCGTCGAGGCCGAATTCCCGAAATATGACAAGGACGGGAAGGGGCAGTTGACCGAACAGCAGTTCGGCGAATGGATGGTCGCGCTGCGCTCGGCGAGCGAACCCGGCGTGACGGCCGAAAAGCCCGAGGTGAAGAGCTGGATCAAGCAGGCGTTCGCCCAGGCGGACAAGGACAGGTCGAAAGCGGTGACGAAGGCCGAACTGACGACTTTCCTGAGCCAGAGCGCCTGAACCGCGTCCTGCGCTGATATCGATGCGACCGCCGGGAGCGATCCCGGCGGTCGTTTTCATGCCTGACCGGCGGGCGACCGCGCGCGCTCTCTTTATTTCGGTGGCAATATCCGTGCCGGGTTTCCCACCACCGTGGCCCCCGCCGGCACGTCGCGCGTCACCACCGCGCCAGCGCCGATCAGCGCATCGTCGCCCACGGTCACGCCGGGCAGCAGGATCGCCCCGCCGCCGATCCACACATTCGCGCCGATCGTCACCGGCCGCCCGAATTCCAGCATCCGCGCCCGCACCGCCGGATCGCGCGGGTGGTCGGCGGACAGGATCTGCACGCCCGGTCCGATCTGCGTCTTGTCCCCGATCGTCACCGCGCACACGTCGAGGATGACGCAGCCATAGTTCAGGAACACGTCGTCGCCGACGCTGATGTTATAGCCGTAATCGACATGGAATGGCGGGCGGATCGTGACACCGCTGCCGACCGCGCCCAGCCCCTCGCGCAGCAGCGCCGCGCGCGCATCGGGCGCCATCGCGATCGACGCGTTGTAGCGATCCATCCATGCCGCCGCCCGCGCCACGTCGGCCACCAGTTCGGCATCGCCGGCATGGTACAGGTCGCCGGCGATCATCTTTTCCTTTTCGGCAGGCATCAGATCATTCCCTGGGCGCGCAGGCTCGTATGCCCCTTCGCGCCGATGATGAGGTGGTCGTGGACGGTGATGTCCAGCGGCTTGCCCGCCGCCGCGATGGTGCGGGTCAGGTCGATATCGGCGCGGCTGGGGCTGTGGTCGCCGCTGGGATGATTGTGGACGAGGATCAGCGCCGCCGACCCGAGGTCCAGTGCGCGGCGGATCACCTCGCGGGTATAGATCGGCGCCTCGTCGATCGTCCCCTCCGCCACCAGCTCGTCGCGGATCAGCAGGTTGCGGCTGTTGAGGTGCAGCACGCGGATCCGCTCGACCGCCTGATGCGCCATGTCGGCATGGAGATAGTCGAGCAGCGCCTGCCAGTTCGACAGCACCGGCCGCGCGATCACCTGTGCCTGCAGCATCCGCGTGGCGGCTTCCTGCGCGATGCGGATCGCCGCGACGGCGCCCTCGCCCATGCCCGGCACCTTGCCCAGCGCCATCGGCTGCGCGGTCAGCAACCCGCCGATCCCGCCGAATTCGTGCAGCAGCGTCTTGGCCAGCGGCTTGGTATCGCGCCGCGGTATGGTCAGCGCCAACAGATATTCGATCAGTTCATGGTCGAGCAGCGCCTCCCCGCCATGCTCCAGCAACCGCCCGCGCAGGCGCGCACGATGGCCGGTGCCGTCGGTCTCGGGGGTGGTCATGCCCGCCTGCCTAGCGGATCGCGGGGCAGGGGGCGAGGGGGCCGATCACGCCTCGCCCCCGGCACGCAGATCGTCGTCGGACGGGGTGTAGTCGAGGATGTCGCCCGGGGTGCAATCCAGATAGCGACAGATCGCCGCCAGCGTCGCGAAGCGCACGCCCTTCACCTTGCCCGATTTCAGCAGCGACAGGTTCGATTCGGTGATGCCGATCGCCTCGGCCAGTTCCTTCGACCGCACCTTGCGCCGCGCCAGCATCACGTCGAGATTGACGATAACCGGCATCAGACGAAATCGGCCAGTTCGCGCTCGGCCCGGATGCCTGCTTCCAATGCCCAGATGACGGCGTGGATGGCGATGGTCAGCAGCAACAATACCAACGTGTTGCTCAGTTCGATGCCGGGCAGGACGATATCGTCCTGATCCACGCCCTGATGCAGCAGGATGGCGGTAGGCACCGGAACGACCAGCCGGGCTACCGCCAGTGCAATGGCGGCGCGTGACGCCCGCCGGAGCCATGGCAGCGCGAGGGTAAGGGCATGGCGCTTTCGCTCCCCCAACCGGCGAAGCGCCATGCCGATCGAAAAGAGCAGGATCATCATCGGCACGAATTCCAGGAATATCAGCGCCGCCAATCCGGCATGCACCCCGGGTTTTGCCATCCAGGCGAGAAACTTGCCGCGCGCTACCGGGTCGCGGTTCAATATCAAGCGCGTTTCGTCGGGCAGCATGTTCGTCGCATCGGTCCCGCCGGTGCAGCGCTGTTCGGAATCGCAATTCCAGTAGATGCCGGGCGCCGCCGCTCCGACAATTGTCCCAACGCCCATCATGGCTGCGATCAGCAGGAACAGCATACCCATCCAGCGGCTGGTCCGCGCTTTCCGGGGTGGCAGCGAATATCCGTCGAACACAAGATACTTTCTGTTTTACAGCAATTATTGTCGATGATACGACATCGGCAACTGCGAAGCGACTGCCGTTTGCGGGAAGGGGTTCACATGATTCGGTTGCGGAGGGGCGTCCTGGGCGCGGTGTTGGCGCTCGTCTCCACGACGGCGACGGCGACGGCGACGGCGATGGCGCAGGAGCAGGCGGAGCTCGCCCTCGGCGTCCTGCGGCACGGTGCCAACTTCCATCCGCTCGGCGGCAAATTGATCCTCGACCTGCCCGACCTGCCGGACGGCCAGATCTATGAAGGGTTGGAGGAAAAAGGCACGGTCGACGTCCAGATCGCCTATCGCACCGCGCCGCTGCGCATCCTGCTTAAACCCCGCCTGACCGCCAAGGCGCAGATCAACACCGCCGGGCGCACCAGCTTCTTCAGCGCCGGCGCGGAGTGGCGGCAGCATATCCTGCGCGGCCGGGTGTACGGTCAGATAGGGATCGGCGCGACGGTCATCGACGGCTACCGCTTCACGCCCGATCCGTTCCAGCCGGGCATCTCCAGCGGAGAGGCGTGGCGGCGCTACGACGTCTATCGCCGCCGCACGTCGTTCGGCTCGAAAATCCTGTTCAATCCCAATGCGTCGATCGGCGTGCGGGTCGACCGGCACTGGGCGGTCGAGCTGGCGTGGGAGCATTACAGCCATCGCCGGATGTTTTCGGAGACCAATCCGGGGATCGACAATATCGGTATCCGCATCGTGCGCCGGCTGGGCCGGTGATGTTCGTCCTCTTGGCCGCCATGCTGCTGGCAAAGGCCGCTCCGCCCGCGTCCCCGTCCGATGACGAGATCGTCGTCACCGGCGAGCGCCCGCGCAACGTCCGGATCGTCATGAAGCGCGACCGCCGCGCCGGCGTAAAGCGTTGCACGTTGAAGCCCTCCAGCGGCGACCCGCTGTTCGATGGCGGTGTCTGCCAAGCCTATCTCGCCTGCGTGCCGACCGTCCGGACCGCAAGGGAGATGGAAGCCTGCATGACCCCGCCGCTGGGCGAAGCGGTGACGGCGTGGCGGGAACGGCGCAAGGCGGCGACGCCCCCGCGCTGAGCCGCTTCCACGCAACCTTCCGTTGCGCTGCCGGAACCGTTTCGTGCCTGTGGCGCTTGACCAGGGCGGCCGGAGCCGCGACGAACGGGGCGAAGCAGCGGAGTGGATGATCTGGGCGGTGACGACGATCTGGCGGTGGAGACCGTAGCGTCGCCGCGTCGCCATGGCCGCAGGCGCCGGCGCTTTGTGCAGGTGCTGCTGGTCGTCAGCGGCATCGTCCTGCTGCTGGCGGCACTGGTCTGGACACAGCGCCGGCCGATCGCCGACAATATCGTCCGCCGCGAACTGGAAAAGCGCGGGGTCGCCGCGCGCTACCGGGTGGCGGAGATCGGACTGGGGCGGCAGCGGCTGGTCGATGTCGTGATCGGCGATCCGCGTGCCCCCGACCTGATCGCCGACTGGATCGAGGTCGATACCAGCGTCTCGCTGAACGGGGCGACCGTCACCGGCGCCCGCGTCGGGCAGGCACGGCTGCGCGCGACGCTGCGGAGCGATGGCACCGTATCGTTCGGCCAGATCGACCGGTTGCTGCCGCCGCCCTCGGGCAAGCCGTTCGCCCTTCCCGATTTCGACGTCGCGGTCGACGACGGGCGTATCCGCCTCGCCACCCCCTATGGGCTGATCGGGGCGAAGCTGGCGGGCAGGGGCAATCTGGCCGACGGCTTCACCGGACAGCTTGCGGCGGTGTCCGAACGGCTGTCGCTGAACGGCTGCGGGATCGAGCGGCTGGCGGCGAACCTGTCGCTGCGCACCGCCCGCACCGGCCCCGCGCTGGCCGGCCCGATCCGCGCACGGGCGGCGGCATGCGGCGACGTGCGGGTGATGCGCCCGGTGGTCGATGCCGGCGCCACGCTGTCGCCCGGCTTCGATCGCTGGCGGGGCACGGCGCGGATACAGGCGGAGCGGATCGCCGCGCCGCAGACGCGGGTCGCCGCCCTCGCCGGCACGATCGGCTTCGACGGCGGCGCACGGGGCACCGCCGGTACGCTCGACCTCGCATCGCGGGCGTTCGCCCTGCCGCAACTGGCCGGCGACGGACTGTCGATCGCCGGACGCTATGCGATCGGTGGCACTCCTGCGTTCGAAGGGCGCGTCGGTGCGCGCGGTGCGCGCCTCGACGCCGCCACCCTCGCGCGGATCGTGGGGATCGGAAAGGGCGCGGCGGGGACGCCCGTCGCCCTGCTCGCTACGGCGGCGGCGCAGGCCGCGGCCCGTGCGGCGCGGCGGTTCGACGTGACCGCCGAGGTTGCCGCCCGCCCGTTTGCCGCGCGGATCGACCGGCTCGCCTTCGTCGCCGCCAGCGGTGCCCGCGCAACGCTGCGCGATGGCCCGGTGCGCTGGGTGTCGGGCAAGGGCGTGGCGCTGAACGGTACGCTGGCGACGGGTGGCGGCGGACTGCCCTCGGCCAGCATCCGGCTGGCACAGGCCGCGCCCGGCCAGCCCGTCACCGGTACCGCGACGATGCAACCCTACGCCGCGGGCGATGCGCGCCTCGCGCTCGCGCCGGTCCGCTTCCGCACCGCCGCCGACGGCACTACCGCGATCCGGACCCGCGTCGAACTGTCGGGACCGTTCAGCGGCGGACGGGTCGACCGCCTTGCGCTGCCGATCGACGCGCGGTGGGACGGCGGGGGGCGGCTGCTGGTCAACCGCGGCTGCGTGCCGGCCGCCTTCGACCGGCTGCGCGTATCGGCGCTGACGCTCGATCCGGCGCGGCTGCGGCTCTGTGCGGCGGACGGGGCGATGGTCCGGCTGGCGAACGGTCGGGTTGGTGGCGGGGTCGCGATCGGCGCGACGCGGCTGCAGGGAACGCTCGGCGGCACGCCGCTGACGCTGGCCGCGGCGAACGGGCGTTTCGCGCTGGCCGATCTCGGCTTCACGCTGGGCGAGGTAAGGACCCGGCTGGGCAATCCCGATCGGGTCAGCGTCCTCGACCTCGGCACGCTGACCGGGCGGGTCGCGGGCAATATGGTCGCCGGCACCTTTGCGCGGGGGCAGGGGCAGATCGGCAACGTCCCCCTGCTGATCCGCGAGGCGGCGGGCGACTGGCGGCTGGCCGGCGGCGTGCTGTCGCTGGATGGCGCTGTCGGGGTGCGCGATGCCGATGCCGAACCGCGCTTCGAACCGCTGCGCAGCGACGATTTCAAGCTGACGCTTGCCGGCAACGACATCCGCGCCGGCGGCACGCTGGAACATCCGGCAAAGGGCGTGAAGGTCAGCGACGTGACCATCGTCCACGACCTTGACACCGGACGCGGCCATGCGGTGCTGGCGGTCCCCGGCATCACCTTTGGCGATTCGTTCCAGCCGAACGAGCTGACCCGGCTGACCTTCGGTGTCGTCGCCGATGTGGTGGGCACCGTGGCGGGACGCGGCGATATCGCGTGGAGCCCGGACGGCGTCACCAGCACCGGCACCTTCCGCACCGCCGATACCGATCTTGCCGCCGCCTTCGGCCCGGTGAGCGGGCTGGCGGGCGAGATCCGCTTCACCGACCTGCTCGGCCTCGTTACCGCGCCGGGACAGGTTGCGACGATCGGAGAGGTCAATCCCGGCATCGCCGTCACCGACGGCGTCGTGCGCTATCGCCTGATCGACGGGATGCGGGTCCAGATCGAAGGGGGCCGCTGGCCGCTGGGCGGCGGGGAAATGGTGCTGGAGCCGACCATCCTCGACTTTGCCGAGGATCGGGAGCGGCGCATGACCTTTCGCGTCACCGGCGTCGATGGCGGGCTGTTCCTGCAACAGTTCGACTTCGACAATCTCAACGCCTCGGGCGTGTTCGACGGCGTGCTGCCGATGATCTTCGACGCGAATGGCGGCCGGATCGAGGGCGGCCGGCTCCAGTCGCGCGGTTCGGGCAACCTGTCCTATGTGGGTGACGTGACGAAGGAGGATGTCGGCTTCTGGGGCAACCTGGCGTTCCAGGCGCTCAGGTCGATGGACTATCGCCGGCTGACGATCGAGCTGGACGGGCCGCTGGCCGGCGAGATGCTGACCGCGATCCGTTTCGCCGGGGTCAGCCAGGGCGAGGGGACGTACAGCAACTTCCTGATCCGCCGCCTCGCGAAGCTGCCGCTGGTGTTCAACGTGCGGATCCGGGCGCCTTTCCGCCAACTGATCGATTCGGTGCAGAACTATTATGATCCGAAGCGGCTGATCGAACGCAACCTTCCGGCCCTGCAGGCCGAACAGCGCCGCCGTGAACAGGGCTTGCCCCCGGCGCCGCTCGATACCACCATTCAGCCCTCGGAAAGCGAGACCGTGCCATGACCGACAGCGTGACGATGCTCAAAGCCCTGATGATCGGCGGAACCGCGTGTCTTGCGGGCGGGTGCGTCAACGTGGCGGCGCCCGACAAGCCGATCGTCATCAACCTGAACATCAACATCACGCAGGAAGTGGTGTATCGTCTCGATGGCGAGGCGAAGACCCTCATCCAGGACAATCCGGGGATATTCTGACCATGCACGCTTACGTCAAATACGGCCTTGCCGCAGCCGCCTTCGTCGCGGTCGCGGGGCTTGCCGGCACCGCATGGGCGCAGCGCGATCCGGCCTATCAGGCGGCGCGCGCCGCGGGGCAGGTCGGCGAACAGCCCGACGGCTATCTGGGCGTCGTGGGCGGCGGCACGGCCGAACTGCGCGCGCTGGTCGCCAACATCAACATCCAGCGCAAGGCGGCCTATACCCGCGGCGCGCAGTCGGGCGCGACGGTCGAACAGTTCGCGTTCGTATCGGGCTGCAACCTGATCGCGCAGACCAAGCCGGGCGAGAAGTACAGGACGCCGGGCGGTAGCTGGGAGACGCGGGGCAACGGCCCGCCGGAGCGCGACCCGCGCTGCGTGTGAGGCCGACCCCGTCCCGCCGCTACTTCGAGCGGGCAACCTCGATGATTTTGAGCACCAAGGTCGCGAAAGCCACCATCAGCATAGTTACGCCGATGATGACGGTTGCGGTATCGTTATCCAGTTCGATCACCTCTTCCGCGGCCGATATGTCGACCGCGAGATCGGTGTAGCGCGAATCCGGATCGGTGGAAGTCGGCGGCAATGGTAGAGTTCGTCCCTACCATTGCCGCTCCCCGTTCATCCTCCGGAAAGCTTTGCGCGCGAACGCTATGGTTGACTCGAAACCGTCACCTTCCTAAAGCGCGCCTGCCTTGGCGGGCTCGCCATCCGGCGCATATCCGGCCCGACCGACTGGTCGTGGAGGGGATGATGGCGGAGAACGAGCCCGGACTAGACCCCTTGCCCGAAGATGCCCGGATCACCTCGCTCGACGAGCGATTGCGACGGGCAAGGACGGACGGGGCGATCCGGACCGGCCAGGCGCGCGACGAGGCGGGGGAGAAGAACTACCGCCTCGGCAATCGCGTGCTGGCCGAACTGATCGGTGGGATGGTCGGGGGGGCGGTGATCGGGGGAACGCTCGATTATCTGCTCGGCACCTCGCCATGGCTCCTGCTCGTGCTGCTCTCCCTCGGGATCGTCAGTGCGTTCAGGAATATCATCAGGATTTCGAACCGGCGTCCGGACTAAGTGTCCTGGGCGCCTTGGCATATCGGGGCGAAGCGACGTGGCGCAGGCAGGCAAGATCGATCCGATGCACCAGTTCGAGGTGCAGACGATCTTCAACATTCCGCTCGGCGATCACGTCCTGCCGTTCACCAATTCGGCGCTGTGGATGATCGTCGCGGCGGTCGCGCTGTTCGTGTTCATGATCGGCGGCATGAAGCAGCAGGCGATCCCGGGCCGCTGGCAGATGGCGGTCGAGGGCTTCACCGGCTTCATCGACAAGCTGCTCGCCGCGAATATCGGACATGAAGGGCGCCGGTACCTGCCCTACGTCTTCTCGCTGTTCATGTTCATCCTGTTCGCGAACGTCGTCGGCCTGCTGCCCTTCGGCCTGGTCGGCCTCCACCCGTTCACCGTCACCAGCCACTTCACCGTGACCGGCGTCCTTGCCATCGCCAGCTTCTCGATCGTGCTGATCGTCGGCCTGTTCAAGCATGGCCTGCGCTTCTTCAGCCTGTTCGCGCCGAAGGGCACGCCGATCCCGGTGCTGCTGCTGGTCGCGCCGATCGAGTTCGTGTCGTTCATGGTCCGCCCGTTCAGCCTCGCGCTGCGACTGTTCGTGGCGATGACGGCAGGCCACATCCTGCTCAAGGTGCTGGCGGGCTTCATCATCAATTCGACCGCGACCGGTGCGGGCATCGGCGTGCTGGTCAGCGTGCCGAGCTTTGCGCTGATGGTCGGCGTATCGGCCCTCGAAATGCTGGTCGCCGGCGTGCAGGCCTATGTCTTCGCGCTGCTGACCTCGCTTTACATCAACGATGCCGTGCATCTGCACGACCATCACTGATCCAACCCGAACACAGATTTTTCCAAGGGAGTTTTCGACATGGAAGCAGACGCCATCAAGTTCCTCGGCGCCGGTCTCGCCGCCATCGGTGCCGGCCTCGCCGCGCTGGGCGTGGGCAACGTCTTCGCCGCCTTCCTGCAGGGCGCGCTGCGCAACCCGTCGGCCGCCGCCGGGCAGCAGGGCAACATGTTCATCGGCTTCGCCGCCGCCGAACTGCTCGGCCTGCTGGCGTTCGTCGTCGCGGTGCTGCTGATCTTCGTCGCGTAACATGCGCGATGCCGGCGTGGGGACATGCCCCGCGCCGGACCGCCGGTCCGCCTGACGGGCCGGTTTCGGCCGGGCATGGCGCCCGGTCGACCAGACCAATACGGGACGTATCATGCCGCAAATCGAGCAGCTCGCCGCGACCTGGGGGTCGCAGGTCTTCTGGCTGGTGCTGACCTTCGGCATCGTGTTCCTCGTCGTGGGCCTCGGCATGGTGCCCAGGGTGCAGGGCACGGTCGACCGGCGCGACCAGGGCATCGCCGCCGACCTCGCCGCCGCCGATCAGGCGCGTAGCCAGGCCGACGCGACCGAAGCGGCATGGCGCACCCGCGAAAATGCGAGCCGCGAAGCGGCGCAGAAGCTGCTGGCCGAGGCCCGCGCAAAGGGCGCCGCCGCCACTGCCGAGCGGCTGGCCGCGGCCAATGCCGAGGTGCAGGCGCGTGTCGCCCAGGCCGAAGCCGACATCGCCGCGCAGCGTAGCGCCGCGCTGGCACAGGTCGAGCAGGTCGCCGCCGAGGCCGCACAGGCGATCGTCGCCCGTGTCGCGGGCGTGCAGGTCAGCGAACAGGACGCGCAGGGCGCGGTGAAGGCGGTGCTCCATGGCTAATCCCACTGTCGACCAGCACGGCAGCCCCACGCTGAACGAAGCGATCCACGAGGAAGGCCTGCCGCGCACCGGCGGCGATGCCGTCGGCAGCGAACATGGCAGCGTGACCGGCGCCAACCATCCGGATCCGACCGCGCTCGGTCTGGATGGTACGGCATGGGTCAGCGCGGCGATGCTGATCTTCCTGATCGTGCTGGTCGTGAAGGGCGTTCCCGCCGTCATCGGCCGCCTGCTCGACGGACAGATCGCCGCGATCCGTACCCGTCTCGACGAGGCGCGGACGCTCCGCGCCGAGGCCGAGGCGCTGCGCGACGAATATACGTCGAAGATCGCCGGGATCGAGGCCCAGGCCGCCGAGATGGTCGCCCATGCCGAGGCCGAAGCACAGGGCCTGCTGGCCAAGGCGGAGGCCGATGCCGCCGACCTGACCCAGCGCCGCGCCCGGATGGCGACCGACAAGATCGCCGCCGCCGAACGCGCCGCCATTGCCGAGGTCCGCGCGACCGCCGCCGATGCCGCCGCCAGGGCCGCCGGCACGCTGATCGCGACGCATCTGTCGGGCGATGCCGATCGCGTGCTGGTCGACCGGACGATTGCCGGCCTTGGCGGTAGCCGCCTGAATTGATGACGCCGCACCGGACCCCGCGGTTTCAGCTTTCGCGGCTGACCCGGTGGTCCGGTCGCGAGCCGCGACGGCTGTTCTGGCCGTGGGTGGCGTGCGTCATGGTCGCCAACATGATCGCCGGCATGGTTGCGGGCGTCCCGATGTTCGGCGCCATCGCGCGCAACATGGCGACCTTTGCCGCGAGGCATCCCGATCGCACCATGATCGGCGCCGGACCGGGGCACTATTCGATGCAGATCGACGGGCCGGTCCCACCCGCGCTGCTGACGGAGCCGATGCGCTGGTTCGTGGCGATGATCGCGATTGTCGCGGTGCTGTCGGTCCTGTTGCTGGCGGCATCGGTGGTGCGGCGGTTGCACGATGCCGGGCGGGGCGGGTGGTGGGGGCTGTTGCCGCTGCCGTTCCTTGCGACCGGGCTGATCGCGTTCTGGTTGGCCCTTGTCCAGGTCGGGCGGCCGGGCGGAGCAGCCGACATGGCACCGTTCCTGCTGTTGTTCGGCAACAATGTCGCCTATCTGGTGGCGCTGGTCGTGCTGGTCGTCCAACTGTGCCGACCGGGCGATCCCGGACCGAACCGGTTCGGCCCGCCGCTGGACTGAACTTCCGCACGGCCTCTTTCGGGTTTCCGGCCGTGCCATTCCCCTTGCCGAGCCCGCAAATGGAGAAAGCGACATGGCATGGGCCATTCTCGCGGTTGCGGTCGTGTGCGAGATCATCTGGGCGTTGAGCCTGAAATGGGCGGCGGTGCAGGGGACGCTCCTTGCCTCTGCGGTGCCGATCACCCTGTCGTTCGTGAACATGGGGCTGCTCGCGCTGGCGATGCGCGGCATCCCGGCGGGCACCGCCTATGCGGTGTGGACGGGGCTGGGCGCGGTCGGTGTCATCATCGGCGGCGCGATGCTGTTCGGGGAACGGATCGCGCCGGTGCAGGCGGGGTTCATGGTGCTGATCGTGATCGGCGTCGTCGGAACCAAGCTGTTCGCGCAGGGATGATCCGGTCGCCCTGCGGGGCAGGCCGGAGCGCGCGCCGGTGTCGGCGGCCCGCTTGGCGGACGACGGACGGGGCGCTAAACCCCCGCGCAGGGCATGCAAGCCCATGGAGGGATCGTCATGAAGTTCCTGTTGACCGCCGCTACGCTGATCGCGACGCCGCTGGCCGTATCGGCCCAGACCGCTCCGGCACCGGCGCCCGCGCCCGCTGCGAAGCTGACCATCGACAGCAGCATCGAAACCATCGCCGCCGACCCGAAGGGCAAGGCGATCCTCGACGCGACCTTTCCCGGCATGCTCGCCCATGAATCCTATGCGATGTTCAAGGGCATGAGCCTGAAGCAGGTCCAGCCCTATGCCAATGGCCGGATCACCGACGATCAGGTCGCAAGGGTTTCGGCCGAGCTGGCGAAGCTGCACTGACATGGTGCGCGTCGGCCTGATCGGGTTCGGCCTGGCCGGCGCGTCGTTCCACGCGCCGCTGGTCGCGACCGTCGAGGGGATGGAACTGGCGGCGATCGCCACCTCGCGCCCGACCGATCGCTTTCCCGGCGCGGTGCGCCATGCCGATCCGGCGGCGCTGATCGCCGACGACAGCCTCGACCTGATCGTCATCGCCACCCCGAATGACAGCCATGCCCCGCTGGCACAGGCGGCGCTGGCCGCCGGACGTCATGTGGTGGTCGACAAGCCGCTCGCCACCGACGATGCCGATGCGGTCGCGCTGGTCCAACTGGCGCGGGGGACCGGGCGGCTGCTCAGCATATTCCACAACCGCCGCTGGGACAGCGACTTCCTGACCGTCGAACGGCTGCTGCGCGAGGATGCGCTGGGCGAGGTGATGCTCGCCGAATTGCGCTGGGACCGTTTCCGTCTGGCGATCAAGCCGGGCTGGCGTGAGGAGGGCGGGCCGGGCAGCGGGCTGCTCAACGACCTCGGCCCGCATATGATCGATCAGGCGATCCGCCTGTTCGGCATGCCCGACGCGGTGGCCGGCGACGTGATGACGCAACGTCCCGCCGCCGGGGTCGACGATTATTTCGAGATCGTCCTGCGCTATGGCAATCGCCGGGTGACGATCGGTTCGGCGTCGCTGGTCGCCGCCCCGCGGCCGCGCTTCGCGCTGCACGGGACCCGGGGCAGCTTCATCAAGCATGGCATCGATCCGCAGGAGGCGGTGCTGCGCGCCGGCGGCATGCCGACCGACAGCGGCTATGGCATCGAGCCCGACGGCCTGTGGGGCGTGCTGACCGATGGCGAGGGCGCCGCGCGGCCGGTCCGGTCGGAATCGGGCGACTGGCGCGGCTTCTACCGCGCGATGCGCGACGCGATCCGGGGGCAGGGCGACGTACCGGTCGATCCGGCCGATGCCGTGCGCGGGCTGCGGATCATCGCGGCGGCGCGGGCGGGGTAGGGCCCTTCGCTTTAGCAGAGCGACCCTCTGCCCCCATTCGTCATTCCGCGCAGGCGGGAATCCATATGCACTGACGTTCCTGAAAGCAGCCCAACCGTTGCGCGTATGGATCCCCGCCTGCGCGGGATGACGAAGGGGGGGCGGTTCCATTCGTCTTCGTCTGGCGCAACCGCCCGCCATCTCCTAAATCGCACCCGATGTCGGAAACCCCCAACGCTCCCAATCGCTTCCACGAGGACAAGGCCAGCTTTACCGTGCGCGGGTCGGATGCGCCGGATCTCGACGCCGGTGTCGCCGCGATCCGCAACGTGCTGGCGACGCTGCCCGCACGGCCGGGCGTGTACCGGATGCAGGATGCGCGCGGCGAGGTGCTGTATGTCGGGAAGGCGCGCGCGCTCAGGAACCGGGTCGCCAACTATACGCAGGTGTCGCGCCTGACCAGGCGGCTGCAGCGCATGGTGTCGCAGACCCGGTCGATGACGATCGTCACGACCAACAACGAGGCGGAGGCGCTGCTGCTCGAGGCGCAGCTCATCAAGCGCTACCGCCCGCCGTACAACGTCCTGCTGCGCGACGATAAGAGCTTCCCGTTCATCCTGCTGCGCGCCGATCACGAATTTCCGCGCATCCAGAAGCATCGCGGGGCACGCCGGGCGAAGGGCGAATATTACGGCCCCTTCGCCAGCGCCGGGTCGGTGACGCAGACGCTGAACGCGCTGCAGAAGCTGTTCCTGCTGCGCTCGTGCACCGATGGCTTCTTCAAGACGCGCGATCGGCCATGCCTGCTGTACCAGATCAAGCGTTGTTCGGCGCCGTGCGTCGGCCGCATCGACCCGCCCGCCTATGCCGAGCTGATTTCCGACGCGAAGGACTTCCTTGCGGGCAGGTCGACCAGGGTGCAGGCGAAGCTGGGCGTGCAGATGCAGGCTGCGGCGGAGGCGATGGACTTCGAACTGGCCGCGGTGCTGCGCGACCGGCTGAAGGCGCTGACCTTCATCCAGGGGAGCCAGGCGATCAACGCCGATGGCGTCGGCGACGCCGATATCTTTGCCATGGCGTGTCGCGAGGGGACGATCGGCATCCAGGCGTTCTTCATCCGCGGGGGCCAGAACTGGGGCCATCGCAGCTTCTTTCCCGCCCACACCAACGACGTGCCCGAGGACGAGGTGATGTCGGCGTTCCTGATGCAGTTCTACGAGGAGGTGCCGCCACCGCGCAACGTCCTTGTCGACCGCGAACTGGTCGAAGGGCCGGTACTGGCCGAGGCGATGGCCGAGCGCGCCGGGTTCAAGGTCGCGTTGTCGGTGCCGCAGCGCGGGGTGCGCCGCCGCCTGCTCGACCAGGCGAAGCGCAATGCGGAGGAAGCGCTGGAGCGGCGCAACGCCGAGTCCACGACGCAGGCAAAGCTGCTGCGCGAGGTGGCCGAGCTGTTCGAGCTGGAAGGGCCGCCGAACCGGATCGAGGTCTATGACAACAGCCATATCCAGGGGACGAACGCGCTGGGGGCGATGGTCGTCGCCGGTCCGGAGGGGTTCCGCAAGGGCCAGTATCGCAAGTTCAACATCAAGCAGGCGCAGACCAACGACGACTTCGCGATGATGCGCGAGGTGCTGACCCGTCGTTTCGCCCGGGCGCAGGAGGAGAACCCCGACCGCGAGGTCGACCGCGACGGCAATGGCTGGCCCGACCTTGTCCTGATCGACGGCGGCAAGGGGCAGTTGAGCGCGGCAAAGGCGGTGCTGGAGGATCTGGGCATCGAGGATGTCTGCATGGTCGGCGTGGCGAAGGGGCCGCATCACGGGCGCGACGGGCGCGAGGTGTTCCACCTGATGGACGGGCGCGAGCTGACGCTGCCGGTCAATTCGCCGGTGCTGTTCTATCTCCAGCGGCTGCGCGACGAGGTCCATCGCTTCGTCATCGGCGCGCATCGCGACAAACGGTCGAAGGCGATCGGTGCCAGCCCGCTGGACGACGTGCCGGGCATCGGCCCGGCGCGCAAGAAGGCGCTGCTGATGCACTTCGGTACGGCGCGGGCAGTGCGCAACGCCAGCCTCGAGGATCTGCAGAAGGCGCCGGGGGTCAGCCGGGCGATGGCGCAGGGGGTCTATGACTTCTTCCACGCCCGCTGACGTGCCGCTGGATGCGGCACTGGTCGCCCGTGCGACCGCGGAGGGAATCGATGTGGCGGCAACCTGTCACGCCGCGCTGCGCCGGGCGATCGACGAAGCGGCGGGGGCCCGGCTGCGGGCCGAAACGGCGGCGGCGATCGCGGAATGGAATGACTGGGCGGGAATGCCCGGCTAGGGTGTGCTATCCGATGCCGCGCTGGATGAAGCTGCGGATCGCACGCCATCGCCGGGCCTCGCCAGCATCGCCGCGGTCGACCGCGCGGGCGCTGCGCGACCCGGCAACCCGTGGTGCCTCGCGCCCGTGGCATGCGACGAGGAAAATGGCATCGGTGCGGTCGACGTCGTCAATCATTCAGCCCTCCCGGTAATAATCTTACGTGCCAACGGGGTGTCTGCCACTCCTGTTCCGCTGCGAAAACCCCCGCGACCCTGCAGGGGGTGTGCCAGTTTCCGTTACGGCACAGTAATCATATCCGAGGCGGGCGGGGTTGCATGGTTAAGGTCGCGATTATGTGCGCCGCACAAATTTTCGTCGATCGCCCGCCCTTCATGGGATTTTTACACGGGATCGTGCAGGACGTTCGCCATGGCGACGCCGGTCTTCCTCACCATCGACACCGAATTGATGTGGCGGCACCATGCCGCCGATCTTCCGGCCGATGCGGTCGTCGCCCGGTCGCTAGAACCCGCCGGGGTCGGGGTGTCGTGGCAACTGGAGCGGTTGCGGGCGCATGGGCTGAAAGCGTGCTTCTTCGTCGATCCGCTGCCCGCGCGCCTCTATGGCATGGCGGCGATCGCGACGACGGTCGAGGCGATCCTCGCGGCGGGGCAGGAGGTGCAACTGCACCTGCACCCCAACTGGGTCGGCGCGGCGGTGGGGGACCGGGGAAAGGCGCATGGCCGGTTCGAGCTGGTCGACCTGTCCCGGCAGGAACAACAGGATCTGCTGGGCGAGGCGCGCGACCTGCTTCGCGCGGCGGGCGCGCCCGATCCGGTGGCGTTCCGCGCGGGCAGCTACAGCGCCGACGACACGACGCTCGACGCGCTGTCCGCGCTCGGCTTTGCCTATGACAGCAGCCATAATGGCGCGCACCATCCCTGGCCCAGCGCGATCGGCCTGTCGCCGGACCTGATCGCGCCGGTCGCGCATCGCTCCCTGGTCGAGCTGCCGGTGACGACCATCGCGCTGGCGGGCGGCGGGCGGCGGCATTTCCAGATATGCGCGCTGTCCGCAGGCGAGATGCGCGCCGCGCTGGCCCATGCCGCCGCCAACGATCATGCGGCGGTGACGATCGTCAGTCACGGCTTCGAGCTTGCCAACCGGCAGGGCACGCGCGCCAACCGGGTCCATGTCCGCCGGTTCGAGGCGCTGTGCGCGGCGCTTGCCGCCCGTGCCGACACGCTGCCGACCACCCATTTCCGCGATCGACCGGTGCTGCGGCTGGGGCAGGACGACCGGCCGCTCCCCGCCAGCCGCCTGCGGACGGCCGGGCGGCAGGTCGAACAACTCTGGTCGAACATGGTCGAGGAACGCGCGGCGTGAGCGTCGCCGAACGCTGGCCGCTGAAGTTCCAGATCGGCGCGCGCACGCTGTTCTCGGTCCGCCGCCGGCTGGTCCGCGTGCCGATGGAGTTGCGCGACGTGCTGTCGGGCGAGGCGCCGGTGCTTCCGCCGCTGCCGAAGGGCGCCGATGGCTGGTCGGTGACGTCGCTGCCCGAACCGTTGGTCGATGCGATGCGGACCGGCGACGGCATCGCCTTTGTCCGGCAACGCTACACCCGCTATCACACCGACCTGACCACCGGGTTCGATGCATGGTTCGCCGGGCTGTCGGGCAATGCCCGCTCCGGCCTGAAGCGCAAGGCGAAGAAGCTGGCCGAGGCGAATGACGGCAGCCTCGACATCCGCACCTATCGCACCCCGGCCGAGCTGGCCGCGTTCCACGGCCTCGCGCGCCGGGTGGCGGCGCGGACCTATCAGGAAAAGCTGCTCGGCGCCGGCCTGCCCGACACCATGGCGTTCCGCGCCGCGATGCAGGGCAAGGGCGCTGCGGGCGAGGCGTTCGGCTGGCTGCTGTTCGTCGGCGGCACGCCGATCGCCTATCTCTATTGCCCGATGAGCGCGGGCGACGTCCGCTACGACTATGTCGGCCACGACCCCGACTGGAGCGACTGGTCGCCCGGCAGCGTGCTGCACATGGAAGCGTTCCGTACGCTGTTCGCCGAACCGGCGGCTGAGCGGTTCGACTTCACCGAGGGGGAGGGGCAGCACAAGCGCCAGTTCGCGACCGGCGGCACCCCCTGCGCCGACCTGCTGCTGCTGCGCGGGACGCTGGCCAATCGCGCGACGGTCGGGGCGCTACGGGCATTCGACGGCGGCGTGGCGCGGGTGAAGCAGGCGCGCGACTGGCCGGTGGCCGGGCGGCTGATGGCGCGGGTGCGACGGGGGTAGATCGGGCCAAAGTTCACTAAGTTCACACTCGTGCGCAATATTCGCGGCGACCGGACATCGCCCTCGTCCGCGCGTACATGTACCGATACAAAGAGCCGCCCGGACGATGACATGGCCATGGTCCTGTAGGAAAGCGGCAACCCTGTCCGATCGCCATGTCGGTTCCGTGGAGAAGGACGGAAGGGTCGGTTGCCGGTCCGTGACGGAGCGGCGGCCACGGGGTCTTCACGCTGCTCCGCCGCGATGGGGCATTTGCAGGGCGAGGCTTATACCGGACGGTCAAACCCTGCTAAACCCACCTCATGCACCTCAACGCCACCGCGATCCTCCTCTCCGTGCGCACGCACGGCGAGCATGGCGCGATCGTCCGGGCGCTGACCGAACACGCCGGCGTCCAGCCGGGTTATGTCCGCGGCGGGCGCAGCCGGGCGATCCGGCCGATCCTGCAACCGGGCAACCTGATCCGGGGCGACTGGCGGGCGCGGAGCGATACGCAACTGGCGGCGCTGACCGTCGAGCTGGTCGAGAGCCGGGCGCCGCTGTTCGCCGAGCCGCTCGCCGCCGCCGCGATCGACTGGCTGTGTGCGCTGACCGCCTATGCCTTGCCCGAGGCGCAGCCCTATCCGCGCATCCATGCCGCGCTGGACGGGCTGTTCGCGGCGATCGCGGCGGCGCCGGGCGCGCGCGACTGGGTCGGGGCATTGGTGCGGACCGAATTGCTGATCCTGTCCGAACTGGGCTTTGGCCTGTCGCTCGACGAATGCGTCGCGACCGGGGTGGCGGACGAGCTGACCCATGTCAGCCCGAGGAGCGGCGGCGCGGTGTCGCGCGCGGCGGCGGCGGGGCTGGAACACCGGTTGCTGCCGCTGCCCGCCTTCCTGATCGCGGGCGGGCCGGCGGGGTGGGACGCCGCGTTCGACGGCCTTGCGCTGTCGGGTCATTTCCTGGCCCGCGACCTGCTGGGGCTGAAGGGACAGGATGTGCTGGCGGCGCGCACCCGGCTGGTCGAGCGATTGAAAAGGACGGTTGCGTGATCGAGCCGGCTTGGGGCAGGAGCGTCCTCGCGCAATCTTCGTGCGTGAACCATGGATGATATGATGGCTTTGATCGCGATACTGCCCGGCGACGGGATCGGACCGGAAGTGGTGGCGGCGGCGCGGGCGGTGCTCGATGCGCTGGGGCTGGACCTGACGTTCGAGGAAGCGCCGGTCGGCGGCGCCGCCTATCGCGCGCATGGCCACCCGCTGCCGCCGGCGACGCTGGCTCTGGCGAAGCGCGCCGACGCCGTGCTGTTCGGTGCGGTCGGCGATCCCGAATTCGACAATGTCGCGCGCGAACACCGCCCCGAACAGGCGATACTGGGGCTGCGCAAGGAACTGGGCCTGTTCGCCAACCTGCGCCCGGCCAGGTTGTTCGCGGGGCTGGAGGATGCCTCCGCGCTGCGCCCCGAAGTCGCCGCCGCGATCGACATGGTGATCGTGCGCGAACTGACCGGCGACGTCTATTTCGGCGACAAGGGGCGCTGCACGACGCCCGGCGGCCTGCGCGAAGGCCATGACCTGATGCGCTATGACGAGGCCGAGGTCGCGCGCATCGCCCGCGTCGCGTTCGAAACGGCGCGTACCCGGGGCCGCCGGCTGTGTTCGGTCGACAAGGCGAACGTGCTCGAAACCTCGCAGCTATGGCGCGACGTGGTGATCGAGGTCGCGGCCGATTATCCCGATGTCGCGCTGACCCACATGTATGTCGACAATGCCGCGATGCAGTTGGTGCGCAATCCGGGGCAGTTCGACGTGATCGTCACCGGCAACCTGTTCGGCGACATCCTGTCGGATCAGGCGAGCATGTGCGCCGGGTCGATCGGCATGCTGCCCTCCGCCGCGATCAATCAGGACCGGAAGGGGCTGTACGAACCGATCCACGGGTCCGCGCCCGATATCGCGGGGCAGGGGAAGGCGAACCCGCTGGCGACGATCCTGTCGGCGGCGATGATGCTGCGCCATTCGCTGGGGCTGGCGGACGCGGCCGACCGGGTCGAGGGCGCGGTGACGGCGGCGCTGGTCGCCGGGCATCGCACACCCGATCTGGGGGGCAGCGCGTCGACCGCGGAGATGACGGACGCGGTGCTGGCGGCGCTGTGATCGGTCGGCGCACCCGTATCCCCGCGCAGGCCGGAGGCCGGATACGGTGACGGTAGCGCCCGGGACCCCGGACCCCGGCCTGCGCGGGGCCAGGGGGGCGGCATGCCGATGACCCCGCTCGACCTTGCCGTCGTCGTTCCCGTCTTCAACGAACGCGGCAACGTGCCGCTGCTGGTCGCCGCGCTCGACGCGGCGCTGGCCGGTATCGCGTGGGAGGCGATCTTCGTCGACGACGACAGCCCCGACGGCACCGCCGACGTGGCGCGCGCGATCGCCCGCGACGACCCGCGCATCCGCGTGATCCAGCGCATCGGGCGGCGCGGCCTGTCGAGCGCGTGCATCGAGGGGATGTGCGCCACCGCCGCGCCGCTGGTCGCGGTGATCGACGGCGACCTGCAGCATGACGAGGCGCTGTTGCCGCGCATGGCGGCGGCGCTGACCGCCGACCCGGCGCTCGACCTGGTGATCGGGTCGCGCTTCGTCGCAGGGGGCGGGACCGGGGCGTGGGATGCCGACCGCGTGGCCAAGTCGGCGCTGGCCACCCGCCTGTCGCGCCGGGTGCTCAAGGCCGAATTGTCCGACCCGATGAGCGGCTTCTTCATGATCCGGGGCGCGGTGGTGCGCAGCGTCGTGCCACGGCTGTCGGGGATCGGGTTCAAGATTCTGCTCGACATCCTCACCGCCGCGCCACAGCCGCTGAAGTTCGCCGAGCTGCCCTATGTCTTTCGCACCCGCGCGGTGGGGGAAAGCAAGCTCGACCATGTCGTCGCGCTCGAATATCTGATCGCGCTGTACGACCGGATGTTCGGGCGGGTGGTGCCGGTGCGCTTCGTCATGTTCTCCGCGATCGGCGCGGCGGGGGCGATCGTGCATCTGGCCGTGCTGGGGCTGTGCCTCGAACTCGGCGCCGGGTTCATCGCGGCGACGATCGTCGCGACGGTGATGGCGATGACGTTCAACTTCTGCCTCAACAACCTGCTGACCTATCGCGACCGGCGGCTGCGGGGCGCGCGGGCGCTGGTCGATGGCTGGGTGTCGTTCTGCGCGGTGTGTTCGGTCGGCGCGGTGGCCAATGTCGGGGTCGCGGCGTTCCTGTACGATGTGCGCGGCGGGGCGTGGGCGCTGCCGGCGCTGGCGGGGATCGCCGTCGGGGCGGTATGGAACTTCGCGCTGTCGTCGCGCTTCACCTGGGGGCGCTACGGCCGGCGTCGCGCGGCCTAGCGCCAGCTATCGAACCACATCCACCGGTTGAACGCCTGTGGCCCGTCCAGCGGCGCGGCGGCGATGATCGGATAGAAATAGACGAACAGCATGATCGCCAGCAGCGCGAACCCTTCGTCGGCGCGCGCGAACCGCCCCCGGCCCCATGCATGGAACGCCCCGGCCAGCGCCATGCACAGCCAGATGCCGGACAGGTGATAGTAATAATAGAATCCCAGCGACTTGGGGATCACCGCCCACACCGCCAGCGACCCGACCCACAGCAGGGCGATCCCGACCAGCGCCGGCACCCGCCGCCGGACACCCGCCCACAGGCACGCCCATACCGCGACCAGCCCGCCCCACATGATCGCCGGATTGCCGAGCAGCAGCACGCCGCGCTGCACCCCGTTGTCGGGTTCGTAGAAATACCAGATCGGCCGGATCAGCAGCGGCCAGCTCCACCAGCTCGACTGATAGGGATGCGCGGCGAGGACCTGCGTCTGCCGCTCGTACATCTCGCGCTGGAACGGGATCAGCCGTGCGAGCGTCAGCGGGTCCTGCGCATAGAAGAAGGCGGGGGCGAAGGTCGCGAAATAGGTCGCGATGCTGACGGCCCCGAACAGCGCCAGCGCCGGGAACAGCGGCACCCCCGGCCAGTAATCGCGGTGATCGCTCTTGCCCCAGATCAGCAGCAGCCCGGCACCCGCGACATAGGGCACCGCCGCCCATTTGACCCCGACCGCCAGCCCGAACAAGACCGCCGACAGCGCGAGGCGCGGGACCGGCCGCCCGCGCATCGACCATAGCAGCGCCGCGATGGCCAGGGTGGTGAAGGCGCCCAGATACACCTCCAGCATCGCGGTCCGCGCCTCGATCAGCAGCGTCTGGTTCAGCACCGCCATCGCCGCGCCGAACGCCGACACATGCGTCCGCCGGAACAGCAGTTGCAGGCACGCGAACACGCCCAGCACGGTCGCGGTCCCGGCCAGCGTCCCCATGATCCGCCAGCCCCACGGATTGTCGCCGAACAGCGCGATCCCGGCGGCGATGCATGCCTTTGCCACCAGCGGATGTTCGGTGTTGGCCGGATAGGCGAGCGCCAGCAGCGTCCGCGCCGCGGGCACGTAATGCACCTCGTCGAACGACAGCTTGCCCGGCCGCCCCAGGCCCCACAGGAACAGCATCTGCGCGACACACGCGATCAGCAGGGCGGTGGTCCACGGGCGATCGCGCAGGCGGGAAAGCATGGGCGGGGTGTAGCGGATGCAGGATCGGGGGCAAGAAAATCCTCCCCGGTGCGCAAGGAGGGAATCCGGGGCGCCCATCGCCCATCGCTTGCCACAATCGGTCCGTATCGGACCGGGCCATGGCTCTGATCGACACGTTTCTCGCACGTACTGTCCGCCGCGGTACGCTCTCCCTGACCCATGCCGATGGCCGGACCGTGACCTTCGGCACCCCCGATCCGGCGTTCCGCGACGTCGCGATCCGCTTCGCCCGTCCCGGGGTCGCCGGCCGCATCGTCCGCCATCCGGCGCTGGGCGCGGCGGAGGCGTTCATGGACGGCGACCTCGTCATCGACCGCGGCGATATCCGCGACCTCGTCGAACTGCTGACCGGCAATACGCCATGGGGCCGGGGCAGTTCGCTCGCCCCCTCGCTGCCGATCCGCCTGTTCGACGCGGTCCGCCACCGGGTCGATCGCGTCAACATGGCCCGCCGGTCGAAACGCAACGTCGCGCACCATTACGACCTGTCCGACCGGCTCTACGCACTCTTTCTCGACACCGACCTGCAATATAGCTGCGCCTATTTCACCGACGCGGCCAACGGCCTCGAACAGGCGCAGGCCGACAAGAAGGCGCATATCGCCGCCAAGCTGGCGGTGAAGCCCGGCATGCGCGTACTCGACATCGGCTGCGGCTGGGGCGGGATGGCGCTGTACCTGCACGAAAAGACCGGGGCCGAGGTGCTGGGCGTCACCCTGTCCGAGGAACAGATCAAGGTCGCCCGCCGTCGCGCCGAGGAAGCCGGCGTCGCCGACAAGGTAAAGTTCGAGCTGATCGACTATCGCCACGTCACCGGCCGCTTCGACCGGATCGTGTCGGTTGGCATGTTCGAACATGTCGGGCCGCCGCACTATGGCGCGTTCTTCCGCAAATGCCGCGACCTGCTGAGCGACGACGGCGTCATGCTGCTGCACACCATCGGCCGGATGGGCGTGCCGGGCGTCACCGACACCTTCACGACGAAATACATCTTCCCCGGCGGCTACAACCCGGCGCTGTCGGAAATCGTGCGCGGCTATGAAGGGACCAAGCTGATCGCGACCGATATCGAGGTGCTGCGCGTCCATTACGCGCTGACCATCGACCATTGGTACGACCGCACGGTGGCGGCAAGGGACCAGATCGTCGCGCTGTACGACGAGAAATTCTACCGCATGTGGACCTTCTACCTCGCCGGCGCCGCCGCCGCGTTCCGCCATGGCGGCATGGTCAATTACCAGGTCCAGCTCAGCCGCGACCGCCTCGCCCTGCCGCTGACGCGCGATTACATGGTGGAGGAGGAACGCCGGCTGCGGGGATAGGGGGGACAGGCCTGCCGGCCGGATCGCGCCGGGCCGCAAGATGGCGGTCCGGTGTCGCGGCGGGTGTCGGGCAAGGCCCGATCGACGACCGGTGCCGGGTCGCGCTCAATCCTCGCCGAAGCGATCCTCGACCAGTTGCGCCAGTTGCCCGACCACCGCCTCGGCCCCGTCGCCGCTCGCGCTGATCGTGATATGGTCGCCCTTGGCGGCGCCCAGCATCATCAGCCCCATGATCGACGTGCCGGTGACGCGCGATCCGTCCTTCTCGACATTGACCTCGATCGGCTGCGCGGCGGCCATCGTCACGAACTTGGCCGACGCGCGCGCGTGCAGCCCGCGGCGGTTGGTGATCTGGACGGTACGGGTAACGGTCATGCCGCCGCCTCGCCCAGCACTTCGGACGCGACCGAGATATATTTGCGCCCCGCCTCGCGCGCTGCCGCCACCGCCTCGGCGACCTTCATCGCCTTGCGCGCGCCGCCCAGCCGGATCAGCATCGGCAGGTTGATGCCCGCGATCACCTCCACCCGGCCGGTTTCCATCAGCGAGATGGCGAGGTTGCTGGGCGTGCCGCCGAACAGGTCGGTCAGCACGATCACGCCCTGTCCGGTATCGACCGCGGCGATCGCCCGGGCGATGTCGGCGCGGCGTTCCTCCATGTCGTCCTCGGGACCGATGCACACCGTCCCGATCCGCTCCTGCGGGCCGACGACATGTTCCATCGCCACGACGAACTCCTCGGCAAGACGTCCGTGCGTCACCAATACCAGGCCGATCATGTGCGTCGTCGTTCCCACATCCGTCATGGCGCCTGTTTCGCGCCTTCGAGCGAATCCTGCGGCGCGGAGCCGAGATCGCGATGGTGTATCGTGGGCGAAAATCCGTTGTCACGCAACCATGCCCCCATCCGCTCCGCGACATGGACCGACCGGTGGCGCCCGCCGGTACAGCCGAACGCGATGGTGACATAGGATTTGCCCTCCGCCCGGTATCGCGGCAGCAGCGTCAGCAGCATCGTCTCGAACGACGCGATCGCCGCGGCATAGGCGGGGTCGGCCTGCACATAGGCGGCGACATCGGCGTCCAGCCCGGTGCCCGGCCGCAGCACCGGGTCCCAGTGCGGATTGCGCAGGAAGCGCATGTCCAGCACGATGTCGGCGTTGCGCGGCACGCCGCGCGCGAACCCGAACGACAGGACCGACAGCACCGGTTCGCTGCTGCTGCGTTCGGCAAAGGTCTCCCGCGTCCATTGCGCCAGGTCGCTGCGCGAGAAGCTGGTGGTGTCGAGCAGCCGGTTGGCGAAGGCGCGCAACGGTTCCAGCACCTCGCGCTCGCTTTCGATCCCGTCGGCGGCGGTACGGTCCGGCGCCAGCGGATGGCGCCGCCGCGTCTCGTTGTACCGCCGCTCCAGCTCGGCCTGGCTGCTGTCGAGGAACAGGACGCTGACCCCGAAATCGGGGCGGGCGCGGATCGCGGCGACGATCTGTTCGGCATCGAACCCGCGCGTGCGCGTGCCGATGCCGATCGCCAGCGGCCGGTCGGCATCGTCCGGGCCGGTGGCGATCAGGCTGCCGAGCAGGCGCAGCGGCAGGTTGTCGACAATGTCCCAGCCGCTGTCCTCCAGCGTCTTGAGCACCGTCGATTTCCCCGCGCCGGACATGCCGGTGACGAGCAGAATGCTGGCATGCTGCATTATCGTGCGATCCTGTCGAGCATGAGGTGGATGCGCGCCGGGGCCGACGCTTCGAGCAATGCCAGCGTATAGGCGGGCAGGGCAATGCCGGCGATGGCATGGGTCATGACCGCGGGCATGCGTTCCGGGATGCCGGATTCGACCCATAGCGCGACCGCGACGTCGCGGACGAACGGCCGTTCGATGATGCCCAGCCCCCGCACCTCGATCCGCCCGGCGATGGTCGCGGGCGGCGCGGCATGGAGCACGCCGCCGTGCGGCGTCAGCACCGTATAGTCGTCGCTCACCAGCGTCGCGCCGGCATCGATCAGCCGCAGCGCGAGGTCGGACTTGCCCGCCCCCGACGGCCCGGCGATCAGCACCGCCCGCCCGTCGATCGCGACGCAGGACGCATGGACCGTCGGCGGCGGTTCGCCGCTCATGCGCCGGCCACCGGCAGTTGCACGACGAAGCGCGCGCCCTCGCGATGGTCCCTGCGTGATTCGGCGGCGATCATACCGCCATGCCCTTCGACGATGGTCCGTGCGATGGCAAGGCCGAGCCCGGAGTGCCGCCCGAACGCCTCGTCGCCCGGGCGCACCGAATGGAACCGGCGGAACACCGCCTCGCGCTGTTCGGGCGGCACGCCGGGGCCTTCGTCGATCACCTCGATCTCGACCAGATCGCCGTCGTTGGTCCCGGCGATCCGCACCGTGCCGCCGGGCGGCGAAAAGGACACGGCGTTGTCGATCAGGTTGGCGAACACCCGCTCCAGCCGGGCGCCCTCGCCATGTACCACCAGCGGTTCGTCGTGGTCGAACGTCAGCGTGATGCCCCGTCCGATCCCGCGATCGCAGCGATAGCCGACCAGCGCGGCGATCAGCGCGCCCAGATCGACGGCCTCGAACTTGGCCCGCGCGAGCTGCGCATCCAGCCGCGACGCGTCGGAGATATCGGTGATGAGCCGGTCGAGCCGGTGCACATCGTCCTGGACGATCGCCAGCAACTGTGCGCGCAGGTCGGGGTCCTGCACCGCGCCGAGGCCATCGACCGCCGATCGGAGCGAGGCGAGCGGGTTCTTCAGCTCGTGCGTCACGTCGGCGGCGAACGCCTCGGTCGCGTCGATCCGGCTGCGCAGCGTGCTGGTCATGTCGGACAATGCGCGGGCGAGCATCCCGATCTCGTCGCGCCGGCTGGGCAGGCGGGGGACCACGACCTCGCGCGCGCGGCCCAGCCGTACCCGGATCGCCGCGCGGGCCAGCATCCGCATCGGCCGAACGATGGTCCGCGCGAGGAACAGCGACAGCAGCACCGACAACAGCACCGCGACGCCGAGGACGAGGCTCAGGCGGAACCGCTCCGAGCGCACCGTCTGGGTGATGTCGCGCGCGTTGACCGTCGCCATCAGCACCCGGTCCTCGGGCAGCGGCGCGGCGGCGGTGACGACCGGGGTGCGGTCGGGCGCGCGCCACACCGTCGCCGCCGTGCCGCCGGTGGTGCGCACCGTCACCACGTCGGGCCAGCGCAGCCCGCGCCCCGGCGCGCGTTCGCGGTACAGCGGATCGCGTTCGTTGCCGACCACCGTGTCGATCCCGGCGTCCAGCGCGCGCGCGGCGTCCTGTTGCCAGCCGTCCTTGTCGGGATCGAGGAGCTGGAAATTGCGCACCCCCAGCGCCCGGCTGTCGGCGGCCAGCCGCCCGCGCCGGTCGTAGATGCGCAGCCGCAGGCCCGACTTGCGCGCGAAATTGACCATTTCGTCGGTCCGGTCGTCGGGCGGCAGCAGCGACAGCGCCTCGGCGATCAGCCGCACCTCGCGCTCGGCCTGCGCCACCCGTCCGTCGACGATCCGCGCGCGGTAGCTGTCGAGGTAGAAGAACCCGCCCGCCATCAGGGCAAGGGCGAAGATGTTCACGAACAGGATGCGCGGCGTCAGCGACACCCGGCCCGACCAGCGCAGCGACAGCGCGCCTTCGTCGGCGGGCAGGTCTTCGGGGGTGTCATCGGGGGGCATCAAATACTCCCGCGCGCCAAAGGCAAGCAAACCGTTCGTCCTGAGTAGCCATTGAGCTTGTCGAAATGGCGTATCGAAGGACCGTGGCCACCAATGCTTCGATACGGGTCTTCGACAAGCTCAGCCCCTACTCAGCACGAACGGTTGGGTTCGGTATCATCCGACTGCTAATCGTCGGCGAACCGATAACCGGCGCCATACAGCGTCTCGATCGCGTCGAAATCCCGGTCGACCTGCCGGAATTTCCGCCGCAGCCGCTTGATATGGCTGTCGATCGTGCGGTCGTCGACATAGATGTCGTCCTGATAGGCGGCGTCCATCAACTGGTTGCGCGTCTTGACGATGCCGGGGCGCTGGGCAAGCGTTTCGAGGATCAGGAACTCGGTGACGGTCAGCGTGACGTTCTCGCCGTTCCACGTCACCTTGTGCCGCGCCGGGTCCATCGCCAGCCGCCCGCGCTCCAGCACCGCCTGGCCGCCGGCGTCGGGACTGCCCGGCTCGCCCGCCTGCGCCGGTTCGGCGCGGCGCAGGATGGCGCGGATGCGCGCGATCAGCAGCCGCTGCGAAAACGGCTTGGCGATATAGTCGTCGGCGCCCATCGCGAGGCCCAGCGCCTCGTCCAGCTCGTCGTCCTTGCTGGTCAGGAAGATCACCGGCAACCGGCTCTTCTCGCGCAGGCGCCGCAGCAGCTCCAGCCCGTCCATCCGCGGCATCTTGATGTCGAGCACCGCCAGGTCGGGCGGATTCTCGGCAAAGGCCTTCAGCGCCACTTCGCCGTCCGAATAGACCCGCGTCACGAACCCTTCGGTCTGCAGCGCGATCGATACCGACGTCAGGATGTTGCGGTCGTCATCGACCAGCGCGATCGTCGCGGTCATGGGCGGAAATCCGTGTGCATCACCCGCGACGGTTACGGGAAAGGACGCCGCCGCTCAATGCCCTGTGCCCAAGTCGCGGCCGCGCCGCGCCCGCCGCCGCCCGCCGTCCCGGATCGGCGAGGGGGGCGGACCCGACCCTCCCCGCAAATCATCATATAATTCAGTGTCCAAGCCGTTGATCGTACGGGCGAAACCATGCGTCGCCGACGCTGTTTAACATGTTTGACGGCCGCCCGGCGGACCCGTACATCGTCGACAAGCACGCCGGTCGCGAACCGCCGGCGACTCGGATGCAGGGAGAATAGCGGCAATGGCGATCGTGACGCCCGGACATGACCTCTCGGCGATGGGCATCGAAACCGGTGCCGAGGTGCACTGGAACCTGCGCACGCCGCAACTGGTCGAGGCGGCGGTCGCCCGCGGCGAGGGGCTGCTGGCCAAGGACGGCCCGCTGGTCGTCACCACCGGCCGCCACACGGGGCGCAGCCCGCAGGACAAGTTCATGGTCCGCGACGCCGTGACCGAGGACACCGTGTGGTGGGGCAAGACCAACCGCGCGATGACCCCGGAGCATTTCGCTGCGCTCAAGGCCGATTTCCTCGCCGAACTGGCGGGCGTACCGACATTGTTCGTACAGGACCTGTTCGGCGGGTCGCAGCCCGAACACCGGGTGAAGGTGCGCGTGGTCAACACGCTGGCGTGGCACAACCTGTTCATCCGCACGATGCTGGTGCGGCCGGAGGAGGGCGATCTGGCGGGCTTCGTTCCCGACTTCACGATCATCGACCTGCCCGACTTCCGCGCCGATCCCGCCCGCCACGGCTGCCGCAGCGAGACGGTGATCGCCGTCAGCCTGACCGAAAAGCTGATCCTGATCGGCGGCACGCACTATGCCGGCGAGATGAAGAAGTCGGTATTCGGCCTGCTCAACTTCCTGCTGCCCGAGACGGGCACGATGCCGATGCACTGTTCGGCCAATATCGGGCCGGACGGCGATACCGCGGTGTTCTTCGGCCTGTCGGGCACCGGCAAGACGACGCTCAGCGCCGATGCCAGCCGTACGCTGATCGGCGACGACGAACATGGCTGGTCCGACACCGCGGTCTTCAATTTCGAAGGCGGCTGCTATGCCAAGATGATCCGCCTGTCGGCGGAGGCCGAGCCGGAAATCTTCGCCACGACGAAGCGCTTCGGCACCGTGCTCGAAAACGTGGTGATGGACCCGGATACCCGCGCCCTCGACCTCGACGATCCCAGCCTCGCCGAAAATTCGCGCGCCGCCTATCCGATCGACTTCATCCCCAATGCCTCGGCCGACAATATGGGGCCGGTGCCGCGCAACGTGGTGATGCTGACCGCCGACGCGTTCGGCATCCTGCCGCCGATCGCGCGCCTGACCCCCGACCAGGCGATGTACCATTTCCTGTCGGGCTATACCTCGAAGGTCGCCGGGACCGAGATCGGCGTGACCGAGCCGGAACCGGTCTTCTCCACCTGTTTCGGCGCGCCGTTCATGCCGCGCCACCCCTCGGTCTATGGCAATCTGCTGAAGGAGCGCATCGCCAGGGGCAATGTCGCCTGCTGGCTGGTCAACACCGGCTGGACCGGCGGCCGATATGGCGAGGGGCGCCGCATGCCGATCCGGGCGACGCGCGCGCTGCTCGCCGCCGCATTGGACGGGTCGCTGGCCGATGCCGCATTCCGTACCGATCCCAATTTCGGGTTCGAGGTACCGGTCGCGGTGCCGGGTGTCGATCCGGCGATCCTCGATCCGCGCGGCACCTGGGCCGATGGCGCCGCCTATGACCGCACCGCCGCCCGGCTGGTCGAGTTGTTCAACCAGAATTTCGCGCAGTTCGCCGATGCGGTCGACGCCGGCGTCCGCGACGCCGCGCCACGGACGCGCGAACCGGCCTGAGGGGTAGGAGAGGAGCGCCCCCGCCACGTCAGCGGGGGCGCCATTTCCATCGGAGCCTTGTCCCCCCGTCCGGCGTTACCGCCCCATGGAGCCCGAACCGCCCGTCCGCCCGCCCGCGTCCCAGCACGCCGCGCTGATGCTGCGCGCCGGGCGCAGGCTGCGGCTGAAGGCGCGGGTCGACGTCACGCCGGTCGGCCTGCTGTCGATCGGCGCGCTCGTCTCGGCGATCCTGTTGTCGAGCGCCGCGATCGTCGTCGCCGCACGGATGCCGCGGCAGGACGGCAGCCACGGCGGTTCCTGACCCGCCGGGCGGAGCGGACGGCCGGGGCTGCTACCGGACGAACGTCCAGCGGTCTTCCTCGGCGCCGACGAAGCGATAGCCGTCGCTGTCGAACCCCTGCATCGCCTCGACCCCGGTCACGCGATGTTCGCACATCCACCGCGCCATCATTCCCCGGGCACGCTTCGCATGGAAGCTGACGAAGCGCGGCCCGTCCGGCCCGTCCTCGCGGAAATCGACCTCGATCACCCGGATGCCATCGGGCAGCTTGCCCGCCACGGCCTGCCAATATTCCTGGCTGGCGAGGTTCAGCACGACGGCCGAGCCGCTGTCGGCGACATCCTGTGCCAGCAACGCCGCGATCCGGTCCTCCCAGAACGCGTACAGGTCCTTCGCCCGCCCCGGCGCCCAGCGCGTCCCCATCTCCAGCCGATAGGGCCGGATCGCATCGAGCGGCCGGAGCAGCCCGTACAGCCCCGACAGGATGCGGACATGCGCCTGCGCGAAGTCGAACGCCGGTGCCTGCAGCGACTTCACCTCGAACCCGGCATACACGTCGCCCGCGAATGCCCACAGCGCCGGGCGCTCCGGCGCATCGGCGAAATCGCGATACCGCTGCGCATTCAACTGCGCCAGCCGGGGCGAGATCCGCATCAGGCTGGCCAGCTTCGGCGCCCCCAGCCGCGCCGCCGCGCGGGCGATCTGCCCGGTCTGCTCGCCAAAGCGCGGCGCGCTGGCGCTCAGGGCGGGCAGGGCGCTGTCGTAATCGAGCGTCTTGGCGGGGGAAAGGATCGCGATCATCGCGCCCGCCTATCGCCCCGCCATCGCAGCGTCAAAGGGAGCCGATGCGTTCAACGCGCGTTCACCCGTCGTCCGGCAACGCAACGTTACGCGCGCTCGTCTTGTGCGGCAACGCGGTAGGACCTAGATGGGCCGCGCCTGCCGGGCGCTCAAGTCCAGCACCAGTTTTCGGGAGAGATCACGGCATGACGTTCGTTTCCAAGGCTGCCCGCGCCGCCCTTATCGGCCTGGGTGCAACCCTGGTCGTCGCCCCGCCGGCCGACGCCCAGCGCCGGAAGAAGGAAGAGGCCGCGCCCGCCGCGCCGCAGATCCAGGTCGGCGAGGCATTCCGCACCGCCGCCCTCGCCGCCGATGCCGCGATCAAGGCGAAGGACTTCGCCACGGCGGATCAGCAGATCGCCGCGATGCAGGCCGCGATGACCGCCGGCAACCAGGACGAGGCGTATTTCCTCGCCCAGCTCAAGGTTTCGGCCGCGCAGGGGAAGAACGACCGTCCGGCGCTCGCCGCCGCGATCGACGAACTGCTCGCCAGCCCGAAGCTGAAGGCGGAGGAACGCGGCGGGCTGTACTATAATCGCGGCGTCCTCGCGCTCGATACCAAGCAGACCGATGTCGCGCTGCAGAATTTCGAACGCGCGAAGCAGGCCGGCTATGCCGAACCCGATCTCGACCTGCGTCTCGCCAGCATCGCGATCCAGAAGGGCCAGGTCGATCAGGGCCTTGCCAGCCTCGACAAGGTCATGGCCGCGCGCAAGGCATCGGGCCAGCCGGTGCCCGCCAACTGGTACGACGTCGCCATCTCGCAGCTCTACCGCTCGAACCGCCCGGTCGAAGCGGGTCAGTGGGCGCGCCGCAAGCTGGCCGAATATCCGACCCAGGCGAACTGGCGCACCGTGCTGGCGCTGTTCCGCGACCGTGCCGACAATCGCGGCGCGACGCTCGGCAACCAGGCGCGCGTCGACGTGCTGCGGCTGATGCGCGATACCAAGTCGCTCGCCGACCAGAACGATTATCGCGACTATGTCCAGACGACGCAGGACATCGGCCTGCCCTATGAAACCGTCGCGGTGATCGACGAGGGCCGCGCCGCGGGCAAGATCCCCGCGTCGGCGACCGTCTTCAACCAGCTCAAGACCACCGCCCAGACCCAGATCAGGAACGACGGGTCAGTCGCTGCGCTGGAAACCCGGGCGAAGGCCGGTGCCAATGGCCGCGCCGCGCTGGCGGCGGGCAATGTCTATCTGGCGACCGGCAACAATGCGAAGGCGGTCGAACTGTTCAACCTCGCACTGCAGAAGGGCGGCATCGACGCCGACGAGGCCAATACCCGCATCGGCATCGCCCATGCCCGTGCCAACCAGTCGGCCGAGGCCAAGGCGGCCTTTGCCAAGGTGACGACCGGCCCGCGCGCCGAGATCGCCAGCTTCTGGACCTTCTATGTCGACAACCCCCGCGTCACCGCCTCGACCCCGGCGGTCGGCAACAACTGATCGCGGTTGACGGGATGGGGAGCGGCCCGGACAGGCGACTGTCCGGGCCGTTTTCATTCGGGGGACGGGAGCACGCGGCGCGCCCGTCACGCCTCCGCCGTGACCGGGATGCCCGGCAATGCCTTCGACGTCCGCACCGTCGGCGACGTCTTCACGCTCGCGACATTCGGCGCGGTAATCAGTTGCGTGGTCAGCATCGACTGGAACGTCTCGAGGTCCGCCGCCACGATCTTGAGGATGAAGTCGATCTCGCCATTCAGCATATGGCATTCGCGGACCTCGGGGATGGTCGCGACATGTGCCTCGAACGCGGCCAGATCGCTGCCCGCCTGGCTCTTCAGGCTGACCAGCGCGAACACCGTGATCGTGAACCCCAGCAGCCGGGGGTCGAGCGTCGCGTGATAGCCGCGGATCGCCCCGGCCTCCTCCAGCGCCCGCACCCGGCGCAGGCACGGCGGCGCGGTCAGCCCGACGCGCTCGGCCAGTTCGACATTCGTCATCCGCCCGTCCTCCTGCAGCAGCGCAAGGATTTGCCGGTCGATACGATCGAATGCCATGGGTCGGTGTCCGTGATTAGGTACGAATGAAAGGACTGCCTACAGCATTATAAAATTACGCGGAAGCGCAATTGTCCCACATTGCGACGTGCCGAAAATGGGCAGTTCCGTATTGCGATGCGGCGGGTTAAGGATTGCGCGCGCCGCGGCTCCGCGTGGCGGCTATAGGGTAATCGGTGCGCTTCGACGACACTCTCGAAACGGTTCTGGCGTCCGATCTGACGGGGGAGGGGGCGCGCGCATCGGCGTGGCGCCAGTTGGTCGACCTGATCGGTCGCGGCCGTGCCGCCCCCGATCCCCGTGCCATCGCGCTGCTCCATGATCTGCGCGACGGCGTGCCGCGCACGGTGCGCGTCGCCAGCGCGCGCGACCTCGAATATGCCCGCCCGCCCGCCCTGCTGGTCGACCTGCTCGCGACCGACGTGATCGAGGCGGCGCTTCCCGTGCTGCGCAGTGCCGCCCTGTCGGACGATGACTGGCTGGCGCTCCTTCCGCGCCTCGGCCCGGCGGCGCGCGGCGTGGTCCGCAACCGCCGCGACCTCGCCCCCGCCGTCCGGCGCGCGCTCGACAGTTTCGGCAGCACCGACCTCGTGCTGGGTGACGATCGCGCGGATGGCGCCCAGGGCGGCGAGGCCCTTCAGCCCGGCGAAGCCCGTCAGCCCGGCGAGGCCCGGAACATCCCGTCGCACGCGAACGACGCCCGCCCCGCAGCGGCCCCGGTCGCTGCCGAGGGGACGCAGGGCGACAGCGAGCCCGCCCGCCTCGCGGCGACCGGCGAGGCCGACCCCGCCGGCCCGTTCAGCATCGTCGATGTCATGGCCCGGATCGAGGCGTTCGAACGCACGCAGGACGTCGCCCCGCCGCCGCCGCCCCCGCGCGCCACCCATGACAGCTTCCGCTTCGAAACCGACGCGACCGGCGTTCTGCGCTGGGTCGACGGCGTCAGCCGCGCGCCGCTGATCGGCCTGTCGCTCGACTTCGGTGCCGCGCCCGGCCATGCCCGTTTCGACGGCGTCGCCGCCGGTGCGCTGCGCCAGCGCAGCCCGTTCCGCGATGCGCGGCTGGTCATCGGTGGCGACAGCGACGCGGCGGGCGAATGGTGCGTGTCGGGCGTGCCCGCCTTCGACCATGCCACCGGGCGCTTTACCGGCTATCGCGGCACCGCGCGCCGCCCCCGCCGCGATGAACGTGCCGAGCCCGCCCCCAACCGCGACGCCGGCGTCGCCCAGCTTCGCCAACTGGTCCACGAACTGCGTACGCCCGCAGGCGCCATCGCCGGTTTCGCCGAGATGATCGAGGCGCAACTGCTCGGCCCCGTGCCGCCGGTCTATCGCGACCGCGCCGGCGCGATCCTCGACCATTCGCGCGATCTGGTCGCGGTGATCGACGATCTCGACCTTGCCGCGCGGATCGATGGCGACGCGCTGGACCTGCGCGCCGACAGCGTGGCGTTGCGCCCGGTGTTCGACGTCATCGCCGGCGACCTTGCCTCGCTGTGCACCTTGCGCGGTACGCTGCTGGAGATCGAGCCGACCGACCTGTCCGTCATCGGCGATCGCCGCGCCGTCGAACGGCTGCTCGCCCGCCTGCTCGCGACCCTGGTATCTGCGGGCGAGCCGGACGAATCGATCTATGTCCGCATGGGGCTGGAGGGCGATGGCCATGTCGCGATCGTGCTCGATCGCCCGCAGGCGCTGGGCGCATGGCCCGGCGACAGCGTGTTCGACGTCGACGACGACGAACAGGACCAGTCGCTCCTCGGCACCGGTTTCGCGCTGCGCCTCGCCCGCAACCTCGCGAGCGAGCTGGGCGGCACGCTCGCCTTCGGTTCCGCCACGCTGACGCTGCGCCTGCCCGCGGCCGGGGCGGAAGTCGGGCAGGCGCTCGGCCGGTGATCCCGTTCCGGCCCGCCGACGGCCGGCCGGTCGTCTGGCGCGACGGCTTCGGCACCCGCTTCACCGTGTTCGTCGATACCGAGGAGGAATTCGACTGGCGCGCTCCCTTCCGCCACGACGGCTGGGGGGTCAGCGCCGTCGCCGCCCTGCCCGCCGCGCACGCCCGGATGGCGGCATCGGGGGTCCGGAGCTGCTATCTGGTCGACTATCCGGTCGCGACCGATCCTGCCGCGATCGATGCCCTGCGTGCCGTCGCCGCCCATGGCCACGCCACCATCGGCGCGCAGCTCCACCCGTGGGTCAACCCGCCCTTCGACGAAACGCTGTCGCCGCGCAGCAGCTTCGCCGGCAACCTGCCGCCTGCGCTGGAGGGGGCCAAGCTCGACCGCCTCACCGCCGCGCTGACCGCGCTCGCCGGCGCCCCGCCGACCGTCTATCGCGCCGGCCGCTACGGCCTTGGCCCCGACACGCTGCGCCTGCTCGCCCGGCGCGGCTACCGCCTCGATAGCTCGATGCGCGCGCGCTATGATTACGGGGCGCAGGGCGGGCCGGACTATCGCGCGATCGGCAACGACGCCTTCCATACCGGGCCGGACGGCGCGATCCTCGAACTGCCGCTGACCACCGTCTTCACCGGCCGGCTGCGCCGCGCCGGCCAGCCGCTCTATCGTGCCGCCGGCCATGTGCCGCGCGGGCGCGGCCTGCTCGCCCGGTCGGGCATGCTCCACCGCGTCGCGCTGACGCCCGAGGACATGCCGCTCGCCGACGTGCTGGAGGCGGTGCGGGTGGCCGTGGGGGAGGGGGTGCGCGTCCTCAACTTCGCCTATCACTCGCCCAGCCTCGTCCCCGGCCACACCCCCTATGTCCGCGACGCCGCCGACCTTGCCGCCTTCTGGCGCTGGTGGGACGCGGTGCTCGGCCTGCTCGACCGGCTGGGCGTGCGCGCGGCGTCGAGCGACGATATCCTCGCCGCCGCCTGATCCTTCGCCGCCGTCGCACGTTGGGCAGCGCGAAGGGGACATGCCGATGCCGACCGCACAGGACGAACGCTGGATGCGCGAGGCGATCGCCATCGCCCGGACCAAGGGCGACGACCCGTCCTGCTCGCCGCTGGGCGCGATCATCGTGCGCGGCGGCCGCGTGCTGTCGGCCGAGCCCAACCAGACCGAGCTGCTGCCCGACGCCACCGCCCATGCCGAGATGATGGCGATCCGCCGCGCCTGCGAGAGCGAAGGCGACATGGAGCTGCGCGACGCCACGCTCTATTCGACGCTGCAACCCTGCGGCATGTGCACCATGGCCTCGATCTGGTCGAAGGTCGCCCGCGTCGTCTATGGCGCCGGCCGCGACGACGTGCACCGGATGTATTTCGAGGATCGCCACATCGATACGCTGGGCTTCATCGCCGACGCCTATCGCAACGATATCGTGATCGAAGGCGGATGCCTGCGCGACGAATGCGCCAAGCTGTATTACGGCCCGGACGACGACGTGCCGGAGGCGGAGCAGGGGAATATCTGAGCCACCTGCGTCATCCCGGCGCAGGCCGGGATCTCCCCGCTACGACAGCGCACGCCCCGCCGCACGAGGCCCCAGCCTCCGCCGGGGCGACGGACCTGTGGCCACCGCCGTCATCGCGCCCGCAATGTCATCCCGGCGCAGGCCGGAATCCATTGGGTCGGAACCTCCCGGCTCCATCCCCCACGCCAGAGAAAAGGGGCCGGAAGCGTATAGCCTCCGACCCCTTGTTCTGTTTGTCGGCCGATGCGGAAATAAATCCCGCGCCGTCGGTCGGGGCTTAAGCCCCGCCGGCCGGCCTGTCACCGTCTCCGCTTTGGCTCGCGCCAAAGCGGTGCGGCTCTGGCTTACGCGCCTGCGACCTCGGTCGTATCGACCTTGATCCCCGGGCCCATCGACGAGCTGACCGCGACCTTGCGGACATATTTGCCCTTGGCGCCCGACGGCTTGGCCTTCACCACCGCATCGACCAGCGCGTCGAAATTCTCGCGCAGGTCGGCGGCCGGGAACGACGCCTTGCCGATGCCCGAATGGATGATGCCGGCCTTTTCGACGCGATATTCCACCTGGCCGCCCTTGGCCGCCTCGACCGCAGCCGCGACGTTCATCGTGACCGTGCCGAGCTTCGGGTTCGGCATCAGGCCCTTCGGCCCCAGGATCTTGCCGAGACGACCGACCAGGCCCATCATGTCCGGGGTCGCGATGCAGCGATCGAAATCGATCTTGCCGCCCTGGATCGCGTCCATCAGGTCCTCGGCGCCGACGACATCGGCACCCGCCGCGGTGGCTTCCTCGGCCTTGGCGCCGCGCGCGAACACGCCGACGCGCACGGTCTTGCCGGTGCCCTTGGGCAGGGTCACGACGCCGCGGACCATCTGGTCGGCGTGGCGCGGATCGACGCCCAGGTTCAGCGCGACTTCGATCGTCTCGTCGAACTTGGCGGTCGCATGGGTCTTGGCGAGCGCGATCGCTTCATCGACGCCGTACAGCTTCTGCGCATCGACGGCAGCGGCGAGGGTCTTCGCCTTCTTGGTCAGCTTGGCCACGGTCTTAACCCTCCACCACTTCGAGGCCCATCGCGCGGGCCGAACCTTCGATGATCTTCGTCGCCGCGTCGATGTCGTTGGCGTTCAGATCCTTCATCTTCATCGTGGCGATGTCGCTGAGCTGCGACCGCTTGATGCTGCCGGCCTTCACCTTGCCCGGTTCCTTCGAACCCGACTTCAGGTTGATCGCCTGCTTGATGAGGCGCCTTGCAGAATTCCATGATGTTCACGCCGCGCTGACCCAGCGCCGGGCCGATCGGCGGCGACGGCTTGGCTTCGCCCGCCGGCACCTGCAGCTTGATATAGCCGGTAATCTTCTTGGCCATGTTCACTCTCTTTCAAGTTTAGCGGTCCGTGCGGCGCGCCGTTTCCGGGGCACCTCCCGCCATGGTTTCCAAAACTGTCGTTTGGGAAGCGCCGCGCATAGCGCAGACGCCGCCCGCTTGCAATGTAGGATTCCGCCTGATCCGGTAGGCGCCATGCCCGATCGCAAGCCACGCCCCTATAGCCGCAAACAGGCGCTGCAGAACGCCGCGTTCCTGACCGAACTCGAGCGCACCGGCAACGCCCGCGACGCTGCCCGCGTCACCGGTCTCAACCGCTCGATGCTCACCAAGCGGAGGAACGCCGACCCCGACTTCGCCCAGCGCTGGGAAGCCGCGCTGACCCTCGCCGCCGCCCGCCTCGCCCAGCCCGACAAGACGGAGGGGCCGGCGCGCGTCGTCCGCTCGAAAGGTCGCCTGCAACTGCGCGTCGGCAAGACCCGCACCATCGACCGCGACGCCGAACAACGCTTCCTCGCAGCGCTCAGCGCCACCGCCAACGTCCGCCTCTCCGCAGCCGCCGCCGGCTTCGCGCACTCCAGCTTCTACGCCCGCGCCCGCGCCCATCCCGGCTTCGCCCGCGAGATGCGCGTGGCGCTGGCGGTCGGCTCCGAACGGCTGGAGGCGGCGCTGCTCGAAAGCGCGCTGCCGGAGGCGAGCGTCCACGACCATTGGCAACACAACGATCCCCCGCCGATCCCGGCCATGACGGCGGCGCAGGCGATGCAGATGATCGCGTGGAACGACCGGCGCGCCAAGGGCCTCGCCGACCCCGACCTCGCCCCGAAGCGCGGCGAGAGCAACACCGCCTATCTCGACCGCAAGGCGAAGGCCTATCGCGCCGGCCTGCTGCTGGCCGAGGAGGAAATGCGGATGGTCGAACATGCGCAACTGGAGTGGCGGCGGGGTGGGCGACGCAGCCAGTGGGAGCCGGGCGGCTGGGAGGTGGCGTTGGAGATGGCGCTGCGGGGGAAGTGAGGCGACCGGCAACGGCCATGCCGAGAACGGCCGGGGCTGATCGGGCGATCCGTGACGAACGTCCCGGTTGGTCTATTCGGCCGCGGCGGCGACGAACTGATCGGACAGATCCTGTGTTTGTCCGGCCAGGATGGCGGCATGCACCGCATGAAGCTCGGCATCGCTCACGTCGGAATCAAGAAAACGGAATGCCGAGGTAGCGAGATAGTCCAGCCTCACTTCGAACGAACGCCATTTCCGGCCCAGATTTTCCGCGACCTGACCGGTCGTGTTCGAACCTGCAAAGATATCGACGACGACGTCGCCGGGATCGGTCAGCATCTTGATGAAGAATTCCGGCAATTTTGACGGATATCGCGCGGGATGCCCCTTTTCGCCAAGGCTGCGGCACCCACGCAGATAGACTCCGTTGCTGTCCGTATTCGGAATCTGCAGCATGTTGGACGGAATCGACCCGCCATTGTCCTTGCCGAATGCAGTACCTATCGCATGGCCGCTCGGGCGGTCCTTGGGTTTGTAGAATGCCGCCGGATCCACCAGCAGTTTCTTCATCCGGTCGCTATAGGGTGCCAGAACCTTGGTAATATCCGCCTTCGGCCATTCGGTCTTGGAAAACCACCAGATCGTATTGACCGAATCCTTCACCCGGATCTTGCGCTTGTTGACCCATTCGATGGGGCTGGGCAGTTTTGCGGGATTGTGCCAGTAGAAATCCTCGGCAAGATGAAAGCCGATTTCGTCGCACAGCCGGATCGGAATCCGGAAATTGTAAAGGCTGCGGGTCGGCGAACCCTTTTGATACGCACCGCCCAGGTCAAGTACGAAGCTGCCGTCATCGGTCAGCTTGCGATGCACGATCCGGGCGAACTGGGTCAGCCAGTCGATATAGTCGCGCTGGTCTGCATTCCCATATTCCTTCTTGCGCAGCAGCGCGAATGGTGGCGAGGTCATTACGAGATTGACGCTGCCGTCCGGCAGTTTTTCGAGCAGTTCCAACGCGTCGCCGTGCCAGGCCTCACCATGATGTGTGTGATACGCCAAATGGGCAGGCATCGACCGAATCTCCAAAAATGCTACGTATATGCTGTCGACGCATTTGCATCATCCGGTGTTGATGACGCGCATGCCACCGGACGCTGTCAGCCTTCGCTGTATCCTCGCCGTTAATCTCAAACGGCGGCGGCAGGCGCAAGGACTAAGTCAGGAGGCGCTGGCCGACCGCGCCGGGCTGCATCGTACGTTCGTCGGTGCGGTCGAGCGCGCGGAACGGAACATATCGCTCGACAATATCGAAAGGCTGGCGCTGGCGCTTGGCGTCGGGCCTGCGACCCTGCTGGCACCGGAGCCGACACCATGAAACCGCACCCGGACAAGGATCGAATGGACGCACTGATGCCCGCCATTCGCGAGTTTCAGGCGCTGGCGCTACGGCACGGCATCAACGACATTTTCCAGGACAATGGTGGCAAGCTGCTACAAGTCATCCTCACCCTGGGTCTGACGGTATTGCCCGGTCGCGAGGGGAACGATGCGCGTGACGAACTCGGCCTGGAATATGAGCTGAAATCGGTAAATCTCGATCTGACGAAGAATTTTTCGACCCATCATCATCTGAATCCGGTCATTCTTGCGAAATATCGGCAGGTCGACTGGGTCTTTGCCCTGTATCGCGGTATCGAATTGATTGCCGTTTATCGCATGAAACCGTGGCAGCTAGAGCCGTGGTTCGCGAAGCAGGAGAGCAAGTGGCATTCCGACGGCGGCAGGGACATCAACAATCCGAAGATACCGGTCGGCTATGTCCTGGAACACGGACAGTTACTGGCCGGCTGCGACCCGGAAATCAGGTTTCGCGCCAGCAAGATGGTTCCCGTGATGCCTGTGCTTGATCCGTTCCGGGCGGATAACGACTGACTTCGCGATGGCGGAAAGGGGGCAGCAGGGGGTCTGCCCCATCATGCCCCGCCTTGCGCCGCAGGTGCCGATCAGGGAATGCGCCCGCCGTCCCGCGCCATGCCGATGACGGGGGCGGGACGGCTTCGCCTTACTTGCTTCGTTCCACCTGCTCGAAATCCAGCTCGACCGGCGTCGCCCGCCCGAAGATCGACACGCTGACCTTCACCTTCGACTTGTCGAAGTCCAGTTCCTCGACCACGCCGTTGAAGCTCGCGAACGGGCCGTCCAGCACCTTGACCGAATCGCCGATCTCGAAATCGACCTTGATCTTCTGCTTGGTGGGCGACGCGGCGGCCTCCTCCTTGCTGTTCAGCATCCGCGTGGCTTCCGCCTCGCTGATCGCCTGCGGCTTGCCCGACGATCCCAGGAAACCCGTGACCTTGGGCGTGTTCTTGACGAGGTGGTACACCTGGTCGCTCAGGTCCAGCTTCGCCAGCACGTAACCGGGCATGAACTTGCGCTCGGACTGCACCTTCTTGCCGCGGCGCACTTCGGTCACATTCTCGGTCGGCACCTCGATCGCCTCGACCGCATGGTCGAGGCCGAGGCGCGTCGCCTCGGTCAGGATCGAATCGCGGACCTTGCCCTCGAAGCCGGAATAGGCGTGAATGATGTACCAGCGCGACATGGGTGTCCTTAAAGCTATTGGGGGTGCGGCGGGCGTTACTGCGCGAGCTTCAGCAGCGCCTTGACGATCGCGTCGAACGCCGAATCCACGCCGAGGAAGAAGACCGCCAGCAGCGTCGTCATGATGACGACCATCACCGCGGTCATCACCGTTTCCTTGCGCGTCGGCCACGTCACCTTGGCCGTTTCGGCCCGGACCTGCCGCATGAATTCGACGGGGGTAACTTTCGCCACGTGCACGACCTTCATTATCGGTTCTACCGACCGCCGGACACAAGGCCCCGTCCGGTCCCTCTGGGAACCGGCGCGGCCCATCCACGCTGTCGGATTGGGGATGGTATCTAGCGTCGAATGGCCCCCCGTGCAAGCGCGGCGGGGCGGGGGGCTACAGCAGCGACACCGCCGCGAACCCGCCGACCAGCGCCACGACCAGCAGCGTGCCGATCAGCGTCAGCCGCTTCTCGATGAACTCCTGCACCGGCGCGCCATATTTCTTGAGCAGGAACGCGATCAGGAAGAAGCGGAAGGCGCGGGTGATCGCAGCGGTGAGGACGAACAGCGCGAAGTTGAACTTGGCAAGGCCCGACGCGATCGTCACCAGCTTGAACGGGATCGGGGTCAACCCTTTCAGCAGGATGATCGCCGCGCCATATTCGGCGAACCCGGCCTGGAACTTCGCCGCCTTGTCCTGCAACCCGTACAGGTTGATGACCCACGCGCCGACCGTGTCCCACAGGAAATAGCCGATGGCATAGCCGACCATGCCGCCCAGCACCGACGCGATCGTGCAGATCGCCGCGATCTGGTACGCGCGGGTACGGTGCTGCAGGATGACCGGGACCAGCACGACGTCGGGCGGGATCGGAAAGAACGAGCTTTCGCAGAACGACACGACCGCCAGGCTGCGCACCGCATGGCGATGGTTGGCGAGGCGGAGCGTCCAGTCGTACAGCGCGCGAAACATCGTCGTCGGTCCTGCTTGCATGGGGCGGGGACGGGATGCCCCGGCCGGCGGGGCGGTTGGCGCGGGTCGCGCTGGCACGAGTGGAGGGATTCGAACCCCCGGCCCTCGGTTTTGGAGACCGATGCTCTACCAGCTGAGCTACACTCGTGTGCGGACGCGGCCTCTATCCCGGTCGAACCGGAAGGGCAAGGCCGATTATGGGTTAGGGAAGGCGGCGCGTGTAGGAAAGCGGAAAATCAGGCGGCGATGGCATAGGGCTTGATTTCGCCCTCGAGGTACAGTTTGCGCGCCTTCGCCCGGCTGAGCTTGCCCGACGATGTGCGCGGCAAGGTCCGCGGCGGGACCAGCTCGATGACGCAGTTCATGCCAGTAACCGACCGGACACGCTCGCGAATTTCCTCGCGCAGCCGCAGCCGCTCGGCCTCGTCCGACGCGCGGCACTGTACCAGAACCGCGGGCGTTTCCTCGCCGCCGGGTGTCGTGATCGCGAACGCGGCGATGTCGCCCGCCTTGAACCCGGGCAACTGCTCGACCGCCCATTCGATGTCCTGCGGCCAGTGATTCCTGCCGTTGACGATAATCATGTCCTTGGCCCGGCCGACGATATAGACATATCCGTCAGACAGATAGCCCATGTCCCCGGTGTCCAGCCAGCCATCGGCCATGCATGCCTCGGTCGCCTCCGGATCGCGGAAATAGCCGTTCATCAGCGACGGCCCCTTGCACCACAGCTTGCCGATCGCGCGCTCGGGCAGGGGGGTGCCGTCCTCCTCGCGGATTTCCACCGCCATGTCGCGCACCGGCTTTCCGCAATTCACGATCGCGCGATAGCGCTGCGGACGGTCGGCGCGGCCGGCATGACCGGAAAGCTCCGTCTCCTCAACCAGTTCGACGATGATCCCCTCGCCCGGCGGCATGATCGCCACCGCCAGCGTCGCCTCGGCCAGGCCATAGGACGGCAGGAAGGCCGACGCCTTGAACCCGGCATCGGCGAACGCATCGACGAACGACTGCATCACGTCGGGCCGGATCATGTCCGCGCCATTGCCCGCCAGCCGCCAGCGCGACAGGTCGAACCGGTCCGCCGCCTTGGTCTGGCTGGACATCCGTCGCGCACAGATGTCGTACCCGAACGTCGGCGAATAGGAGATCGAAGTGCCCTGGTTGCGGGTGATGAGGTCGAGCCACGCCAGCGGGCGGCGGGCGAAATCCTCGGTCTTCAGATAGTCGGTCGATACCTGATTGGCGACGACCGACAGGAAGCAGCCGACCAGCCCCATGTCGTGATACCAGGGCAGCCACGAAATGCAGCGATCATTCTCGCCCAGCTCCATGCCATGGCTGTGCGCCGCGAGATTGTTGAGCAGCGCGGCGTGGGTGATCTCGGTCCCGTGCGGGAAACGGGTCGAGCCGCTGGAATATTGCAGGTAGCAGATATCGTCGCCCGACGCCCGGGGCAGGTCGACGACGGGCGCATCGGCGGCGGAGAAGCTTTCCCAGTCGATGCCCTCGATGCCGGAGATGCGGGCGGCTTCGCCCGCCATCGCTTCCAGCTCGGCCGGGTAGAACAGCGTTTTCGGGTCACAGCTCGCCAGTTGCACCCGCAACTGTTCGACATACGCCTCGCGTCCGCCGAACGAGGTGGGCAGCGGCAGCGGCACCGGCCACGCCCCGGCATAGACGACGCCGAAGAACAGGGCGGCGAACTCGGCCCCGGTTTCGGCGATCAGCGCGATGCGGTCGCCCGGGCGTACGCCCCTCGCGATCAGACGATACGCCTGCTGCAGCGCGTCCGCGCGCATCTCGCGAAACGGATAGGGCTGTTTCAACGTACCGCGCGCATCGTGGAAGTTCAGCCCGCGCGTCCCCCGCGCGGCATAATCCATTGCCTCGCCCAGCGTCGCGAAATCGGCGAACCGGCGCGGCAAGGCGTCGTCCGTCGGGGTCGCTTCCGGGGCAACTGCAATACTTCCTTCAAGATTCGTCGTCATTCTTGTCCAACTCTCAGGCCCGTTCGCGCGATACGCGGCGTTCGAAGCGTGTCGCCATAGCGGCAAAGGACCGCGCGGCACAGTTCATTTCAAAATCGCGACGCAGTGTGGCACAAACATGGCGCATGTCCCGCCCTCCCCGCCGTCCGCTCCCGCCGCTCGATCAGCCTGCCCTGGAGCGTGCCGCCTTACGCTATGTTGAACGCTATGCGACCACCCGTGCGAAGCTGGCCGCGTATCTGACCCGCAAGCTGCGTGAGCGCGGCAGCGAGGGGCCGGTCGATGTCGTGGGGCTTGCCGACCGGATGGCCGAGCTGCGCTATGTCGACGACCGTGCCTTTGCCGAGATGCGCGCGGCCGCGATGACCCGCCGGGGGCTGGGCGCGCGCCGGGTGCACGATGCGCTGCGCCATGCCGGGGTGGGGCAGGAGGACGCCGGCGCCGTCGCCGACACGCTGGACGACGCCGCCGAGGCGGCGGCGCTGGCCTTTGCCCGACGCAGGCGGATCGGGCCGTTCGCGCTCGCGCCGGTCGAGCGCGACCGCCGCGAAAAGCAGGTCGCGGCGATGGTCCGCGCGGGCCACGCGCCGGCACTTGCCCGCCGGATCCTGTCGCTCGACCCCGCCGATATCGACGAGGTCGTCCTGCCGGAATGATCCCGCAAAGAAATCGTCGCGTTCGCGAAACATCGTGTTAGGATGCGCCCCAGGGGGAGCACGCAACAATGCGTTTGGAAGCGCGAACGATTGCCGATGATTGCGCGGCGACGCCGCCGACGACGGGGCACGACCTGCCGGTGTCGGGCGAGGAAGTGTTGCCCGCCGTGCGCGGCGTCATCAAATGGTTCGACGTCACCCGCGGCTTTGGGTTCGCGGTGACGGACGATGACGGTATCGGCGATGTTCTGGTGCATTTCTCGGTACTTGAGCCACATGGCCGCCGCACGTTGCCCGAAGGCGCGGTGATCCATTGCACCGTCGCGCGCAGGACGCGCGGGCATCAGGCGGTCGAGATCACCGACATCGACCTGTCGAGCGCGATCGAACCCGTCCGCCGCGTCGCGGACCGACCCGATCGGCTGGCCATGGCGGATCAGGCCGGCCCGTTCGAACCGGTGTCGGTCAAATGGTTCAACCGGCTGAAAGGCTATGGTTTCCTGGTGCGGGACAGCCAGCCGGGCGACGTGTTCGTCCATATGGAAACGCTGCGCCGTGGCGGGATCGAGGATGTCGATCCCGAGCAACGGCTTGTCGCGCGCATCGTCGAGGGGCAGAAGGGGCCGTTGGCCGTGATGGTCGCAGCGGGCGGGTAAACGCGTGGGCGTACGACGAATTTCGGGACTGGTGGCGATCGCACTGCTGGCGACGGTAGGGGCGTGCAAGGGTGAAGCGGGCGGCAACGAATCGCTGTCCGAGCATGGCATGCAGGTCCGGCAGGTGACGATAACGACCGCTGCCGGCCGGTCGCACCTGTTCAGGGCAGAGGTCGCCGCGACCGAGGCGCAGCAGCAGCAGGGGCTGATGTACCGTCCGCCGCTCGCCCCCGATGCGGGCATGTTGTTCGCGCCCTATCCGCCCGATGGCGGACCGCCGCGCGCGGCCAGCTTCTGGATGCGCAACACGCCCGGTTCGCTCGACATCATCTTCATCCGGCAGGATGGCACGATCGCGACCATCGGCGAGAATGCCGTGCCGTTTTCCGAAGCAAAGGTGGAGTCGGGCGAACCGATCGCCGCCGTACTGGAACTGGCCGGCGGGCGTACCGCCGAACTGGGCATCGCGGCGGGTGACAAGGTGACGTGGAAATGATCCGCCCCATTGTCGTGGGCGCACGGGGACGCTAAGCGGACGCGCATGGGTATCCTCGCGAACGTCTTCACCTGGTGGAACGGTGCCACCTTCGGCACCTGGCTCGGCTTGCGCGGCAAGACGCAGGTCGGCACCGACGACCTCGGCAACGCCTATTATCAGGGCGGACGCGACACCAATGGCAACCCGCGCCGCTGGGTGATCTATTCGGGATCGAACGACGCGAGCCGCGTGCCGCCCGAATGGTTCAGTTGGCTGCACCATCAGATCGACGGTACGCCCGACCAGTCGCTGCCGCCGGTGCGCCAGTGGCAGAAGCCGCCCATCGCCAACCAGACCGGTACCGCGCTCGCCTATCGTCCGCCGGGCGTGCTCGACAAGGGCGGTGCCCGCGTCCGCGCCACCGGCGATTACGAGGCGTGGAGCCCGGACGCGTGAATTCACGCCGCTGGCTGGCCGGGCTGGCGATTGCGGTCCTGCTGGCGGTCGGCGGATGGTTCGGCTGGCGTAGCTGGCAGTCGCGTCAGGTGACACCCACAGGCCCGCGGGCGGAGATCGCCGTGCCCGAATCGGCGCGCCCGCGTGCCGGCGGTCCCGACGTCGTCAGCGTCGATACCGGGCTCGACGATCGCCTGCTCGCCGGTGCCACGCCGATGGCGCAGCGCGTCGCGGTCGTCGGCCTGCTGAACAAGCGTAACGGCGAAAGCCGCGACCTGACGCTGAAGCCCGGACAGGCGACCCGCGTCGGCGACGTCATCGTCCGTCTGCGCGCCTGCGAGCGCACCGCGCCGTGGGAGCAGGAGCAATATACCGGCGCCTTCGTGCAGATGGACGTGCGCGGGACCGATACGAAGTGGCGCCGTGCCTTTTCGGGCTGGCTGTTCAAGGAGCGCCCGTCGCTGAACGTGGTGCTGCACCCGATCTATGACGTCTGGCCCAAAAGCTGCACGATGTCCTTTCCCGACACCGGCCCCGAAACGGTATCGGCCGGGGCGGGATCGGCCCCGGCGGCGGGCGGCGCCAGGCGGTCGAGCGCGCCGAAATCGGCCGAGGCCAGCCCGGCTGCCGAACCGAGCCCCAGCGCGCCGGACAACAGCGCCGAATAGGCTTTGCGCGGTATTTCCACCGCGCCCATCGTCGCCAGATGGTCGGTCTGGAACTGGCAGTCGAGCAACCGGAACCCGCCCAGCCGCAACCGCGCGACCAGCCATGCCAGCGCGACCTTCGACGCGCTGGGCGCGCGGCTGACCATCGATTCACCGAAGAACGCCTGTCCCAGCGCAAGTCCGTACAGCCCCCCGGCCAGACGGTCGCCGTCCCACACTTCGACCGAATGCGCGAACCCCATAGCGTGCAGGCGCAGGAAGGCCCGCTCGATCGTGGCGTTGATCCATGTCTCCGGCCGGTCGGTCGCGCTTTCGGCGCAAAGGGCGATGACGGCTTCGAACGCGACGTCAGCGGTCACGCGGTACCGGTCGGATGCGACCTGCTTGCGCAGCGAGCGCGACAGATGGAACCCGTCGAGCGGCAGCACCCCGCGCAGCCTGGGTTCGACCCAATAGATGCTCGGCGCATCGCGGTCGTCCGCCATCGGAAAGATGCCGCTGGCATAGGCCCGTAGCAGCGTCTGCGGGTCGAGGTCGAAATCGGGGGCCATCGGCCGCACCCTATCGCGCCGCACGGGCCAGGCAATGACCGTTCATTCCCCGGCCAGATAGCGCGCGACCGGCTCGATCATGTCCGTGGGGATGCGCCGGGCGATGACCGGCATCGTCGCCTGATCCTTGCGCGCGTCGACCACTTCCTTCGCTCCCCGCCAATGGCGCAGCCGCCCGGCGATATAGGCCGCGCGCTGGCCGTCGATCACCGGAAAGCGCCTGGTTCCGGCGGCATCGTGACAACTGCGGCAGGCGGGAAGCTGCCTGTCGGGCAGGCCGCGCTCGACGATCCGCCGCGCGGCGGCATCGCGATTGCCGCCGCGTCCCGGCGCGATCCCCGGCATGGCGGCGAAACGCTGCGCAAGGGCGACACGCTCCTGCGGGGTCAACTGTGCGGCGGCGTTGCCCATCACGGCGCTCTGGCGCTGGCCGGTCGCATAGGCCTCGAGCGCGGCGGCGAGATAGGCCGGGTCCTGTCCGGCAAGGACCGGGATGTCGCCCTGTCCGCGACCGAGGCCGTCGGTGCCGTGACAACCGGCGCAACTGTCGAAGCGCCCGTTGGCGGCACCGACGCCCAGCGCGTTGCTGCCCGCCAGCAAGCGGTATTCCCGGGCGCTCATCATCGGCAGGCGGCGGACGAAGGCGACCATGCGCCTGACCTCGTCCGGCCGGTCCTTCGCACCCCAGGCGGGCATGCCGCTGAACTTCACGCCATGTTCGAGGATCCAGTAGAGCTGGCGGTCGGTCCATTCCCTGGCGTTCTTCGACAGGTCGGGGGCGGGGGGCGTCGCGGCCTGCATCAACGGCAGCGGCCGTACGCCCGGCGCGCCGTGGCACGACGCGCAGGACGAGGCGTAATAGCCCGCAGCGCTCACCAGCCCGCTGTCGTCCCGTGCTTCCGCCGGCGTCGAAAGGGCGGCACGGGTCTGCACCGAATTGCGCATCACCCAGTGCAGGAACCAGTCGGTGATCGCCCAATGCCCCGACGATGCGGCGACGTTGAACAGCCCCGACCACGCATAGGCCATACCCAGCGCGAAGATGCCGAGCAGCGTCACGACCACGCGCTTCCAGGTGAGGCGGATGGTCATGGCGTCGGCTCCGGTTGCCTGAGGATCGTGGCGAGCAGGGCAAGGCCGCCGAGGAAGTAGCTTGCCGCCCCGACCATCAGCATGACGACCCCGCCCAGTTGCTGATCGGCCAGCGGGTCGTGCATCCCGTGCGCCATCGCCGGGTAGAGCGGGCGGGGGGCGAGGCCGATCAGCGCACCGAGCAGCGTCATGTGCATCGACGTCAGCAGCAACGCGCCGACCCCCGCCGCGCGCCGGTCCGGCCCGGTGCCGAGCACCGCTGCCCAGAGCAGCCACCCGGCGGCAAGGAACATCGCCTGTTCGACGATCATCGCCCAGCCATGGCTGTCCGCCAGCATGCGCAGCGCGGGCAGGTGCCAGCCCCACACCGTCGCCAGTTCGACCAGCGACATGGCGAGCGGCGTCACGGTCCGCGGCCAACGGCACGCCGGATCGAAGCGGGTGTCCCTGAGCCCCAGCGCGAGCAGCGGCGCGGCGATCGCCACCGCGATCATGTGCCCGGCCATGTGCCCGACCATTCCCGCCTGCGCCGCCGCCAGCCATCCGGCGGGCAGCAGCACCAGCCCGGCGACCAGGCTGGCGCGCTTCATCGGCAGTCCGTCAGGAACAGCACCGGCGCTGCGGTGAAGATCACCCCGACGAAGCTCAGCGCGGCGAGCAGCACGGTCGAGAAGGCGAGGAAGCGGATGCGGTCGCTGTCGGTGCCTTCCTCGTGCGGTGCGGGATCGCCCGGCACGCGCGACTGGAGGTGCGCGACGATGCCGGCCGCCAGGATGATCGCCAGCGCGGCGAAGGTGCCGGCCGCATAGACGACCGGCAGGCGCGGAAACCCGCCGGCCTTCGCGCAATGGATCGCCGCCCACAGATAGGAGAACAGGAAATGCACCGCCCAGACGGTCGGCGGCACGATCAGCGACCAGAGCGTGACCTTCAGCCGGGCCACCATGCCGTGCAGCCCGCGCTTCATGCGACCCCCGGGAACAGGCCGATCGTCGCATAGGTGACGAGGGCGGTGAGCGCCATGAAATGCTGATACACGGTGATGTTGCGCAGGTCCGCGTCATGGCGCGGCGTCATCCGCCCGGCGATGCTGCGCGCCAGCGTATAGGCCTGCATGATCGCGCCGACGCCGGCATGGACGGTCGTCCAGATCACCAGCACCCACACGATCGCGGGATAGCTGTGCAGTTCGGGGTCGAGCCCGGTGGACAGCGGCCCCTGCAACCCGGTCCAGATACCCCCCAGGCTCGCAAGCATGCCCAACACCAGCAGCGCGCGCGCTACCCCCACGCCGCCCCGCCGGTTGCTTTCGCGCGCCGCCACCGTTGCGATCCAGCCAACCGCCGCGACGCCCAGCGCCATCATCGGCCAGAAGGTGCCGGGGCCGTCCATCCCCGGCCCCGATGGCGGGAATTCGGGATGTACCGTCCAGAAGAAATAATAGCCGAACACCAGCCCGGAAAAGGCGGTGGCATCGGCCATCATCGTGATGAACATCGCCCACCATCCGGGCGCGGCCGATCCCGAGACGTAGAGCGGCAGTTCGATGCCGTGCCCGATCGGCTTGGACGGCTTTTCGGGGATTTCGGCGGTACCGGTCCACAACCAGTAGAGGACGAAGCCCAGGGTGGCGACCGCGCCCGCCAGCGACCACCAGTAGAGGTGATAGGTGGTGAGGATGAACACGCTGCCCAGCGCAATCGCGGTCAGCATCGGCACCCAACTGGGCGTGCCGAGGCGCGCGACGAAGAGCGGGCGGGCATCGAGCACGGTGGTCACGATCGTCTCGCGCCGGCCTTCCTCCGCATCGGGCAGGAAGAAGCGGCCTTCGTCGACCTTCCGCACGAAGTCCTTCTGGTCCCAGATGGGATAGCGGCTTTCGATCAGCGGGACCGACCGGATGCCCCAATCCTCGTCATCGGGATGCGCCAGCCATTCGAGCGTGCCGGCATTCCACGGGTTGCGCATTGCCTTGGACCGCCATGGCGAGCGGGCAAGGTCGATGCACACCACCAGCGTGCCGAGGGCGAACAGATAGGCGCCGATGGTCGAGGCGAGGTTGAGGTAATCGATGCCCAGCTCGCTCGGATAGGTGAACACCCGGCGCGGCATGCCGTACAGGCCACTGAAATGCATCGGGAAGAAGGTAAGGTTCGCACCGACGAACAGCATCCAGAAGGCGGTGCGCCCAAGCCTGTCGGACAGCTTCTTGCCGGTAATCAGCGGCCAGTAATAATAAAGCCCGCCGAACAGCGGCAGCAGCGTGCCGCCGATCAGCACATAATGGAGATGCGCGACGACGAAATAGGTGTCGTGCGCCTGCCAGTCGAACGGCGCGATCGCGACCATCACGCCGGTCAGCCCGCCGATGACGAAGATGGCGAGCGACCCGCTGGCATAGAGCAGGGGCGTCGACCATTTGACCTTGCCCGCCCACAGGGTCGCGATGAACGCGAAGATCTGGATGCCGGTCGGGATCGCCACCGCTTCGGACGCGGCGGAGAAGAAGGCGAGGCTGATTTTCGGCAGGCCGGTCGCGAACATGTGGTGTACCCACAGCCCGAACGACAGGAACGCGGTGCCGACCGCCGCCAGCACGATCCACGGATAGCCGAGCAGATGCCTTTGCGCGAAGGTCGGGATCATCATCGCGAACAGCGCGATCGACGGCAGGAAGACGATATAGACTTCCGGATGGCCGAAGATCCAGAACAGGTGCTGCCACAACAGCGGATCGCCGCCGCGGCCGGCATCGAAGAACGGCCAGTTGAGCAGCCGCTCCATCTCGAACAGGATATCGCCGGCGATCAACGGCGGAAAGGCGAACAGGATCATCACCGCGACGACGAGGATATACCACGCATAGAGCGGCATCAGGTTGAGCCGCATGCCGGGCGGCCGGCATTTCAGCACTCCGACGATCAGTTCGACCGCGGCGGCGACCGACGACACCTCGATAAAGCTGAGCCCCAGCATCCAGATATCGGCGCCAAGCCCCGAAAGGTCGGTGCGCGTGGTCAGCGGCGGATACATGAACCACCCGCCATCGGGCGCGGCGTTGAAGAAGATCGAGCCGCCGACGAACACCCCGCCCAGGAGGAACGACCAGTATCCGAACGCCGACAGCCGCGGAAAGGGCAGGTCGCGCGCGCCCAGTAGCTGGGGCAGCAGGATGATCGACACCGCCTCGAACATCGGCACGGCGAACAGGAACATCATCATCGAGCCGTGCAGCGTGAATAGCTGGTTGAAGCTGTTGGCGGACACGAGATCGTTGTCGGGGACCGCCAACTGGGTACGCATGATGAGGGCCAGTACCCCGGCGAACAGCATGAAGCCGAACGCGGTCAGCGTGTACCACGCGCCGACACGGTTGTTGTTGCAGTCGGTCCAGCGCAGGAAAATGCCCTGCGGCGCCCGCCACACCGCCCGCAGGCGTTCTTCCTGTGCGGCGCGGAGCGCGGGATCGTCTTGCGCGTGCAGGCTCATTTCAGGCTTTCCAGATAGGCGGCGATCGCCTGTGCATCCTGACGCGGCATCTGCGGATAGGCGGGCATCCGCGCACCGGGTTTGACCGAGGGCGCATCCGTGATGAAGCGGACCAGCGCGGCGCGGGTCATCGGTTGCGTTCCGGCGCCCAGCGATGCGCGGCTGCCGATATGGGTCAGGTCGGGGCCGATCCGCCCCGCATTGCCGGTGCCGGCGATGGCATGGCAACCGGCGCAGCCATTGGCGGCAAAGGCGCGTGCGCCGTCGTCTTCCGCGGGCGCCGGAGCGGCGGGGCGTCGCTCGCTCGCCAGCCATGCGTCGAACGCCGCGGGTTCCATCGCGACGACGTCAAATGCCATCAGCGCATGGCTCAGCCCGCAGAATTCGGTGCATACGCCGCGAAACCTGCCGGCCGTCGTCGCACGTACCACCAGCCGGTTGGTACGGCCGGGGATCATGTCCATCTTGCCGGCCAGACCCGGTATCCAGAAACTGTGGATCACGTCGCCGGCGGTCAGGTCGAACTGGACGGTGCGCCCGACCGGAATGCGGATTTCGTTTGCGGTGACGACCGGTGGGGCGCCGGGCGGCTGGTAGCGGACGCGCCACCAGAATTGTTCGCCCTGCACTGCGATGCGCAGGTCGTCCCGTCCGACCGGCAATGGCCGCATCGCCGGCAGGCTGTAGAGCAGCAGCCCCAGCAGCACGACCACCGGCAACACCCCGCCCAGCCAGCCGACCATCCGCATGCCACCCGACAGCGTCAGCCGGCCCTCGGGTGCGCGCACGGCGGCAACCATCAGCGCGGCGACACCGGCGGCGATGACGACCGCGCCGATCAGCATGACGATGGTCAGATGGCGGACGGTGGCCGCCTCTTCTCCAAAGACAGTGAGCGCCGATTGGTGCCGATTGCAGGCACCCAGCGACAGCAAGGCGACCGCCCCCGAAATGGCCCTGATGCGGCGCATGATCCCCCTTCGCCCCGTGCCGGTTCATACGGCACGGAACCGAAACGAGATGTCAGTGCTTTCGTTCCATCACCACGGCGATCGGTCCGCTGCCCGCCGGGATGCGCAGGCCCTCGGCGGCGATCGACGCCGGCTTGCCATTGATGGTCGCCCGCCCCGCTTCGCCGTCGAGCGGCCAGGGCAGCACGAACCCGCCGGGCGGCATCGCCCCGCCACCGATCGTCGCGACGACCCGGTCCTCCTCCGCGCGGATCGCCAGGTCGATGGTGCCATAGGGCGTGCGAAGGCCGCGCACGTCGGACCCCCTGTCCGCCAGCCAGTCCCGGTCGAGCCCGCCGGCCAGTACGATGGCGCGCCGGTCCTGATCGACATAGGCGAACAGGTCCAGCGCGGCGCGGATATAGTCCGACGCCACCCATGCATGCGGCACGTCGCCCAGAAAGCGGATGTCGCGGGGATCGCGCCCGACGACCTCTGCCCAGCCGTTCCATCCGCCCGGCCGCCGATCGCCCATGTAGAAATCGAGCATCCGGTTCGCCCGTTCACGCCAGCCCAGTCGTACCATCGCCGACACGTTGCGCAGCTCGTACGGCGTATAGTCGCTCCAGTCGCTGCTGACCGGCCGCGCCATCACGCGGCGCCATTGCCGCTCGAAGGTGCGGGCAAGCAGCTTCGGGTCGAGCCGGGCCTGCTCGCCCGCCGGGTCGAGCGCCATGGTGGTCGACGTCGCGTCGAAATCGCCCATGCTGGTGGCGCCGGGGATATAAGCGATCTTCCAATGCGCTACCGATGCCGCGATCGCGGCGTGGAGGTCCGACTGGAACCGGTCGCGCTGCGCCTCGATCTCCGCCGCCTCCGGCCTGCCCAGTACGCGCGCGGCATAGGCGGCGTCCTTGTAGCCGGTCAGCGCCCAGAAATCGTCCCACAGGCTGTATTGCGCCTTGGCCGAATAGCCTTCGTGGCTGATCGATGGCGGCATCAGGCCATAGAGCATGCGACGTTCCGGTGCGCGGTTGGCCTCGGTCCGTTCCGACCGGGCAAGGCTTTCCATATAACGCCGTGCCGCGTCGAGCCTTGGCCAGTCGCGCGCCAATGCCGCCTTGTCCCCGGTATAGCGGTACAGGTCGGTGACGAGATGGATATACTGCCCATGGCTGTCATTCTCGGGCACCGGATCGGGGCCGCGCGCATCGACGCAGCACGGCACCTTGCCATTGGCGAACAGGTTCGGCCCGTACCAGTCGGCAAAGGCGCGACCGGGGGCGACGACGCCCAGTCGCAACATCGTCTCGGTCATCATCGCGCCGTCGCGGATCCAGCTACGGTCATAGGAACGCGTGCCGGGTTTGAGGGCAGGTCCGTCGCGGCTCATCAGTACCTGTGCCAGCGCCGACTTCACCGTATCGGCGAGCGGCTGCTTGACCGCCGGCACCGTCATCGTCACCGCGCCGAGCGTCTTCTGCCAATTGCTTCGGGTGGCGGCATGGGCGGCGTCGAGCGCCGCCTGCGTCACCGGTGCGTCGCCGCCGATCGCCACGGCGGTCGACCAGCTCTGGCCCGGCGCGAGGGTGATGTCATAGGCAATCCCGCCCGATGCCAGCCGCGTCGGATCGTCGGCGCGCGCTGCTTTGCCGGGGCGGGTGGGGTCGGCCAGCGCCCCCTGGTCGAACGGGGTGGCCCAGCCCTGTGCCGGCGCCGTCACCGGGAACAGCCGGCGCGTGACCGCCGGATCGCCTTCGATCGCGCCGGGCGTCGTCACCGCCATCGCGCTGCCGTCCCATGCCAGAGCCGAAATCGGGCTGACCCCGCCACGCTGGCTGAGGAACTGCGCGGGCGGGTTCACCTGGAATGGCCGCACCGCCAGCACCAGTCGCAGCGTGCGCGGGGTGTCGCCCGTGTTCCGGAGCATATAGCGCGCCATCAGCCGCATGGTCTGCGTATCGGAGAACAGGCTGGTATCGAGCGTCCACCCGTCCGCCGTCCACAGCGCATGCGGTATCGGCAGATAGCCGTCCTCGAGGTTGTGACTGGTGGCGACGTCGCTCCACGCGACGGTCCTGCCGTCCTCGACCACGAACGGTTCGATCGAGAAACCGCCCTTGGCGACCTCGATCGCGCCGTCCTCGCCGATCAGCCCGCTTGCCGCGCCACCGTCATTGGCGACCAGCGTCCAATAGCTCTGTTCGGTAAAGCCGCGCGGAAAGCGCCCGCGCGGCGCCTGTCGGGCCAGCGCGGTCACGAAGGCGTTGGGGTCGGCCGCCCATGCGCGGTCCTTGATCTCCACCTCGGCCAGTCCGCTTGCGCCGGCGATGCGAAGGTAGCGGGTTTCGGTATCGGGCAGCGCGATCGGATCGGTACCGCCATCGCTCTGGCGAACGCTGCGCAACATACGCCAGCGACGGCGGTCGTCGGACGCCTCGATCGCGTAGGCCGGGGCGGCACCGGCCCAGTGCAGCACCAGCCCGCTCAGCTCGCGCGGGCCCCCGAAGTCGATCGTGACCGGTCCGCGCGCCGCCGTCGTCCGGTCGCCGTCGATCGCGCGCGGATCGTTCGCTGTCGGTGCAGGCAGCGGGCGGGGCGGGGGCAGGGTCTCGAACGTCCAGTCGTCGACCTCGATCGTGCCCGCTCCACCATCGCGCCCGCGTACGACGACGATCTCGACCGCCCGGGTCGATCGCAGCGTCCTGTCGGTCGTCGGTCCCCAGGCGAACTGGACGTCGCGCGGGCGGATGCGCAGCTCCTGCCAGTCGGCAGCGGGACGGAAATTGGGCTTCACTACCCACCACACATTGGTGCCGTCGGCATCGGTGAACTTGATCTGCAGATCGTTGACGCCGCCGGTCCCGCGGACCTTCAGCCGCATCTCCCAGTTGGGCGGGAAGGTGATCGGCAGCGTCCGCCGGACGAAGGCATAGCCCGACACTTTCGCGAAATCGTAGCGCAGTTGCAGCGCCCTGTCCGTCGCGCCCGGTACGGCGTTCGCCGCCGCGCTGACGCCGTCGGACGACGCCGCCTGCCACGCCGCCACGTCGTCGAACCGGTCGAGCGGCTGCGCCTGGGCTGCGGCGGCCGCGGCGAACAGCCCGATCACGCCAGCCAGCCGCCGGTGAACCCCGCCCGCTCCAGCCCGCGCCGGATATGCGGATTGCGCCGCATGACGTCCCAGATCATGCCCGAACGGCGGTTCTCGATCATCAGCACGATCGGCCCCTGGTCGATGCCCAGATAGTCGCCATCGACCCAGCCGATGCCGGGCACCAGCTTGCCATGCTGGAGCGGACGGTCGGTGCGGGTCAGCGTCGGGTTGAAGGAATCGAGGAAGCCATATTTGTCATAGATGCCGGCACCGTAGCGCGCATGCATCTTTCCGATCATCGGCTCGACGATCTCGGGCGCGAAGGCGATCGATCCCAGGGCGGCAGTCG
>QFNF01000024.1 GCA_003240755.1 Sphingomonas hengshuiensis | reverse complement strand
GCGGTGGCCGGCAGGCGCGCCAGCATGCCGGCCACGCTGCCGCCATGCTCGGGCCGCAGGCCAAGCAGGGGCGCCAGGCCGGCATCGCTCCGCCGGCCGCCGTTCGCGTCCTGCAGGTCGGTGTAATGGCGGACGGTCGTCAGGACGTGGGTGGCGCGGCCGTGATGCGTGACGAAGATCGCCTGGTCGTCCTGCATCTGTCGCAACTGGCCGAACCTTCGGGCGAAATCAGCGGATGATACCGTGGGATTCTGTACCTCGCCAATGCCGCCCGTTTCGACGTTCCGACCTGCCATCGTGCTATTCTCCCCTGCTTGACGGAATGTGTCCTGCTGTCCGCGTTGCCTGCTCAACGCCGTCAGCATCATTCTAAAGTATCACAATCCGCCCGCTAATGGATCAGTTTCTTACGCCGAAACGGGAACCAAGGCGGAAAAGCTGTTGCCCCCGCGACCTTATCCGCTTGTCGCTGGTGGCGCGGATCGATAGCCTTCCGTCCAACGACAGCGGGGAGGAACGGAATGCGCAGCGGGTCGGTCGCCGTGGCGATGGTGCTTGCGACGATAGCGCTGCCGGTCGCTGCCGAACCATGGGTCGCGGGGTGGACGACGTCTCCGGTCCGCTCGCCCCCCGAACAGCAACTGACCGAAGCACAGTCCCGCGACACCACGGTGCGACAGATCGTGCGGGTGACGATCGGTGGGCGCGCGCTCCGGGTCCGTTTCTCCAACCGGTTCGGAACGACGCCGCTACGCATCGCGGGCGCGCATATCGCGCTGGCCGCCGGACCTGCTGCCGCCGCCATCCGGCCGGGCACCGACCGGCCGCTGACCTTTGCCGGCCGCGCAACTGTGGAGGTTCCCCCCGGCGCTGATTTCTGGTCCGATCCGGTGCCAATTCCGGTGAAGGCATTGCAGGACGTGGCGATCAGCACCCGCTTTGCCGCCCTGCCGCAGCAGCAGACGGGACATGGCGGCGCCCGGACACGCAGTTGGATCGCGCCGGGCGACCGGTTGGGCGATTCGACGTTCGCCGATGCGACGCCGGTCGAACGCTGGTTCCAGATCGCGGGGGTCGAGGTCGATGCCGCGCCCACGGCCCGCGCCATCGTGGCGCTGGGGGATTCGATCACCGATGGCTATGGCGTGAAGGACGGGTCCCATCAGCGCTGGACCGATGGTCTGGCACGGCGCCTGTCCACCCATGCGACGACGCAGGACGTGGCGGTTCTGAACCACGGGATCGGCGGCAACTGCCTGTTGGCGGAATGCAGCGGCACCAACGCCCTGGCACGGTTCGACAGCGACGTCGCGAGCCAGCCGGGCGTGCGCTACCTGATCGTACTGGAGGGGATCAACGATCTGGGCGCCCTCGGCCGCGAGCGGGTGGCGACGCCCGAGGAGCGCCGGGCACACGTCGCGCGAATGGTCGGCGGCTATGCGCAGATCGTCGCACGGGCACGCGCGCTGGGGTTGAAGGTGATCGGCGGCACGGTGATGCCGTTCGCCGGCAACGAGTATTACCACCCCGATGCCGCCGCCGAAGCGGCGCGACAGGCGATCAACGTCTGGATCCGCACCCCGGGGCATTTCGACGCGGTGATCGATTTCGACCAGGTGGTCCGCGATCCGGCGCGGCCCGACCGGCTGTTGCCAGCCTATGATTCCGGCGATCATCTCCACCCGTCGATGGCAGGATATCGGGCGATGGCCGATGCCGTACCGCTGACGCTGTTCGCGCGGTAGCGGCTTGGCGGGCGCGGGTGCTGCACCCATGTCCCGGCTTCACGCCGATGGAGCCTTCCCATGATCGATCTGCACTACTGGCCGACGCCCAATGGCCACAAGATCACGCTGTTCCTCGAAGAGGCCGGCCTGCCCTACACCATCCATCCGGTCGATATCGGCAAGGGCGAGCAGTTCCGCCCGGAATTTCTGGCGATTGCCCCGAACAACCGGATGCCGGCGATCGTCGATCACGAACCGGTCGGCGGCGGCGCGCCGCTGGCGATCTTCGAATCCGGCGCGATCCTGCTGTACCTGGCGGAGAAGGCCGGGCGGTTCCTGCCCGCCGACCTGCCCGGCCGCTATGATGCGATCCAGTGGCTGATGTGGCAGATGGGCGGCCTGGGTCCGATGGCCGGGCAGAACCATCATTTCAACATCTATGCGCCCGAAAAGCTGCCCTATGCGCAGGACCGCTATATCCGCGAGACCGCGCGGCTGTACGGCGTGCTCGACAGGCGGCTGGCCGATCGCGCGTTCGTCGCCGGCGACTATTCGATCGCCGACATGGCGGCCTATCCGTGGATCGTGCCGCACGAGGCGCAGGGACAGAAGCTGGAGGATTTCCCGAACCTGCAGCGCTGGTTCGACGCGATCGCCGCGCGACCGGCGACGATCGCCGCCTATGCCAAGGGCAAGGCGGTCAGCGAAGGCAGCCAGCCGATGACCGACGAACAGCGTCGCATATTGTTCGGGACGCCGGCCGGGAACTGACCTGCGACAAATCGCGACAAAGCGGCAGGGCACGCGACAAAGGCTGGCGACAATTGGCAGCGACAAGGGCGCATTCTCAACCCGGGGGTGCGCCCCCGTTCCGAAAGGTTCGTCCATGCGTTCGCTGATCGTCGCCGCCTCGCTTGCCGGTATCGCCCTGCCCGGTATCGTCGTGGCCCAGACCCCGCCCTCGTCGCCCCGCCCGATGGCCGATGGCGTCCTGACCCGCGCGGAGGCCGTGGCGAACGCCGACCGCCGCTTCGACAGGCTCGACACCGACCGCGACGGCAGGATCAGCGCGGCAGAGCGCCAGCCGCAGGGCGATGACGGCGCCACGCCCGGTCGCGGCGGCGGGCGGATGCTGGAGCGCGCCGATGCGAACCGGGACGGTGTCATTACCCGGGAGGAGTTTCGTGCAGCGGCGATGCGGATGTTCGACCGGCAGGATACCAACAAGGATGGCCGGATCGACGCCGCCGAACGCCAGCAGTCGCGCCAGCAACGCATGGAGCGCCGCGACCGGCAGCAGGCCGACTGACCCCTTCGCCGGAGGGTGGTCGACACCCTCCGGCCATTCCTTTCGGGAGCCGGTGCGCCTAGCATGTCCGATATGGCCGATATCCCCCATCTGCTGCTGGTCGACGACGAACGATCGATCCGCGAACCGCTTGCCCAGTATCTGACCCGCCAGGGGTTCCGCGTGACGCAGGCGGGCGATGCCGAGGGCGCGCGGGCGCGGCTGAACGCCTATGCGATCGACCTTGCCATCCTCGACATCATGATGCCGGGCGAGGACGGGTTGTCGCTGTGCCGCCATATCCGCGAGACGAGCGAGACGCCGGTGATCCTGCTGACCGCGCGTACCGAGGAAACCGACCGGATCGTCGGGCTGGAAATGGGCGCCGACGATTATGTCGTGAAGCCGTTCTCCCCGCGCGAACTGGCGGCGCGGGTCAAGGTCGTGCTGCGCCGGACGGCGGGGGGCGCGGTGCGGCAGCATGCGCCGGAGGCCGGATCGTTCGCCTTTGCCGGCTGGGTGCTCAAGACCGGCGAGCGCGCGCTGGTCGACCGCGAGGGCGTGTCGGTGCCGCTGTCGACCGGCGAGTACAGCCTGCTGCACGCGCTGGTGACGCGGCCGCGACAGGTGCTGACCCGCGACCAGTTGCTCGACCTGACGCAAGGGCGCGAGGCGGCGGCGTTCGACCGGGCGATCGACAATCAGGTCAGCCGGCTGCGCAAGAAGATCGAGACCGACGTGCGCAATCCGGAAATCATCAAGACCGTGTGGGGCGGCGGCTATACGCTGGCGACCGAAGTCACGCGCCTGTGAGGCGGTTCTGGCCGACCAGCCTGCCGGGACAGATCGCCCTGCTGGTGGCGGTGGCGCTGTTCGTCGCGCAGGCGCTGAACTTCGCGCTGCTGCTGCGCGAGCGGCGGGCGTTCCGCTTTGCCGAGATCACCCTGCCCGCAGTCACCCGCCTGATCGACGCCGCCGAGCGGCACCGGGCACCGCGCGTCGGGCAACCCGCGGCGAACCCGCGCGACCGGATGCGCGGGGTGCGGCTGGTGACGGACCGGGTGCCGGTCCTGCGCGGCGAACCCGAAACCGATGTGGAAAGCGCGATCCGGTCGGGCTTTGCCGAAGCGGGCATCCCCATCGGGCGGATCGCCGCGCATATCCGGCCGATCGACGAAGCGGAAATCCGCGCGCGCGGGGTGGGCGAACACCGGGCCGAGCGGCTGCGGCGAACGGGCGCGGTGCTCGACAGCGCGGTCGAACTGCCCGGACGCGGCTGGCTGGTGTCGCATACGCCGTGGCCGATGGCCGAGCGCGGCGTGTTGTGGCAGTCGCTGGCGCAGACCTTCATCCTCTATGTCATCGTGTTGCTGCCGGTATTGTGGATCGGGCGGCGGATCGCCAAGCCGCTGCGACGACTGGCCGATGCCGCGCGTGCGTTCCATCCGGCCCGGCCGCTGCCCGCGATCGAGCCGCAGGGGCCGCAGGACGTGCGGCTGCTGATCGCGGCCTTTACCGACCTGGGCCAGCGGGTGAATGCCATGGTCGATGAAAAGGACCGGATGCTGGGCGCGATCGGCCACGACCTGCGCACCCCGCTCGCCGCGCTGCGCGTCCGCATCGAATCGGTCGAGGACGATACCGACCGCGCGCGCATGGCCGAGACGATCGACGAGATGAACGCGACGCTGGACGATATCCTGTCGCTGGCGAGGCTGGGGCGGCCGAGCGAGGCGGCGACCGATGTCGACGTCGCCGCGCTGGTCGATGCGGTGGTCGAGGATTTCCGCGACCTGGGCCATGCGGTGGATCTCGTCGAGGCGGCGCGCGTACCGCTGCACCTGCGCCAGAACCTGATGCGCCGCGCGGTGCGCAACCTGATCGAGAATGCGATCAAATATGGCGACGGCCATGCGGCGGTCCGGATCGAGACGGGGCCGCAGGCGGTGGCGATCACCGTGGCCGATCGCGGTCCCGGCATCCCGCCCGACCGGATGGAGGGGGTGTTCGCTCCGTTCACCCGGCTGGAAACATCGCGCAACCGCGATACCGGCGGCATCGGGCTGGGGCTGGCGCTGGCACGGGCGATCGTGCGCGACGCCGGGGGCGAGATCATGCTCGCCAATCGCGATGGCGGCGGGCTGGACGCCACGATCCGGTTGCCGCGATGAGGGCCGGTTGCCGCGGCAGGATCCGACGCAACGACCGGATCGTCATCCCCGCGGGGGCGGGGATCCATAGACGCACTGCCGGCGGCTCCGGCACGAGCGTCAGCGCATATGGATTCCCGCCTTCGCGGGAATGACGAAGAAAAGCTGGCAGCGAAACGAAACCGCCCCGCCCGGCGTTGAGGGGCCAGCGATGATAAAGGTGGCCAGCTACAATATGCGCAAGGCGATCGGGACCGATCGCCGCCGCATGCCCGAGCGCACGCTGGAGGTGCTGCGGGAGATCGATGCCGATATCATCGCGTTGCAGGAATGCGACCGCCGGCTGGGCGAGCGTGCCGGGGTGATCCCGCTGCACATGCTGGACGACCATAGCCCATGGACGGCGGTGCCGGTCGCGGTCCGGGCGCAGTCGATGGGATGGCATGGCAACGCGCTGCTGGTGCGCAAGGATGCGGTGGTGAGCGCCGAGCGGCGGATCGAGATACCGGCACTGGAGCCGCGCGGCGCGGTGCGGGCGGACATCGCGGTGAAGGGCGTCACGCTGCGGGTGGTGGGCATGCACCTCGACCTGTCCGGGCTGTGGCGGCGCAAGCAGGCGCATGCGATCCTGCACGAGGTCGAGGGATGCAGCCCCGCTTTGCCCAGCGTGCTGATGGGCGACCTGAACGAATGGACGCCGCGATCGGGATGCCTGCGCGACTTCGCGCGGACGCACAGCTTTGCCGAGACGGGACCGAGCTTCCATGCGAAGCATCCGGTCGGGCGGCTCGACCGGATCATGGTGTCGAGCGGACTGCGCATCGTCGAGGCCGGTACCCATCACAGCGCCGCCGCGCGCAAGGCGTCGGACCATCTGCCGATCTGGGCGACCCTGGAACCGGCATGAGCGAGGCGCCGCTGCACGAACGCGAACTGCGCCTCGCGCTGGTCTGTTACGGCGGGATCAGCCTGGCGGTCTATATGCACGGGCTGGTCAAGGAAGTGTGGCACATCGCCCGCGCCAGCCGCGCGGTCCAGGATGCGGCGGCATCGCCGGGGGGCAGCGCGGACGTGTACCGCACGATGCTGGCCGAGCTGGCCGAACTGACGGGTATCCGCCTGCGCGTGCTGGTCGATATCGTCGCGGGCGCGAGTGCGGGCGGGATCAACGGCGTGTTCCTGGCGCATGCGGTCGCGACCGGACAGTCGCTCGACCCGCTGACCGAATTATGGCTGGAGGGCGCGGATATCGAGGCGCTGATCGACCCGGCACAGGCGCCGGCGAGCGCGCTGTCGCGCCCCTGGGCGCGGCCGGTCGCGTGGATGGCGCTGGGCCGCGAGGGCGAGGATGCGTCGAGCGTCGACATCGCCGCACGCGACGAACTGCGCGCCAAGCTCGACCGGTTCGTCCGGGCGCGGTGGTTCCAGCCGCCGTTCGGGGGGCGGGCGATGGTCGACATGCTGCTGAACGCGTTCGAGGCGATGGCGGCGGGACCGGTGGGGCCGCGGCTGCTGCCGCCGGGTCAGCCGCTCGACCTGTTCGTCACCGTCACCGACTTTGCCGGCCATCCCGAACTGCTGCGGCTCAATTCGCCCAAGGAGGTGGTCGAGACCGAACATCGCATCGTCATCGGCTTTTCCGACCATGGCGACGGGCCGCTCGCCGATCCCGCCGAGCTGGTGTTCGCGGCGCGGGCGACGTCGAGCTTTCCCGGCGCGTTCCCGCCGTTCCGGGTGGGCGAGCTGGACGCGGCGCTGAAGGATCGCGGGACCGACTGGCCGGGGCGCGAGGCGTTCCTGCGCCGGGTGCTGCCGCGACAGGCGGCGGTGGGGATGGTCGAGCAGGCGGCGCTGATCGACGGATCGGTGCTGGCCAACGCGCCGTTCCGCCCGGCGATCGATGCCCTGCGCGAACGCCCGGCACGGCGGCAGATCGACCGGCGCTTCGTCTATCTCGACCCCGCGCCCAACCACAAGTTCGGCATCGGCACCGCCGCCGACGGGCCGCCGAGCTTCTTCCAGACGATCCTTGGCGCGCTGTCCGAACTGCCGCGCAAGCAGCCGATCCGCGACAATCTGGATGCGATCCAGCGGCGGTCGGAACGGATCGAGCGGATGCTGGCGATCGTGGAGAAACTGCGCGGCGGCGTGGAGGCGGAGGTCGAGCAGTTGTTCGGCTATACCCTGTTCCTCGACTGGCCGACGGCGGGGCGGCTGGCGGGATGGCGCCGCCGCGCGCAGGTGCAGACGGCGAAGCGGGCGGGCTATGGCCATGCCGCTTACGGTCTGCTCAAGGTCGATCAGGTGCTCGACCGGCTGGCGGAGCGGGTCGCGTCGCTGGCGGACGATCCCTCCCCCGACCGGCGGCGGCGGTTGCGCGAGGGCTTTGCCGGGGTCGTGATCGAGCGGGGCGCCGACCGGTTCGACGGCGACGGCGCATCGGACGCGGCGATCGACTTCCTGCGGACCCACGACCTTGCCTTTCGCATTCGCCGGTTGCGGCTGCTGGTGCGGACGGTGTCGGCGATGGAGCCCGGACAGGATGCCGCGACGCTGGCCCCGGTGCGCGAGGCGATCTTTGCCAGCCTGACGCCCTATCTGGCGTGCGAGCGGGCCGACCGGTTCGGGGCGGTGCGGTCGCTGGCCGGGGACAAGCGCGCCGATCCGGGGGACGTGCTGGCGGCGATGGCGGCGGCGATGGACCTGACGCGGCTGGACGGCGAAACCGACGAACGGCTGTCGGCGGCACTGGCGGCGGCGCCGCGCGAGATCCGCCGGCCGCTGCTGCTCGACTATCTCGGCTTTCCCTTTTTCGACATCGCGACGCTGCCGCTGCTGGGGGGCGAAGGGCTGGACGAGTTCGATCCGGTCCGGGTCGACCGGATCGCGCCCGACGACGCCCCGTCGATCCGCCCGGGAGGCGCCGAGGCGACGTTGAAGGGCATCCGCTTCAACAATTTCGGGGCGTTCTTCAGCCGGTCGTACCGCGAGAACGACTATCTGTGGGGACGGCTGCACGGGGCGGAGCGGATGATCGATATCGCGCTGTCGACGCTGCCCCCCGACACGCGCCTGCCGCCCGGCTGGATCTCGACGCACAAGCGCGCGGCGTTCCGCGCGATCCTCGATGAGGAGCAGGACCGGCTGACCATGATCCAGCCGCTGTTCGAGGAGCTGCGTGCCGCGATCGGATAGGTCGCCGCTATTGGAATCCGACGGCCGACCGGCGTAAGGATGGGGCGAGAACAACCACGAAGGCGCCACCCCATGCAGTTCCTGAAAACCCTGTTCTGGGCCTTGCTGGTCGGGGTCATCGTCGCCTTCGCGCTGAACAACATGACGATGGTGCCGCTGAAGCTGTGGGGATCGCTCTATGCCGATGTGAACCTGCCGCTGCTGTTGCTGGTGACGTTCCTGGCGGGGTTCCTGCCGACCTTCGTCGCGCTGCACCTGACGCGCTGGCGCCTGCGGCAGCGGATCGCGGCGACCGACCGGACGCTGGCCGACCTGCACCGCGCCGATCCACCTGCCAGCCTGCCGGCCGACCCCGCGCCGGTCGCGGCGCCGGTCGCACCGGGAGCGGCATCGTGAGCCGCTCGCCCATCTATGTCGCGATCGACACCCCCGATCTGGAGCGGGCGAGGACGCTGGCGCAGGCGGTACGCGGGCATGTCGGCGGGCTGAAGCTCGGCCTCGAATTCTTCATGGCCAATGGCCGGGCCGGGGTGCGGACGATGGCCGATCTGGGGCTGCCGATCTTCCTCGACCTGAAATTCCACGACATCCCCAATACGGTGGCAAAGGCGATCCAGGCGCTGGGGCCGCTCGATCCCGCGATCCTGACGGTGCATGCCGCCGGGGGCCGGGCGATGCTGGAGGATGCCAAGGCGGCGGCGCCGGCGGGTACGAAAGTCGTCGCGGTGACGATGCTGACCAGCCTCGACGCGCACGACCTGTCGTCGATCGGCCTGACCCCCGATCCGCACGAGCAGGTGGTGCGGCTGACCGAACTGGCGAAAAGCGCCGGGATCGACGGCGTGGTGTGTTCCGGCGCGGAAGTCGCGGCGGCGAGAAAGGCATGGCCGCAGGGGTATTTCGTGGTGCCGGGCGTCCGGCCGGCGAACGGGGTGGCCGGCGACCAGAAGCGGGTGGTGACGCCCCGCGCCGCGCTGGACGCCGGGGCGTCGGTGCTGGTGATCGGCCGCCCGATCACGCAGGCGGCGGACCCCGATCAGGCCGCGAGGGCGATCGAAGCCACGCTCTGACGCGCCGGGTATCCGGGGTGCGCCGGGCCGGCGGTGCGGGAAGCGTTGACCGTTGCCCCCGGCCCTGCGCCCGTGATCCCGAGACATGATCCGAAGATCCTTTTTCAAGCCCTTGTAAAATATCGCGAAATTATTTTCGCCGCTTTTCAAAGTTCACAAAGTTCACACTCGCCACGCTTTCGCGTACGCCGGTGTCGCCTGCCATCTGTCGCGACCCCGCCATGGAACGCGCCTGCCCCCCGATGGCGCGACCGTCGCCGCCACCCTGCCCGGTCGACCGCCTGTAGGAAAGCCGTTCGCGACGATGCGCGTGACCGGTGGCACCGGCGCGGCGTGCGGGCATGCGCCGGGGGATGCGCATGCTGCGGTTCTCATTCGTCGTCCCACCCGCTACATCCCCGGCCATGACGCTCATCAAGATCTGCGGCCTGTCGACGCCCGAAACGCTTGCCGCCGCGCTGGCGGCGGGGGCCAGCCATGTCGGGTTCGTGTTCTTCCCCCCCTCCCCGCGCCATGTCGGGTTCGATGCGGCGGCGGGACTGGCGCGGATGGTGCCGGCGGGGCGTGCGACGGTCGGGGTGTTCGTCGATCCCGACGACGCGCTGCTGGACGCGGCGATGGCGGCGGCGCGGCTGGACATCGTGCAGTTGCACGGGACCGCGCCCGAGCGGGTGGCGGCGATCCGGGCACGGGCGGCGCGCGAGACATGGGGCGCGGTGGCGGTGAAGACCCGCGCCGACCTCGACGGTGCGCGGAAGCTTGCCGGGGCGGCGGACCGGGTGCTGTACGATGCCAAGACCCCGCCGGGGGCGGCGCTGCCCGGTGGCATGGGGTTGCGGTTCGACTGGGGGCTGCTCGACGGGTTTCGCCATCCGCTGCCCTGGGCGCTGTCGGGCGGGCTGGACGCGGGCAATGTGGGGCAGGCGATCGGCCGCACGCGCGCGCCGCTGGTCGACATATCGTCGGGGGTCGAGCGCGCGCCGGGGGTCAAGGATGCGGCGAAGATCGCGGCCTTCGCCGCGGCGGTGCGCGACGCCTGACGCCCTCGACACGGGCGCGCGTGCGGCGTAACGAGCGACCCCATGAACGCCCCCAACAGCTATCGCGCCCAGCCCGACGAACGTGGGCATTTCGGCGATTTCGGCGGCCGCTATGTCGCGGAAACGCTGATGCCGCTGATCCTCGACCTCGACCGCGAATACCGGGCGGCAAAGGCCGATCCGGCGTTCGCGGCGCAGTTCGACGACCTGATGACGCATTATGTCGGGCGGCCGAGCCCGCTCTATCATGCCGAGCGGCTGTCGGAGACGCTGCGTAGCGGCGCCGCGCCGGGCATGGGCGCGCAGGTGTGGTTCAAGCGCGACGAGCTGAACCATACCGGCGCGCACAAGATCAACAACTGCATCGGCCAGATCCTGCTGGCGATCCGCATGGGCAAGACGCGGATCATCGCCGAGACGGGGGCCGGCCAGCACGGCGTGGCGACGGCGGCGGTCTGTGCGCGCTTCGGCCTGCCCTGCGTCATCTATATGGGTGCCAAGGACGTCGAGCGGCAGCAGCCCAACGTGTTCCGCATGAAGCTGCTGGGGGCCGAGGTGCGGCCGGTGACGTCCGGTGCCGCCACGCTGTCCGACGCGATGAACGAGGGGCTGCGCGACTGGGTCGCCAACGTCCACGACACCTTCTACATCATCGGCACGGCGGCGGGGCCGCATCCCTATCCGGAGCTGGTGCGCGATTTCCAGAGCATCATCGGGCGCGAAGCACGCGCGCAGATGCTGGAGCGGACCGGGCGTCTGCCCGACCTGCTGGTCGCAGCGATCGGCGGCGGGTCGAACGCGATCGGGCTGTTCCATCCGTTCCTCGACGATGCCGATGTGGCGATGCTGGGCGTCGAGGCGGCGGGGCATGGGCTGGACAAGGACCATGCCGCGTCGCTGGCGGGCGGGTTCCCCGGCATCCTGCACGGCAACAAGACCTATCTGCTGCAGGACGAGGACGGGCAGATCGCCGAGGGGCATTCGATCTCGGCGGGCCTCGACTATCCGGGAATCGGGCCGGAACATGCGTGGCTGCGCGATATCGGGCGGGTCGAATATGACAGCGCGACCGACGACCAGGCGCTGGACGCGTTCCAGATGCTGTGCCGGACCGAGGGGATCATCCCCGCGCTGGAACCCGCGCACGCGATCGCGGCGGTGGCGCGGCGGGCGAAGACCATGCGGTCGGACCAGATCATCCTCGCGAACCTGTGCGGGCGTGGGGACAAGGATATCTTTACGGTGGCGGCGGCGCTGGGGGTTTCGATTTAAGCCCTCTCCCCTTCAGGGGAGTGACCAGCGGTATTCGTGTTCCCCGTGCCCCCGGCACTGGTAAGATCATGCCGGGGGCATGATCGACCCAAATACTGCTGGTCACTGGTTGGGAGAGGGCTGTGCGCGACGCTTTGTTGACCGAGCGGGCCAAGGCGGCGCGCAAGGCTCTTACTCCCGCCGAGCAGCGCTTGTGGTTTGCGCTGCGGGCGGAACGGTTTGCGGGTGTCAAGTTTCGGCGGCAGAAGGTGATCGGGCCGTATATCGCCGACTTTGCCGCCAATACGCCGAAGCTGGTGGTGGAGGTCGATGGGCATTTGCACGGCGGCACCACCGACTATGATGCCGCTCGCACCGCCTATTTGACCGAACTCGGCTATCGGGTAGTGCGGTTCACTAATGCCGATGTGATGCACAATCTTGAAGGCGTGCTTACTGTGTTGGAAGGTTTTGTGACTCATCCCCTCTCCCAACCCTCTCCCCTGAAGGGGAGAGGGCTTTGACCGCCCGCCTTGCCGCTGCCTTTGCGAAGGGCCGCCCGGCGCTCGTGTGCTTCGTGACGGCCGGCGATCCGACGCCCGACGCCACCCCCGCCATCCTCGACGCGCTGGTCGCGGGCGGGGCGGACGTGATCGAGCTGGGCATGCCGTTCACCGACCCGATGGCGGACGGGCCGGCGATCCAGTCGGCGAATATCCGCAGCCTTGCCGCCGGCACGCGTACCGCCGACGTGCTGCGCATCGCGACCGAGTTTCGCGGGCGGCACCCGGACGTGCCGCTGGTGCTGATGGGCTATGCCAATCCGATGGTGCGGCGCGGGGCGGAATGGTTCGCACAGGCCTGTGCCGCGGCGGGGGTGGACGGGGTGATCTGCGTCGACATTCCCCCGGAGGAAGACGATGCGCTGGGCGTGCCGTTGCGCGAGCAGGGGATCGCCGCGATCCGGCTGGCGACGCCGACGACCGACGCGGCACGCCTGCCGCGCGTGCTGGAGGGGGCCGGCGGGTTCCTGTATTATGTCTCGGTCGCGGGGATCACCGGCAAGCAGCAGGCGGTGCAGGCGTCGATCGACGCGGCGGTCGCGCGGCTGAAGGCGGCGACCGACCTGCCGATCGCGGTCGGTTTCGGGGTGCGCACGCCCGAACAGGCCGCGAACATCGCCCGCGTCGCCGACGGCGTCGTCGTCGGATCGGCGATCGTCGACATCGTGGCGGGACATGGCGCGAACGCCGCCGGTCCGGTCAAAACCTATATCGAAAGCCTTGCCGCAGCGATCGCCGCGGCCTGCAAGGAACCCGCATGAGTTGGCTCAACCGCGTCCGTAACGCCCTCCCCTTCGTCGCGCGCAAGGAGACGCCCGACCATCTGTGGCACAAATGCCGGGGATGCGGGCAGATGATCTTCACCAGGGAATGGGAAGAAAACCTGCACGTCTGCCCGAAATGCGACCATCACGGGCGCATCGGCCCCAGGGAGCGGTTCCAGCAGTTGTTCGACGAGGGCAGCGTCGACATCCTGCCGAACCCCAAGGTCGCCGAGGACCCGCTGAAGTTCCGTGACAGCAAGCGCTATGTCGACCGGCTGAAGACGGCGCGGACCGACACCGGCGAACAGGATGCCTTCCAGAACGCCTATGGCACGATCGACGGGCGCGGCTGCATCGTCGGCGTACAGAATTTCGCGTTCATGGGCGGGTCGATGGGCCAGTTCGTCGGCGAGGCGTTCATCGCCGGCGTCGAGGCGGCGATCGCGCGCGGCGTACCCTATATCGTGTTCACCGCCAGCGGCGGCGCGCGGATGCAGGAAGGCATCCTCAGCCTGATGCAGATGCCGCGCACGACCGTCGCGATCGAGATGCTGCACGATGCCGGCCTGCCCTATCTGGTGGTGCTGACCGACCCGACCTCGGGCGGGGTCATGGCGGCCTATGCGATGCTGGGCGACGTGCAGATCGCCGAGCCGAAGGCGACGCTGGCGTTCACCGGACGACGGGTGATCGAGAGCACGATCCGCGAGAAGCTGCCCGACGATTTCCAGACCAGCGAATATTATCGCGACCACGGCCTGATCGACCGCGTGACGCATCGCCGCGACCTGCCGGGCGAACTGGCGCAGTTGATCGAGTTTCTGGGGCGCAAGGAAGCGGCCTGAGCGCCTGGATCCTCCCCTTTGCATGGGGAGGGGGACCGCCGCGACGCGGTGGTGGAGGGGGATCGCCCCGCAACGCAACGGTGCCGTTTGGGGCCACGCCCCTCCACCATGCTGCGCATGGTCCCCCTCCGCATGAAATGGGGAGGATCTTCTGTTGCCTGACTTCGCTGTTTCGACCGATCCCGCCGTGCAGGCGCAGCTCGACCGGCTGGTGACGCTGTCCCCCGGCGCCGATGTGCTGGGGCTGGAGCGGATCACCCGGCTGCTGGGCAGGCTGGGCGATCCGCATCTGCGGCTGCCGCCGGTGTTCCATGTCGCCGGGACCAACGGCAAGGGGTCGACCTGCGCCTTTCTGCGCGCGGCGATGGAGGCGGCGGGCCTGCGGGTGCATGTCTATGCCAGCCCGCATCTGGTGCGGTTCAACGAACGGATCCGGCTGGCCGGGACGCTGATCGGCGATGCCGCGCTGGCCGCCCTGCTGGCCGAGGTGCTGGACGTGGCCGAGGGGATCGGCGCGAGCTTCTTCGAGATCACGACGGCGGCGGCGTTCCTCGCCTTTTCGCGGGTGCGGGCCGATGCGTGCGTGATCGAGGTCGGGCTTGGCGGGCGGCTGGATGCGACCAACGTCCTCCCCGCCCCCGTGATGTGCGGGATCGCGGCGCTGGGGATCGATCACGAGGCGTTCCTGGGATCGTCGCCGACCGGCATTGCCGGCGAGAAGGCGGGGATCGCGAAGCCGGGCGTGCCGGTCGCCACCCTCGCCTATCCCGACACCCTTGCGGCGCGCGTGGCGGAAACGGTGACGGCGGCGGGCGGGTCGCTCGTCGCGCGGGGCGCGGCGTGGGACGCCATCGACGGCCGGTATCGCGATGCCCGCGGCACGATCGACCTGCCCGAACCGGCGCTGTCGGGCGCGCACCAGCGCGACAATCTGGCGCTGGCCACCGCGATGCTGCGGCATCAGTCGGCCGTGACGGTGCCCGACGAAGCGATCGTGGCGGGGGCGAAGGCGGCGCGCTGGCCCGCCCGGATGCAGCGGCTGCGCCCCGGCCCGCTCATCGGGCGGGTCGATCCGCGCCATGGCGTGTGGCTGGACGGGGCGCACAACGAATCGGCAGCGGTCGAGATCGCGAAGGCGTGGCCGCGGATCAGCCGGGGCGAGCGGTCGGCACTGGTGCTGGGGATGCTGGCCAACAAGGATGCCGACGCGGTGCTGACGCACCTGGCGCAGGTGATCGACCATGTCGTCGCGGTGCCGGTGCCGGGGCATGCGCATCACGCCCCGGCGGAGCTGGCGCGGACGGCGCGGACGCTGGGGCTGTCCGCCGATGTCGCGACCGATCCGGCGGCGGCGCTGGACATGCTCGCACGGTCGGAGCCGGAAGCGGTGCTGATCGCGGGGTCGCTGTATCTGGCCGGCACGGTGCTGGCGGCGAATGACGAGGTGCCTTGCTAGGCGGCGGTCCGCGCCAGTTCGCGCCGCCAGCGCACCCATTCGAGCAGCACGAACACCACCGCGACCAGCCCCAGCGCCGCGGTGAAGCGGAACACCGGGGCATAGCCCATCTGCTCCACCGCTTCGCCAAGGCCGGCGCGGCCAAGCGAGCCGACCAGCAGCGTCAGCGACGACAGCAGCGCGTACTGCACCGCGCTATATTCCCTGGCTGCGATCGAGGAGAGATAGGCGACGAACGCCGCGCCGGCCAGACCGCCGGCGATATTCTCACCCGAGATCGCGACCATCAGCCGCACCATCCGCGCATCGACGCCCAGGCCGTGCAGCCCGAGCGTGCCCGCCACCGCATCGATCACCGGGGCGCCGGCGGCGAGATCGGCGTAGAGCAGGTTGCTGGCCGCGGCGACGATCGCACCGATCAGCAGGGTCGGCATCCGCCCGAGCAGCGCGAACGACACGCCGCCCAGCGACACGCCGAGGATGGTCATGCCGACGCCGAAGATCTTCGACGCGAAGGCGACCTCGTCATTCGTGTACCTCAGTTCCTCGAGATAGAAGGGATAGGCGAACGGACCCCAGATCGAATCGCACAGCCGGTAGCTGAGGATCAGCCCCAGCACGATCACCACGCCGAACCCCAGCCGCCCGACCAGTTCGGCCATCGGCAGGATCAGCGCGCGATAGCCATGTTCGATGAAGCCCGACGCGCGGTCGGCCTCTGGCGCGTCCCATCCGAAATAGTGCGCGTCGAGCGTGCGGCGGTTGAGCCATGCCGCGACCAGCGCGGGGACGACGACGGTGGCGATGACGATCCACGGGCCGGTCAGCCGGGTGAAGTCGCCGACGCTGGGCGGCGTCTCGCCCGCCGGCGTGCCCAGCACGCGCGCCATGAACGCGGCGATGGTCAGGATCGCCCAGCCCCAGCACAGTCCGACGACGACAAGGCCGGTGCGCTTGTCGCGGGTGCTGGGACCGGGGATCGCGACATCGCCCTGCTGGACCACCGGGCGCGGCGTGTCGGGGGCGAGCAGCGTGACCAGCAGCAGCAGCGCCATCGCCCCGCCCATGATCGCATAGACCGTCTGCCACCCGATCCGCGCCGCCAGCACCAGCGCCAGCGCGCCGCCGATCAGCGTCGCGATGCGATAGCCGAGCTGATAGATGGACGACAGGATGCCGAGCGTCGCGCGGTCGTCGGCGACGTCGATCCGCCACGCGTCGATCACCACGTCCTGCGTCGCGGCGGCGAACGCGCCGATCACCGCGACCAGCGCGAACCAGCCGATCGCGACCGCCGGGTCGCTGATCGCCAGCAGCAGGAAGGTCGCCGCCAGCGTGCCCTGACACAGCAGCAGCCACGACCGTCGCCGCCCGAAGCGTTCGAGCAGCGGCAGGCGCAACCGGTCGACCAGCGGCGACCACAGGAACTTGAAGGCATAGACCAGCCCGATCCATGACAGCAGGCCGATGGTGGCGAGGTTGATCTTCGCTTCGCCGAGCCAGGCGTTCAGCGTGCCGAGCAGCAACGTGAACGGCAGTCCCGCCGCCAGACCGAAGGCGAGCATCGCGCCGGTCTTGCGATTGTTCAGCCCCATGCGGATCAGCGCCAGCCCCTTGGGCGCGGCTTCGGTCATTCAAGTCCTCCCGGAAGGGGCGCGACCGTAGAAGGGGTTGGCGGTGGCGGCAAGGTGGCCGCCGCCGACTTCGGGCGACAGGGACGTGCGGGGCGGCGAGGCTATGCCGCCGTGCGGAACAGGTTGAAGCCGCTCGGCAGGCGTCGCGGCAGCTTCGCGCCGCCGATCACCGCGCCGATCGCATCGATCGCGCTCAGCAGGTCCTTCTGCGGATAGGGCTTGGTCAGACACCCGGCGGCGAAGACCTGCGCCTCCTGCGGGCAGGTGCCGGTGACGAGCAGCACCGGCACGCCGCGTCCATGGGCGCAGCGGGCAACGTCGAGGCCGCTGCCATCGGACAGGTTGATGTCGACCAGCACGAGGTCGAGGTCCATTCCCCCCTCCAGCGTGGCGCAGGCCGCAGCGACGGTATCGACGGTCGCCGCGATCTCGAATCCCGCGCTGCCGAGGAAATGTTCGGTGTCGAATGCGACCAGCGGCTCGTCCTCGACGACCAGGATCCGGTTGATGTGTCGCTTCTTGCGGCCGAACAACATATCCCCACTCGCTTTCCACCGGGATGCAACCAGCTTATACGAAGCCTGAAACTCGCGAAGGCGATGAAGGAACCGCTTCGGCTGAAACTTTCGTCGCATCGCCGCAAACGGATACCCGCATCATCGTTACTTCCCCCGAATCACCCGGCGAATCCCCCCGCGAAGGCCAGCGTATCGCCAAGCTGATGGCGCGCGCCGGCGTGGCGTCGCGCCGCGATGTCGAACGCATGATTACCGCCGGGCGCGTCGCGCTGAACGGTGTCGTGATCGAAACGCCCGCGACGATCCTGCCCAACCTGAAGGGCGTGACCGTCGACGGCGCCCCCGTCGCCGCGCCCGAGCCGACGCGGCTGTTCCGGTTCCACAAGCCGGCCGGCACGCTGACCGCCGAGCGCGACGGCGCCGGACGGCCGACGATCTACGACCGGTTGCCCGGCGGGCTGCCCCGGCTGATCCCGGTCGGGCGGCTCGACCTGAACACCGAGGGGCTGTTGCTGATGACCACCGACGGCGAGTTCAAGCGCCGTCTGGAACTGCCCGCCACCGGGGTCGAGCGGACCTATCGTGCGCGCGCCTATGGCGAGATCAGCCAGCAGCAGCTCGAGGAGCTGATGCTGGGGATCGAGATCGAGGGCGTGCGCTATGGCCCGATCAACGCGAACCTCGAACGGCGCACCGGCACCAACACCTGGATCGAGATGACGCTGACCGAAGGCAAGAACCGCGAGGTTCGCCGGGTGCTCGAACATCTGGGGCTGAAGGTGTCGCGCCTGATCCGCACCCGCTATGGCCCGTTCCATCTCGAGGATCTGCCCGAGGGCGAGGTCGACGAGATCCGCCAGCACGAGCTGGTCGCGTTCCGCAAGACGCTGGCCAGCAAGCCGACCAGCAAGCCGGCGCCCGAGGGGGCCGATCCGGCGGCGCTGAAGGCGTGGCGGCGCGCGACGCCGCTGCCGCGGCCCGAACCGGTGGCGCGCCAGGGCGGCTTCGGCGACGAACGCCGCCCGCGGGTCGAGCGGGACGGCCAGCGTTCGGGGTTCGGCGGACGACGCCCCGACCGCGACGCGCCGCAGGGGGGCGAACGGCGCAGCGTGGGTGCGCGGCCGCAGGGTCCGACCGAGCGCGGCGGGTTCGGCGCGCGGCCGCAGGGCGATGCCCGCCGCGCCGGGCCGCGCAGCCATGCGACCGAACGGCCGGTCGAACGCCGCGAGGGGTTCGATCCGCTGGCGCAGGCGGGGCAGACCCCGGCCGAGCGGCGCCAGCCCGGGCTGGGCGACCGGCGCGCCTATGGCGACCGTCCGGCGGCCAGCGACAATCCGCGCGCGCGTCGTGCGGCGGCCCATGCCGAGCGGCCGGGCTATGACGGGGTCGCCCGCGTGTCCCGCAAGCCGCGCGAGGCCGCGCCGCCCGAGGGCCGTCCCGACGGACGCCGGGCACGCGCCACCGAACCGCAGCCGGCGCGCACCGCACGCGGCCCGGTCGATCGCCGCATGACGCAGGAGGAAGCCGCCGAGGCCGACCGGGCGAGCTTCGTCGAACGGCCCAAGCGCAAGCCCGCCGGCTGGGCAAAGGCCGCCCCCTCCCCCCGCCCGGCCAAGGGCAAGCCCAAAGGCGGGCGCCCCGGCGGAGGCAAGCGCTGATGCGGGTCATTTCAGGCCAGTGGCGCGGGCGGCCGATCGTCGCGCCCAAGGGTGACGCGACCCGCCCCACCGCCGATCGCACGCGCGAGGCGCTGTTTTCCATGCTCGCCAGCCGGGTCGGCAGCTTCGACGGGCTGGCGGTCGCCGACCTGTTCGCCGGATCGGGCGCGCTGGGGATCGAGGCGCTGTCGCGCGGCGCCGCGACGTGCCTGTTCGTCGAACAGGACCGCGCGGCGCTGGATGCGCTGCGCGCGAACCTGACCAGGCTGGAGGCGACGGGCGGCGATGTCCGCGCGACGTCGGTGCTGGCGCTCGGCCCGGCACCCAGACCGCTCGACCTCGTCATGATGGACCCGCCCTATGGCAGCGGCGCCGGGGCGGTCGCGGCGGACAAGCTGGCGCGGCTGGGCTGGATCGGTCCGGCGACATGGGTCAGCATCGAAACCGCCAGGGCCGAACCGATCGACCTGCCGCAATTCGCGGTCGATGCCGAACGCGTCTATGGCAAGGCGAAGGTCATGCTGCTCCGGCTGGCATGATCCGGCATCCGTTAACTCTTTTCGGGCCGAACGCTGCTACGACGATCGTCGAGTTGCGTAGCGGGACCGGACGATGGACAGCGCGGTATATGCCCTGATCGTGAACGCCTGCGTCGCAGGACTGTTCGCGGTCACGTTCGCGATCATTCGCCTGTCCTATCCGGGACAGAGCGCATCGACCTTTCTGGCCGCCGCATATCTGGTCGGAGCGATCGCGCCGCTCAGCGAACTGGGCATCCGGCTGACCCCGTTCACCACGCCGTTCGTGATCCTGAGCTATGTATCGTTCGTGACGTGCATGGGGTTGCTGGCGACGGGGCTGCGGCTGTTGTCGGGAATGCGCGGGCCATGGCGGGCGGTGATCGCGCTGATCGTCTCGGGCGCGATGCTGCGCGCCGCGATCTGGCACGGGCAGCGCAACGACCTGTGGTACGAACTGCTGTATCAGCTTCCGTTCGCCGCGGGATCGACGATGGCGACGTTCTTCGCGATCGGCGCGGTACGGCGGCGGCGTGGCCCGCTGTGGCTGGCGCTGGCGGTGACGCTGGGGCTGACGACGGCGCACTTCCTGGTGAAGCCGTTCTTCGCCGCGACCTTCGGGTCAGGCACCTCGCCGCAGACCTATGCCGCCAGCCACTATGCGCTGTTCTCGCAGGCGACCGGCGGCGTGCTGATGGTGACGACCGGGCTGCTGACCCTGCTGCTGGTGGTGCAATCGGCGATGGGGCACACGATCGCCGAGTCGGAAACCGATCCGCTGACCCAGGTCGCCAACCGTCGCGGCTTTGACCGGCGCGCCGATTCGATGGTGCGGCGTGCGTTCACCCAGCGCGAGCCGCTGGCCGCGATCCTGTTCGACCTCGACCATTTCAAGCGGGTCAACGACAATTACGGCCATGCGACCGGCGATGCGGTGCTGCGCGCCTTTGCGACGATGCTGGTCGACCGGCTGCCGCCATCGGCGGCGATCGCGCGGCTGGGTGGCGAGGAGTTCGTGGCGCTGCTCGACCGCACGACGCTGCGGGGCGCATGGCTGGCGGCGCAATCGGTGCGGGCGGCGCTGCCGGCGATCGGCAGCCACCTGCCCCCCATCACGGTCAGCGCGGGGCTGGCGGCGCTGGAGCCGGGCGATACGATCGCCGCGCTGATCGACCGGGCCGACCAGGCCGCCTATGACGCCAAGCGACAGGGGCGCAACCGCATCTGCCCGGTGCCCGACCTGCCGGTCGCCGACGCGCCGTTCGTCCGCGCGGGATAGTCAATCCCGCCGCGGCACCAGCAGCAGCCCGACGATGCTGGCGACACCCGCCGCGCCCAGCACGCCGCCGACCGCGGCAAGGCCGTACGATACCGACAATGCCTGGGCGATGCTGGGGGTCAGCCCGCCGCCGATCACCCCGCCGATATTGAACCCCATCGACGCGCCGGTATAGCGCACCCGCGCCGGGAACAGCGCGGGCAGCCACGCGCCGAGCGGGCCATAGACGAACCCCATCATCAGCAGCGCGAACGACAGCCACGCGCCGATCGCGAACAGGCTGCCGGCCCCGACCATCGGCCCGAGCAGCACGCCGGCCAGCACCACGCCGACGCACCCGCCGGCTAGCACCCGCGCCGGGGTCGACCGGTCCGCCAGCCAGCCGGCAAGCGCGATGCCCAGCGCCATGAACAGGATCGCCACCAGTTGCGTCTGGAGGAACGCGCTGCGGCTGTAGCCGAGCGTCGTGGTGCCGTAGCCGAGCACGAAGGTGGTCGCGATATAATAGAGCGCGAAACAGGCGACCACGCCGAACGTCCCCGCCAGCGTCGCGCGCAGATGGCCGCGCGCCAGTTCGGCCAGCGGCACTGCCGCCGGCGCCTCGCGATCCAGCGCCCTTGCAAAGGCCGGCGTCTCGTGCAGCTTCACCCGCACCCACAGGCCCAGACCGACCAGCACCGCGCTGAACAGGAACGGCAGGCGCCAGCCCCAGCCCACGAAATCCGCCTCCGACAGGGTCAGGCCGAGCAGCAGGAACAGCCCGTTGGCCGCGATGAAGCCGACCGGCGCCCCGAGCTGCGGCACCATGCCGAACCGGCCGCGCCAGCCCGGCGGGGCATTCTCCACCGCCAGCAACGCCGCCCCGCCCCATTCGCCGCCCAGCCCCAGCCCCTGCGCGAACCGCAGCACGCACAGCAGCAGCGGCGCGACCCAGCCGATCCGGTCATAGGTCGGCAGGAACGCGATCAGCAGCGTCGAAGCGCCCATCAGCATCAGCGAGGCGACCAGCGTCGACTTGCGGCCCAGCCGGTCGCCGAAATGGCCGAACACCGCCGCCCCCAGCGGCCGGGCGACAAAGGCGAGACCGATCGAGAGATAGCTCGCCATCAGTTGCGCCGACGCGCTGCCCGACGGGAAGAACAGCGGCCCGAAGACCAGCGTCGCGGCGGTCGCGTAGATATAGAAGTCGTAGAATTCGACCGACGTGCCGATCAGGCTGGCAATCAGGATGCGGCGATGCGCGCGCATGGGATGGGGGTCGTGCATGCCGCCCCGACTAGCGCGGTGGCGATCCGGGGCAAGCGGCTTTCGCGTCCGCCCGACGTCGCGCGGCTATCGGCCGACCGCCCGTATCGCCATCCCCGCGCGGCGGCGGGGATGGCGACCGGGCGTTGCACCCGTCGGTCCGGGGATGGACGGTCAGCGCGCGCTGGCGACCGCGACCGGGGTCAGTTGCGCGAGGCGCACCTGCGCATCGCTGCGCATTTCCGCACGGCAACGGCGTTCGTCGCTGATCCGGAGGAGGCCGGTCGCCCGGGACTGGCAGGCGTTGAACGCTGCGCGATCGATCCGCGCGTCGAGGATCCGGCGCCCCTCGACCGAGGCGAGGTCGAGACCGGCATAGGAGACGCGCACGGTTACACGCTCGCGTTCCTCGGCATGTGCGACGGGCGACAGGCAAGCGGCGGCGGTCGCCGCAAGGGCGATGAGGCGGATGGTCATGGTAGCTCCTGCGAATGCGGTGCCCGTCGCGGCAGCAGTCGTCGGGGTGACGCCGCCGTCCGCCGGCGACCCTGCCGATAGCCGCGTCCTGTTGCATCGCGGCGAACGCGCGGCGGCAGATTTATGACGGTCGGGCAACGAAATCCTCGCTTGTCGCCCTACGGTTCGTTCCCTACCTGTTCGACCATGTCCTTGCTCGTGCCGCCCGCCCAGACCCCCGCCGACCCGCCCTATCTGCGCGGCCTGAACGAGCCGCAGCGCGATGCGGTGCTGACCACCGACGGTCCGGTGCTGGTGCTGGCGGGGGCGGGCACCGGCAAGACCGCGGCGCTGACCGCGCGGCTGGCGCACCTCCTGTACACGCGCAGGGCCTATCCGTCCGAAATCCTGTCGGTGACGTTCACCAACAAGGCGGCGCGCGAAATGCGCGAGCGGGTCGGGCGGCTGGTCGGCGATCTGGTGGAGGGCATGCCGTGGCTCGGCACCTTCCACGCGATCGGCGCAAAGATGCTGCGGCGGCATGCCGAACTGGTCGGGCTGCAGTCGAATTTCACGATCCTCGACACCGACGATCAGTTGCGGCTGCTCAAGCAGTTGATCGTCGCCGCCAATCTGGACGAGAAGCGCTGGCCGGCGCGCAGCCTTGCCGGGCTGATCGACGGGTGGAAGAACAAGGGCATGGTCCCGGCCGATGTCGATGCCGGGGAGAGCGAGCGCTTCGCGGGCGGGCGCGGCGGCGAACTGTACCAGCAATATCAGGACCGGCTGAAGGCGGTGAACGCGTGCGACTTCGGCGACCTGCTGCTGCACGTGCTGACGATCCTGCGCACCCATCGCGAGGTGCTGGAACAGTATCAGCAGCGCTTCCGCTACATCATGGTCGACGAATATCAGGACACCAACAGCGTCCAGTATCTGTGGCTGCGGCTGCTGGCGCAGGCGCGGCGCAACCTGTGCTGCGTCGGCGACGACGACCAGTCGATTTATTCGTGGCGCGGCGCGCAAGTCGAGAATATCCTGCGGTTCGAACGCGACTTTCCGGGGGCGAAGATCGTCCGCCTCGAACAGAATTACCGATCGACCCCGCATATCCTCGGCGCGGCATCGGGCGTCATCGCGCATAATGGCGGGCGATTGGGCAAGACGCTGTGGACCGAAACCGATGTCGGCGAAAAGGTCCGCGTGATCGGGGTGTGGGACGGTCCCGAGGAAGCGCGCCGCGTCGGCGAGATGATCGAGCGCGGGCAGCGCGACGGCAGGAATCTCGACCAGTTCGCCATCCTCGTCCGCGCGCAGCACCAGACGCGCGAGTTCGAGGAGCGGTTCATCGGCATCGGCATGCCGTACCGGATCGTCGGCGGGTTCCGCTTCTACGAACGTGCCGAAATCCGCGATGCGCTGGCCTATCTGCGCGTGGTCAACCAGCCGGCCGACGATCTGGCGTTCGAACGGATCGTCAACGTGCCCAAGCGCGGTCTGGGCGACAAGGCGGTGCAGACCATCCACCGGTTCGCGCGGGCGACGGGGTCGTCGCTGATGACCGCCGCCGCGCGCATCCTCGACACCGATGAACTGACCGGCGCGGCGCGCAAGTCGCTGGGCCGGCTGGTCGGCGATTTCGCGCGGTGGCGCGACATGGCGCAGGGCCTGCCGCACGCCGAACTGGCGCGGCAGTTGCTGGACGAGAGCGGCTATACCGCGATGTACCAGGCGGAAAAGACCGCCGAGGCCGCCGGGCGGCTGGAAAACCTGACCGAACTGGTCCGGGCGATGGAGGAATATGAATCGCTCGGCGCGTTCCTCGAACATGTCAGCCTCGTGATGGACAACGAGGCGTCGGCCGAGGAACCCAAGGTCACGATCATGACGATCCACGCGGCCAAGGGGCTGGAGTTCGACACGGTATTCTGCGTCGGCTGGGAGGAAGGGCTGTTCCCGTCGCAACGCTCGCTCGACGAGGGCGGCACCGCGAGCCTCGAGGAGGAACGCCGCCTCGCCTATGTCGCGATCACCCGCGCCCGGCGGCTGGCGGTGGTGTGCCATGCCGCCAACCGCCGCATCTATGGCCAGTGGAATTCGTCGCTGCCGTCGCGCTTCGTCGGCGAACTGCCGCCCGAGCATATCGAGAGCGAGACGACCATGTCGGGCGGCGAGAGCCTGTGGCGGGCGAACTGGAGCGAGCGCGCCGATCCGTTCGCCGATGTCGCGCGCGGCACCGGGCGCGGTCCGGGGTGGCAGCGCGCGGCGGCGCAGGGGTCGGGCTTCACCCCCGCCCCGTCACGGGTGGTCGAGGCGCGGTCGAGTGCGATCAGCCTGGGCAACAAGGGGCGCAGCGACCTGACCGAAGGACAGCGCGTGTTCCACCAGAAGTTCGGATACGGCACGATCGACACGATCGAGGGCAACAAGCTGGAAGTATCCTTCGAAACCGCCGGCCAGAAGCGCGTGCTGGACAGCTTCGTGACGCCGGGCTGATCGATGAAGCATTGCTGAACGGCGCTTGATGTAGATCAGCGACGCTGATCCTTTCGTACGATATTCTGCACCCGCCAGGCTGGAGATGTTCAGGGGGGGGCATATGTCGAGCGCCGACATCGAATATTATCGCCGCCGCCTGCGCGAGGCGGAATCCCGCGCCGCGCAGGCCAACCTGCCCGAGGTGCGGCGGGTGCATCGCGAAATGGCCGAACGCTACACCGCGATCCTGCGCGACGTGGAACGCGGGGCGAATCGTCCGATGCCGGGCATCGTGCCGCGCAACTGACGGTATAGTGTCCGACAGGCAACCGCGCCGCGCCTCGCTCGTTTGGGCCACGAACTTCCAGACGAGGATTGCGCGATGCCCTATGTAAAGACCCGTGACGGCACCAGCCTGTTCGTGAAGGACTGGGGACAGGGCCGCCCGGTCGTCCTGATCCATGGCTGGCCGCTGTCGGCCGACAGTTGGGACCCGCAGGCGATGGCGCTGGCCGACGCCGGATATCGCGTGATCGCCTATGACCGGCGCGGGTTCGGCCGGTCGGACCAGCCCTGGTCGGGATATGACTATGATACGCTGTCGGACGACCTGGCCGATGTGATGCAGGAAACCGGCGTCACCGACGATGCCGCGCTGATCGGCTTTTCGATGGGCGGCGGCGAAGTCGCGCGCTACATGTCGCGCCATGGTGGCAAGGGCGTGACCCGCGCGGGGTTCATCGGGTCGGTGGTGCCGTACATGCTGCAGACCGACGACAATCCCGACGGGGTGCCGCAGGACCAGCTTCAGGAGATCACCGACAATATCAAGGCGGATCGCGCCAAGTTCCTGCGCACCTTCTTCGACCAGTTCTATGGCGTCGGTTTCATCACCAGCCCGGTGAGCGAGGAAGTGCTCGACGTGTCGTGGAACACGGCGATGCTGGCGGGGCTGAAGCCGACGCTGGCCTGCGCCGAATCGTTCGGAACGACCGATTTCCGTCCCGACATTCCGTCGATCAACGTGCCGACGCTCGTCATCCACGGCACCGCGGACCAGACGGTGCCGATCGACGCGACCGGCCGGGCGCTGGCCAGGGCGCTGCCGAACGCGACGCTGATCGAATATGACGGCGCACCGCACGGGCTGTTCGCGAGCGAGAGCGACCGGTTGACCGGCGACCTGCTGTCGTTCCTGGCGGCGCGATAGGCATCCGCCCCTACCCTCCGTCACCCCCTGCGGGGGCGACGGAGGACCGGACAAGCGCCGATCCAATATCCCCCAAGCCGATCTGCATTGCCCCGGCGAGCCAGCGGACCTAGAACCAGCCCATGTCCGCGTCCCCCCATCCGCTGTCGATCCCTGCGTTTCGCGCCTATTTCCTCGCACGCCTGTCGAACACGCTGGCGCAGATCGCGATGGTCGTCGTCATCGGATGGCAGGTGTACGATCTCGCGCGCGAGACGATGACGATCAAGCAGTCGGCGTTCCAGCTCGGGCTGATCGGGATCGCGCAGTTCCTGCCGTTGCTGGTCCTGTCGCTGGTCGCCGGATGGGTCGCCGACCGGGTCGACCGCCGCTGGATCGCGCGCGGATCCGTCGCGCTGGAGGGTGGCTGCGCGCTGCTGCTGGCATGGCTGACCTATAGCGGCGCGATCACCTTGCCGTGGCTGTTCTTCGTCGCGGCGATGCTGGGCGTCGCGCGCGCCTTTGCCGGGCCGGCGTTGCAGGCGCTGGCACCCAACCTCGTCCCCGCCGCCGTGTTGCCGACCGCCATCGCGATGAGTTCGATCGCGTGGCAGGGCGGGTCGGTACTGGGGCCGGCGATGGGCGGCTATCTCTATGCCGTCGGCCATTACCTGCCCTATGCCGTGTCGGCCGGGCTGTTCCTGTTCGGCCTCGCGATGCTGTTCCTGATCCCGCCGATCCCGCGTGCGGCGATCGCCGGCAATGCGAACCCGTGGCGCCAGATGCTGGACGGCCTTGCCTATGTCCGGCGCAACCGGCTGGTGTTCGGCGCGATCTCGCTCGACCTGTTCGCGGTGCTGCTGGGCGGGGCGACGGCGATGCTGCCGATCTATGCCCGCGACATCCTGCAGATCGGGCCCGACGGGCTGGGCCATCTGCGCGCCGCCCCGGCGCTCGGCGCGGTCGTCGTCGCCGCGGTCTTCGCGGTCAAGCCGCTGTCGAGGGATGTCGGCGCCAAGATGCTGCTGTCGGTCATGGGCTTCGGCGCGGCGACCGCGCTGTTCGGCCTGTCCGCGCCGCTGCTGATCCCGGTGTTCGGGCAGGCGGCGATCGGCAGCGACTTCGCGCCTGCCGCGCTGCTGGCGCTCGCCTCGCTGTTCGTGGTCGGCGCGACCGACATGGTGTCGGTCTATGTCCGCCAGTCGCTGATCCAGCTCCACACCCCCGATGCGATGCGCGGGCGGGTGGGCGCGGTATCGACGCTGTTCGTGTCGGGATCGAACGAACTGGGCGAGGCGCGCTCGGGCTTCCTCGCCGCGCTGGTCGGCCCGGTCGTCGCGGTCGCGGGCGGCGGCGTGCTGGCGATCGGCGTCACGATGCTGTGGTCGCGCCTGTTCCCCGAACTGCGCGCCGCGCGGAGCTTTACGCCGCCCCAAGATTTGGAAGTCATCCCCAAGGAGACACAGCCATGAAGGCCGATACCATCCTGCAAACCATCGGGAATACGCCGCACGTCCGCGTCCGCCGGCTGTTCGGCGATGCCGAGGTGTGGATCAAGTCCGAACGCTCCAACCCCGGCGGATCGATCAAGGACCGCATCGCGCTGGCCATGATCGAGGCGGCGGAAGCGTCGGGCGACCTCAAGCCCGGCGGCACGATCATCGAACCGACCAGCGGCAATACCGGCGTCGGCCTGGCGATGGTCGCGGCGGTCAAGGGCTACAAGCTGGTGCTGGTGATGCCCGAGAGCATGAGCGTCGAACGCCGCCGGCTTATGCTGGCCTATGGCGCGACCTTCGACCTGACGCCGCGCGAAAAGGGGATGAAGGGCGCGATCGAGCGGGCGCACGAACTGGCCGCCGAAACCCCTGATGCGTGGATTCCGCAACAGTTCGAGAACCCGGCGAACATCGACGCCCATGTCCGCACCACGGCGCAGGAAATCCTGAACGACTTCGCCGACACGCCGATCGACGTCGTCATCACCGGTGTCGGCACCGGCGGCCACATCACCGGCGTCGCCGAGACGCTGAAGCAGAAATGGCCGGACCTGAAGGTGTTCGCGGTCGAGCCCGAACTCTCGCCGGTCATTTCGGGCGGACAGCCCGGGCCGCACCCGATCCAGGGCATCGGCGCGGGCTTCGTACCGGCCAACCTCCACACCCGCGCGATCGACGGCGTCATCAAGGTCGATGCCGCCGTCGCAAAGGACATGGCGCGGCGGTCGGCAAGCGAAGAGGGGATGCTGGTCGGCATCTCGTCGGGCGCGACGCTGGCGGCCATCCTGCAAAAGCTGCCCGACCTGCCCGACGGCGTGCGGGTGCTGGGCTTCAACTACGACACCGGCGAGCGATATCTGTCGGTGCCGGATTTCCTGCCCGAACAGTAAGGCCTTTCTCCTCCTTGCCCAACTCCGTTCGCTTCGAGCGGAGGATCGGGCCTGTCGGGATCCACAGTCGAGAAGGCGCTCCGGGCGCCGGGTTCCCGGCGGACGTTTCCCGACAGGCTCGAAACGCTCGAACCGAACGGACCGAAGTCAGTGGATCAACCTGTCGACATCCGACCCGTGCGAAACGGCATCCGTACCGGATCGACGGCGATCGACGGCGTGCTGGTCGCGCTGTCGGTCGCTGCCGCTATCGTCCCGGCGGCGATCGTGGAACGCGCGCCGCCGGTCCGGGCCGAACCCCGCGTGGCAGGCGGCCAGCAGGGTAGCGCCGGTCCGACGACCGTCCCGGCCATCCCCCCGCCCCCGGTCGAGCCGGCCGAGTTTCGCAACCTGCCGCCCGACGAAGCGCGCGCGTTCAACGCGACGGTGCCGTTCGTGCCGGGTCCGAACCCTGCCGCGCGCCCGTTCCGCTTCGGCGGCGATGCCGACGATCTGGCGCGGGCGACCGACTGTCTGGCGGCGGCGGTGCTGTACGAAGCGGGCGACGATGCCAAGGGGCAGCGCGCGGTGGCGCAGGTCGTGCTCAACCGCGTGCGCCATCCGGCATTTCCGGCGACGGTCTGCGGCGTCGTCTTTCAGGGATCGGAACGGCGCACCGGGTGCCAGTTCACCTTCACCTGCGACGGCGCGCTCGCCCGTGCCTATCCCGAACCGTTGTGGGAACGGGCACGCGCCATCGCCGCGGCGGCGTTGGCGGGCAGCGTCTATGCGCCGGTCGGCCATGCCACCCATTATCACACCGACTGGGTCGTCCCCTATTGGCAGTCGAGCCTTGCCAAGATCGCGGCGGTCGACACGCATCTGTTCTTCCGCTGGTCGGGATGGTGGGGCACGCCGGGCGCGTTCCGGCAGCGGCCCGGGGCGCCGGAGCCGCGCATCCTGCAACTGGCGTCCCATTCGCCGGCGCACAAGCTGCGCGAAGTGCTGGCAGTCGAGCAGGAGGCGGGCGTGCTGACCGGCCGGTTCGCGCCGGCATCGCTGCCGCGTCCCGCCAGCGACGACGCCGATACCTTCCTCGTGGCGCTCGACACCGCCGGACCGCCCGAGCGCTGGGCGGCGCTGGCGCAGGCGACCTGCGGCGACCGGGTGCGGTGCAAGTTCCTTGGCTGGCGCGACCCGGCAGCGGTCCCGGTACAGGCGGGTGCGGCATCCGAACCGGCGGCGCTGGCGACCATGTCGTTCAGCTATCTGCGCAACCGGGCGCAGCCGCTCGAACGGATGTTGTGGAATTGCCGGCAGGTGCCGCGCCCGGCGACCGAATGCATGCGCCGCGCGGTCGCACCGCCCCCGCCGCCATCCCCGCCGCCCCCGGCCGGCCCCGCGATCATCCGCAACGATCCGATCCAGCCCGGCGCACCGCTCAGCGGGGTCCGGCGGCGCGGCGATCCCCCGCCCGCCCCCTCACCCGTCCCGCAATAGCGCGCGGGCGGCGCGGACGGCGTCCTCGACCGCAAGGTCGGAAATGTCGGGCCGGGCGATCCCCCTTGCCCCGGCGGTATCCACCCGCACCGTGGCGATACCCAGCAGCCGCTGAAGCGGCGAGCGGGTGATGGAGACGCTCTGGATACGGGCGAGCGGCACGATCCACGCCCGCTTCGCCAACACCCCGCGCATGACGTACAGATGGTCGCCCAGGATTGCATAGCGGTGCCGCCGCCGCGCCAGCAGCGCCGCGGCGACCGGAACCGGGACGAGCAACAGCGCGAAGCCGGCAAGCGGCACGAACAGGCTGACGATGCCGATCACGACCAGCGGACCGCCGCCGCGCAGGATCGTCGCCCGCACGACATGGCCGAATGCCACGGCACGCAGCGGCAGCGGATCGAACGCCGGATAGCGCGCCGCCGCCAGCACCCGTGCCACTTCGTCGTCGCGGGCGAAGGGGGCGACCTGCTGCCGCCCGCACGCATCGTCACTGCCGCCCAGCGTCTGGAACCGCAGCCCCGACCAGCCGAACCGCCCGCTGACCATGCCGCGTTCGATCAGCGCCAGTTGGATACGCGCCACGCTGACGACGACCTCGGTCCGGGTGGTCAGGCCACGTACCCGGCGCAACCGGCCGCCCTCCCGTTCCAGCCGGAAGCCATGTTCGACGAAAAAGGTGCGGGCGACCCCGCTGATCGCGCCCAGCGCCAGCGCGACGATCGCCGCCAGCACGGCGAACAGCGGCGTGGCGAACGCGACCGCCTCCTGCCGCGCGACGCCCGCCCAGCCGCGCCATCCGTCCCAGTCGAGGCCCAAAAGGTCGCCGAGCTGGTTGATCGCCGCGAACAGCACGCCGACCCACACCAGCGAAAAGCCGAACAGCCCCATGGCCAGCACCCGCCGCCCGTCCATGGCAAAGATCGTCGTCCGCGCCGGCGGAGCCGCATCCGGTTCGACCGACGGGGCGCCACCGCCACGCAGCACCGCGCGCAACCGCCCGGCCTCGGCCAGCGAGACGCTGTCGAGCGACGCCTCGTCCGCCTCCCCGCCGCCGGTTTCGATCCGCACCCGCGCCAGCCCGAACAGCCGTGCCAGCAGCTTCTGGTCGATCGATACGTCCTGGATGCGTTCGAACGGGATCGACCGGCGATTGCGGTGGAGGATGCCGTCGGCGATCACCAGCTCGCCCGGGGCGATGCGATAGGTGAACGCGCGCCAGCGCGCCCAGGTGAAGACCGCCGCCGCGACCAGTGCCAGCGCCGCCACCCCCAGCATGACGAGCAGCCCGCCGCGCGACGCCGCCACGCCGACCGCGACGATCCCGGCGATGTTCTGCGGTGCCTTCACCACGATCCTGAGCGCGATCGTGCCCGGATGGAGCCGCCGCGCCCCGTCGGGCGCGCTCACCACGGCGATGTTTCGATCGCGGCGCGGATGCGGTCGCGCACCGCCTCCGCATGGCCATGTGCGAGGCCGGGGACCGCGACCCGGCTATGATCGGTGCCGGCGGTATGCAGCACCAGCGTCGCGACGCCGCAACCGCGTTCGACCGGCGACTGGCGCAGGTCGATATGCTGCACCCGTCCGACCGGTACGACGGTATGGACCCGCGTCAGCCAGCCATGGGCGACATGCAGTTCGCGCCCGTCGAACGCGAACCCCCAATGGGCGAACCGCCGCTGCGGCGACACGATCGTCAGCCACAGGCCGATCGCGATCGCCACCGCCAGCACGATGCCGTTCGGCAGCCCCTTGCGGTTCAGCACGACCTCCGCCAGCGCGGCGGCCCCGACCAGCACCGCCGACTGGATCGCGCCGCGCCAGCGCAACACGCGCAGGAAACCGGGATCGAGCGGGGCGAGCGGCGGCATGGCGTCCATCCAAGTGTGATAGGCGAGCAATACGCCGGGCTCAAGCGAAACCACCCCCTTGTCTATGCCCATCGGGGGGGGCATAGCGCCCGCGACACCCTCCCCACCGGATTTGAGGCAGCTCCCATGAAACTCCGCATCGTCGTAACGCTCAAGAACGGCGTGCTCGATCCGCAGGGAAAGGCGATCGAACATGCGCTCGGTTCGCTGGGCTTTGCCGGGGTGGGCGAGGCGCGCGTCGGCAAGCTGATCGAACTGGACGTCGCCGACGGGACCGACGACGATACGATCGACGCGATGTGCCGCAGGCTGCTGGCCAATACGGTCATCGAAAACTATCGGGTCGAACGCGCATGAAGACCGCCGTCATCGTCTTTCCGGGGTCGAACTGCGACCGCGATATCGCGGTGGCGCTGGAATCCGTCACCGGCACCGCGCCGGCCATGGTGTGGCACCGCGACAGCGACCTGCCGGGCGACATCGGGCTGGTCGCGGTTCCCGGCGGCTTTTCCTATGGCGACTATCTGCGCTCGGGCGCGATCGCCGCGCGGTCGCCGGTGATGCGCGCGGTGGTCGACGCGGCGGGCCGTGGCCTGCCCGTGCTCGGCATCTGCAACGGGTTCCAGATCCTGACCGAGGCGGGGCTGCTGCCCGGCGCGCTGATGCGCAATCGCGGGCTGTCGTTCGTCTGCCGCGACGTTGCGCTGACCGTCGGCGAGACGCGCTCCGCCTTTACCGGCGGCTATCGTGCGGGCGATACGATCCGCGTGCCGGTGGCGCATCACGACGGCAACTACGTCGCCGACGACGCGACTCTCGACCGGCTGGAGGACCAGGGGCAAGTCGCATTCCGCTACGCCGAACCCGTCAACGGCTCCGCCCGCGACATCGCCGGCCTGGTCAACGCGGGCGGCAATGTGCTGGGCATGATGCCGCACCCCGAACGCCGTATCGAAGCGGCCCATGGCGGCCGCGACGGCCGCGCGCTGTTCGAAGGGTTGCTGGCAAGGGTCGGCGCCTGACCTATCGCGACCAATGCTCGCGTGCGAACGGCGAGAAATCGGTCGCGGAGTCGAACACATCGACGCCTTCGCGCCGCTTCAACCAGCCGACCACGCCATAGGTGGCCGGCGTCAGCACGACTTCCCACGCGACCTTCATCGCCCAGTTGGTGGCCATCACGCCCAGCACCTGCTGCGTCGGCCAGACGTACAGGAACGCGAGCGGGTAGAAGATCGCGCTGTCGACCGCCTGCCCCACCACGGTCGATCCGATCGTCCGGCTCCACAGCGCCCGCCCGCCGGTCCACAGCTTCATGCGGGCGAGGACAAAGGCGTTGACGAACTCGCCGGCCCAGAAGGCGGCGATCGATGCGAACACGATGCGCGGCACCTGTCCGAACACGGCCCTATACGCCCCCTGCCCCGTCCAGCCCGGCGCGGGCGGCATCGCGACCACCGCCCATGCCATGAACGCCATGAACGACAGCGCGGCAAACCCGACCCAGATGCACCGCCGCGCGCGGGCATAGCCATACACTTCGGTCAGCACGTCGCCGATCACATAGGATATCGGAAAGAACAGGATGCCCGCGCCGAACACGAACGGCGTGCCGGCCACGTCGATCGCCGCGACCTTGCCCGCGCCGATGATGTTGGACAGTAGCAGGATCGTGACGAACGCCGCCATCACCAGGTCGAAATGGCGAAACCCGCGCACGGGAACGGTGCCGGCGTCGATACGGCGCAGCGCGGGATCGGTCCGATCGTCCATGGCGGCGTTATGATAGCGGTTCCGCTTTGCCGCAATGCGCGCTAACGAAGCGCCGGGCACCCGTAGCTCAGCTGGATAGAGCAAGGAGCTTCTACCTCCTTGGTCGGGGGTTCGAATCCCTCCGGGTGCGCCAAATTACCCCTGAAAGTACGAACCGTGTCGTCGGCGGGGACGTCGCCCGCGGTGGCGAGCTCGAGCGCGCGGTTCGGGCCGCGGATGATGAGGCGTTCACGGCTCATCACCACCTCGCTGACGAAGGCGCGGACATAGGTCTCACGAGTCAGGATCGCGTAGATCAGGCCGGTGTGGAAATCCTGGGCGCGATGGGTGTATCCACGCTCGCGAAGCCACTTGGTGATGGCGTCGATGCCGAGCGGGTCGCTCGTACCGTCGCCTTCGAGATAGAGCCGGAAGATCAGCTCGACCAGCGGTCGCTCGGCTGGGTCGATCTCCAGCTTCTTCTTGTCCTTCTTGCCGCGCCGTTCGGCGACGTAGGTGCGATAGCCAAGCGGCGGCGCCGAGCCATTGCGAAAGCCGGCCTCGGCGTTGGCGCTCATCACCACCTTCACCTGCTCGGCGTTGATCTCGCTCGACGTGGCGTCGAGCGAGGTGAAGATGCTGCGGATCAGCCGCGCGTGTGGGCCTTCGCCTACGTCCTGCATCGCGGCGATCAGCTTGACGCCCGCCTTCTCCAGCTTGCTGGCGATAGCCCTCGCATTCATATTCGTCGCGGAAGAAGCGCGGAAAATTGCAGACGAACACGGCGTTGTATTTCTTCGGCTGGGCGCAGGCGTCGGCGATCATCCGCTGCAATGCCGGGCGGCGGTCGGTCATCCCGGATCTGCCCGCCTCGACGTAGGTTTCGACGATCTCATAGCCACGCTCGGCGGCGCCGCGCGCAAAGCCCGTCTCCTGCTCGTTAAGCGAGGTCTCGTGCTCGGCTTGCCGCTCGGTGCTGACCCGTACGTGGGCCATGCGCAAACCCTCGGCCGCGACGCTCAGTCGGTCGGATATAAGGCGCGCGCGGTAAAAATTCCCGGTGCGTAACGAAATCGAGAGCGGCAGCGGCCGCCCGCCACCATGATTTTCCGCCGCCAGTGATAGCTGCCGCCCCGCAATTTCAGGTTCGGCAATCCCACGCCTTGGCCCCCCACGGGTACAGCGAGGGGTACAACCGTTCCCGATCGCCGGGTTGCCGACGTGAGATCAATGACTTAGCGGGAGTTGGTCGGGGAGACAGGATTCGAACCTGCGACATCCTGCTCCCAAAGCAGGCGCGCTACCAGACTGCGCCACTCCCCGACGCGGACTGCGGCCCTAGTCGCATTCTTCGCGGCGTACAAGCGCCGTCGGAACCAAGGCGCTGGTGGGCCCGGCAGGACTCGAACCCGCAACCTAGCCGTTATGAGCGGCCAGCTCTAACCATTGAGCTACAGGCCCCACGCGCCGGACCCGTGCGATAGCGTCGGGCGCTATCCGGACGCAAGCCTGTTGATGGCCCCCTGCCCGGCCCCGCCATCAGGCGGAGTCGCGTTCGACCAACAACGGCGGCATCACCACCGAGGGCGCGTCCTCCCCGGCGATGCGGCGGAACAGGGCGGAAACCATTTCATTGGCGCCACGCGCGATATCCTGTCGCACGGTCGTGATGCGCGGTACGGCGCTCGCCGCCAGCGGCAGATCGTCATAGCCGACCACCGGCATGTCGTGCGGCACGCGGATGCCGCGGTCGGCAAGGACGCGCAGCGTGGTTACTGCGATCACGTCCGAAGCCGCGGCGATGCCGTCTATATCCTGCCCGACCCGGTCGAGATGCGCCGCGATCTCCTGTTCCATGACGTCGGATGCCAGATGGGTGTCGAGTTGCACCGGCGGCTGCGCAATGCCCGCGGTCGCCAGTGCCTGCGCCACGCCTTCACAGCGTTGGCGGATTTCCGGCGCGCGCAGTTCGCCCAGAAACGCGATCCGCCGCGCGCCGCGTGCGATCAATCTCTCCCCCGCGAGGCGTCCGCCCGCGATATTGTCGGTGCCGATCGCGCAATGGACCTGATCCGGCAAATTGCTGCTGCCCCATGCCACCAACGGCCGATAGCGGCGCGCGATGCGTTCGATAGTGTGGAACTGGTCGGACTGGCCGATCAGGAGCACCCCGTCCATCATGCCCGAATCGACGATGCGCTCCAGCCAGTCGGTCGCATCGGGAATGACGCGCGACAGCATCAGGTCGTAGCCGTCCTCGGTCAGCCGGTCGGCGAGAAAGCCGAGCATCGTCATGAAGAACGGGTCGGACAGATGCTGGCGCCGTTCGTGCCCCAGCGGCACGACGACACCGATCACGCCGGTTCGTTGCGTCCGCAGGCGGCTGGCCATCTGGTTGGGGCGGAAGCTGTGTTCGGTCGCCAGCGCCTGGATACGGTCGCGGGTTTCGGCGTTGACCAGCGATTTTCCGGCCAGTGCGCGCGACACCGTACCCGGCGATACTCCGGCAAGCCGCGCAAGATCCGCGATCGTTCGCACCCGCCGCAGGGGGTGAGCATGTTCGTCCATGGTACCGCTTGTACGAACATATTCCTTTGCCCTGCCAGCGGAATATAGGCTGGAAACGATTTGTTCCAATCGTTTGCCGGCATGAGTGGCTGCGGTCCGCACAAGCCGGCCCTGCCGATCCGCGACATGTCCGGCGGCGCGACGGCCGGCATCGCGACCGCCGCGCAATCTGACCGGCGATACGATCGGTACCGTTGGCGCGAAGGTCGCGGCGACCGCACCGGCGATCAGCCGCGTCCGGGGTTATTCAGGGTCCTGTCCGCCGGTACCGGCCCCCTGATTCCGTTCGCCACCGGGACCGCCATGATAGTCCTGCACGCTCTGGCCACCGTCGAAGCGCCCCTTGCCGTCGCCGTCATGCGGATTGGGATAGGCGTCGCCCCCGGATTCGCCGCCGCTCGGTGCATTGTTGACGCCATCGGGCGTGGCGGCTCCGGGCTGACCGCCCATCGCCTGGTTCGGCTGCTTTCCGGCATCGGTCATCGCATATTCTCCTTCGTGATGAGGATGTTAACGCGCGACGATCGATGCCGGGTGCAGGGGTTCAGGCCAGCACGAAGCTGCCGTTCACGCCGTCCGCCTCGGCCGAGGGCGCGACCCAGATGCGAAAGGTGCCCGGTTCCACGGTCGGGCGGTTCTGCGTACCGATGAAACGCAGGTCGTCGGCGCGCAGGGTAAACTCGACCGTCCTCGATTCGCCGGGTGCCAGCGTGACGCGCTGGAACGCCTTCATCTCGCGTACCGGCCGGGTGATGCTGGCGCTGACGTCATGGATGTAAAGCTGTACCACCTCGGTCGCAGCGCGCGTGCCGCTGTTGGTGATGCGCGCCCGGACCTTGAGCGCGCCATCGGTGTTCAGCCGCCCGCCGCCCAGGTCGAGATCGCTGTAGGCGATGCGACCATAGGTCAGGCCGTGCCCGAACGCGAAGCGCGCCGCGTTCGGCCCCTCGCGATAGCGCGCCTTGTATTCCGCCAGCGGCCCCGGCGGGTTGGGTCGCCCGGTGGTCTTGTGCGCATAATAATAGGGCTGCTGCCCGGTCGAATAGGGGAAACTGACCGGCAGCCGCGCCGAGGGGCCGACGTCGCCGAACAGGATGTCGGCGGTTGCCGGCCCGCTCTGCGACCCGAGGAACCATGTGACGAGGATCGCGCGCGCGTCCAGCACCGGCTTGTCCAGCACCATCGCACGGCCGTTGCGCAACAGGATGACGGTCGGCTTTCCGGTGGCCAGCACGGCCTCGGCCAGATCGAGCTGCGCCTGCGGGATGCCGATATCGACGCGCGACTGCGCCTCGCCCGACATGCGCTGCGACTCGCCGATCGCCAGCAGGACGACATCGGCCTGCGACGCGGCGATCACCGCCGCCTCGATCCCGCCGGGGATCGGGTCGGTGATGCCCGACCCGTCGACTGCCGTGACCAGCGACGGATCGGTCACGGCCGCACGGACGCCGGTCAACAGATCGACCGCCTCCGCATCCGAACCATAGACGTTCCACGTTCCGATCAGCTCGCGCTGCCCCTGCACGAACGGGCCGATCAGCGCGATCTTGCGGCCCGACTTGGGCAGCGGCAGCAGGTCGCCGTCATTCTTCAGCATCACGATCGAACGGGCACCCGCCTCGCGCGACAGCTTCAGGTGCTGGGGCGTGCGCACCCGCGCCTTTTCGCGGCGCGGATCGATGCGACGGAACGGATCGTCGAACAGGCCGAGCTGCGCCTTGAGCGCGAGCACCCGCCGCACTGCCTGATCCAGCCGTGCCATCGGCACCTCGCCGCTGGCGACCAGATCGGGCAGATGCTTGAGATAGAAGCCCGACTGCATCGACATGTCGACCCCGGCGAGGAAGGCAAGCTTCGTCGCCTCGCGCGCATCCGCCGCGAAACCGTGCGCGATCAGTTCCTCGTCGCCGGTATAGTCGGACACGACCAGCCCGCCAAAGCCCCATTCCTTGCGCAGGATGGTGTCGAGCAGCCACGGATTGGCGGTCGCGGGGACGCCGGACAATTCGTTGAACGACGCCATCGTCGTCGGCGCACCGGCGGCGAAGGCGGTCTGAAACGGCGGGAAATAGGTTTCGCGCAGCGTGCGCTCGGAAATGTCGACGGTGTTGTAGTCCAGCCCCCCCTCGGCCGCGCCATAGGCGGCGAAATGCTTGGCACAGGCGGCGACGGCATCGTCGGCGCTCAGCCCGCGACGCCCCTGGAACCCGCGGACGCGGGCATCGGCCATGACCTTGCCCAGCAACAGGTCCTCGCCCGACCCCTCGATCCCGCGACCCCAGCGCTGGTCGCGGGCGATGTCGACCATCGGCGCAAAGGTCCAGTCGATGCCGGCCGCCGACGCCTCGACCGCCGCGGCGCGCGCGGTACGCTCTGCCAGATCGGCGTCGAAGCTGCCCGCCTCGGCCAGCGGCATGGGGAATACCGTGCGGAAGCCGTGGATGATGTCGGCGGCGAACAGCAGCGGCACCTTCAGCCGCTGCTCGCGCATCGCGACCAACTGCATCCGCCGCGCCATCTCCGCGCCATTGCCGTTGAACACGCCGGTCAGCTTGCCGGCGCGCACCTGCGCCAATTGTTCGTCGAACGTCGCGGTCGCGCTGATCGGGTTCAACGCGTTCGCCGCGCCCCCGGCCCAGGCGGCGGCCATCAGCGTCAACTGTCCCGCCTTTTCCTCGACCGTCATCTGACCCAGCAGCGCCTCGGCGGCAGCGGGGAGGCGATCGCCCGCCTGCGCCAGCAGCGCCCGCGCCGGCGACGCGCTCCACGCGGCCACGGCGCCCGCGCCCATCATCAGCGCCCGCCGCGAAATCCGGATATCTTCCATGCGATCCCCTCTGTGTCGGTTGCGCAACTATCATGTCGCGCATGTTGTTTCGAATCTGTGGTTGATGCGCGTTGTAGATTCTTGTAACCGGTTACATCAAGAGCGAACGGCGAAGCAGCCGTCGGATTCGCCGCGACGGTCGCGGGCGAAGCAGGGAGTGGACGACGAGGGCATGGCGAACGCCACCATCCGCGATGTGGCTCGCGCGGCGGACGTGTCCGTCGCCTCGGTGTCGCGCGTGCTCAACCGCCATGAGAATGTCCGCCCGGCGCTGCGCGAAAAGGTGGAGGCCGCCGCCGCCAGGCTCGGCTACGTCCCCCATGCGGGCGCACGTTCGCTCAGCCTCGCACGTTCGAACGCGATCGGGGTCGTCCTGCCCGAACTGCATGGCGAGTTCTTCTCCGAACTGCTGCGCGGCATGGACCGGGAAGCGTCGGAACGCGGGCTCCAGCTATTGTTGTCGAACATGCATGCCGATCCGGTGCGCGGGGTCGAGGCGCTGCACACGATGCGCGGCCGTGTCGACGGGCTGGTGGTGATGGCGCCGCATATCGATCCCGACCATCTGTTCGGCCACCTGCCGGTCGGCGTGCCGGCGGTCATGGTCAACTGCGCACCGCATCATCAGCCGCGCCCCGAATTGCGGATCGACAACGAAGCCGGCGCGCGGATGATGGTCGACCACCTGATCGCCACCGGTCGCCGGCACATCGTCCACCTCGCGGGACCGGCGGGAAATATCGATGCCGAGGAACGGCTTGCCGGCTACCTTACGGCGATTGCCGCCGCCGGGCTGCCATCGACCGTCGAGCGCGGAACCTTTCTGGAGGACTCGGGCGCGTCGGCGGCGGAGCGGCTGGCCGAACGCGGTGGCGACATCGATGCGGTGTTCGCGGCCAACGACATGATGGCGATCGGCGCGATGATGGCGTTCCGCCGGGCCGGCATCGCCGTGCCCGACCGGATCGCCGTCGCCGGGTTCGACGACATCCCGCTCGCCCGCCTCATCTCGCCATCGCTCACTACGCTGCGCATCGACATCGCGCAGTTGGGCGAACGCGCGGTCGCCCGCCTGATCGAACAGATCGACGGCGCCGACGACCGCAGCATCGAATTGCGCGCACCGACCCTGGTCGTGCGCGACACCACTTCACCAAGGGAAGACCCGGAAAACCGGGGCATAAGGGGAAAAACGCATGAGGAATAGCATGATCCGCGCGGCACTCGCCGCCGCGACGACGCTGGCGACGGGCGCGATGCTCGCACCCGTGGCGGCATACGCCCAGGTCGGGCAGGCATCGCTGCGCGGCACGATCACGTCGCCGCCGGGGAACCAGGCGACGCAGGTGACGGCGGTCGAAGTCGCGACCGGCATCCGCCGTACCGCCACCATCGGCGCCGATGGCGCCTACAATTTCGCGTCGCTGCGTGCCGGTACGTACCGGCTGGAGATCCAACTGACCAACGGTACGCGCAATTCGGACGAATTCACGCTGCGCGTCGGGCAGAATGCCGGGCTGGACATCGACCTGACCACCGCCCCGGCCGCGCCGGCGCCGACGAGCGAGACGGCCCAGACCGATCCGGGCAGCGTCGAGGGCAGCGATCAGGAGATCATCGTCACCGGCAGCCGCATCCGCACCCTGTCGGGCGGTCAGGTCGGCATCAACATCACCCAGCGGCTGATCGAGCAGTTGCCGCAGAACAACCGCAACTTCTTGGCCTTCGCCGATCTGGCGCCGGGCGTGCGGTTCGTCGAGGAGGGCGCCAACGGCCAGGCCCGCCTGCAGGGCGGCGCGCAGCGGTCGAACTCGGTCAACGTGTTCATCGACGGCGTCAGCCAGAAGGATTACGTCCTGAAGAACGGCGTGACCGGTCAGGATTCGACGCCGGGCAATCCGTTCCCGCAGCTCGCCATCGGCGAATATCAGGTGCTGTCGTCGAACTACAAGGCGGAGTTCGATCAGGTCAGCTCGGTCGCGATCGTTGCCGGGACCAAATCGGGCACCAATGAATTCCATGGTGAAGGCTTTGTCGATTTCACCAATCAGGACCTGCGTGCGTTGCGGCCGACCGAACTCTATCCGAGGCGCGTCGCCAAAGTCGACACCAAGGATATCCAGTACGGCGTCGCGCTGGGCGGCCCGATCATCAAGGACGTCGCACACTTCTTTGCCAGCTATGAAGGCAAGCGGCAGGAACGTCCGGTCGACGTGCTGCCGGGCAATGGTGTCGATATCAACGTCATCCCTGCCGAGTTGCGCTCGCGCTTCGGCAACTTCACCAACACGTTCAATGAAGACCTGATCTTCGGCAAGATCGACATCTCGCCGACCGCAGAAGACCTGATCGAGTTCACGGCCAAGTATCGCAAGGAAAGCGGCGACAGCCTGGGCAGCGGGATCAACGCGTTTTCGACCCGCACCAACAATTCGGTCGAGGAACTGCGCGGCATGGCGCGGTGGCAGCACACGGCCGACACCTGGATCAACGATTTCCGCGTGTCGTATGAAGACGTGAGCTGGGCACCACAGCCGGCCGAGCCGGGCATCAACCAGTTCTTCCAGCGCACCGAACAGCGCGCCAATGGCCCCGTCCGCATCGATCTGCTTCGCATCGGCGGCGGTACGAACAACCAGAACAAGGGCCAGAAGGGCTGGACCGTCCAGAACGACTTCACCTACACGGGCCTTGAAGGACATACTTTCAAGACCGGCGTGAAGGCGAAGTGGGTCGACCTCAACACGCTCGAACAGAACAATATCAACGGTTCCTATACCTATGATGTGAACCTGCTTAGCCCGACCGGTTTCCAGACGGATACCCCCTATCGTCTGCAATTCGGCGCACCGAGCGGCTTTGGCAGTTCGTCGATCGAATCGAAAAACTTCCAGTTCGGCATCTATGCCCAGGACGATTGGGACGTTACCGACCGCCTGACGCTGAACCTCGGCGTGCGCTGGGATTATGAGCGCACTCCGGCGTTCCTCGACTTCGTGACGCCGCAGTCGAACCTGACGGCGGTCTCTGCCGCACAGTATCCGAACCTGCAGAACGCCGACTACAACATCAACGACTATATCTCGACCGGCAACAACCGAAAGGCGTTCACCGGTGCGATCCAGCCCCGCGTTGGATTCACCTATCGCATCGATGAGGAAGGCCGCTTCACCGTGTTCGGTGGCTTCGGCCGGTCGTACGACCGCAATCAGTTCGACTTCCTGCAGCAGGAATTGTCGGTCGGTGCGTTCCAGCAGCGGACCTTCCTGTTCCAGGGTGCGAACCCGCTCAACCAGTGCACGCCGTCGGCGACCTGCATCCCGTGGAACCCGATCTACCTGACCGCGGAAGGCCGTGCGCAGTTGGCGTCGAGCAGCACGGGCGGGGGGCGTGAACTGCGCTTCATCAAGAACGATCTGAAGATGCCGTATTCGGACCAGGTTTCGCTGGGCTTCCGTTCGCGCTTCAACCCGATCGAGCTTGAAGTCGGCTATCAGCATATCTCAAGCCGTGACGGCTTTGTGTATCTGCTGGGCAATCGCCGTCCGGACGGATCGTTCTTCGCCAGCGGCCCGACGACCGGCGCACTGATACCGCAGTCGCCGTTCCCGTTCACGCCGCCGGGCTTCGGTTCGATCCTCATCGGCGACAACGGGCTGAAAACCGACGCGGATTCGGCGTATGTCAAGCTGACCAAGCCGTACTCGCCGACGTCGCCGTGGAGCCTCGACGCGACCTATACTTTCACCGAAGCGTCCGAAAATCGGACCTTCAACGAAACGTTCAGCCTCGATTTCCCGTCGATTGACGATTACCCGACGCTGCGTTCCGCCGGGGTACCGCGTCACCGGTTCGTTGCCGCGGGTAGCGTCGACACCCCGATCGGCCTGACGCTGTCGAGCAAGTTCTCGATCGAATCGCCGCTGTTCCAGGTAGCACCGTTCGAAACCAGCGACCCGTTCCGCCGGACGTTCGTCGGTGCGTTCCGTGAGAGCTTGGGCGATCAATGGGGCCGTCGTCAGCTCGACGTTGCCGCCACAAAGTACGTGCCGATCCGGTTCGTCAACGACACCGCTCGGATCCGCTTCCGTGTCGACATCATCAATCTGATGAATGATCGCAACTATATCGATTTCAACAACAACCCGCGTGACAACAGCCGCACCGACGGCACCCAGTCGGTCTATCGCGAGCGTTCGTCGTTCAGCATCGGCGGCAACCAGCCGCGGACGATCAAGCTGTCGGCGGGTTTCAACTTCTGACGCTTCCCTCCCCTGCCGGGACAGGCCCCGCCTGTCCCGGCATTTCTTTGATTTCTGCCAAGGGGCCTGCTCGTGATCGATCGCCGTTTCTTCCTTGCCGCCAGCACCGCCGCGCTCGTCGGGGCCTGTGCGCCACGGACCGGGATCGCACCCGCCCCCGGTATCCCTGCCGCGCCGGACCTGTTGTCCGACGTGCAGCAGCGCGCATTCCGCTTCTTCTGGGACACGACCGATGCCGCGACCGGCCTCGCGCCCGATCGCTGGCCGACGCCCAGCTTCGCCTCGATCGCCGCTATCGGCTTCGCGCTGACCGCCTATGGCGTCGGCGAGAAACATGGCTGGATCACCCGCGCGCAGCACCGCGACCGCACACTCGCGACGCTCGAATTCTTTGCCCGGGCGCCGTCCGGCCCCGCCGCGACCGGGACCAGCGGGCACAAGGGCTTTTTCTACCACTTCCTCGACGCCAGGACCGGTACGCGCCACGGCCGCACCGAATTGTCGACGATCGACACCGCATTGCTGCTGGGCGGCGTGCTGTTCGCGCAGAGCTGGTTCGATCGTGCCGATCCGGTCGAGGCGCGGATCCGCGACCTTGCCGAGCAGCTCTATCGCGCGGTCGAATGGGACTGGATCGTACCGCGTCCGCCGTTCGTGTCGATGGGCTGGCATCCGGAGAGCGGCTTCATCCCCTCCGACTGGGATATCTACAACGAAGGCATGATCCTGTACGTGCTGGCGCTGGCCAGCCCGACGCATCCGCTGCCGCCCGCGACCTGGGCTGCGCTGACGCAGAAGTTCGACAAGAGCTGGGGCAATCGCTGGGGCGAACCCCATCTGCAGTTCGCGCCGATGTTCGGCCATCAATACAGCCATGTCTGGATCGATTTCCGCGGCATCCGCGATCCGTATATCGCGTCGAAGGGCATCGACTATTTCGAGAACAGCCGCCGCGCGACCTATGCGCAGCGCGCCTATGCCAATGAAAATCCGGGCGGCAAGGTCGGCTATGGCGACGATTGCTGGGGCCTGACCGCCTGCGACGGGCCGGGGGATTTCAAGGTGACGATCGACGGGCGGGAGCGGGAGTTCTTCAGCTATTCGGCACGCGGTCCGGGGGAGCGCGACGACGGCACGCTGGCACCGACTGCCGCCCTGGGATCGATCGCCTTCGCGCCCGAGATCGTCGAGCCGATG
>QFNF01000023.1 GCA_003240755.1 Sphingomonas hengshuiensis | reverse complement strand
CGGCCTGTCGGACATGTGCCTGTATTTCATCGGCGGCATCATCAAGCATGCCAAGTCGGTGAACGCCTTCACCAACCCGACGACCAACAGCTACAAGCGGCTGGTGCCGGGCTATGAAGCCCCCGTGCTGCTCGCCTATTCGGCGCGCAACCGGTCGGCATCGTGCCGCATCCCGTACGGCACCGGCCCCAAGTCGAAGCGCGTCGAAGTCCGCTTCCCCGACGCGATGGCCAACCCCTATCTCGCCTATGCGGCGCTGATGATGGCCGGCCTCGACGGCATCCAGAACAAGATCCATCCGGGCGAGGCGATGGACAAGAACCTGTACGACCTGCCGCCGGCAGAACTGGCGCAGGTGCCGACGGTGTGCGGATCGCTGCGCGAGGCGCTCGACAGCCTCGAGGCGGATCACGACTATCTGCTCAAGGGCGACGTGTTCTCGAAGGACCAGATCGAGGCCTATGTCGAGATCAAGCGCGGCGAAGTGGCGCGGTGGGAAATGACCCCGAGCCCGGTCGAATACGACATGTACTACAGCGCATAAGGTGCGGCGGCGCCCCCGCCGACCGGCGGGGACGACGCGGCGACCATGTCGCATGAGATGGAGCGAGGCGTCGGGAGCGATCCCGGCGCCTTTTTCCTGCCTGGTCCCGGAGCGCGACGGTGGCGGCACCCCGAATGACGCAGGGCAGGATCGATGGGCCTTGCCCTGCGCGGGACCTTATCCGCGGTCCCGCGGTCCGGTCATCGCCGGGTAGGCATCGGCTCCCCGGATACGGTCCCGGTCCGCGCTATGGCATAACCGGCGGGGTGTAGGGCAGCGTGAATGCCAGCGCCCACAGCAGGAACAGCACCAGCGGCAGGTGGACGATCAACTGCAGGAAGCTGAACCCGACGATATCGCGCGCCTTCAGCCCGAGGATACCGAGCAGGGGCAGCATCCAGAACGGATTGATGAGGTTGGGCAGCGCTTCGGACGCGTTGTAGATCTGGACCGCCCAGCCGAGATGGACCTGCAGGTCGTTCGCGGCCTGCATGACATAGGGCGCCTCCAGCAGCCATTTGCCGCCGCCCGAGGGAATGAAGAAGCCGAGGATCGCCGAATAGACGCCCATGGTGATCGGAAAGGTTTCGGTCGTGTTCAGCGATACGAAGGCGTGGGCGATGACATCCGACAGGGTCGATCCGTCGGCGCTCCTCGCGGTGGTCATCATCGCGGCGATCGCGGCATAGAAGGGATACTGGATCAGGATGCCCGCCGTCGCCGGCACCGACCGGGCAAGCGCGTTCAGGAAGCGCCGGGGCCGCCAGTGCAGCACCAGTCCGGCCATCAGGAACAGGAAATTATAGGTGTTGAGGTTGGAGATGGCGATCATCCACGATTGTCGGGCGAACTCCTGCACCAGCCATCCCGCCGCCAGCAGCCCGATCAGCACGGTCAGCAGCGGGGCATGTTCCAGCCATTCGCCCGGCTGGGTCCGGGGCGGCAGCGCGTCGTCCTCGCGCGCGGGGTCGATCCCCATGTCCTGCGCCGTCACCGCCGTGTCGCGGCCCGGGGCGGACGCGACGGCGATCACGGTCGACACGACGACCAGGACCGCCGCGATCAGCATCGACTGCCACAGGAAGATCGTCTGGCTGAACGGAATGACGCCGGTGATCGACAACAGGCCGGGCGGCAGGCTGGCCGGGTTCGCCTGTAGCTGTGCCGAGGAGGAGGACAGCCCCATCGCCCAGGTCGCGCCAAGCCCGAGATAGGCGGCGGCCCCGCCCGCACGGTAATCCATGCGCAACTCGGCCCGCCGTGCCAGCGCACGGGCGAGCAGCCCCCCGAAGATCAGGCTCAATCCCCAGCTCAGCAGCGAGGACAGCATCGTCGCCACCGCGATCAGCCCGATTGCGCCCCGCCCGCTGCCGGGGATCAACGCCAGCCGGTCGATGAAGCGCTGCATCGGTGCCGAGGTCGCGACGACATAGCCGCCGATGGTGACGAACGCCATCTGCATGGTGAACGGGATCAGCGTCCAGAAGCCGTCGCCGAAGCTTTTCGTCACCGACGCGACCGGCGCGCCATTGGCAAGGACCGCGACGGCGACGACCACCACCGCCAGCGCCACGAACACGAATGCGTCGGGAAACCACCGCTCGGCCCAGTCGGTGAAACGCAGCGCGATGCGGGCAAGGCGTCCATCGGTTGCGGGGGCGGCAGCGGGCATCGGCGTCTCCAGTAGCAGGGCGGCGTCAGTAATCGCGTGAGATGCGGACGTTGGTGCTTTGACGGCCGATTGTCGAGATCGACGCCAGCAGCGACAGCCAGCGCGTGACCTGGAATTCGATCCGCGTCGCCGAATAGCCCTGCCCGTCGGTCACGATCTCGGCATAGAAGCGCTGCGTCAGATATTTGCCGGCGGCGACCGAGGTGCCCTGCCCCGTCTGCGGATCGGCGGGCAGGATGCGCAGCCGGTCGAGCCCCGCCGCGCGGCGGACGGCGTTGATCGGGTTCAGCCCGCCCTCGCCATTCTGGAGCGCGGCGACGGCAGCGGCGAGTTGCAGTGCCTCCGGCGCGGACAGGTTGGTGATCGACGTACCGAACAGCAGCCGCGAAAGCAGTTCGTCCTCGGGCAGCGCCGGCACGCTCTGGAAACCGATTTCCGGCCGGGTCGCGGTACCGGCCACCCGGATCGTGGCGTTCAGCCCCTGCGTATCGGCATTGGCGACGATGTCGAGCGCCGGGTCGGCCGGGCTTTCGCCGTTGAAGCGCAACGCGCCGCGATCGAGCTGGAATTCGCGACCGGCGAACTCGTAATTGCCGCGGACAAGGTCGGCGCGGCCGTTGATGATCGGATTGGTCGGCTCGCCGGTGATGGCGAGGTCGGCGGACCATTCGCTCGACAGGCCCAGACCGGTGACGATCAGGCCACCCGGCGCGCGCGCCTTCAGGTCGAGCTTCCACGGCACGACCGATGCGCCGACCTCTTCCTCGCCATCGGGGAGGTTGATCTCGCGGATCGTGAGGCGCGGCAGCGGCGCGGTGGCGGTGGCGCGGCCGAGGCGGTAGCGGCTGCCGTCCATGCGCACTTCGCCGGAAATGGTGCCGCCCGCGCCGTCGCTGCGCACGCGGATCGGGCCGGTGACGGTGGCGCCGATCGAGTCGGTGTTGATGAGGCGGGCGCGCTCCGCATTCAGCGACAGGTCGATGCCGAAACCGCGCACCGCGGCAAATTCGAACGCGCCGGTACCGCTGACGCGACCCTGCCGGCCGTCCTGTGCCGCGAAGCGATCGATCACGAGACGCGATCCGTCGAAGCGGCCCTGCGCCTCGACCCCGGTCAGCACGGTGCCGGTGATCGCGCTTTCGAGTCGGCCGCCGCTGGAGCGGACCACGCCGCGGATGCGGGGGTCGGCAAGGCGCCCGGTCACATCCGCACCGACCGATACCGGGCCGGACAGGTCGAACAGTTCGATGCCGGTCAGGCGCCACAGCGTGTCGGCGGGACCGCCATAGCGGAGCTGGGCGAACAGCGGCGCGCCCGCGAGACGGGTGGGCAGATCCCCCTGCCCCAGCGGCGCGAGGCGGGCCTGTGCGCGACCGATCGTCCTGCCGCCGCTGGCCATCACCGCGCGGACCCCGGCACGGTTCGCGTCGAGCACCGCCGCCACGCCGACGTCGATCGGCGTCGACGACAGCACCAGCCCCGAGCGGCTGAGGCCCCGCACGGTCAGGTCGACCCGGCCGTCGGGCGTACCCCCGCGCGTCGCATAGGCGATCCGGCCGGACGCGGTGCCGCCCAGCCCCAGCCCCGGATAGCCGATGTCGAGCACCGCCAGCGGCATGCGCGCGACATCGAGCGTCAGTTCGGTGGTATCGTCGGTCAGGGCGCCGGCGACGGTCGCGGTGCCGCCGGCAAAGCTGAACCGCGTCGGATCGAGCCGCCAGCCCGCCCCCTCGCGCCGCAGCACCGCCGGGGTTTCGAGCTTCAAGGGCCGGCGGTCGAGCGTCCCCTCCGCCGTGACGCGATAGGCGTCGGCCGACACCTGCGTCACGCTCTGGATCGAAAAGGCGCGTCCGCGCGATCCGGCGATCGCCGCGCGGACCTCGCCCACGCCATCGACCAGCCGGGCACTGCCGGCCAGCCGCGCGATCGACAGCTTGCCGCGACGGAATCCCTGCGCGGTGGCGGTCGCGTCGAGCGTCGTGCCGCCCTGCGCCAGCACGATCGCCGCCTCCAGCCGGGCGCGGCGCACCGATCCGGCGACACCGAGGCGCGCCCGCGTGGCATCAAGGGCGATGTCGATGCGCTGGTCGCCGCCCTGCGGCCGGAAGCCGATCGTTCCCGCGATACCGCCGCCATCCACGTTCAGCCGCCCGAGAAAACCGTCCTCGACGATATCGATCTCACCGGTCGCGCGCGTGCCGCTGACCTCCAGCTCGTCGACCGCGATGCGCGCCGTGCCGCCGCTGGGCAACAGGATGCGGCCATTGGCGGTGAACGGTCCCAGTCGCGAGCCCCCCGTGGCACGATAGGCGAAGCCCTCCGCCGTCGGATCGAGACGGGCGGTGACGTCGGACAGGCCCAGCGTGGCGTTGGGCGACGCGAAGCGCAGGTCGAGTGTCGGCCGGGAAATGTTACCGTCGAGGACGAGCCGCACCGGGCCATAGGCCGCCTGCCGCCCGCTCCCTTCGAAATGAAACGTGCCGTCGCGGCGGCGATAGCCGTTGCCGGTGAGCGTCAGCCCCGGCGAGGTCAGCCGGAGCCCGCGCAGATACAGGATGCCGTCCCGCCCCCGTTCCAGCCCGGTTTCGATCCGCGGCAGCCCCTGGGCCAGCGACCGGAAGAAGCCGTTGTCGAGCCGCCGGACCTGCGCCATGCCGCGCCCGACGATCCGGGTGCCGCCGCCGGGGATCGGCACCGCGGTCAGCCGGGTCTGGACATCGACCAGCCCGAGACCGGGGATCAGATAGCGTTGCAGCGCGCCGCTGATCCCGACCTCGTACCGGCCGGTGGCGAGGTCGAGCGTCAGCATGATCCGCCCGTTCAGCCTGTCCGACCGCACGACCAGGTCGTTGCCGACCAGCGTCCGCGCATCGACCGCCAGCCTGCCCGTCACCGACAGGTTGCGCAATATACCACCCGCCACGTCGCCGACGCCCGTCACCCGCGCGGCGGCAAAGCGGATCGGCACGATCACCGGCGCCTTCGACAGACGACCCTGCCCTGCGGCGACCACGCCTTCGAACCCGGTCTGGTCGAACGCCAACCGCGACGCGCGCAGGCGATAGTCGAAGCGCGCGGTCGAAAATTCCCCGTCGAGAATCGCGCGCAGTTCGATGTCGCGCCCGGTCATGTTGGGGAACAGCGCCGCCGGGCGCAGCAGCCGGGCGCGCAGCCGCAGGTCGCGAAAGCCACCGGTGCCGAGGTCGACGATGCCATCCGCCTCGACGGCCAGCGCCGCGCTGCGCAGCGCCAGTACGCCGTCGATCCGACGGTCGGCGAAGGTCGCGCTGCCGGTCAGGCGGACGACCGGCGCGGTCAACCGCTGCAGCTTGCCCTGCAGCAGCGACGACGGGCGCAGCAGCCCGCCCAGCGTATAGCGCCCCGCGCGCGCGCCGAGCGTCAGGTCGACGATGCGCGTGCCCCCGGCATCGGCGACCGCCCGCCCGTCCCATGCCGACCAGCGCCCGTCGCCCGACACCTCGACCGCCAGCGGCCGGCGGATGCCGCCGGCGGTGGCGAGCAGCCCGTCGGCGACGCTGCGCGCGCGCAGATCGATATCGAACCGGTCGCGATCGGGCTCGGCATCGAGGCGCAGGCGCAACCGGTCGCTGTTCGCCACGTCGAGCGCCAGGTCGACCAGCGCGCGGCCGGAACGGATATCGGCCTGTCCCGCCAGACGGCCGGTACGGGCGGTGCCGGTCACGCCCTTCCCCAGTTCGAGGCGTTCGACGCTCAACCGGCCGATCCGGATATCGAAGCCGGGCAGGATCGGCCCCTTGCGCCCGGTCGGGGTCGGTTGCGGCAGTTTGGCCAGGATCGCACGCGGGATCGTCAGGCTGTCGATCGACAGCCGGTTCGACAGGAACTCCCATGGGCGCCAGTCGAGCTCGGCCAGCGGCGCGCGCAGCACCAGCCCCTTGGGATCATAGATGCGGACGTCGATCAGGCGGGCGCGGCGATAGATCGACCCGTCGATCCGCCCGATGCGATAGCGCATGCCGTTGGCGGGCTTCATCGTCGCGATGCGGTTGGCGATCAGCCGGTGGCCGGGGCCGGTATCGATCACCACCAGCAACCCGGCGATCAGGACGACGACCGCCAGCAGGAACTGTGCCGCGCGGCGCCCCCAGCCGACCCGCCGCCCGGGGGCAGCAGCGGAGGGTTCCGGCGCGGTATCGGTCAAAAGGCCTGTCCCAGCGAGACATAGACCGCGACGCGCGGGTCGCCGCGCTGCGGATTGATCGGCGTGCCGACATCGACGCGGATCGGACCGAAATTGCTGTAGTATCGCACGCCGATACCCGCGCCGTACCGCATCCCCGAGAAGCGCGGCAGCGTCGAGGTATAGATGTTGCCGGCGTCGAGGAACGGCACCACGCCGAAATTGCCGAACGCCTTTACCCGCGCCTCGAGCGAGAATTCGGCGAGGCTGCGGCCGCCGATCGGATCGTTGTTCGGATCGCGCGGGCCGATATCCTGAAACCCGTAGCCGCGCACCGACGCACCGCCACCGGCATAGAAGCGCCGCGACGGCGCGACCGCATCGCGCGGCGCGCCGAGGATCGAGCCGATCCGGGTGCGCGCCGCCAGCACGACGCGGGCGTTGACCGGGCGATAGACGCTGGCATCGATCTGCGCACGGGTATAGCCGAACACATCCCCCTGCAGCGAGATTTCGGGACTGACCCGCCCGCCCAGCCGGAACCCCGTGGTCGGGTTGAGCAGGTCGTCGGAGCCGTCATAGTTGAGGCTGCTGGGCAGCGCGCCGATGAAATAGGTGCGGCGGCGCGGTTCGCCGGTGGCGACGATCACGTCGCGTTCGTCGGTCGCGACCAGTTCACCCCCCAGCGCCCAGGTCCATGTCTTTTGAAAGAAGATGTTGGTCTGTCGCTCAAGCCCGGCGGACAGCGACACGGTATCCGCCTCGAACGCATTGCGGACAAGGTGGGTGGCGGCGACCTGCGCGGTCAGCACCCGGTCGCGCCCGTGGAAATTGTTGCGGCGAAAGGTGACGGCGGCGACCTGTTCCAGCGTGCCGAGCACGCCGCGCAACGTCAGCGCGCCTTCGGGCGGGAACAGGTTGCGGTGGGTCCAGCTCGCCTCCACCCGCGCGCCTTCGCCGGTGCCATAGCCGATTTCGCCCGCGATCGTGTGCGGCGGCGCCGGTTCCATCGCGAGGTCGAGATCGACCGTGCCCGGCGCCTGCCCCTCAACCGGGATCAACCGCACCTGCGACACCAGGCTGGTCTGGATGATCGCGCGGCGCAGATCGTCGACCATGGCCGAATCGTAGGTCTCGCCGGGACTGAACCGGGCGATGTCCTGTGCATGATCGCCGTCGAAGACGCGGTTGGGCCGGGCGACGATCCGCCCGAAGCGCCGCTCGCCGCCGGGCGTCACGTCGACGTCGATGGTCGCGGTGCGGGTGGCGTGGTCGACGGTGATCTGCGGCTCGCCGACCCTGGCGAACGGAAAGCCTTCGCGGCCGATGGTCGATGCCAGCCTGTCCTGTGCGGCGACGACGGTGTCGCCCTGTACCGGCGCCTCGGGCTTCAGCGCGAAGGCGTCGCGCAGTTCGTCGGCCTTTGCGCCCGCAGCGGCGATGCCGGGGGTGCGGACCTGTGCGAAACGGTAGAGCTGGCCCGGCTCGACCTCCAGATACACGATCAGCCTGTCGCCTTCGGGGCGGACGCTGGTCGCGATGCGTGCGTCGAAATACCCTTCGTTGCGCAGCAGATCGTCGAGCATCCGCGCATCCTCGCGCGCGCGGCGGTCGATCTGCGCGGCGTTGGCCGGTTCGCCTTCACTGGCGCGCAGTGTCGACAACTCGTTGAACCGCTGGCGGAAAAGGTCGGTGTTGATCGTGTCGATGCCGGTGATGCGGTAATTGTAGCGGAACTCGCCGCCCGCGCGTTGCGGCCCGGTCGTCGCGGCGGGATCGGCGGGAGCGGCCGACAGGTCGGGCCATGCCACGCCGATATCGGGCAGGTCGGTCATCGGCGCATTCGGGTCGAGCGGCGCGTCCTGCGCGGCCGGCGTGCTTTGCGCGAACGCCGTCGGACCCGCAACAGCGAGCCATCCGGCGCTCAACAGCACGGCAAGCCGGCAGCTCGACATTCGATTGTCCTAGCCCGGCAGCCCCGCCGCCGCCAAGCGCAAACCCGCGTGGACCGTCAGTGAATCGTACCCCAGGCGCCGGGATGCTCCAGCAGCGTGACCAGCCGGGCGAGCTGACGCCAGCGGCAGAACTGCACGACATTGTCGCGGTCGCGCGCCCGATGCGCGCGGGCGGTCGCTTCGTCGGCGGCGGCGGGTCCGAACCCGCGCATCAGGTCGTGGACCACGATCAGGTCCGAACGGTCGGCGATATAGGGTATGGAGGTGTCGCGCATCGTGGCCCTTCGTTTCATGGACCGTGCCGGAACCCGCCCGGGCAGCGCGTCCTGCGCCGTTCGATCGTTAACGCGCGCTGCGCCATCCCGCAGCGGGACACGAACCGTCCCGATGCGGGACGGACGCGACGCGGTGGCGCGGTGCGCCCGAGTGTGGCACAGCGACGGCGATGAGCACCCCTCCCCATAGTCCGAAGGCCGGCGGAATGCCGATCGCGCTGGGCGTGATGGCCGGCGCGATCGGCGGCGCGGCGTTCGGCGAGGCGACCGCCGGATTCTTCGTCGGCCTGGCCATCGGCGTCGTCGTCGCGATCGTCATCTGGCGCCGGGATCGCCGCTGAACGGCGACCGCGTCACGCGGCGCATGCTATAGCGCGCGGGCGAGCCACACGACCCGGCCGACGATATCGGGCGCGCCGTCCGGCACGATCGGCGGATAGGCGGGATTGTCGCTGAACAGTTCGACGCCGCCGGCGCCGCGCACCAGCCGCTTGACCAGCAGTACCCCGTCATGGCGCACGACATGGATCGCGCCCGACACGCCGCGCCGGTCGCCGCGATCGACGAGGATCGCGTCGCCATCGGCCAGCGTCGGCAACATCGAGTCCCCCGCCACCGCGATCATCGAGGCGTCGGCGGGCCGCACGCGGAGCTGGCGCAGCAGTGCCGGATCGACCTGCATCGCGCCGTCGTGCAGATCCCGCTCGACCAGCCCCCCCGGCCCGGCCGACGCCGCGGCATCGATCCGGGGAACCGCGACCCATGCGCGTTCGGGCGGGCCGCCCAGCACCGATTCCGGAACCCCCAGATAGCGGGCAAGCGTCGCCCGGTCCGGTTCCGACAGCCGGCGCGGCGATCCCCGGTCGATATATTGCTGCACATAGGCCGGGTTGCGCCCGAGGATGCGCGACAGTTCGGCAAGGCTGACGCCGCGTTCCCCGGCAATGCGGGCAAGCGCGGCGCGGATATCGACCGGTTCCATGCCCGCATCCTAGTCATAGGATTTTTCCTAGACAAGTTGGATTTGAAAGAACATTTCATGAACATCAAGCGAGTCGAGGGAGCGCGTGGGAGGTGATGGATGCATACGATATTGCAGCGGATCAGCCGGCATCTGCAGGAGACCGGCACGCCCGAGACGCTGTTCGGGCGACGGGCGGCGGGCGATCCGCGGCTGGTCGGCGACCTGCGCAACGGACGCCAGCCGCGCCCGCCGCTGATCGCGCGGATCGAGGCCTATATCGACCGGCAGGAGCGCGCGGAATGAGCCGGGGGCCGGATGCGGCGACGCTCGTCGAGCGGCGGCTGCGGATCGCTGCCGAGGCGGCGGGGGTGACGGTCGCCCTCGCCGCATCGGACCCGACGCCGTGGGCCAGCGCGACGTTCAACGGGGCGCGGCACCGGTTGCGCGTGACGGGCGATGGCGCGGCGTTCGAGCACTGGATCGCGGCGCTGCCCGAGGCCGACCTGCCGCTGCGCGGGCATCTGGTCGCCGATCTTCAGGTCGTGGCGCGAACGGTTGCGCCGGACGGCATCGCGTTCGACCTCGAGATCCTGACGGTCGAGGAGCGTTGATCCGCGGCTATTCCCCGCCCGCCATGCGGCGCAGCGCGCCAAGCGCGGAGGCGAGGCCGGGCGACGGTTCGGTCGGGGGCGGCGCCGCATCGCGCCGCCGTCGCTGCAGCCCCCGGTCGAGCCGGTCGAGCAGCACCGCAATGCTGGGCGCCGGGGCGGCGGCGGCGACAGGCGGCGGGACGGGTTCGACCGGCGCCGGATCGCGGACGGGTTCGGGTTCGACGATCGGCGCAGGCTCCACCATGGCCCGCTCCGGTTCGGTCGGGCGGAACAGCGGGCGGACGGTCGGCGGCGGGGCGGCGGGAACCGCTGGCAGCGCATGGGGATCGAACATCGCCATCGGCGTGTCGAGGTCGCGCGGCAGCGCGATTTCCGCCCCGGCCGGTTCGAGGGGGTCGAGGAACGGCGTACCCAGATCGCGCCCGGCGCGTACCGGCGGACGCGGCGGGGCGTCGGGATGGGCATCGGCGCGACGGACGCTGGGCGGCAGGTCGTCCGCGGCGTCCTCCACATGGGTCAGCGCGGTCGGTCGCGGAGCACCGAGCAGCGTCAGCGCGATCCACAACGGCACCGCCACCAGCAGCCCGGCCAGCAGCATCAGCCCGGCACGCGCGGTCCAGCCGAGCGGCGGCGCGGCGATCGGCAGCAATGCCGGCAGTCCGCTTTCCGACACGACGGTTTCGATCCGCCATGCGGGCACGAGCGCGACGGCGATCGCCACGGCCGCGCCCGCGGCGCCGGCGATGACGGGCGGCAGGGCGCGGTTCATGCGTCCACCATCGCGCGGTCGGTCGCGGGGACGCCGGCCGTCCCCCGGCCGATCAGGCGCTGGTAGAGCGGCTGATAGCGCGCGACGTTCGACGCCCAGTTGCGCTCCGCCTCGACAAAGGCACGGCCACGGTCGCGCATCGCGTCCCAGCCGGATCGATCGGCGAGCAGCGCGGCGACGCGGGCGGCGAGCGCGGCGGGATCGTCGGGCGGGAACAGCGTACCGGTATCACCGTCACGGATCAGTTCACGGTGGCCGCCAACGTCGGATGCGGCGACCAGTCGGCGCTGGGCCATCGCCTCCAGCGGCTTCAACGGCGTCACAAGGTCGGTCAGACGCATCGCCTTGCGCGGATAGACCAGCAGGTCGACCAGCCCGTAATAGCGTTCGACTTCGCGATGCGGCACGCGGCCGATGAAATGGATGGCGTGCGCGACGCTCGATGCCGCCGCCTGCGCCCGCAGCGCCGCCTCCATCGGGCCGCCGCCGACCATCAGCAGCCGCACGTTCGGCCGCGCCGCGACCAGCGCCGGCATCGCCGCGATCAGCGTGTCGAGCCCTTCATAATCATAGAAGCTGCCGAGATAGCCGAGCACCTCCTTGCCGGTCAGGCCGAGTTCGTCGGCCAGCGCGGCGTCGGGCGGGGGCGGATCGCCGAACAGCGTCAGGTCGACGCCGTTGGGCGACACCATGATCTTGTCCGCATCGATCCCGCGCGCGACCAGATCGCGGCGCAGGCCGTCGCAGATCACCGCGACGCCATCGGCGCGGCGCACCGCCCAGCTTTCCAGCGCGCGAGTCGCGCGGTAGCGCAGCGACCCTTCGGTGCCCGTGCCGTTGCCGACCGCCGCATCCTCCCAGAAGGCGCGGATCTCGTACACCAGCGGCAGGTCGCGCCGCTTCGCGACCCTCAACGCCGCCAGCGCATCGAGCACCGGCGAATGCGCATGGAGGATGTCGGGCCGGAACGCATCGACCACGCGGTCGATCGACGCGGCAAAGGCGCGGATTTCCGCCAGTTCGCCAAAGGGCGCCGGCAGGGCGCGGGGCGGCGTGGTGCGGTGGAAATCGATGCCGTCGACCGTCTCGCGCGGCAGTGCCGTCGCCCCCTGCCGCGCGCCGGTGACTGCCGCGACGTGCCACCCGCGCGCCATCTGCGCCGTCAGGATCGCCCGCGTGCGGAACGTGTACCCGCTATGCAGCGGCAGGCCATGGTCGAGGATATGGAGGACTCGCATGTCCGCTTCGTGCCACGACAGGGTTAAGGGAGACGTAACGCAGCATAGCGCCCGCGTCAGTCCCCGGCAAAGGCGAACGGCGTCAGCCCGCCCTCGCGGTCGTCGATGCGCATGGCGCGACCGGCCGGCGGGGCGGAACGCTGCGGACAGTCGCTGCGGGTGCAGGCACGGCACCCCGCCCCGACCGGCACGCCGCGCGCCGACAGGTCGAGCCCGCGCGCCATGGCGAGGCCGCCGGCCTGTTCGGCGGCGATGCCGAGCATGACGACGAAGCGTGCGCGGACCTCCCCGGCCAGCGCGCCGGGCGGGGTGACGGTGCGGGCGAGCGTCAGCCACCTGCCGCCGTCCTCCGGCTCGACCAGTTGCACGATCGTCTCGCCGCTGCGGGCGAAGGCGTCGAACGCGCCGAGCAGCGGACAGGGCGAACCCTCGACCAGCGGCGACTGGCTGGCGCCGGCGAAGCGCTTCGATATCTGGCCGGCACGGTCGAGCCGCAGCAGGCAGAAGGATGCCCCGCGCGCGCCGACGCGGTGCAGCGTGGTCAGGCGGTGGGCGACATGTTCGAAGCCGGCGCCAAACCGGCGACCGAGCAGCGCGATGTCGTAGCCGGTCGCCTCGCACGCGCGCAGGAACCGGGCATAGGGCATCATCACCGCCGCCGCGAAATAGCCGTGGAGATGGCGACGCAGCCACAGTTCGGCGGTGCGATCGGCCAGGGCGGCGCCGCGCACGACCGCATCCACCTCGGTACGGGCCTCGGCATGGCCCAGCGCGCGGGCCAGCGCGAAGCTGCGCGAGGCGGGGTCGAGCCGTTCGGAAAGTTGCAGTTGGCGGGCGTGGAGATCGGTGCGGTGCAGGCGGTCGGGCATCGCCTCGACCGGCAGGAGGCGGACCGACAGATGGTGGCGGACGCGCAGCCGGTCGGCCATCGCCGCCGCCGCGTCGCCGCCGCTGTGGCGCAGGTCGTCGGCCAGCGCCTCGGCCTGGGCATCGAGGTCGGGGAAATGGTTGCGCCAGCGTTCGATGGCGGCGCGGGCATCGAGCGCCGGATCGGCGGCGACCGGCTCCCCCGCCCCGCTGCCGAGGCGGTCGAAGGCGCGGGCAAAGGCTTCGGCACCGCCCGGCGCGCTGGCGAGCCATTCGGCGATATCGCCGCGATCGAGCGCCAGATCGGCGAACATCGGGTCGGCCAGCCGCCGCCGCAGCGCATCGGCCCCGCCCGCCGGCTCGCTTGCCGCCAGCGTCCGCGCATCGAAGCCGAAGCGTTCGGCCAGCGCCACCAGCAGCGTCGCGGTCAACGGGCGCTGGTTGCGTTCGATGAGGTTCAGATAGCTGGGCGACACGCCGAGCAGGTCAGCCATCGCCGCCTGGGTCAGCGCCTGCCCGCGGCGCAGGCGGCGGACGGCATGGCCGGCGAACAGCTTCGTTTCCATCGACCGCCTCTGTCATGAATTTACAATATGACAACATCAACACTGCCGAACCCGACATTGCAACCGCAATTCTCGCAGATCGGATCTGACGGCGGACAATTTTTCGCGGCATAGCGGTGTCAACGACAACCGATACTGTAAAGGATAGGACAATGGACATCACCGATCTGGTCCCCGCCCCGCCCGGCCGCTTCGACGGGATCACCCGCCCGTACACCGCCGCCGACGTCGCCCGACTGCGCGGATCGGTCGCGGTCGAACATACGCTGGCACGGCGCGGCGCCAACCGGCTGTGGGAGCTGCTGCACAGCGAGGATTATGTCCATGCCCTGGGCGCGCTGTCGGGCAATCAGGCGATGCAGATGGTGCGCGCCGGGTTGAAGGCGATCTACCTGTCGGGCTGGCAGGTCGCGGCCGATGCCAACACCGCCGGGCAGATGTATCCCGACCAGTCGCTCTATCCGTCGAACGCCGGGCCGGAACTGGCGAAGCGGATCAACGCCACGCTCGCCCGTGCCGACCAGATCGAGCATATGGAAGGCGGCGCGACGCGCGACTGGTATGCACCGATCGTCGCCGATGCCGAGGCCGGCTTTGGCGGGCCGCTCAACTGTTTCGAGATCATGAAGGCCTATATCGCGGCAGGGGTCGCGGGCGTGCATTACGAGGACCAGCTCGCATCGGAAAAGAAGTGCGGGCATCTGGGCGGCAAGGTGCTGATCCCGACCCAGGCGCATGTCCGCAACCTCGACGCGGCACGCCTGGCAGCGGATGTGGCGGGCGTGCCGACGATCATCTGCGCGCGCACCGATGCCGAGAGCGCAAGGCTCATCACGTCGGATATCGACGAGCGCGACCATCCGTTCCTGACCGGGGAGCGGACGCCCGAGGGGTTCTTCCGGCTGAAGGACGGGACCGGTGTCGATCACTGCATCGCACGCGGGCTGTCGTTCGCCGAACATGCCGACCTGCTGTGGTGGGAGACGAGCAAGCCGAACCTCGACGACGCGCGGCGCTTTGCCGAGGCGATCAAGGCGAAGTACCCCGACAAGCTGCTCGCCTATAACTGCTCGCCGTCGTTCAACTGGGAAAAGAATCTCGACAAGGACGATATCGCCCGCTTCCAGCGCGAGATCGGGGCGATGGGGTACAAGTTCCAGTTCGTGACGCTGGCCGGGTTCCACCAGCTCAATTACGGCATGTTCGAGCTGGCGCGCGGCTATCGCGACCGGGGGATGGCGGCGTACAGCGAGCTGCAGCAGGCGGAATTCGCGGCCGAAGCGAACGGCTATACCGCGACGCGGCACCAGCGCGAGGTCGGCACCGGCTATTTCGACCTGGTCGCCACCACGCTGGCCGGGGGCAGCAGCTCGACGACGGCGCTCGGCGAATCGACCGAAACGGCCCAGTTCGACAAGGCCGCCTGACCATCCAAGAAAGGAGAATGATGATGCCCGAACCGACCCGCAGCCGCGCCGTCTTCTCGACCGAAGACTTCAAGCTCATCAAGGAAGCGCTGGCGACGCATATCCAGACGATCGCCGACCAGCCACAGTCGAGCAAGTTCGCCCATCTGTATCACCGACTGGGGCGGATCTGATCGCGACCCCGTACAGCGAGGGGCGCGCCGCCGATCGGGCGGCGCGCCCTTTTCTGTTGTTCCGGTATCGGCTATCCATCCCGCAATCACCCCGGTTCGAAGATCGGGTTTGCAGGAGACGATGCCATGGACGCCAATAGCCTGTTCCGCCTCGACGGGCGCGTCGCGCTGATTACCGGGGGATCGCGCGGGATCGGACGGATGATTGCCGCCGGGTTCGTGGCGCAGGGGGCGAAGGTGTTCCTCTCCGCGCGAAAGGCCGACCAGTGCATCGCCACCGCCGAGGAGATCGGCGCGGTCGCGCTGCCGCAGGACGTGTCGAGCATCGAGGGGTGCCGCGCGCTGGCCGACCGGCTGGGGGCGCAGACCGACCGGCTCGACATCCTCGTCAACAATGCCGGCGCGGCATGGGGCGAGGCGTTCGAAACCTTTCCCGAGGCGGGGTGGGACAAGGTCATGGACCTGAACGTCAAGTCGCCCTTCTTCCTGACGCAGGCGCTGCACCCGATGCTGAAGGCGGCGGCATCGCGGGCGCGACCGGCCAAGGTCATCAACATCACCTCGATCGACGGGCAGCGGGTCAATCCGTGGGAAACGTACAGCTACCAGGCGTCGAAGGCGGCGCTGATCCACCTGACGCGGCGGATGGCGGCGCGGCTGGTGACGGATGCGATCCACGTCACGTCGATCGCGCCGGGCGCCTTTGCCAGCGACATGAACAAGGCGGCGCGCGACCATGGCGACGGCGTGGCGAGGCGCATCCCGGCGGGGCGGATCGGCGTGGCCGAGGATATGGCGGCGGCAGCGATCTACCTTGCGGCGCGCGGGGGAGATTATGTGGTGGGCGAGACGCTGACGGTCGATGGCGGGCTGGTGAACGCATCGATGGGCGGGTCGATCGACGGATAGGCGGCAAGGATCACATCCTCGCCATCTTTGTTGCACCCGCGTCAACGATGGCGGTCAAAATGCTGCCGCATGCGCCGCGCCGCCCGGACGGTTTGACCCCGCGGCCGTCGACCGTACAACGCCCGTGCACCAAGAGGGTCCGTCTGCCGCGATGTCCATTGCCCGTCCTGCCGCGCTTGCGCTGACGATCATCGGCGCCATGCCCGCCGCCGCGCGCGAAGCCGATCGCTATCCGCATATCCCCGAGCCGATGGTGTTCGACATGGTCCGCCCGATGGGCGCGCGCCGGGGGGAACTGGAAACCAACGTCCTCGCGCTGTCGCCGCTGTCGGGGCAGGAGCGCGCGCTCGAATGGGCGCCGGAGATCGAATATGCCGTCGCCGACGGCTTCGCGCTGGAGTTCGAACTGCCGTTCGAGGGGACGCGGCTGGCGGAATGGAAGATGGGCGCGCAGGCCACGTTCGGCACGATGGACCGGGGGCGGATCGTCCACGGCGTCCAGTTCCTCGGCATATACGAACGCGAAAGCGGACGGACGTCGCAGGCACTGCTCTATATGCTCGGGCGTCGGCACAACGAGCGGCTGAGCACCATGACGATGGTCGGGGTCGGCGACGTCCGGCTGGGCCAGTCGGAAAGCGATGCCGGGCTGCTGGTCAACCATTCGACCTTCTACGACCTGGGTCGCGACCGGGTCGCCGGTCTGGAGATCAACTACAAGTCGCATCGCGACGGCGGGGTCGCACTGATCCCGCAATTCCACGCGCCGCTGGCGGACAAGGTCAACGTGCAGCTCGGCGCAGGGGTGGACCGCCAGCGGGGGGAGCCGGCCCGGCCGGTCGGCGGGGTGCGGTTGATAAAGGAGTTCTGAGGGCCGATTTCGTCCTTCCCGCGAAGGCGGGAATCCATAGACGCAACGACAGCGACTCCATCGCGAACGTCAGCGGTTATGGATTCCCGCCTTCGCGGGAAGGACGATAGGGTGAAGAGGCGCTCGCGATCAGGCGAGCGCCCGTCCCCCTCACCCCACCATGCCGCCGGCGGCCAGCACCGCCAGCGTCACCAGTTCGTTCGCGGTGCTGGTCATCGGGGCGATCTGCACCGGCTTTTCCATGCCGATCAGCATCGGGCCGATCACGTCGTCGCCGCCCAGTTCGCGCAGCAGCTTGGCCGAGATGTTCGCCGATTGCAGCCCCGGCATCACCAGCACGTTCGCCGGCCCCGACAGGCGGGCAAAGGGGAAGTTCGCCATCTGCCGCGGGTTGAGCGCGACGTCAGGGGACATTTCGCCTTCATATTCAAAGCCGACCTGCCGCCGGTCGAGCGCCGCCACGCCGTCGCGGACATTGTCGATCCACTGGCCCGGCGGGTTGCCGAAGGTCGAGTAGCTGAGGAACGCGACGCGCGGTTCGTGACCCATGCGGCGCGCGACGGCGGCGGTGCGTTCGGCGATGTCGGCCAGTTCCTCGGCGCTCGGCCGTTCGTTGATGGTGGTGTCGGCCATGAACACGGTATGGCTCTGCCCCACCAGCAGGTGGATGCCGAACGGCACCTTGCCGTCGACCGGATCGATCACCCGGCGGACGTCGCGGAAGGTCTGCGCATAGGTGCGGGTGATGCCGGTAATCATCGCATCGGCGACGCCAAGCTGGAGCAGCACCGCGCCGAAGGTGTTGCGGTCCTGGTTGATGAGGCGTTCGGCGTCGCGCTTCAGATACCCGCGCCGCTGCAGCCGTTCGTAGAGGAAGTCGACCATCTGCGGCACCATCTCACTGGTGCGGCTGTTGTGGACTTCGTAATCGTCGGGGTTGGCGACGCCCAGCGCGCGCAGGCGGTCGTGCACGTCGTCGCGGCCGACCAGCACCGGGATGCCATAGCCGCCCTCCTTGAACGCGATCGCCGCGCGCAGCACGACTTCCTCCTCGCCCTCGGCGAACAGCACGCGCTTGGGATGGGCGCGCGCCCCCTCATAGGCCATGGTCAGGACCGAGGTGGTCGGGTTGAGCCGCGCGCGCAGTTGCTGGCGATAGGCGTCCATGTCGAGGATCGGACGCGTCGCCACGCCGGAATCCATCGCCGCCTTGGCCACGGCGCTCGGCACCAGTTCCATCAGCCGCGGGTCGAACGGCGCGGGGATGATATAGTCGGGACCGAAGCTGTGCTGCGTGCCATAGGCCAGCGCCACTTCCTCGGGCACGCGCTGCCGCGCCAGTTCGGCGATGGCGGTGGCGGCGGCGATCTTCATCGCATCGTTGATGCCGGTCGCGCGCACGTCCAGCGCACCGCGGAAGATGAAGGGGAAGCCGATGACGTTGTTGACCTGGTTCGGATAGTCCGACCGGCCGGTGGCGACGATCGCGTCGGGCCGCGCGGCCTTGGCCAGTTCGGGTCGGATTTCGGGTTCGGGATTGGCCATCGCGAAGATGATCGGCGACGGGGCCATGTCCTTGACCATTTCAGGCTTGAGCGCGCCCGCCGCCGACAGGCCGAGGAACACGTCGGCGCCATGCAGCGCGTCGGTCAGGGTACGGCGATCGGTGGCGGCGGCATGGGCCGACTGCCACTGGTTCACATCGTCGCGCCCCTGATAGATCACGCCGGTGCGGTCGCACATGATGACGTTCTCATGCGCGACGCCCATCGCCTTCATCAATTCGGTGCAGGCGATGGCGGCGGCGCCCGCGCCGTTCACCACGACCTTGACCTCGGACAGCTTGCGCCTGGTCAGCAGGCAGGCGTTGATGAGGCCGGCGGCGCAGATGATCGCGGTGCCGTGCTGATCGTCATGGAACACCGGGATGTTCATCCGCTCGCGCAGGGTCTGCTCGATGATGAAGCATTCGGGCGACTTGATGTCTTCGAGGTTGATGCCGCCGAAGCTTGGCTCCATCAGTTCGACCGCATCGATGAAGCGGTCGACATCCTCGGTCTTCAGCTCGATATCGATCGAATCGACGTCGGCGAAGCGTTTGAACAGGACCGCCTTGCCCTCCATCACCGGCTTCGATGCCAGCGCGCCGAGATTGCCGAGCCCGAGGATCGCGGTGCCGTTGGAAATGACCGCGACGAGGTTGCCCTTGGCGGTATAGTCATAGGCGGTGGCGGGGTCTTCGTGGATGGCGCGTACCGGCACCGCGACGCCCGGCGAATAGGCGAGCGCTAGGTCGCGCTGCGTCGCCATCGGTTTCGATGCGATGATCTCGATCTTGCCCGGACGTCCCTCCGAATGGAACAGCAGCGCTTCGCGCTCGGAAAACTGGTCGGTGGTTTCGGACACTGGCGCTTCTCCCGTTTGGTTGGGCTTTACGCAGGGGAAGGCGGATCGGGCAAGGGCGTAGGCCGGACCGGATACGCTTTGACACGCTTGCGTCGCGATGCCGGCGGGCGGTATCGGCCGATGATGGCGACCAAGGCTCGGGCGGACGATTCCCCCGCCCCCACCCCGATGATGCAGCAATATCTGGCGTTGAAGGCGGAGGCCGACGACTGCCTGCTCTTCTATCGCATGGGCGACTTTTTCGAACTGTTCCATGACGATGCCAAGATCGCCGCGGCCTGCCTCGACATCGCGCTGACCGCGCGCGGCGAGCATGAGGGCGCAAAGATCCCGATGTGCGGCGTGCCGGTACACAGCGCGGAGGGGTATCTGGCGCGGCTTATCAAGGCGGGACACCGCGTTGCGATCGCTGAACAGGTCGAAAGCCCGGAGGAAGCGAAAAAGGCCCGGGGGTCCAAGGCGCTGGTGTCGCGGGCGATCGTGCGGGTGGTGACGGCGGGGACGCTGACCGAGGAAGCGTTGCTGGATGCGCGGGCGGCCAACTGGTGCGCATGCATCGGTGAGGCAGCAGGCGGTGTGGCGATCGCCGCCGCCGACGTATCGACCGGACGGTTCGAGGTGATCGAGACCGATGCCGCCGGCCTGACCGCCGCGCTGGCCCGGTTGCAGGCGGTCGAAGTCGTGGCGGCCGAAACCAGCGCCTTTGCCGAAGCGGCGACGTCGCTGCGCGCCAGGGCGGATTTCGACAGCGCGGCCGGCGAGGCGCGGTTGAAGGCGCTGCACGGCGTCGCGACGCTCGACGGGTTCGGGCAGTTTTCGCGCGCGGCGCTGGCGGCGGCAGGTGGCCTCATCGCCTATCTCGACCATACCGCGCGGGGGCAGCTTCCGTTCCTGCGCCCGCCGGTGTGCGCGGCCGACGGGCAGTGCATGGCGATCGACGCGGCGACGCGCGAGAGCCTGGAACTGACGCGGACCGCCGCCGGCATGCGCGCGGGCAGCCTGCTGGCGGAGGTCGACCGCACCGTGACCGGCGCGGGCGCGCGGTTGCTGGCGAGCGATATCGCCGCGCCGCTGATGGACCGGGCGATGATCGAGGGGCGGCTGGCGGCGGTCGGCTGGGCGCATGACGATCCCGGCCTGCGCGACGAGCTGCGCAACAGCCTGCGCGCGCTGCCCGATATCGGGCGGGCGCTGGGACGGATCGCGGCGGGCCGGGGATCCCCACGCGATCTGGGGCAGTTGCGCGACGGCCTCGGCGCGGCGTGGACGCTGGGCCAGCGGCTGGAGCGGTTGCCGGCCGTGCCGCCCCTGGTCGCGGAACTGGCACCGCGGCTGCGCGGGCATGGCGAGCTGATCGACCTGCTGACACGCGGGCTGGTGCCGATGCCGCCGATCGATGCCAATGCCGGCGGGTTCGTGGCAGAGGGGTTCGATGCCGCGCTCGACGCACTGCGCGATACCGGCGCGGGCGGGCGGCGGGCGATCGCCGCGCTGGAGGCGCAATATCGCGAGCGGACCGGGATTGCGGCGCTGAAGATCCGGCATAACGGCGTGCTCGGCTATCATGTCGAGGTGCCGTCGCGCGCCGCCGACAAGCTGATGGCGCAGGACAGCGGCTTCACCCATCGCCAGACGCTGGCCGGCGTCGTGCGCTTCAACGCGCCCGACCTGCACGAGGCGGCGCTGAAGGTGACGCAGGCCGGAGCGCACGCGCTGGCGGCGGAAGCGGCGCATCTGGAGGCGTTTACCGAACGTGCGCTGGCGAGCCGGGAGGCGATCGCGGCGACGGCGGACGCACTGGCGCGGATCGACGTGACCGCGGCGCTGGCCGAACGCGCGGCGGAAGGCGGCTGGGCGCGACCGGAACTGGTCGACCATGCGTGTCTCGACATCGTCGGCGGGCGGCATCCGGTGGTCGAGAGCGCGGTCGCGAAGTCGGGCGGGCGGTTCGTCGCCAATGACTGCCGCCTGTCGGAAGATTCGCGGCTGTGGCTGGTTACGGGCCCGAACATGGGCGGCAAATCGACCTTCCTGCGGCAGAATGCGCTGATCGTGGTGCTGGCGCAGGCGGGCAGTTTCGTGCCCGCGACGTCGGCGACCCTCGGGCTGGTCGACCGGTTGTTCAGCCGGGTCGGCGCATCCGACAATCTGGCGCGGGGCCGGTCGACCTTCATGGTCGAAATGGTCGAAACGGCGGCGATCCTCGCGCAGGCGACGCCGCGATCGTTCGTCATCCTCGACGAAGTGGGCCGCGGCACATCGACCTATGACGGCCTCGCCATCGCATGGGCGGTGGTCGAGGCGATCCATGAGGACAATCGCTGCCGCTGCCTGTTCGCGACGCATTATCACGAGCTGACCCGGCTGGCCGAGCGGTGCGAGGCATTGTCGCTGCACCATGTCCGCGCACGCGAGTGGAAGGGCGACCTGGTGCTGCTGCACGAACTGGCCGAGGGGCCGGCGGATCGCAGCTACGGCATCGCGGTGGCGCGGCTGGCAGGCCTGCCACCCGCGACGCTGCAACGGGCGAAGGTCGTGCTGGCGAAGCTGGAGGCGGGCAAGGCGAAAACCGGCGGGATCGCGGCGGGCCTCGACGACCTGCCGCTGTTCGCGGCGATGGCACCGGTCGAGGAAGTCCCGGTCGACGGGCTGCGCGAGGCACTGGGCGCGCTGGACGTCGACGCCATGTCCCCGCGCGAGGCGATGGAGGCCCTGTACCGGTTGAAGGGGTTGGTGTGACCTCCGTGCCGGCAAGCCGGCGACCTCCGCCGCTCTGACCGACGCCTGCACGTCCCGCCTGCCCGGAACTTCCGGTTCGGCACGGCACGCGAGAACATCGGCCGCCTCTCCATGTGCCCGAACGACGCGAACGCTTTTCGCACGCCGCGCGGATCGGCTACACCGCCATCATGAACCTGTCCGCGATCGTTGCCAATATCGCCGCCGAGATGGCCGATGCCCCCGATCGCGGAAAGCCCGCCGACTATATCCCCCCGCTTGCCGCCGTGGACCCGAGGCGCTTCGGCATGGCGGTGATCGAGGCGGACGGGACATGCCATCTGGCGGGCGATGCCGAGGAAAGTTTCTCGATCCAGTCGGTGTCGAAGGTGTTCGCGCTCACGCTGGCGCTGGGCGCGGTCGGGGATCAGTTGTGGAAGCGGGTCGGGCGCGAACCGTCGGGCAGCGCGTTCAATTCGATCGTGCAGCTCGAGAGCGAGCACGGCATTCCGCGCAACCCGTTCATCAATGCCGGGGCGATCGTCGTCGCCGACATCCTGCTCGGCCGCCACGAACCGCGCGAGGCGCTGGGGGAATTGCTCCGCTTCGTCCGCGCCGCGGCGGGGGAGGACGGCATCTTCATCGACGAAACCGTGGCGAAGGCGGAACAGGATACGGGGTTCCGCAACCTCGCGCTCGCCAGCTACATGCGCGCGTTCGGCAACCTGCACCATGACCCGCATGTCACGCTGGGCGTGTATTTCCACAGTTGCGCGCTGGCGATGAGTTGCCGGCAACTGGCACTGGCCGGGCGGTATCTGGCCGCCGGCGGGATCAATCCGACGACCGGGCGCAGCATCGTGTCCGCACAGCGCGCACGGCGGATCAACGCGCTGATGCTGACCTGCGGCCATTATGACGGGTCGGGCGAGTTCGCGTTCCGCGTCGGCCTGCCCGGCAAGAGCGGGGTCGGCGGGGGCATCCTTGCAATCGTGCCGGGCGTGGCATCCGTCGCGGTATGGTCGCCGGGGCTGAACGAGCGGGGCAATTCGCAACTCGGCACGCTGGCGCTCGAACGCCTGGTCCAGCGTACCGGGTGGTCGGTGTTCGAACCGCGATAGGATCGATCGGCCGTGCCCCGGCGTCGGCCGGGGCACGGCGGGGCGGGGTCCGTTACCGCTGCGGCGCGGGAAGCGGGTTGAAGCTGGTCACGTTCGCCATCCCGTTCGCGCCGAAGGTGATGACGTGGCGCGATCCTTCCTGACAGGTCGCGACCCAGCTTCCGGGCTGTTCGCCGCGTTCGGAACCGGTCACGCCCTGACAGGGCAGCCCGGCATCGCGGATCGCGCGGATGAACACGCCGTCGCGCTGCCCGGGGGTGAGCGCATCGACGCGGGTGGCCGTTTCCCGCGCCTCCTGCGCATTGGCGACCGCCGCGGCATTGGCCTCCGCCTGCTGCTGCGCACTCGGCCCGCAGGCCGACAGCAGCAGTGATCCACCCAGCATCGCCAGCATCGCACGCATCACGTCTCTCTCCCGATGAAGCCGCAGGCGCGGCCGATGTCCGTTGCGGACAAACAACGACACCGCCTGCGGGTTCCTCGTCACGACGGATAAGTCAGTGCTGATACGCCTTGGGCAGCGCCTGTTCGGTTGGGACGAGGTAGCGGTCGCGCAGGCGTGTCTGGCGGTTGGTCAGCGGTTGGTCCACTCCGTCGATGAACAGGCGGGTCGGCATCGAGCCGATTTCCAGCGGATCGCCGTCCCAGATCACCACGTCGCCACGCCGGCCGGGGCCGAGCGAGCCGATTTCGCCGTCCATGCCGATCGTGCGCGCGGGCAGCGAGCTGATCGCCGCAAAGGCGGCGCCCCAGTCGAGCCCGGCCGCGCCCGGAATGCGCGACAGCGCGACGAGGTTGCCGGCATATTGCCGCACCAGCCGCGCCTGCCGCGCTTCGTCGTCGCCGATCGTGCCGATCCCGACGACGACCCCCGCGGCCCGCATCCGGCCGATGTTCGACTGGGTGGCGGCGAGCTGTTCGAAGCTGGCCGGCAGATCGGCCAGCGCGCTGGCCAGGACCGGCACGTTCGCCGCCGCGATCTGCCGCGCCACCGTCCACCCCTCGCTCGCGCCGACCAGCACGGGTTTCAGGCCGGCGAACTCCCGCTTCAACGCCAGCACGCCGAGGATGTCGGACGCCCGTTCGACATGGATCAGCAGCGGCACCTGCCCCGTCAACACGCGCTGCAACGCGTCGGCGTCGGTGCGGGTGAGCAGCGCTTCCCGGCCGCGATCGGCGAAGCTGGCGGGGTTGCGGGCATAGGCCTGCGCCTCGAACAGCGCGTTGCGGAACATCGCCATCGCCGCCGGGCGGCTGCCACCCGCCGCCCGCGCGCCGCTTTCGCCCCATTCCATGAACTGGAAGGCGCGCGGGCGGGTGAGCGCGTCCATGTCGTTGCCAAGGTCGATGACCGCGCCCTGCCCGGCAAAGATCGATCCGCCATTGTCCGGGGCGACGATCGCGCGGGTGACGCCGTCGGCGCGGTTGATCGCGATCGGCGTGGCGCGCGGATTGACCGCCGAGGCGATGTCGAGCCCGGCATTGAACACGCTGTCACGCGCGGCAGCATCGTTGGTGGCCGACACGCCGTCGACCTCGATGATGCCCAGCCGGGTAAAGCCGGCGACGATGCCGGGCGTGACGAAACGCCCGCCGGCATCGATCGTCGTGCCACCCGCCGCCGCAGCGCCGCGCCCGGCCGAGACGACGCGCCCGCCACGGATGACGACGGTGCCGCCCTCGATCGGGGCCGATCCGTCGCCCAGCACGAGTTTCGCGTTGGTGATGGTCACGTCCTGCGCGGCGGCAGGCATTGCGGAGGCACCGGCAAGCAGCGCGGCGAGGAACAGGCGCTTCACTTCACATCCCCTTCGCCGGGCTGGCCGAGTTCGAAATCGGACACCGGGCGTATCCGCGGATCATCGGCGTCGAACAGCAGCGCGCCGTCGATCCAGACTTTCTCGGGGCGGGTATAGACGCTGAACGGATCGCCGTTCCACAGCACGACATCGGCCATCTTGCCGGGTTTGAGCGAACCCGTGACCCGATCGATGCCGAGCGCCCGCGCCGGATTGATGCCGAGCCACGTCCAGGCATGTTCGGGCGTGACCGGCATCCCCGCGCGCCGGGCCGACGCCATGACCTTCGCCACCTCCTGGTTCAGCCGCTGGATCCCGTTGGCGTCGTCGGAATGGATCATCGCGCAGGCGCCCTGCCGGTCGAGGATCGCCAGATTCTCGCCGATCGCGTCGTAGCTTTCCATCTTGAAGCCGTACCAGTCCGCCCAGACCGCCGAACAGACGCCGCGCTCCTTCAGGAGATCGGCGATCTTGTAGCTTTCGACGGCGTGGTGGAAGGCCGTGACCTTGTATCCCATCTCCCGCGCCATATCCATGACGATCGCCATTTCGTCGGCGCGGTAGCAATGGTTGTGGACGAGGATTTCGCCGTCCAGCACGCCGCGCAGCGTATCCATGGCGATGTCGCGCGCCGGGGCGTCGCCGCCATCGACCTCGTACTTGTCCCATTTGCGATCATATTCGCGCGCCTTGAGCCATGTCGCGCGGTCGACCGCGACATTGCCCATGCGGGTCGAGGGCATCCGCCCCTTCGAGCCATAGACGCGCTTCGGATTTTCGCCGCACGCCATTTTCAGGCCATAGGGCGCGCCCGGAAACTTCATCGCCTGCATCGTGCGGCCATAGACGTTCTTGAGCGTGACCGAGCGCCCGCCCATCAGGTTGGCCGAACCCGGCAGGATCTGCAACGTGGTGACGCCGCCATTGGTCAGCGCGCGGGCGAACCCCGGATCCTGCGGCCAGACGCTGTGTTCGGCCCAGACCTCCGCCGTCACCGGGCCGGTCATCTCGTTGCCGTCGCTATGCGCCTCGACGCCGGGGCTGGGATAATCGCCCAGATGGCTGTGCACGTCGATGATGCCGGGCGTCACCCATTTGCCCTGCCCGTCGATCACGGTCACGCCATCGGCGGCGGCGATCGATCGGCCGACCTCGACGATCCTGCCATCCCGGAACAGCACCGACCCGCGATCGATCCGCCCGCCCTCACCATCGAGGATCGTGACGTTCGTGACCAGTGTCGGCCGCCCCGGATAGGCGCGATAGGTCGATGGGAACGGGTCATGGTCGTACCCCTTGCCCGCACCCGGCCCCTTGCCCCCGGGCGCATCGGCGGAAGCGGAGCGCACCTCCTTGCCATCGCCGGTACAGGCGGCCAGCCCGGCGGCCAGCGCCACCATCGTCAATGTTCGGATCACGCGGAAAACTCCCCTTTTGCCATTCCTGTCGGGCGAACACGTCGGACAGCCTGTGGCTGCGCATGCCCCCGGGACGCCGCCCCCGACGTTCGCTGCGAAACTTGGGTGGAAAAGCGTTGCATGTAAATCGGCGATTTGCTCCAAACACGCTCGTGTCAGCCGGGCGCTCGGGGGAATGACAGTTGGCGGGGGATCAGGTGGCGGAGCGCATGGGCCATGCCGCCGCGTCGGTGCCGCCGATCGATTCCGCCCGGGTCGATGCCGCGTGGAAGGCGATCCGCGCCGACGGATCGATCCAGTTCGACCTGCCTGAAAAGGCCGTGCCGCCGCGCGACCCGCCGCCCGAATGGCTGGAACCCGTGCTGCGCGCGATCGGTGAGTTCGTGCAGTGGGTCGGCGGCGGCTGGCGGGTGATCCTGTGGATCGTCGGCATTGTCATCGTCGCGGCGCTGCTGTTTGCGATCGTGCCGGGCTTGCGCGAATGGCTGGCCGAACGGCTCGGGCGGCGGCGGGTGGTCGAGGAGGCGCCGGTGTGGGTGCCGACCGAGACGCGTGCCCGCGCGGTGCTGGAGGATGCCGACGCGCTTGCCGGCAAGGGGCGCTATGACGAGGCGGTCCGCCTGCTGCTGTTCCGCAGCATCGACGATATCGTCGCGTGGCGCGGCGACGTGGTGCGTCCGGCCGATACCAGCCGCGACATCGCGCGCGCCGATGCGTTGCCCCCCCTCGCGCGCGGCGTGTTCGCCGGGATCGTCGCGGCGGTCGAGCGCAGCCTGTTCGGCGGGCGGGCGCTGGACGGCGACGACTGGCGGCGCGCGCGCGCCGACTATGCCGGTTTCGCGCTGAAGGACGCGGGGTGAACCCGTCCTCGCCCTTTGCCGTCCGTACGGTCGTGATGCTGGTGATCGGCGGCGCACTGCTGCTGCTGGCATCGATCCTGATGTCGGGGTTCGGCGACGAGATCGCACGGGCGGCGGGCGATGCGCCGGCGGCGGATCGCAAGGATGGCGCGGGCTATCACGCGTTCCGGCGGCTGGTCGATGCGGTACAGCCGCCCCGCGCGGCAGTGACCGAACCCATCGTGGCGTCGCCGATCCTGATCCTGACCCCGACCGCGGCGAGCCGCCCGGAGGAGGTGAAGGCGATCGTCGACAGGCGGATCGCGCTGGCGGAAAAGGCCGGCGAGGACGACGACACCCGCCCGCTGCGCTATCCGACGCTCCTCATCCTGCCCAAATGGCGCGTCGAGAAACTGCCGTTGCAGGATCGGGTGCAGCGCACCGGCGAGGTGAACGGCACCAGGGTCATGCAACTGATCCCGACCCGGGTCGAACAGCATACCGAGGACCGCGGCGACATCGGCGTCGCTGCGCAGGATTATCCGGGGCTCCGCCCGTTCGCGCTGCCCGACCGGCCGGTGCGCGCGGCAAAGGGCCCGGCGCTCTATCCGCTGATCGGTGCGCGCGACGGGGCGGCGGTGCTGGGGCAGGTCGGCAGCGGCGATACGTTCGTGCTGGTCGATCCCGACCTGGTCAACAACCGCGCGCTGGCCGACGAGCGCAACGCGCGGGCCGCGCTGGCGATGCTGCGCGCGATCGATCCCGAGCATGACGGGCGCGCGGTGTTCGACAAATCGCTGCACTATGCGCGCGGCGACCGCAATCTGGTCAAGCTGCTGTTCCTGCCGCCGTTCCTGGGGGTGACGCTGGCGCTGATCGCGGCCGCGGTGCTGGCGGGGATCGCGGCGGCCGGGCGGTTCGGGCCGCCGGTCGCCGAGAAGCGCGCGGTGGCGGCGGGCAAGCGCGCGCTGATCGACAATATCGTGGCGCTGACCCGGCTGGCGGGGCGCACGCCGCAGGTGGGGCCGCGCTATGCCGACACGATGCTGGAGGTCGTGTCGCGCCGGCTGCTGATCGGCGGGACGCCGTCGGCGGAACGGCTCGAGCGCATCCATCCCGGCTATGCCGATATCGACCGTCGCCTGCGCGATGCCCGCACCGAAAGCGAGGCATTGGCGGCGGCACGGGACCTGACCGCATGGAAGAAGGAAACAGGCGCATGACGCTGGATGAGGTACGGGCGCTGGGATCGGCGATCGACCGCGAGATCGCGAAGGCGGTGGTGGGACAGGCAGGGGCCGTCCGGCTGCTGACCATCGCGCTGTTGTCGGCCGGACACGTCCTGCTGGAAGGGCCGCCGGGCACCGCCAAGACGCTGCTGGCGCAGAGTTTCGCGCGTACGCTGGGCCTCGACTTCGGGCGGATCCAGTTCACGCCGGACCTGATGCCCGGTGATATCATCGGGTCGAACCTGTTCAATTTCCAGACGTCGCAATTCGCGCTGACCCGCGGGCCGGTGTTCTGCGAGCTGTTGCTGGCCGACGAGATCAACCGCACCCCGCCCAAGACGCAGGCGGCCCTGCTGGAGGCGATGCAGGAGCGCCGCATCACCATCGACGGGCGGACCGAGCCTCTGTCCGATCGCTTCACCGTGGTCGCGACGCAGAACCCGATCGAACAGCAGGGCGTGTACCCGTTGCCCGAGGCGCAACTCGACCGGTTCCTGTTCAAGATCGCGATCGGCTGGCCCGACCTTGCCGCCGAGCGCGCGATCGTCGCGCAATATGGCACGCGTACCGGCATGCCGGCCCCGCAGGATTCCGGGGTCGGACAGGTCGCCGATGCCGGCGCCATCGCCGCCGCGATCGATGCGGTGGGCCATGTGCGGCTGGTCGAGGAGATTATCGACTATATCGTCCGGCTGATCCGGGCGACGCGCGAGCATGGCGACCTGTCGTCGGGCGCCTCCCCACGCGCCGCGACCGCGCTGGCGGCGGCGGCGCGGGCCTGTGCCGCGCTCGACGGGCGCGACTATGTGCTGCCCGACGATGTGAAGGCACTGGCCCCCGCCCTGCTGCGCCACCGGCTGATCCTGTCGCCCAGCGCCGAGATCGACGGGCGGCGGATCGAGGATGTCGTCGCCGGCCTGATCGCATCGGTCGACGCGCCGCGATGATCGTGCCCACGCCCCGCGCGATCCAGTTGACCGCGCTTGCCGCGCCGGTCGGGCTGGCGCTGGGCGTGCTGGCGCCGGCGGGATGGATCGCCGCGCCGGTCTGGATCGTCGGCGTCGCGCTGCTGATCGGTGCCGATGCGGTGCTGGCGAGGACGCCGGTGGTGGCGATGCCGCAGGGGGTGCCGGCGACGCTGCATATCGGCGAGGCGTTCACGCTGGGCAGCGCCGATGTCGCCGCCGCGTTCGACGGGCCGGTCGAACGGACCGCACCGGGCACTTTCCGCGCGGTACGGCGCGGCAAGGTGCGACTGCGGCGGCTATGGGCCAGACGCGCCGGTCCGATGGGGCTGGCATGGCGGCAGGCGAGCGCAAGGGCCGACCGCGCCATCCCTGTCCTGCCCGATATCCGCCCGGTGCGCGATCAGGGCATGCGGCAATATCTGCACAGCGTGTCGGCGGGCAGCCGGCTGCGCCGCGACCATGGCGATGGACAGGATTTCCAGGTGCTGACCGAATTCCAGGCCGGCATGGAACGCCGCGCGATCGACTGGAAGGCGTCGGCGCGCCACGCATCGCTGCTGGCGCGCGAATTCCATACCGAACGCGACAACATGATCGTGTTCGCGATCGATGCCGGCCGCGCGATGACCGATCCGGTCGGCGACGTGCCGCGCATCGACCGGGCGGTATCGTCCGCGCTGCTGGCCGCGTTCGTGGCGCTCAAGTCGGGCGACCGGGTGCGGCTCTATTCGTTCGCGGCGCGCCCGCAGGTCGACAGCGGCAGCATCGGCGGCGGCACGCGCGGCTTCGCCCGGCTGCACCACGCCGCCGCCGACATCGATTACGGCGTGGAGGAGAGCAATTACACGCTCGGCCTCGTCACGCTCGACCAGAAGCTCGACCGGCGTGCGCTGATCGTGCTGTTCACCGAATTCACCGACACGACCAGCGCCCAACTGATGCTGGCGGCGGCGCAGCGGATGCTGAAGCGTCACCGCGTGCTGTTCGTGCTGTTCCGCGACACCGAACTGGAATCCCTGCGCGACCAGCCACCGCAAAGCGCCGACGACCTGGTCCGCGCGAACGTCGCGCAACTGCTGCTGCGCGATCGGGCGATCGTCGTCGAACGGCTGCGGCGGATGGGTATCGACGTGATCGAGACGGCGGCGGACGCGATGCCGCTGGCGCTGGTCGAACGCTATGTCAGCCACCGGGAGCGCGGCCGATGACCATCACCTTTGCCACGCGCCATTTCCGTGCCGAGCGCGAGGCCGACTGGGCGCGGCTGGAGGAATTGCTGACCAGGCTGGAGACGAAGTCGCCGCGCCGGCTGTCCGACGAGGATCTGGTCGACCTGCCCCGCCTCTACCGCGCCACGCTGTCGTCGCTGTCGATCGCGCGGGCGACCTCGCTCGACGCGTCGCTGGTCGGGTATCTGGAGGCGCTGTCGACCCGCGCCTATTTCGCGCTCTATTCGGCGCGCGAACCGTGGATGCGGCAGGTGAAGGCGTTCTTCACCACGGCGTGGCCGCGATCGGTGCGCGCGATCGGTCCCGAGCTGCTGCTGGCCACCGCATTGCTGATCCTGAGCGCGGTCGCCGCCTATCACCTCGTCCGCGCCGATCCGGCGTGGTTCCCGGCGATGATCTCCCCCGAAATGGCCGGCGGCCGCGACATGAACGCCAGCGCGGCGACGCTGCGGGAGTCGCTCTATGGCAAGCCGGACCAGGGCGGACTGGAAATCTTTGCGACGTTCCTGTTCACGCACAATGCGCAGGTCGCGATCATGGCGTTCGCGCTGGGTTTCCTGTTCGGCATCCCGACGATCATCCTGGCGGTGCAGAACGGCGCGCTGGCCGGCGCGATGTTCGCCGCATTCGTGCCGCACGGCCTTGGCTGGGGATTTTTCGCGTGGCTGATGATCCACGGCACGACCGAGATCGCGGCGATCGCCATCGCTGCCGCCGCGGGCATCCATATCGGCCGCGCGGTCGCCTTTCCCGGCGAGAGGACGCGGATGGCGGCGGCGGCCGACGCCGGCACGCGCGGCGCGATCGTGATGATCGGCGTCATCCTGATGCTGCTGGTCGCGGGGCTGCTGGAGGGGTTCGCGCGCCAGCTCGTCACCGACGACGCCGCGCGCCTCGCGATCGGGGGCACGATGCTGGCGCTGTGGTCGCTCTACTTCACCATCGGGGGCCGGCGTGGCGCGGCGTGAACGCAAGGCGCGCCGGTCGCGGGGACCGCGCACGCTCGACCGGCAGCTCGTCACGCCCGAGGGCGTGCCGCTGAACCTCCGGCTGGGATCGGCCGGGGCGCGGGCCGGCGCGTTCCTGATCGATGCGATCCTCATGCTGGCCGTGCTGATCGGGGCGACGCTGCTGATCCTCGCGCTGGCAAGCGGCGGTCCCGGCGGTGCGTCGTCGCTCTATGCCGTCGTGTGGCTGCTGGGCTTCTTCCTGCTGCGCAATTTCTATTTCGTGCTGTTCGAGGCCGGGCGGCGCGCGGCGACGCCCGGCAAGCGGCTGATGAAGCTGCGGGTCGTGGCGCGCAGCGGCGCCCGGCTGACCGGCGCGGCGGTGCTGGCGCGCAACCTGATGCGCGAGATCGAGATATTCCTGCCGCTGATGTTCCTCGCCTTCGCCTTTGCCGAGGGGATGGCGACGGCGTGGACCGGGACGCTGGCGCTGGGATGGGCGCTGATCCTGCTGTTCCTGCCGCTGTTCAACCGCGACCGGCTGCGCGCGGGCGACCTGATCGCCGGCACGTGGGTGGTCGAGCGCGAGGTACGCGCGCTGGGCGAGGACCTGCTGGTCCAGACCGCGCACGAACAGGACAGCGCGCGGATCGCGCCGTTCAGCGCGGCCGAACTGGACGCCTATGGCGCGTTCGAGCTGCAACGGCTGGAGGATGTGCTGCGCCGGAACGACCGGGCCGACCTGTTCGCCGTGTCCGGCGCGATCCGCCGCAAGCTGGGCCGGAGCGACGAAGGCGCCGACCTCGCCTTTCTCGAAGCCTATTATGCGGCGCTTCGCCACCATCTGGAACGAAAGCTGCTGTTCGGGCAGCGCAAGCGCGACAAATACGACCGGACCGGATCATGACCGGTTGTACCGGGCAGCGACGCCCGCCGTTTCGCGATGCCGCCATGACGGGGCGGATGGACGGCGCGCCACCCGATTACCGCCCCGATCCGGCACGGGTCGCGGATCAGGCGGGTCGACGCCGATGCGATCGATGCTAGGATCGCCGGTCGAAGCGGACACAGGGAGAAGCCGGTTGCGCGACACATGGTATCGCGATCCGCGACTGGGACTGGCGGCGGGCGTGGTCGCCGCGCTGGTCGTCGGGATCGCCGCGGCGTCGGCCGGGCAGCCGGCATGGCGGGCGCTGCTGCTGGCGCTGGCCGGTTTCGCGCTGGTGGCCTGGGGCTGGTTCGCCATCCAGGGGATCGGCTGGCTGTGGCAGCGCCCCGACCGGGGCGAGGTGCTGCGCGCGCTGACGCTGCAGCGCAGCCAGCACAGCTTCAACCATGCCGCCTGGGCACGGTTCGATCGCGACGCGGCGATGCTGCGGATGCTGCTGGCCGAACGCGCGCTGCTGCCGATCGAGGCGGAACTGGTGCGCCATGCGATGGCGGTCGAGCGGTTCGACGCGGTCGCGGCGACGCTGCCCGATTTCTCGCAGGCGGCGGCGCACTGGTACGACATCGCGTCGCAGGGCCATGCCGGCCTGCCGCCCGCGACGCCGGTACCGACAGGCGCCGCGCTGGACGAGGCGGCGCAGCAATTGCCGGCGGTGCCCCTGTCCGAGGACGACCGGCGCGCGGCGCTGCATTATCTGGCGGTGCGCAAGCGGCTGGCGGCGGACCGCGCGGCGGTGGAGCGGGAGCGGACCGCGGCGCTTCGCAAGCTGGCGGCGCCGCCGCCTGCGCCGCCAGCCGAGTGATCCCCCGGCACGAAGATTTCAGGTCGCGGCCAGCGACAGGATACGGCGTGCCTGTTTCAGGTGCGGGGCATCGACCATGCGGCCATCGACCTGTAGCGCGCCGGCACCGGGATGGGCGGCAAAGGCGTCGACGATCGCCCGCGCGCGTGCGACCGCCGCGGCATCGGGGGTGAAGGCGGCGTTGATCGGAGCGACCTGTGCCGGATGCAGCGCCATCATGCCGGTGAAGCCGTCGCGCGCGGCGCGGGCGGCATAGGCGGCGAGGCCGGCTTCGTCGCGGATCGCGGGATAGACGGTGTCGATCGCCGCGACCCCGGCGGCATGCGCGCCGAACAGGGTGAGCGCGCGGGCCATCTCATAGGGCGGCGTGTAGCGGCCATCGGCTTCGCGCGCGGTGGCGGCGCCGATCGCGGCGGGCAGGTCCTCCGCGCCCCAGGTGATGCCCGACAGGCGATGGGCGACCGCGCCGTAGCTGCCGAGCTGGAAGATCGCCGCCGGGGTTTCGGTCGCGATCGGGAGGAGGGGAATGTCGGCCAGCCCGTGCGGTGCCAGCAACGCGTCGAGCGCGGCGATCGTCGTGGCCCCCTCCGCCTTGGGCACCATGATCGCGTCGGGGCGCGTGCCGGCAAGGGCGATAAGGTCGGCGGCGGCGAGCGGACCGTCGACCGGGTTGATCCGCACGATGCGGGGCAGCGACGCCCCCTCAAGCAGCCAGTCGCGAACGGCGGCGCGGGCGGTGTCCTTTGCCGGGGCGGCCACGGCATCCTCGAGGTCGAGGATGAGCGCATCCGCGTCGCTCCCCGCCGCCTTGACAAAGCGATCGGGGCGGTCGCCGGGGACGAACAGGAGCGACCGCAGCTTCACGGGCGTCGCTGCAACAAGGCGGTGCGCAGGCAGCGGCAGACGATTTCGCCGCGCTGGTTGTGCAGTTCGTGGGTGAAGGTGACGATGCCGGCATCGGGGCGCGAGCGGCTGTCCCTGAGCGCCGTCACCTCGGTCGTGGCGCGCAGCGTATCGCCGAGGAACACCGGCTTCGGCATCACCAGCGCGTCATAGCCGAGATTGGCGACCAGCGTGCCGAGCGTCGTTTCCCCGACCGACAGCCCGACCATCAGCGCGAAGGTGAAGGTGCCGTTGACGAGGATGCGGCCGAATTCCGACGCCTTTGCCGCCTCCGCATCGATGTGCAGCGGTTGCGGGTTGTGGGTCATCGCCGAGAACAGCAGGTTGTCGGTTTCGGTCACGGTGCGGCGGATCGGATGGTCGATGCGGTCGCCGACCTGCCAGTCGTCAAAATAGCGTCCGGTCATGCGTCGTCCCTTTCGATGCGGGCCAGCAGCACCCCTTCGGCGACCTGCGTACCGGCCGTGGCGGACAGGTCGGCGACGTCGCCGTCGAACGGGCTGAGCAACGCCTGCTCCATCTTCATCGCCTCCAGCACGACCAGCCGCTGTCCGGCGGTGACGCGGTCGCCGGCGGCCACCTCGACCGCGACGATGCGGCCGGGCATGGGGGAGAGGATCGCCCCGTCGCCGGCCGACGCGCCGCCGCCCTGCCCCGCGACCGGCGCGGCGAAGGGGAAGGCTTCGCCCCCCATGAACAGCACGCACCCGCCGCCGACCCGTGCGACCGTCCCGGCGGGCGACGGCTTGGCGATCCGGGTGTCGCCGCCGATCGCCACCGCGACGCGGGTGTCGGGCGCGGCGTTCAGGCGGAAGCCGGCAAGCGCGCGCCACGGGTCGCCCGGATCGGCCACGACCAGCGCCGCCGCAGCGGCGGCGACGACCGGATCGGAGGCGACGCCGTCGGGGACCAGCCGGTCGGCATGGCGTTCGATGAAGCCGGTGTCGATGCGTTCGGCGACGAAGTCGGGATCGGCGGCACAACGGGCGAGGAACGCGGCGTTGGTCCGCACCGGCCAGACCTGCACCGACGCGGCGGCCTGCGCCAGTTTTGCGGCGGCGGCGGCGCGGTTGGGCGCGTGGACGATCAGCTTGGCGATCATCGGGTCGTAATGCGGCGTTACCATGTCGCCCTGTTCCACCCCGGCATCGACGCGGATGCCGGACGGCAGGCGGAGGTGGGTCAGCGGGCCGGTGGACGGCAGGAAACCGGTCGCGGGATGTTCGGCATAGAGCCGCGCTTCCATCGCCCAGCCGGCGATCGACAGTTCGTCCTGCCGCCTTGGCAGGGGCTCGCCGCTGGCGACGCGCAACTGCCATTCGACCAGGTCGGTGCCGGTGATCGCTTCGGTGACGGGGTGTTCGACCTGCAGCCGGGTGTTCATTTCCATGAACCAGATGCGATCGGCGCGCAGCCCCTGCGATGCGTCGGCGATGAATTCGATCGTGCCGGCACCGACATAGTCGACCGCGCGGGCGGCGCGGACCGCGGCGTCGCAGACCGAGGCGCGGGTTTCGGCATCCATGCCGGGTGCCGGGGCTTCCTCGATCACTTTCTGGTGGCGGCGTTGCAGCGAGCAGTCGCGTTCGAACAGGTGGACCGCGCCGCCATGCATGTCGCCGAAGACCTGCACCTCGATATGGCGGGGCGACAGGATGTATTTCTCGATCAGGACGCGGTCGTCGCCGAACGACGCGGCGGCTTCGCGGCGGCAACTGTCGAGCGCGTCGGCAAAGCCATGCGCATCGTCGACGCGGCGCATCCCCTTGCCCCCGCCGCCGGCCACCGCCTTGATGAGGACGGGATAGCCGATGGCGTCGGCTTCGGCGCGCAGGCGCCCGGGCGACTGGTCCTCGCCCAGATAGCCGGGCGTGACCGGCACGCCGGCGGCGATCATCCGCGCCTTGGCCGCGTCCTTCAGCCCCATCGCGCGGATCGCGGCGGCGGGTGCGCCGACCCAGATCAGGCCGGCGGCGACCACCGCCTCGGCGAACCCGGCATTTTCGGACAGGAAGCCATAGCCGGGGTGGATCGCGGCCGCGCCGGTCGAACGGGCGGCGGCAAGGATCCTTGCCTGGTCGAGATAGCTTTCGCGCGCCGGGGCCGGGCCGATGCAGACCGATTCGTCGGCTTCGGCGACGAAGGGCAGGCCGGCATCGACGTCGCTGTGGACGGCGATGGTCCGCACGCCCATCCGGCGGGCAGTACGGATGATGCGGCGCGCGATCTCGCCCCGGTTGGCGATCAGCAGCGATTCGATCATCGCGCCGCTCCAAAGTTCACTAAGTTCACACTCGTGCGCAGTTCGTGACGCGCATGGTTCCGGGGTGCGGGCGGGTGGCCCACATCATGGTCTGGCATGGACGGCGGGCTGTAGGAAAGGGTCATGGATGCGCCTCCGGAAAGCCGTGACGGACGTGGAGCGCGTGGAGCAACGCCTTGAAATCTCCGACAAAATAAGTTCCGTCGTGCCGTCCGTCAGCCAGCGCCGGATCGGCGTTCGCGCCAAGGACCAGCAGCGGCAGATTCTGGTGCGCCTCGCCTGCCACCGCGATCACGTCGGCGCGCGGGCGGGGATAGGGGATGCGGATGACCTCCAGCATCGTCGCCTTGTCCGGGAACCGGGCGAGCAGCCCGTCGAGGGTGATGCAGTCGCGGCAATGGAAGGTCCGGTCCGGGTAGGCCGGATCGGTGAAGCTCGGGTCGAGCAGGTAGAGGCGGTCGCGCATGGGCTGTTCCGTGAGGGTCGGGTCGCGATCGGGATCGGTCGCGTGGGCGTTGGAGGTCGGGGTCGGGCGGTCGGGATCGACGCGTGCGCCCATCAGGGCGGCGGCGGCGAGCGCGAGGTCGCGGGCGCTGACCTCGGCCGGATGGGCCGGTGCCGGTGGCGACGGGTCGGCGATGGCGGCGCGGGCGGTGGCCGGGTCGGCGGCGAAGGCGGCGGCAAGGCGCCGGGCGACGGCTTCGGCAAGCGGGGTGGTGGCCGTGCCCTGTGCCGGGGTGGCGGTCGGGGCGTCCCCCCGCCCCTCCACCGGCGGACGCGCGGCGAGTTGCGCCTCCACCTCCGCCGTCACGCGGGCGACGGTGGCGATGAAGCTGGACAGCGCCATGCCCGGCGGCAGGCCGGCGATGGCGCGCGTGACCATCGCCACGACCGCGTCATAGGCGACGGTATCGATGCCGAGCGCGGTCGCCGGGGCGGCGGGGGTGGCCGGGGTCTGCGGCTTGCCGGGGGTGAGCGCAGGGTCCTGCGGACCGGGCGGGCGGATCGGCGGGAGGCCGGAGATGGTGGTCATGCCGTCGCCCCCGCACGGCAACCGCCATACCCCCGCGCAGGCGGGGGGCCAGAGTTGCCAGCCGCCGGTGTCGCCGTTTGCGGCCCTGGATCCCCGCCTTTGCGGGGATACGGGAATGGGGGCTGGGACAGCGCCATCACATCCGGAAGATGCCGAACTGCGCACGATCGGCGATCGGCGCGTTGAGCGTCGCCGACAGTGCGAGGCCGAGCACGTCGCGGGTCTGTTCGGGCAGGATCACGCCGTCGTCCCACAGCCGCGCGGTGGCGTAATAGGGGCTGCCCTCCACCTCGTAGCGTTCGCGGACCGGGGCCTTGAATGCCTCGGCCTGTTCGGGCGTCCAGCCATCGGCATCGCGGTGGACGGTCGCCAGCACGCTCGCCGCCTGTTCGCCGCCCATCACCGAAATCCGGCTGCCCGGCCAGGTGAACAGGAACCGCGGGGAATAGGCGCGGCCGCACATGCCGTAATTGCCCGCGCCGAAGCTGCCGCCGATCAGCACGGTGATCTTGGGCACCTGTGCCGTCGCGACCGCCGTCACCAGCTTCGCACCGTGCTTGGCGATCCCCTCCGCCTCGTACTTGCCGCCGACCATGAAGCCCGAGATATTCTGGAGGAACAGCAGCGGCGTGCGGCGCTGGCAGGCCAGTTCGATGAAATGGGCGCCCTTCTGCGCGCTTTCGGAGAACAGCACGCCGTTGTTCGCGAGGATCGCGACCGGCATGCCCCAGATGCGCGCGAAGCCGCAGACCAGGGTCGTGCCGTAGAGCGGCTTGAATTCATGGAATTCGGACGCGTCGACGATCCGCCCGATGACCTCGCGCACGTCATAGGGCGCGCGGACGTCGCTGGGGATGATGCCGGCGAGATCGGCGGGGTCGTGGCGCGGCGCGCGGGGTTCCGCCAGCGCCATTTCCGCGCGACGCGGCGGGGGCAGCGTCGCCACGATGTCGCGGACGATCAGCAGCGCCTGTTCGTCGTCCTCCGCGACATGATCGACCACCCCCGATCTGCGGCCATGGGTGTCGGCCCCGCCCAGTTCCTCGGCACTGATGACCTCGCCGGTCGCGGCCTTCACCAGCGGCGGGCCGGCGAGGAAGATCGTCCCCTGTCCGCGCACGATCACCGTTTCGTCGGACATGGCGGGCACATAGGCGCCCCCGGCGGTACAACTGCCCAGTACGCAGGCGATCTGCGCGATGCCCCGTGCCGACATCTGCGCCTGGTTGAAGAAGATGCGCCCGAAATGGTCGCGGTCCGGAAACACCTCCGCCTGATGCGGCAGGTTCGCGCCGCCGCTGTCGACCAGATAGATGCACGGCAGATGGTTTTCGGTCGCGATCTCCTGCGCGCGCAGATGCTTCTTGACCGTCATCGGGAAATAGGCGCCGCCCTTTACCGTCGGGTCGTTGGCGACGATCATCACCTGCCGGCCATGGACCTGGCCCACGCCGGCGATCACGCCCGCCGCCGGGGCCTGATCGTCATACATGCCGCCCGCCGCCAGCGCCCCGATTTCGAGGAACGGCGACCCGGCGTCGAGCACGCGGTGGATGCGGTCGCGCGGCAGCAGCTTGCCGCGCGCGACGTGGCGTTCGCGGCTGCGCTCCGGCCCGCCCAGCGCGGTGGCGGCGATCCGCCGGCGCAGGTCGTCGGCCAGCGCGGCATTGTGCGCGGCATTGGCGGCGAAGGCGTCCGATCCGCGGTCGATCAGCGTCGGCAGCACCGTCATTGCGCGCGGGTCCCCTCGCCCAGCAGTTCGCGACCGATCAGCATCCGGCGAACTTCGTTGGTCCCGGCACCGATGTCGAGCAGCTTCGCGTCGCGGAAATAGCGTTCGACCGGCCAGTCCGTCGTATAGCCCGCGCCGCCCAGCGCCTGGATCGCCTCACCCGCGACCTTCACCGCGTTTTCCGACGCCAGCAGGATCGCGCCCGCCGCATCGTGGCGGGTGGTGCGCCCGGCATCGCATGCCTTCGCCACGGCATAGACATAGGCGCGGGCGGAATTGAGCGCGACCGACATGTCGGCGATCTTGCCCTGCATCAACTGGAACGACCCGATCGGCTTGCCGAACTGGCGGCGCTCGGCGACGAAGGGCAGCACGGTGTCGAGGCAGGCCTGCATGATACCGAGCTGGATGCCCGACAGCACGACGCGTTCGTAATCGAGGCCCGACATCAGCACGCCGACGCCACCGTCCAGCGGCCCCATCACGTTCTCTTCGGCCACGAAACAGTCGTCGAACACCAGTTCGGCGGTCGGCGATCCGCGCATGCCCATCTTGTCGATCTTCTGCCCGATCGAGAACCCCGCGAAATCCCGTTCGATCAGGAAGGCGGTGATGCCCTTCGACCCGGCATCGGGCCGGGTCTTGGCATAGACGACCAGCGTCGCGGCATAGGGCGCGTTGGTGATCCAGAACTTGGTCCCGTTCAGGCGCCAGCCGCCCGCCACCCTGTCGGCGCGCAGCTTCATCGACACGACGTCGGACCCGGCCCCCGCCTCCGACATGGCGAGCGATCCGACATGGTCGCCGCTGATGAGCGGGGGCAGGTATTTCGCCTTCTGCTCGGCATTGCCCCAGCGCGCGATCTGGTTGACGCACAGATTGGAGTGCGCGCCATAGGACAGGCCGACCGAGGCCGACGCCCGCGCCACTTCCTCGCACGCGACGACATGTTCGAGATAGCCGAGGCCGAGGCCGCCATCGTCCTCCTTCACGGTGATGCCGTGCAGGCCGAGCGCGCCCATCCCGGGCCACAGCTCTACCGGAAAGCGATCCTCGGCATCGATGGCGGCGGCGATCGGCGCGATGCGGTCGGCGGCGAAGCGCCGCGTGGTCTCGCGGATGGCATCGGCCATCTCGCCGAGCGCGAAATCGAGCATGTCTCTCTCCAATGGTCCGGTCGCTGCCGGATCGTATCTGTCGTTACCATTAGGCCGGGGCCGGTGGTCAGCGCAAGGCGTCGCCCTCCCCCGTTGCAAGGCAGCGCAGGATGGCGGCGCGATCGAAGGTCGGTGGCGGGGGCGCGGTCATCGGTGCGATGTCGACCGGGCGACCGATCGGGACCGCGCCGAAGCGGCGTGTCCCCTGCCCCGCACAGCGTTTCGCGGCGCTCAGCAATCTGGGCGGCGTGGCCCAGCCTTCGTAGGACAGCCGGAACGTGCCCCAGTGGATCGCCATCCCCCACGAGGCGCCCAGCCGCCGAAACACGTCCAGCGCATCGACCGGGCCGATATGCGCGCCGCTGGCCATCTGCCCCGGCTGAAAGCGGAAGGCGCCGATCGGGATGAGCGCGAGGCGGATCGGACCGAGCGCCGCCGCCTCGCGCACCCAGTTGCCGTCGCCCATGCCGGTATCGCCCGCGAAGAACAGGTTGCCGCCGGGCAGTTCGACGACGAACGCCGACCACAGCGCGCGGTTGCGATCGACGAACCAGCGGCTCGACCAGTGATGGTTGCGCACGACATGGACGGTCGCGCCGCCGACCCGTTCCGCCTGTCGCCAGTCGAGCGCGGTGGCGGTCATGCCGGCGCTGCGCAGGATCGCGTCGTTGCCGAGGCTGGTGACGATCGCCGGTCGGTCGCGGTCGTAAAGCTTCTTGAGCGTCGCCAGGTCGAGATGGTCGTAATGATTGTGGCTGATGAGGATCAGGTCGATCCTCGGCAGGTCGGCAAGCGCGATGCCGGGTGCCGCCACCCGCTTCGGACCAAAGCCGAAGGGGCCGGCGCGATCGCTCCATACCGGATCGGTCAGGATGTTGAGGCCGGGCACCTGCACCAGCACGCTGGCATGGCCGACCCAGGTGACTCGCATCGGCGTCCGCGCCGGATCGCGTGGCCGAAGGGTCGCGGCGGGGAGCAGTTCGGCGGGCATGGCGGGCGTGACCGGCACCTGGGCTGGCCAGTCCGGCCGCCCGTCGCTGCCGGTCGCCTGTCGCCAGAGGAAGCCGCCGCGGCTGCCGCCGGGCGCGGCGCCGGTGTCGTCGCCCCCCGGATTGAAGAAGCGCGCGCCATCGAAATGGTCGCCGGCGACCCCGCGATAATAGATGCGGTCGAGGAAGCGCGGGACGATGACGGCGGCGAGGCACAGCGCCGCGACGATCCATATCAAAACCCAGCCGATGAACCGAAACGCTCGTCCCATCGCGGTTGAACGCCGCACGCCGCGAAACGCTGCACCCGATGCCCCTCGAACCCGCATGCATATTGCCGGTCGGTTCCATTGTGTTTACACAACAAATCGATGCTTATGCACGCCGAACGTCCTGTATAACCGGATCGCCCTGTTCCGCGCGGACCATGGCCTGTCGCGTCGCGACCTGGCGGAGGCGGTCGGGGTCAATCCGCAGACGATCGGCTATCTCGAACGCGGGGATTACAAGCCGAGCCTCGACCTGGCGCTGCGCATCGCCGAACGGTTCGCGGTGCCGGTCGAACTGATCTTTTCGCTTACCCCCTTCCCACCGATGGCCGACGCCCTGCGTCGCGAAGGAGCCGGCACATGACGAAATACGCGACCCCGGCCGCGGACGGGTATGACCCGCATGCCGCGACGATCCCCGGCCGGTCGCGCCGGACGCGGTGGCTGTTGCTCGCCGCAACGATACTGGCCGCCGCGCTGCCGGTGATCGAACTGCGGACGCCGGGCGATCCCGGCCGCTGGCTTCCCGAGGTGACGCCCGCCATCTTCCCGTCGATCATGGCGGTAGCGATGTCGCCCTTTGGCCGGACCACGCGGAAACTGCCGCTCGACGAGTTCGAGCGCGCCGCCTTGGCCGAGGCGCATGTGCGGGCGCATGTCGTCACCATGCTCGGCATCGCCGCGCTGTTCGTCTGGCTGACCCTCGCCGACCGCTTCGGCTGGCCGATGCCGCGCCAGACCCGGCACTGGGCGGCGCTGGGCATCGCCGCGACCGGTATCGTCGCCAGCCTGCCGGTGCTGTTCGCCGAATGGATGGTGCCGCTCCCGCCGCCGGAGGAATAGCGCGGCGATCGACGGCGCCGCCCTCTTGTGTTGCCCATTTACCACACCATATCGCCGGCAACATCACAGGGGAGTATCCCATGAACCTCGAAAAATTCACCGACCGCGCGAAGGGTTTCCTGCAGGCCGCGCAGACGGTGGCGATCCGCAACAATCATCAGCGGATCAGCCCCGAACATATCCTCAAGGCCCTGCTGGACGACGATCAGGGCATGGCGTCGGGCCTGATCGCCGCCGCCGGGGGCGATGCGCGCCGGGCCAATGCCGAAACCGATGCCGCGCTGGCCAGGGTGCCGGCGGTGTCGGGGTCGGGCGCGCAATCCTCGCCGGGGCTGGACAACGATACCGTGCGGCTGCTCGACCAGGCGGAACAGATCGCGACGAAGGCCGGCGACAGCTTCGTCACGGTCGAGCGGATGCTGCTGGCACTGACCATGGCGCCGGGCGCGGCGGGCAAGGCGCTGGCCACGGCGGGCGTGACGCCGCAGGGGCTGAACGCGGCGATCGACAAGCTGCGCGGGGGCCGCACCGCCGACACGGCGGGGGCCGAGGATCGCTATGACGCGCTCAAGAAGTTCGCCCGCGACCTGACCGCCGCCGCGCGCGACGGCAAGCTCGATCCGGTCATCGGCCGCGACGAGGAAATCCGCCGTACCATCCAGATCCTCGCGCGGCGGACCAAGAACAATCCGGTGCTGATCGGCGAACCCGGCGTCGGCAAGACCGCGATCGCGGAAGGCTTGGCGCTGCGCATCGCCAATGGCGACGTGCCCGAGGGGTTGAAAGACCGCGCGCTGATGTCGCTCGACATGGGGTCGCTGATCGCCGGTGCCAAATATCGCGGCGAGTTCGAAGAGCGGCTGAAAGGCGTTCTGGACGAGGTGAAGGGCGCCGAGGGGCAGATCATCCTGTTCATCGACGAGATGCACACGCTGATCGGCGCGGGCAAGTCCGAAGGGGCGATGGACGCCGGCAACCTGCTGAAACCGGCACTGGCGCGCGGCGAACTGCACTGCATCGGCGCGACGACGCTCGACGAATATCGCAAGCATGTCGAAAAGGACCCCGCGCTCCAGCGGCGGTTCCAGCCGGTGTTCGTCGGCGAACCGACCGTCGAGGATACGATCAGCATCCTGCGCGGCCTCAAGGAAAAGTACGAACTGCACCATGGCGTGCGGATCACCGACGGCGCTCTGGTGTCGGCGGCGACGCTGTCGAACCGCTATATCACCGACCGTTTCCTGCCCGACAAGGCGATCGACCTGATGGACGAGGCCGCCAGCCGCATCCGCATGGAGGTGGAAAGCAAGCCCGAGGAGATCGAGAGCCTCGACCGCCGCATCCTGCGCATGAAGATCGAGCGCGAGGCGCTGCGCCGCGAGAGCGACGCGGCGAGCATCGACCGGCTCGACACGCTCGAGGAGGACCTGGCCAATGCCGAGCAGGCGCTGGCCGAACTGACCACCCGCTGGCAGGCCGAGCGCGACAAGATCGCGTCCGAAGCGAAGCTCAAGGAGCAGATCGACGCCGCGCGCATGGCGCTGGAACAGGCGCAGCGCTCGGGCGACCTCGCGAAGATGTCCGAGCTGACCTATGGCACCATACCGACGCTGGAAAAGCAGTTGGCCGAGGCGCAGGGCGCGTCGGCGGGCGCGATGCTGCGCGAGGAAGTGACCGCGGACGATATCGCCGCCGTGGTCAGCCGCTGGACCGGCATCCCGGTCGACCGGATGCTGGAGGGCGAGCGGGAGAAGCTGCTCCACATGGAGGAAGTGCTCGGCAAGCGGGTGATCGGTCAGGCAGAGGCGGTCCGCGCCGTTGCCACCGCCGTGCGCCGCTCGCGCGCCGGCCTGCAGGACCCGAACCGGCCGCTGGGCAGCTTCCTGTTCCTCGGACCCACGGGCGTCGGCAAGACCGAGCTGACCAAGAGCCTTGCCGAGTTCCTGTTCGACGATCCGAACGCGATGGTGCGGATCGACATGAGCGAGTTCATGGAAAAGCACGCGGTCGCGCGGCTGATCGGCGCGCCTCCCGGCTATGTCGGCTATGAGGAAGGCGGCGTGCTGACCGAGGCGGTGCGGCGCAGGCCCTATCAGGTCGTGCTGTTCGACGAGGTGGAGAAGGCGCATGGCGACGTCTTCAACATCCTGCTCCAGGTGCTCGAC
>QFNF01000022.1 GCA_003240755.1 Sphingomonas hengshuiensis | reverse complement strand
GCCTCGTTGGCGCTGCACTTCAATAAAGCCATGTTCATCCTCGAGCCGACGCCCCTCACCCGCTCGCTGGCGCGCAAACGCGTCCACGTATGCGAGTACCCGGACGGTCGCATCGAGATCCGCCACGGCGAGCGCGTGCTGCCCTACCGTGTGTTCGACAAGATGCGCCGGGTGAACCAGGCCGCCATTGTCGACAACAAGCACCTGGGGGCCGCCCTGGCGATGGCGCAGGCCATCCAGGCAGTCGCGCCGCATCATCCCAAGCGAAACAACAATGAGCCGGCGCGCAGCTCCCGGTCCGTCGGGGTGTTCGCAGCCCCTGCCCCCGCCACGAGCAAGATTGACCGGCGCCGGCTGTGCACGCCGAAGCTGAAGCGCGGCCCTCGCCTCTCCAACGAGGAACTAGTGGCACGCGGCCTAGGCGAATACGTCCGTTAGCGCCCAAGCAGCGGACGTTGTCACGAGCCATTGTTGATCTGGTAGCGTTGCAGGAAGGCCTCAGGCAGTCCTGCCGCTTCGGCAGCAATGGCGCTCATCGTCGGATCGGTCCAGACATCCTCAAACAATGCCCCAACCTTCATGTCGTGCGCGACCTCTACGATAGCTCTACGGTTGTCCAGCGGAAGGAAGGAGCCACCTACGTCGCTGCCTTTCACGGCGTGCGACCAATCCCACCCGACATCAAATGGGCCGTTCTCGGGGAGCTCGGCGGGCTGATTGATCTCACCTGTCAAAATTGGATTAGCACCGGTCAACCATGTTATAACCTGTAACTGCCAGTGTCGGTCGGAAATGCCTATGACCGAACGAAACCAGGCTTCAACATTGCTCGCCGCCAAGTACTTAGCAGAGAAGAACAGCGACGCGGATATCAGATTGCCTGCACGCCACCAGCCCGCTACTCCACTCGGGCCGGTCCATTTGGAAAGGCAATTCGCAAAGTCAAGTTCTCCGTCCGGCCAAAAGATGGGTGACATGATGTAGCGGCCTAGAGTGTGAAGCGCGTCATCATAGAACTCTGGGTACGGCAGCGTGCCCTCGACATCGGGGTGCTGGTTCATAAAGGCTGTAAACAGCCTTTCGGCGGGTTGAAAATAGGTCGGCTTCCACCGACGCACTATGAGCTGTGGTAACAGGTAGTGGAACCATTCGACCCATTCCGCGAGTAACCCGAAGTTGCTCGAACCTGACGCAATTTCCTCAAGCGGCTGCATAACAGCGTCATCGGGCAGCGTGGCTATGTCGCCTAGCAATTGCGGGTACATCTCCCGCTCGGGCGCCATGAACCATGCTTCCCCCATTGGCGCCGCAGGCTTTGGAAAAGCGCGAGCCATACGAAGGAGCGCGGTGCGATCTGGTCCCACACCTGGCGTCCACAGAAACGATGATGAGGCAGCTTCGGGCATTCTGACGGCCATAATCAGGAATCGCTAACGTCCACTTTCCTGCCAATCTCGGCCATTCCCCGTACCGCCCGCCTGACGCACCTCAAACGTCTGAGATTGGCAGGTTAGGCGACGGTCCGCTTTTGGCGCTCGAATGCGGATTGCTGCCGTTGAACGCCTTCCCCGCAGCACCGGCGGAGGATAGGAAGGGCGATGGACAACCTGCATCGAGCCATCGTTTCTGTGTTGATTGACGGCGATGACCTTCAGCCGTCCGAAATTACGACCCTCCTTGGCCAAGCGCCGCGATTAGGCGTTTCGAAGGGACAGTCTTTCACAACCAGCCATGGCCAACAAACCGTGGCAGCGACGGGGTTGTGGCAGTATGGTGCAGCTTGGGAGTTCGAGCCCGATCTAAACCAACAGATCGGTCTTGTTCTTTCCAGCCTAACCAGCGATCTTTCAGCATGGACCGAGGTGACTCGCCGGTATAATTGTTATGTGGCTATCGGCGGCTACTTTCATGATTGGACCGGCGGCTTGACACTGGAGCCGGGCACGTTGCAGCTGCTTGCCGAACGCAATCTGGCGATCGACCTCGATCTTTACGCCCCGGCAGCATCGGCCTGAACGGCAGAGTGACCTGTTTCGGGAGGCGAGATAGCCACGTGGAACGGCGTAGTTTGGGCGTTCGCGGCCGTCCACCGGCGTTACCGAGCCCGCTGCTGTCGCAGCGGGTCCAAGGACGTCAGAAACGATAGGACAGCGCCTCAGCGGGGGCAGCGCTGCGCTGCTTGGGGGGCTCCACGCTGCCCCCGCTGCCACCACGAGTGTCATTTCTAATTGGCGGAGAATGTGTCTTTTCTAACTGGCGGCAACAACGATGGCTGATCGGATGGACGGATCTTCGGCGATCGACACCGTCGGTCGCATCGTCGCGATCATGGCGCGGTTGCGTGATCCGGTGTCCGGTTGCGAATGGGACCGTGCGCAGAGCTTTGCGACGATTGCACCCTATACCATCGAGGAAGCCTATGAGGTTGCCGACGCGATCGAGCGTGGCGACATGGCCGACCTGAAGGACGAACTGGGCGACCTGCTGCTGCAGGTCGTGTTCCACAGTCGGATTGCCGAAGAAGCCGGACTGTTCGATCTACGCGACGTGGTCGACGCGATTAGCGACAAGATGGAGCGGCGCCATCCGCATATCTTCGGCGATGCGGCCGATGGCGGACATCCTCTATGGGAACAGGTCAAGGCGGCCGAGCGACAGGCCCGGCCCGGCCAGAGCGGTACGCTCGCGGGCGTCGCATTGGGCATGCCGGCACTGGCGCGTGCCGAGAAGTTGCAGAAGCGCGCCGCGCGGGTCGGCTTCGACTGGCCGGATGCCAGCGGTCCACGCGCGAAAATCGACGAGGAACTCGCCGAGGTGGAACAGGCCGAGACCGACGCGGCCCGCATCGAGGAAGTCGGCGACCTGCTGTTTTCCGTCGTGAACTGGGCGCGCCATCTGGGCATCGACCCGGAAGCGGCATTGCGCGCCGCCAATGGCAAGTTCGAACGCCGCTTCGCCGCGATGGAGGCAGCCGATCCCGCTTTCGCCGAACGGACGCTCAACCAGCAGGAAGCCGCCTGGCAGCGTGCCAAGCGATAGGCCGCTGCGCGGTGGGCGAAACGTGCGGCGGCAACCGCGCGATCGCCACGCGCGGCCTGACGATACCGGCATGGGTCACAACCTCGTGCGCAGCGTGACGCCGTAGGTACGCGGGTCGCCCAGCGTGCCGGTGATCGCGCCGGTATTGGCAGCGGCACGGGACAGGAAATATGTTTCGTCCGTGACGTTGCGGCCCCAGAGCTGAATGTCGAAGAGCCCGTCGTCGGTGCGGAAGCCGAGGCGAAGGTTCAGCAGATCATAGGCCGGGATCACCGAATAGCGGCTGAGGCTGGCGGTGGAGTTGGTGCTCGAACGATAGCTGTAATCGCCGCCGAAATAGACCTCGCCCGGACGGCCGGCCATGTTCGCGAGCGGCGCGCGCACCTCCCCGCCCGCCGACGCCGCCCATTCCGATACGCCGGGCAGCTTTCGTCCCGACAGATCGCACAGCGTCCGGCCCGTGATTTCGATCGGGCACGGCGCATTGGCGTAGGAAATGTAGCGGGCATCGTCATACGTACCCGAACCATAGAGCGTCAGCCACCGTGTCGGCGTCATCCGCACGTCCGCTTCGAACCCGCGGGTGCGCACCTTTGCCGCGTTGGTGAAGAAGCTGACTCCGTTGCGTTCGATATCGATGATCGTCGTCTGGTAATCCTGCACATCGGTCCAGAAGGCGGCGACATTCGCGGTCAGCCGTCCGCCGGCCCAGGTCGTCTTCACCCCCGCTTCGTAGCTGTCGATCGTCTCCGGCGCGATCACCGGATTGGCGGCAAACTGCCCGGTCGTCGTGATGTTGGCGAGGTTCAGCCCCCCGAACTTGTTGCCGCGCGCATAGGTGACGTAGCCGAGCACGGGGTCGGCGACCTTCCACGACAGCGTCGCCTGTCCCGACAACCGCCCTGCCCTGGTTTCCGCTTCGTAGCGGTTGGCGACACCGTAGCGCGAGCGAATGGCCTGCGCCGCGGCCTGCTGTGCCGGGGTCAGCCCGGCGAGCGAGCGGCCGGCCGCTACCTGGTCGAAATAGCCGGACTTGGTTTCATAGGTGTAGCGCAGACCGGTGGTCAGATCGACGCCCGGCACGATATGCCAGGTCGTCTGGGCAAAGGCGGCATAGCTGTCGGTAACGGGGCGCGACTGGCTGACCACGCCATAGTCGTTGAGCGCCGCCGCCCCGACCGCGGCATTGGTCGTTGGCGGCAGGAACCAGTCGGCGGCGCGGGAACCGTACAGGTTCACCGCCTCGGCGCGGATCGACTGGTAGAGATAATAGAGGCCGGCGACGTAATCGACCGGGCGGTCGCCGTTCGACGCGATGCGCAGTTCCTGGCTGACCTGCTTCTGCTCGTTGCTCTGGTGGAAATCGGCGCCGGCATCGATGCTGGTGCCGTCGCCGTCATTGTGCGGATACCAGTTCCATGCGCGATAGGCCGTGACCGAGGTCAGCGTCGCTGCACCCAGATCGAGATCGGCGGTAACGTTGATGCCGTGCTGGTTCATCGCATAGCGCGGATTGGCATTGACGTCGGTAATGCGGAACGCGGGATCGGCCGGCACCGGAGTATAGCCCAGCCGCGCAGCACGGTCGTAATAGTTGTTCGCGAAATTGGCGCCGTTATCATAGCTGCGGATCGCGCCGAGCAGGATCGTACCGGCGGTGAACGCGTGCTGCCGGCCCCAGTCGCCGATGACCCGCAGCGTCAGCGTATCGGTCGGCCGGTACAGCAACTGTCCGCGCACGTTCAGGTCGTGGAAATCCTGTCCTAACCGTCCGTCGAACCGGTTGCGGGTAAAGCCGTCGCGATCGGTCTTCGACACGAACAGCCGCGCGGCGAGGCTGTCGGTGATCGGACCGGAGACATAGGCATGGAGTTGACGGAAGCCGACATTGCCGAGCGACACGTCGCCGCCCGCCTCCGGATCGAAGGTCGGCATCCTGGTCGTCACGACAACCGCACCGGCCGAGGTATTCTTGCCGAACAGCGTCCCCTGCGGGCCGCGCAGCACCTCTATGCGTTCCAGATCGGCAAGGTCGAATACCGTCTGGCCCGGCCGGGCCAGATACACGCCGTCGACATAGACGCCGACCGCAGGCTCCAGTCCGTCATTATATACGGCGACATTGTTGCCGAGCCCCCGGATGTTGATGCTGGTGTTGCGGGGATTGGTGTTGGTGACGACCAGGCTGGGGGTCAGTTGTTGCAGATCACGCAAGTTGTAGGTGCGGGTCGATTCGATCTGCGCCGCGCCGAACGCGTTGATCGCGATCGGCACGTCCTGACTGCGTTCGACCCGTCGGCGGGCGGTAACGACGATGTCCTCGCCACCCTCCCGCTGGGGTTCGACGGCGGCATCGTCGCGATCGGCCGGTACCGGATCGGCCGCCAGCGCCGGAAAGGCGAACAGCGCGGCGCTGGCAAACAGGACAATGCGGCAGGCGCGAGCAGGCGAAATCGGCATCGATGGTCCTTCGATCGCTGAATGGCGGCGACGCTCGCCGGGTCGGCACTGGCTAGAAAGAGACGCTGTCGAAACGAACGCACTAATTCCTATCGGATTGGTAGATTATCTTTATTGTTGCTCCCGGAACGGTCGCTATGCCCGTGCGCAAGACCATGTCCGAAGGAGTGACCATGACCGGCAATCCCCTGTTCGCCGCCGCCCTGCCCGCGCTGCTGTTCACATTGCCTGTAGCGGCGGCACCGCAAGCGCCGCCGGTCGCCGCGCCGCCACAGGCCGTCCCGGCGGTCGCGCCGAAGGGGGCGCCGAACTTCCTCGTCATCGTCGCCGACGATCTTGGCTGGTCCGATATCGGCGCGTTCGGCGGTGAGATCGCCACGCCGAACCTAGACGCGCTGGCGCTGTCGGGGGTGCGCTTCACCGGCTTCCACACCGCTCCCACCTGCTCGCCGACCCGGTCGATGTTGATGAGCGGGGTGGACAATCACCAGGCGGGTCTCGGCACCATGGCCGAATTGCTCAGCGATGCGACGCGCGGTCGGCCGGGCTATGAAGGCTATCTCAACGATCGTGTCGCCTCGATCGCCGAGCTGCTGCGCGCGGGCGGCTATACCACGCTGATGGCGGGCAAGTGGCATCTGGGCCTGACCCCCGATCGCGAACCGGCCGCGCGCGGGTTCGACCATAGTTTCGCGTTGCTGCAGGGGCTGTCGAACCATTTCGGTGCGGACCAGGGAGCGGCGTGGCAGCGGGCCGGCCTCAACCCCAGCTATCGCGACGACGGCAAGCCCGCGTCGCTGCCGGCCGGACGCTATTCGACCGATTACTTCGCCGACCGTCTGATCGGATATCTGGACCAGGCAAAGCGCGCGGGCGACCAGCGGCCGTTCTTCGCCTATCTGCCCTTTACGGCGCCGCACTGGCCGTTGCAGGCACCGGCGGAGACGATCGCCAGATACAAGGGGCGCTATGACGCCGGCTATGACGCGCTGCGGCAGGCACGGCTGGCACGGCAGAAGGAACTGGGGCTCGTTCCGGCCGACGCCGTCGCCCATGCCACCGAACAGGTCCGTCCCTGGGCCTCGCTGACGCCCGGGGAGCGCGCGATCGAGGCGCGCAAGATGGAGGTCTATGCGGCGATGGTCGACCGGCTCGACCAGAATGTCGGACGGGTGATCGCGGCGCTGAAGGCACAGGGACGCTATGACGACACGATCATTCTGTTCCTGTCCGACAACGGACCGGAGGGGAATGTGATCGAACAGCCATCGCCCCGGTTCAGGATTGCCGATCCCAAGGCCCCTCCGCTCGATCCCAACGCGCCATCGCCCGTCGATCCGTCGCTCGGCATCGACAACCGCCTCGCCAATATCGGTGCCGCGACCAGCTATGTCGGCTATGGTCCGGGCTGGGCACAGGCCAATTCGGTGCCGTCCTGGCTGGTCAAGGGCTATCCGACCGAGGGGGGGATCCGGGTCAGCGCCTTCGCCACTGGCAAGGGCGTGGCTGGCGGCGGGCGCATCGCCACCGCCAATCTCGACGTGCGCGACATCGCACCGACCCTGCTCGATTATGCCGGACTGACCCAGCCGGCCAGCTTTGCCGGTCGGCCGATCCTCCCGCATCAGGGGCACAGCCTGCGCCCGGTCCTGGCCGCCACCGCCCCGGCGGTGCGCGGACCCGACGAAGCGGTCGGTTACGAACTCTTCTACCGCCGGGCGTTGCGCAAGGGCGACTGGAAGGTCGTGTACCTTCCCGCCGGCGGCAATCGCTATACCCGCAAGGGGGTAAGCACCGGTCGCTGGCAGTTGTTCGACGTCGTGCGCGATCCGGGAGAAACGCGGGATCTGGCCGCAGCGGAGCCGAAGCGGCTTGCCGAGCTGGTCGCCGCCTATGACGCCTATGCAAAGGACAAGGGCGTCGTGCCGCTGCCCGCCGCCGAAACCCCCGCCGCCGGGGTTGCCAGGCCGTGAGGCGCGCAACGGCGCTGATGCTGGCGGTGGCGGGACTGGCATCCATGGGAGCGCACCGCCCTGCCCCGCGCTGCGACATGACCGATCGCTGCGTCGCGATTCCGGCGGGTACGGTGCTGTTGGGCGAGGATGGCGCGGGCCGGCCGGGCAAGGCGACGTCCGTAGCCGCGTTCCGCATCGACGCGCATGAAGTGACCAACCGTCAGTTCGCCGCCTTCGTTTCCGCCACCGGATATCGCACCCGTGCCGAACGCGACGGCGGATCGGCGCTGTTCGTCGCCCCGACCGCGCCCGTGCCGCTCGACCGCCCGGCGCGCTGGTGGCGGTTCGTCGGGGGCGCGGACTGGCGCCATCCGCAGGGGCCGGGCAGCGCGCTCGATGGCCATTGGCACGACCCCGTCGTCCATGTCGACCGGTCCGACGCCGCCGCCTATGCGGCATGGGCGGGCGGGTTCCTGCCCGATGTCGAGCAGTGGGAACACGCCGCGCGCGGCGGCCAGGCGACCTCGCGCGACGCGATGGCGTGGGCGTTCGACCATGGCGAGGCCCGCGCGAATGTGTGGGAGGGCGTCTTCCCGATGGTCGATACCGCTGCCGACGGCTATGCCGGCATCGCGCCGGTCGCGCGCTTTCCCGCCAATGCGTTCGGCATGTACGACATGGTCGGCAATGTGTGGGAATGGGTCGCGGGCGACGGGCCTGTCGGACTGGTCAAGGGCGGCAGTTTTCTGTGCGCGACCAACTATTGCGCAAACTTCCGCCCCGCCGCATTCCAGGCACAGGAACAGGATTTTCCAACCTCGCACATCGGATTTCGGGTCGCCTATCATCGCATCTGAGCGACATGGCGGGGACGCGCGGCATTAGCCTGCCCGTTGTCGGCAACGATCGATACGCCAGCCGTTGCAGCCCTGATTGCGCGAGGACGAATTGCCGGCCCCCATGCCGGCGCCCGGTCCCTTACGGGTTGCCCCGCGCGACGATGACCCTCTACTAAAACCGTCGACCGCGCGGGAGAAAGTATTTGGAAGTCGTCTCGATCAGCCTGTTCCTGCTGCTGGCGGTGGTCGTCAGCGGCGCGATCGCCCGCATGTTGCCATGGTCGATCCCGACGCCGCTCGTCCAGATCGCGCTTGGCGGGGTGATCGGCCTGTCGACCGAGCACCGGGTGGATCTCGACCCCGAACTGTTCCTGTTCCTCTTCCTGCCGCCGCTGCTGTTCCTCGATGGCTGGCGCATTCCCAAGGACGAACTGTTCAAGGATCTGACGACGGTCGTCGAACTCGCGCTGGGGCTGGTGCTGATTACCGTCGTCGGCATGGGCTTCTTCATCCACTGGATGATCCCCGCCATGCCGCTGGCGGTTGCGATCGCGCTGGCCGCCGTGGTGTCGCCGACCGATCCGATCGCGGTGTCGGCGATTGCCGCACGGGTGCCGATCCCGAAGCGGATGATGCACATCCTCGAAGGGGAATCGCTGCTCAACGATGCATCGGGCCTCGTATGCCTGCGCTTCGCCATCGCCGCCGCGCTGACCGGCACCTTTTCCGTCACCGCCGCCGCGCTCAATTTCCTGTGGGTCGCGGGGGCGGGCCTCGCGATCGGCGTCGTGCTGACCATCGTCGTCTCGCGTGCCAAGGCGTGGGTGACGCGCCGCTTCGGCGAGGACAGCGGGTCGCAAATCCTGGTCAGCCTGCTGATCCCGTTCGGTTCCTACCTGCTCGCCGAGCATTTCCATGCATCGGGCATCCTCGCCGCCGTCGGCGCGGGGGTCACGATGACCTATACCGAGATTTCGAGGGCAGCGATGGCCGCGACGCGGATGCGCCGGAATTCGGTTTGGGACATGATCCAGTTCGCGCTGAACGGCATCATCTTCGTCCTGCTCGGCGAACAGCTTCCCGCCATCCTCGACGGTGCGAAGGAAACCGTTGCGCTGACCGGGCATGCCTCGCCGTGGTGGCTGGCGGTCTATGTCCTCGCGATCGTCGCCGGCCTCGCGCTGCTGCGCTTCTGCTGGGTGTGGGTATCGCTCAGGCTGACGATCCTGCGCAAGGCGCCGGACGCGATGCACAGCCCCGACTGGCGGCTGGTGGCGACGACATCCTGTGCCGGGGTGCGCGGCGCGATCACCCTGGCCGGCGTGCTGACGTTGCCGCTGACGCTGAACGACGGTACCGCCTTTCCGGCGCGGGACCTCGCCATCTTCCTTGCCGCGGGCGTCATCATCGTTTCGCTGCTGCTGGCTACATTCGCCTTGCCGATACTGCTCAAGGGGCTGACGCTGCCCGCCGAGCCGTCGCATCAGGCCGAGGAGGACGCCGCCCGCATCGCTACCGCCAAGGCCGCGGTACGCGCGATCGAACGGCGGCAGCATGTCCTTGCCGAAGCCGGCGACGATCCCGACGTCTATGCCGCCGCCGGCGCGCGGGCGATGGACGTGTACCGCGAACGGATCGACGGGCTGGCCGGCGGTGCGGCCGATGCGGTCCGGACGCAGGAGCGGCTGTCCGCCGAACTTTCCCTGATCGGGGTGAAGGCCGAACGCGAACAGCTCAACCGGCTGATCCGCAACCGGGCGATCGGCAGCGAGACGGCCCGCAAGCTGGTGCGCGAACTCGATCTGGCCGAAGCCCGCTATCGCGGATGATCGTGGCGAATGTTCTGGACGGTGCCGACGCAAGCTGTTCTGTTCGTGGCACTGCCTGCCAGTCGGACGGAGGGTTGCGATGTCACTGATCGTCAACGGAACGGAAGTGGCGCTACCCGACGATCCGCGCGTCTCGCTGCTGGACCATCTGCGCGACGGGCTGCACCTGACGGGCACGAAGAAGGGCTGCAATCAGGGGGCATGCGGCGCATGCACCGTGCTGGTCGACGGCGACCGCATCCTGTCGTGCCTGGCGCTGGCGGTGCAGTATGCCGGGCGGCGGATCACGACGATCGAGGGACTGGCGGATGGCGACGCGCTCCACCCGTTGCAGGCCGCGTTCATCGAACATGACGGTTTCCAGTGCGGCTATTGCACGCCGGGCCAGATATGCTCGGCGATCGGCATGGCGGCGGAGGCACGGCGCGGCGTGCCCAGCATCGTCAGCGGCGACCTGTCCGCCGCCGTCCGCCTGACGCGTGACGAGATACAGGAACGGATGAGCGGCAATCTGTGCCGCTGCGGCGCGCATAACGGCATCATCGACGCCATTCGCGCGACGCTGGCGGCGGAGGTCGATGCGTGACCCCGTTCGACTATGCCCGCCCCGCCGACCGGGCGGAGGCATTGCGGCTGGGCGCGGCGAGCGGCGCGGCGTTCCTGGGCGGCGGCACCAATATCGTCGACCTGATGCGCGAACGGATCGCACGGCCGACCGTACTGATCGATGTCAGCGGCCTGCCCGGCAGCATCGCGGAAACCGCGGAAGGCGGGCTGATGATCGGTGCCGCCGTGCGCAATACCGCGCTGGCCGAACATCCGCTGGTACGGACCCGCTATCCCGTGCTGACACGCGCGATCCTCGCGGGTGCATCGGCGCAGATCCGCAACATGGCGACGGTCGGCGGCAACCTGTTCCAGCGGACGCGCTGCACCTATTTCTATGATGTCGAGGGTTCACGCTGCAACAAGCGTATGCCGGGATCGGGCTGCGACGCGCTGGGCGGGTTCAACCGCATTCATGCCGTGCTCGGCACGTCCGATGCCTGTGTCGCAACGCATCCATCCGACATGTGCGTCGCGCTGGCCGCGCTCGACGCGATCGTCCATGTCGACGGCCCGATGGGACGGCGCACGCTGCCGTTCGGCGACCTGCACCGCCTGCCCGGCGACCGGCCCGACCGCGACACGGTGCTGGCACCCGGCGACCTCGTCACCGCGGTCGAATTGCCGCCGCTGCGCTTCGGTGCGACCTCGACCTATCGCAAGGTCCGCGATCGGGCGAGCTACGCCTTCGCACTGGTATCCGTCGCCGCCGCGGTCGAGATGGCGGGCGACCGTATCGCCGACGTCCGCATCGCGTTCGGCGGCGTCGCGCCCAAGCCGTGGCGCGCATCGCGGACGGAGACGGCGTTGCGTGGCGGCCCGGCGACCATGCCGGCGTTTCTCGACGCGGCGGCGACGGAGTTCGCCGATGCGCGGGTGCTGCGCGACAACAGCTTCAAACCGGCGCTGGCGATACGCACGCTCGCCGCCGTGCTGGGTGCCCTCACCAGCGGAGAGGCAGCATGAGCATCGTCGGTTCCGCCAAACAGGCGGCGCAGGGGCTGGTGCTCGGCGCGCTGCAAAAGCTTGTGCCGCTTGCCCCCGACCGCTGGATAGCGGGCGGCGCGCCCGATCCGCTGATCGCGCGCAAGCATGGCCTGATCGGCCAGCCCGTCTCGCGGCTGGACGGTACGTTGAAGGTGACTGGGGCCGCGCCGTTCGCCGCCGAATTCTGCTTCGACGACATGGTGTATGCCGCGCTCGCCTATTCCACCATCGCGCGCGGGCGGATCGTGACGATCGATACGCGGGCGGCGGAGGCGGCGCCCGGCGTGGTCCTCGTCATGACCCACAGGAACGCGCCGCGCATGGCGACGCCGCCGATGTTCGGCACGTCGGCAAACGCAGTCGGACCGGCCGATCTGCCGATCTTGCAGGACGACCGCATCCATTGGAACGGACAGCCGGTCGCCTGCGTCCTTGCCGAAACGCAGGAACAGGCCGACCATGCCGCCGCGCTGCTGCATGTCACCTATGCCGCGGAACCGGCGACCACTGACTTGGCCGGCGCCAGGGCGAACGGGGTCGAGCAGGGGATGTTCATCGGCCAGCCGCTGCGCAACGCGATCGGCGATGCCGAGGGGGCGCTGGCCAACGCCGCGCACCGCATCGACCAGTGCTATCGTACTCCGCGGCACAACCATAACCCGATCGAGCCGCACGCCGCGACGCTGGCATGGATCGACGGCACGCTGGTGATCCACGATGCCAGCCAGATGGTGACGCAGCAGGCCCAGACCATGGCCGACATTTTTGGGCTGAAGACCGAACAGATCCGCCTGACATCGCCGTATGTCGGCGGCGGTTTCGGCAGCAAGGGGCTGTGGCATCATCAGGTGATCGCCGCCGCCGCATCGCGCCTCGCCGGGCGTCCGGTGCGTATCGCCCTGTCGCGCGAGGGGGTGTACCGCACCGTCGGCGGACGAACGCTGACCGAACAGCGCGTCGCGATCGGTGCGCGCGCCGACGGCATGTTTCAGGCGCTGATCCATACGGGCCTGTCGGTGATGACACCGCACAACGACATGCCCGAACCGTTCATCCTCGGCACCCGCAGCGCCTATGCCGCGCCCAACATCCTGTTGCAGGTAAATGTCGCGCGGATGAACATGCTGGCCAACACCTTCATGCGCGCGCCGGGCGAGGCGGTCGGCACCTTCGCGCTGGAATCGGCGATCGACGAACTGGCGGTCGATCTGGCCATGGATCCGGTCGAGCTGCGCATCCGCAACGAACCGGCGAAGGACCCGACCAGCGGCCTCGCCTTCTCCTCGCGCCATGTCGTCAAGGCATGGCGCGATGGCGCGGCCCGGTTCGGATGGGACGCGCGCCCCGCCACCCCCGGTTCGCGAACGGAGGGCGAATGGCGGATCGGCATGGGGTGTGCGACCGGCACCTATCCCTATTACCGGATGCCCGGTGCCGTGGCGCGGATCACGCTGTTACGCGACGGCGAAGACGTGCGCGCAAGGGTGGAGGTCGCGGCGGCCGAAATGGGGATGGGCACATCGACGACGACCGCCATCGTCGCCGCCGAACGGCTCGGCCTGCCGATCGAGCGGATCGAGGTCGTCTATGGCGATTCCGCCATTCCCGGTGCGATCATGGCCGGCGGGTCGCAGCAGACCGCCGCGATCGGCGGGGCGGTGATCGCGGCGCATGGCGAACTGGTCGCCACGCTGCTCAGGCTCGCCGGCAACGACTCCCCGCTGGCCGGGCTTTCGGCGAACGAGGTCGGCAGCGATGGCGGCGGCCTCGCCATGCTGGATGATCCGTCGCGCCGCGAAAGCTATGCCTCGATCCTGACCCGCGCCCGGCGCGATACCGTGTCGGTGAAGAAGGCGGGATCGATGCCGCTCGAATTCCTGCACTGGTCGATGCATTCGCACAGCGCCCTGTTCTGCGAAGTGCGGGTCAATGCGGTGACGGGTGAAGTGCGGGTCAGCCGCTTTCTCGGGTCGTTCGACTGCGGCCGGATCCTCAACCCCAAGACCGCGACCAGCCAGTTTCGCGGCGGCATCATCATGGGCCTCGGCATGGCGTTGATGGAGGAGACGCAATTCGACGAACGCAATGGCCGGATCATGAACCCCAGCCTTGCCGAATATCACATCCCGGTCCATCTCGACGTGCCAGAGATCGACGTGATCTGGACCGACATCCCCGATCCGCACACGCCGATGGGCGCGCGCGGGATCGGCGAGATCGGCATCACCGGCGTCGCGGCGGCGGTCGCCAACGCGATCTACAACGCGACGGGAACGCGCATCCGCGACCTGCCGATCACCCTCGACCGGCTGCTGTAGCGGCTGATCCGACCAGGTCCCGCCCCCTACTTCGCGGGCGCCGTCGCAGCAGCGATCCGCGATCCATCGGCGTTCAGCCCGAGGTCGTTCAGCAGCGGCCCGACCTGCGGATCGGCGCCGTTGAAGTTGCGGAACATCGGTGCGTAATCCTCGGTATGCCCTTTCGACAGGATCATGTCGCGGAAACGCTGGCCGTTGGCGCGGGTCATGCCGCCATTGCGTTCGAACCAGTTGAACGCGTTCGCGCTCAGCATCCTGGTCCAGCTATAGGCGTAATAGCCCGCCGAATAGCCATTGCCCCAGATGTGGAGGAAATAGCTCGACCGATAGCGCGGCGGCACGTCGGCAACGGCAAGGCCGGTGGCGGCCAGCGCCCTTGCCTCGAAGGCGTCGGCATCCTGCCTGCCCTGCGCTGCGGTCAGCGAATGCCAGCTCATGTCCATCTCGGCAGCGGCCAGCGCTTCGCCGAACGAATAGCCCGAATTGAACGTGCCCGCCCGCTTGATCTTCTCGACCAGCGCCGCCGGAATGACCTGCCCCGTGCGATGGTCGACCGCATAGTTCGGCAGCACCTTGGGATCGAGCGCCCAGTGCTCGTTGAACTGCGACGGGAATTCGACGAAATCGCGCGCCGTGTTCGTGCCTGATACGCTCGGATAGGTCTGGTTCGCGAACAGGCCGTGCAGCGCATGGCCGAATTCATGGAACATCGTCGTCACATCGTCGAAGCTGATGAGCGCCGGTTGCCCCGCCGCCGGCTTGGTGAAGTTCGATACGTTGTAGATCACCGGCTTGGTGCCGAGCAACTTCGACTGGTTGACGAAGTTCGACATCCACGCGCCGCCATTCTTGTTGTCGCGCTTCCAGAAATCGAAATATATCAGCCCGATCGGGGTGCCGTCGGCTTCGTTCACCTCATAGACGGTCACGTCGGGCTGATAGACCGGCAGGTCGGTCCGACGCTTGAAGGTGATGCCGTAGAGCTGGGTCGCGGCATAGAACACGCCGTCGGTCAGCACCTTGTTGATTTCGAAATAGGGTTTCAGTTCGTCCTGGTTCAGGTCGTACTTCGCCTTGCGGACCTGTTCGGAATAGAAATCCCAGTCCCATGGCTTCAACGTGAAATTGCCGCCGGTCGCCCTGATCTGCGCCTGGAGTTCGGCGGCCTCGCGCCGTTGTTCGGCGGCGACCGGCGTGCCGAGCCGCTGCATGAAACCCAGCGCGGTCCGGGGATTTTTCGCCATCTGGTCCTGCAGCACATAGTCGGCCCAGGTCGGAAAGCCGAGCAGCTTGGCCTTTTGCGCGCGCAACAGTGCGATCTGCGCGATGGTTTCGCGCGTGTCGTTGGCGTCGCCCTTGGTCGCGCGGGTCCAGCTTGCGTTGAACAGCGCCTCGCGCGTCGCCCGGTCCCTGAGCGTCGCCAGTTCGGGCTGCTGCGTCGTGTTCTGCAGCGTCAGGACATATTTGCCCGTCAGGCCGCGCGCCTTGGCGGCATCGGCCGCGGCGGCGATCTCGCCTTCCGACAGGCCCGCCAGCTTCGATTTGTCGTCGATCACCAGCGCGCCGGCCTTGGCGGCGGCGAGCAGTTTCTGCTGGAACGCGGTTTCCAGCGTGGAGAGCCGGCTGTTGTAACCGCTCAACGTCACCTTGTCCGCAGGCGAAAGCCGGGCACCGGCCCGCACCATCCCCTGATAGGTCAGGGTCAACACCTGCAACTGCTCGGGCGTCAGCCGCAACGACTGACGCTGATCGTACAGCGTCCTCACACGGGCAAAAAGGGCGGGATCGAGGTTGATCGCGTCCTGATGCGCGGCGAACGCCGGGGCGAGATCGGCCTGCGTCTTTTGCAGCGTGTCGTCGGTATTGGCACCGACCACCGCGTAGAAGGCAAGGCCGGCCCGTTCGAGCAACCTGCCCGAGCGTTCCATCGCGGCGATCGTATTGTCGAATGTCGGTGCGCTGCGAACCCGGGTGATCGCATTGATCTCCGCCCGTTGCGCCGCCATGCCGGCGATCAGCGCGGGGGCATAGTCCGCGCTCCTGATCCGGTCGAACGGCGGCGCAGCGAAGGGCAGCGTGCTGGCCTGCGCGAACGGGTTGGATGCGGGCAACGGGGCGGCGGTCGCGGCCGTCGGCACGGGGTTCTGCGCAAGGGTGGCGGTGGACATCAGCAGCATCGTGACGGTGGCGGTAGTGGCGAGAAGGCGCATGGATGCTCCGATCGACTGGTATCTGGTGTGACTGATGCACCCGCGGGCATCGGGGATCAATGGGGTGCGGGCGCTACCCCTCCTCCAGCGGCACGACCTCGAAACGGAAACTTGTCCAGCCGCGCAGACGGGCGGCTTCCTGCATCGCGGCCTTCTTGCCCGTTGCTTGCCGGAGCGACGCGACATGGCCCCAGAACACCTCGGTCCTGCCGTTCTCGAGCTCAGCGACGATCCGCCAGAAATGGGTGAACGGCGCGGTGGTGGGGCCGATCGTCTTGACCCAGCCATCCGCCATGGTCGCGGTCAGGATGCGTTTCCTCTTCGCCATCACGCTCAGATCTTCACGATCCAGCCCTTGCGGGCCAGCCAGGCGACGAACGCCCACAGCAGCGCCATATACAGCAGTATCGGCACCAGCGCCGCGACCGGCGGCGATACCACCGTGGCGGTCGCGCCGTAGGTGGCGAGGAACAGGTCCCACCCGACCATATGCCCGGTCATCATGTGGAGGACATAGGCGGCGATCGCGTTCATCCCGAACGCGGTCGCGATCGTCCACGGCCATGGCAGCGCCGCCGGCCGCCCGTCGATCGCGAGATGCAGGGCGGCCAGTGCGATCGTGGTCAGGCCACCTGTCACCAGTACGAAGCTGCTCGTCCACATATCCTTGATGATCGGCAGGAACGGGCTCCACGCCAGTCCGACAGCGACCATCGCAACGCCGGCCAGCAACAGCATGCGGCCTGCGGCGCTGCCGCGTCGCTTGCGCATATATTCGCCGATGCACACCCCGATCAGGCCGTGCGCGATGGCCGGCAGCGTGCTGAGAAGCCCTTCCGGATCATAGCCTTCGGGTCCGGCGACGTAATTGTGCCCCCCTGCCCCCAGCAGCCAGCGATCGACCGAGGCGACGAAGGTATGCCCGCGTAAGGACAGGTCGTTCGGCAACCCGTCGAGCGCGGGTACCAGCAACAGCGGCCAGTAGAGGATCAGGACGGCAGCGACGATCCCGATGCGCATCCGCTGCCCGGTGTGGAGGTAGAGCAGCGCGCAGGCGCCATAGACCAGCCCGATCCGCTGCAGGACCCCCCAGAGCCGCCATGCTCCGACATCGAAATCGGCGAACCAGCGAAGGTTGGCCAGCAGGAACCCCAGCACGAACAACCGCATCGCGCGTGCGATGATCGGCCCCGCCGCCGTTACCGGTTTTCCGTCCGCGTCCCGCCGCTGCGCCATCGGGATCGCGACCCCGACCATCATCAAGAACGCCGGAAACACCGTATCGGCAAGCGTCAGCCCGGCCCATGATGCATGCAGCAGCGTACCGAACACCGGCACGTCATGGCCATGGAAGATGCCCGCCGCGGAGTTGACCAGGATCATGCCCATGACGGCCAGCCCCCGCAGCACGTCGAGCGATGCCAGACGCCCCGACGGCAATCCCGTTGACGTCACCATTCCGATTCCCCCCTTCACCCCGGACGCAGTGGTCGTACCCGTTGCTCGACGGGGCGCACAATGCTTGGCATAGGTGCCCGACAACCATCGGCGATGCCAGTGTTCGGCCCGATCGATGCCGGCGAGACGCCATAACGAAGGGGGAGGCACGATGCGCCACATGCTGATGGGACTCGTGCTCGGTGTCGCTGCGGGCGCATCGGCTGAGACGACCCCGCAGCCGATCCAGTCCGATCTCGACCGGTTCGCTGCCACGCTCGGCTATCGCTTTACCATCCTCGACAATCGCCCGACCGACTGTCCCGGCCCCGGCGCATGCTTCCGCTCCGAAATCGAACTGGTCGTACCGGCGGAGACCGGTACGATCCCGGCCGGTCTGACCCTCCAATACGGCTTTGTCGGCCGCGTCCTGCACATCGAAAGCGACATGTTCGACGATGCGCTGGTCAATGGCGACCTGCACCGGCTGAGCCTGAAGCCCGGACGCCGGTTGCAGCCCGGGCAGCGTTACCGCATCGGGATCGTCGGCACGGGGCATTTCTTCTCGCGCTATTACGTCATGCCCAACGCATCGCTTGCGGCGCCCGGACTGACCCCGCGGATCATCGCTGCGACCCGCCCGGTCCGGTCGGCGGAGACGGGGCTGGAAACCCTGCCGTTCGTCGCGCCGATGACGGACGAGGCACGGCTCGCGACATCGGTGTCGGGCGACCGGACGACATGGTTGACCCCGCAGCGTGCATTCGAGCGCTATGCCGCGCGGGGTGCGGCACTTCCCGCCGACGTCGTGATCCTGCCAAGGCCGGTCCGGGTCACGCGTCCGAACGGTACCGGCGCCGACCTGTCGCGCGGCATCCGCCTGTCGGTGTCCGGTATCGATGCGCGTTCGCTCGACGCTGCCGTTGCCGCGCTTGGCGTACCGCGCTCGACCAACGGCGCGTCGGTGGTGATCGCACGCGCGCCGGAGCTGTCGCCCGAAGCCTATCGTCTGTCCATCGCCGATGGCCGTGTGCGCATCGCCGCCGCCGATGCCGCCGGGGCCAACCATGCACTGCGCTCGCTGGCCCAGCAGGCGGCAGGCGAATCGTTCCACCTCCGCCCGCTCGAGATCCAGGACGCGCCGCGCTATGCGTTTCGCGGGCTGCACATCGACGTTGCCCGCAACTTCCACAGCAAGGCCAAGCTCCTCTCGCTGATCGAACAGGCCGCGACCTACAAGCTCAAGAAGCTCCACCTGCATCTGGGCGATGACGAGGGATGGCGGCTGCAGATCAGGAAGCTGCCCGAACTGACCGAGATCGGCGCCTATCGTTGCCTCGACGCCAGCGAACGGACCTGCCTGCAGCCGCAACTGGGCGCCGAACCGGCCCGCGACGCGCCGACCAACGGCTTTCTGACGCAGGCCGATTATCTGGAAATCCTGACCGCCGCCAAGGCGCGCGGGATAGAGGTCATTCCGTCGTTCGACATGCCCGGCCATTCGCGCGCCGCGATCCGGTCGATGGAGGTCCGCTACGACCGGCTGATCGCCAGCGGTCGGAAGGCGGAGGCCAAACGGTACCGGCTGGTCGAGCCGGACGACACCACCCCCTATCGCAGCATCCAGAACTACAACGACAATACGCTGAACGTCTGCATCGAGCCGACCTATCGCTTCCTCGACACGGTGATCGACGAGGTCCGCGCGCTGCACCGTCGTGCGGGCACGCCGCTGACGACCTATCATATCGGTGCGGACGAGACGGCGGGGGCATGGTCGCAGTCCCCCGCATGTCGCGCGATGATGGCGCGCACCGGCCTCAAACCGACCCAGCTCGGCGCGCATTTCATCGAACGGGTCGCCGCCAGTCTGGCTGCCAGGAACATCCGCGTCGCCGGATGGAGCGACGGCATGGGTCACACCGCGGTCGATCGCATGCCGGGGGCGGTGCAGACCAATATCTGGGGCGGACTGCATACCGGTGGCGTTGCGGAGGCGCACGACCAGGTGAACCGCGGCTGGCGGGTGGTACTGTCGATGCCCGATTTCGCCTATCTCGACATGCCCAACGCCGTCGATCCCGAGGAACGCGGATATGACTGGGGCACGCGGGAGATCGACGCGTGGAAGGCATTTGCGTTCATGCCCGGCAACCTGCCCGCCAATGCATCGATCCGCGGCAATATCCTGAACCAGCCGACGCCGGTTTCCGACGGATCGCCGATGGCGGCGGGCAGCAGCGTCGCCGGTATCCAGGCGCAATTGTGGAGCGAAACCATCCGCAGCGACGAACAGGTCGATTACATGCTGTTCCCGCGCCTGCTGGCCTTTGCCGAACGGGCATGGCGGCGACCGGAATGGGAACCCGTCTATGTGCCCGGCACCAGCTACTCGCTGGGCGATGGCAAGGTCGATGTCCGGACGATCGATGCCGCGTGGAACGAGTTCGCCAGCCGCGCCGCCGCCGCGCTTGCCGGACTCGACCGTGCGGGCATTGCCTATCGCATCGCCCCGCCGGGTGCGCGCATCGTCGCCGGCCGACTGGCGATGAACAGCGAACTGCCCGGCGTTCCGCTGGAATATCGCACGGGTAAGGGGGCGTGGCAGCGTTATACCGAGCCGGTTGCGGTGACGGGGCCGGTGCAGGTCCGCAGCCGTTCCGCTGACGGCCGCCGCGCCGGGCGCGCGGTTATGGTTGACTCGACGCGATAGGGAAAGCGTCGATCGCAGCGAGCCCCGACGCTCGCCATCCATCGCTGCCCGAACGCTGTTGCGCCCGGCATCCCCGATCAAGCAGGCGCGCCCGGAAGCGCCATGTCAGGCGGTGTCGCATACTCCTTACCGCCTTCGGGATGCGCGGTGGAACCGGCCTCCTCGCTGATGCGCTGTCGAGTGCGACGCTTGGTTGCCGATGCTAGGAACGCCTGATGCCCGCCGCGCAGATTTTGATGCCCGCCCCGATGGCCGACGACGTCGTCGCCGCGCTCGACGACCGGTTCATGCTACATCGCCTGTGGGAGCAGGACGATCGTGAAGGCTTTCTCCGTTCGGTCGCGCCGGACATTCGCGGGCTGGCGGTCAGCACACTCGCCGGCAGGATCGATGCCGCGTGGTTCGACCGCCTTCCGGCGTTGGAAATCGTTGCCAGCTTCGGGGTGGGTTACGACAATGTCGATGCCGGGGCCGCCGCCGGGCGCGGCATCGTCGTTACCAACACGCCCGGCGTGCTCGATGACGAGGTTGCGGACCTTGCTGTTGGCCTGCTGCTCGCGACCTTGCGGCGGATACCGCAGGCCGATCGCTTCGTCCGCGAAGGGCGCTGGGCGGACGGTGCCTTTCCACTCTCTCCGACGCTACGCGGCCGGCGGGTCGGTATCCTCGGGCTGGGCGCCATCGGCAAGGCGATCGCCCATAGGCTCGCCGCATTCGGCGTGTCGATCGGCTATCACGGACGATCGCGGCAGGACGGCGTTGATTATCGCTACTACGTCACAACGGTCGCGTTGGCTGAGGCATCGGACGTGGTAATGGCGGTGGTTCCCGGCGGTTCGGGCACGCGCCATCTGGTCGATGCGGACGTGCTGGCGGCACTGGGGCCGGACGGCGTACTCATCAACGTGTCGCGCGGGAGCGTCGTCGACGAACGCGCGCTGGTTGCCGCGCTGCTGGACGGCACGATCGGCGGCGCGGGGCTGGATGTGTTCGAGAACGAACCGCAGGTGCCCGAAGCGCTGCTGGCGATGCCGAACGTCGTCCTGCTGCCGCATATCGGATCGGCCTCGCACGCCACCCGCGCAGCGATGGGGCGATTGGTGGTGGAAAACCTCACGACGTGGTTCGACGAGGGACGCGCGCTGACCCCGGTGCCGGAAACGTCGCGGCGCTGAGCGGGGTCAGTCGATACGGTCGCCCATCCGCTCGCCCAGGCGCACCGGCCGCTCGGCGACCCATGCCGGATCGAAGGCGATCGTGTCCGGGCGGAACAGCAGGACGATGGTCGACCCGAGCAGGAAGCGCCCCATCTCCTCCCCCTGCCGCAGCACGATGTCGCGGTCGGCATAGGTCCATTCCGCCATCCGTCCGTTCCGCCTGGGATTGACGACACCGTGCCAGACGGTCGCCATGCTGCCGACGATCGTCGCACCGACCAGGACCATGACGAACGTGCCATGTTCTTCGGATTCGAAGACACAGACGACGCGTTCGTTGCGCGCGAACAGATTGGCGACGCCACGCGCAGTCACCGGGTTCACTGAAAACAGGCTACCCGGGACATAGGTCATCCGAACCAGCCGGCCGGTGCAGGGCATATGCAGCCGGTGATAGTCCCTGGGCGACAGGTACAGGTTGGCGAACGACCCATGCTGGAACCCGGCCGCCAGCGCAGCGTCGCCGCCGACCAGTTCGGTGGCGGTGAAGCGATGTCCCTTTGCCTGCACGATCCGGCCATCGTCGATCGCGCCGAGCTGGCTGATCGCGCCATCGACCGGCGAGACGAAGTCCGCCTGCGCCAGCGGACGGACACCGTCGCGCAGCGGGCGGGTGAAGAAGGCGTTGAACGTCGGATAGCTCGCCGGGTCGGGATTGGCCGCTTCGGTCATGTCGACACCATAGCGGCGGACAAACCAGCGGATCAGCCGCGGCGTCCCCCAGCCGGACTCCGTCCGTGCGACGGCACCGGCGAAGCGGGTCAGTTGCTGTTTGGGAAGAAGATGTTGAACGAGGATATTGAAATGGTCGGACACGGCAATTCCTGAAAGCGGACGGCGCGACGCTATGCGCAAGGCGCCCGAACGCCAACCCATTCCGATGCCGCGTATCCCCCCTTGTCGTCGCTCCGGTTGTGTGATGTGTTGGTAATACACATCAGGGGGATGCATCATGCGCAAGGTAGTTCAGTTCGCCGCGGTCGCGACGACGGCACTGGTCGCCGTCGCCGCGGTCGCGCAGACCACGCGGCAGCCGGGCGGCGTGCCGCTGATCGAGCGGGCCAAGCTGTTCGGTAATCCGACCCGTACCGGAGGGCAGTTGTCCCCCGACGGCAAGTGGCTGGGCTTCATCGCGCCGCGCGACGGGGTGCTGAACGTCTGGGTCGCGCCGGTCGACCGTCCGAACGATGCGCGCCCGCTGACCGCCGAAAAGGTCCGGCCCATCCGCGCCTATTTCTGGGCGCCCGATTCGAAACAGATCCTGTTCGTCAACGACAAGGGCGGCGACGAGAATTTCCTGCTTTATGGTGTCGACCTTGCCAGCGGCGCGCAGAAGGCGCTGACGCCGTTCGAGAAGACGACGGTGCAGGTCGTCGGCATGTCGGATTCGATCAAGGACCGCATCCTGATCGGCGTGAACAACCGCGATCCGCGTTGGCACGATGTCCAGGAATTGAGCCTCGCCACCGGCCGGCTGACCCCGGTGTTCCGGAATGACGGCTATGCCGGGTTCCTGTCCGACGATCAGCTACGCCTGCGTATCGCGGTGAAGCCCCGCCCCGACAGCGGCGTCGATTATTACCGGGTGATCGACAACAAGGTCGAAGCGACACCGTTCACCCGTGTCGATTACGAGGACGCATCGTCCACCGCTCCGCTGGGCTTCACCACCGATGGCAGGACCCTTTACTGGGGCGACGCGCGCGGTCGCGACACACGCGCGCTGCTGGCGCAGGACATGGCGACGGGCAAGTTCACCACCATCGGCGCAAACGACCGGGCCGATGTCGGTGGCGGGCTGACCAATCCGAGGACCGGCGTGGTCGAGGCCTATTCGGTCAATTTCCACCGCAACGAATATGTGCCGGTCGGCAACGCGGTGAAGCGCGACCTTGCCTTCCTGAAGGCGCAGAACAAGGGCGAATTCCAGATCGGCAGCCGCACCGACGCCGACGACAAATGGCTCGTGACGTTCGATCCCGTCACCGCGCCGTCATCGACATGGCTGTACGATCGCCGGGCAGGCAAGCTGACCGAACTCTACACGCCGCGGTCGGAACTGGTGGGCGCACCGCTGGTCGCGATGGAGGCGGTCGACATTCCCACGCGCGACGGGCTGTCGATGGTCAGCTACCTGACCCGGCCCAAGGGGGCGAGCGCGGCGACGCCGATGGTGCTGCTGGTCCATGGCGGGCCGTGGGCGCGCGATACCTATGGCTTCAACGGTTATCACCAGTGGCTGGCCAATCGCGGCTACGCGGTGCTCTCGGTCAATTTCCGCAGCTCGACCGGGTTCGGGAAGAAGTTCGTGCAGGCCGGCGACAGGCAATGGGGTCGCAAGATGCACGACGACCTGATCGACGCGGTCGACTGGGCGGTAAAACGCGGTGTCACGACCAGGGAGAAGGTCGCGATCATGGGCGGCTCGTATGGCGGCTATGCGACGCTGGCGGGGCTGACGATGACGCCCGACGCCTTTGCCTGCGGCGTCGACATCGTCGGGCCGTCGAACCTGTTCACCCTGCTCAAGACCATCCCGCCCTATTGGGAAGCAGGCAAGCAGCAGATGTACCGCCGCATGGGCGATCCGGGCACGCCTGAGGGGCAGGCGCTGCTGAAGGAACGCAGCCCGCTGACCTATGCCGATCAGATAAGAAAGCCGCTGCTGATCGGTCAGGGGGCGAACGATCCGCGCGTCAACGTCGCCGAAAGCGACCAGATCGTCGCGGCGATGAAGGCGCGCGACATCCCCGTCACCTATGTCGTGTTCCCCGACGAAGGCCATGGCTTTGCCCGCCCTGCCAACAACATCGCGTTCAATGCGGTGGCGGAGAATTTCCTCGCCAAATGCCTGGGTGGCCGCGCCGAACCGATCGGCGGGGCACTCGCCGCCTCGACCGCACAGGTTCGGGCGGGGGCCGTAGAGGGTGGCGCGACGGCGGCGGGCGGGACGAAAGGCAACTGAGCCGTCCCCCTCCACCGCTGCATCGGGCGGCGGTGGAGGGCCGTTCGGCGGGCGCCGATCCGCTGGTCGAGCGAGGCCGGTGCGAAAGCGCGCGTCCCGCCCCGCTCGCCATGCGGCCCTGTGATGTCCGGCGCGGTGTAATGTCCGGCGCGGTAACGGGTGCCAACGATCCGCTGCGGCGAACGGTCCGTCCGACGGAAAATGTCGCACGGCCAGGTACTTGTCCGTTCCGATCGGACACCGGAGCGGACGGCATGCGTTGGGGCGGCTCACAGTCGAAAGCAGCATGTGCCCCATTACCTGATCGCCCAGAGCGAACTGCCCCGGGAACGCGAGGTCCGCCGCAGGCGCGCCGGCAAGAGCTCCGGCGAAACCTATGCCGCGACGCTCGAACAGATGCAGCCGGGAGTCGAAACGACGATCCTTTCCCCGGCGGACGAAGGTGTCGAGCCGCTGTCGGTCGAGGCGCTGGAGCGGTTCGATGCGGTGTTCCTGACCGGATCGCCGATGCATGTCTATGACGATGGCGGGCCGGTCCGGCGGCAACTGGCGTTCATGACGCAGGTGTTCGCTGCCGGCGTGCCGTCGTTCGGGTCCTGCGCCGGGTTGCAGATCGCCACCGCCGCGGCCGGGGGGCGGGTGCGCAAGATGCCGGACCGCATGGAAGCGGGCATCGCCCGACGGATCAGCCCGACCGAGGCCGGCCGCGCGCACCCGTTGCTGAAGGGACGGCCGCCGAGCTGGGATGCCCCGGCGATCCATGGCGACGAGGTCTGGGAATTGCCGCCGGGGGCGACGCTGCTGGCCGGCAACGCCGTGACCAGGGTACAGGCGGCGGAGATCCGGTTCGGGCGCGGCGTATTCTGGGGCGTGCAATACCACCCCGAACTGGCGCTGCGCGAGATCGCCGCCGCCATCGCCGATCAGGCCGGCGATCTGGTCGAGGCGGGCCTGGCCGAGCGCGAAAGCGACGTCGCGGCACGCGCCGACGCGATCGCCAGCCTGCACGACGATCCGGGCAATCGCGCGCTGCGCTGGCAACTGGGCGTCGACGGCGAGTTTGCCGAGGAACGGCGGCGACGACGTGAGATCGCCAATTTTCTCGAGCACCTGCCCGACCTTCGGTAATCGCTCCTTATCCGGTAAGGCGACCGCTGCCTCCTCCACCACCGGCGTCACGGGGCCGGAACAGGGCGCGGCAGCCGCCACCGTCCGGGGTGCGGACGGCGGAAGCGGATGCTCACGCGCGAGCGGTTCGCGACGCCTGCGCCGCGCCGATGCTGGCAAGCATGATTTCATACTGGTCGGTGTTGAACCCGGCGGCGAAGAAGGCGGCGAGTTCGTGGACCGGCACCGCGAAGCCGCGATGCCAACTGAGCACCGCCATGCGCCGCAGCGCTTCGAGCCGCGGGTCGGCGAGACCGGGATCGCGGCGGCGGGTGCCGAACACCCTGCCGAGCGCGATCGACAGCGGCGATGGTGCGCGCAACGATGCCATCCGGTCGCGCTGCGCAAGTGCCACCACCGACCATTCGAGCGCGCTGAGCCCGGACGACGTCGCGGCGACGGGTTCGGGCCGGTCGGGAATGGCAGGAGTGGCGAACTGCGTGTCGCCGGAGAAATCGACATAGGCCATGAAAAATCCTCCCACAGGGGCATGGGCCCTCCGCGCGCAGACGCGCGGGGGCGATCGCCAGGCCCCCCTTTCGAGGACGAGGCGCTGGTGCGGAGATGCAGATCGCCATCGCCCGACGACATGAATGTCGAACATGGTCCGGTCTGCGGTCGATACGGTAGGCGGGGGTTGCGCGTGTCGCCGGTCTAGGGGGCGGACACCGCGCGGTAACGGGGGTCGAGCATGACGGCATCCTTGCGAGCGCCGGGACACCGCTGCGATGCCCGTTCTATACTGACTGGTATATTAACGGCGAATGGCTTCGTCAACGCTTTTTGTACCGATCGGTAGAATAATTCTACCGGCCCGGCCACATCATCAGGCTGGTTTCGACGACCCGTTCCAGATCGGCACGGGTGGCGCCCGATCCGGCCTGTACCGCCATCCCCTGCAGGATCGCATAGAGATAGGCGGTGAGGCCCGGAATATCGACGTGATCGGGCAGGTCGCCAGCGCGCTTGGCCTGTTCGAACCGGGCGACCAGCGCCGCCTGCGACGATGCGCGGCGCTGTACCACATCGGCCTTGATCGAGACCGCTTCGGCCCCGCACGCCGTGATGCTGATGACGCCGAGACACCCTTTCGGATCGCAACTGCTCATCTGCGCATCGATCGCGCCACGCATGAAATATTCGGCGACGGCGCGTGCGGTCGGCTGGTTCAGCGCGTCGCGGGTATATTCCAGCTTCTCCGCCTCGTAGAGGTCGAGCGCCTTGTGGAACAGCGCCTCCTTGTTGCCGAACGCGGCGTACAGGCTGGGCTTGGTGATGCCCATCGCCTCGGTCAGGTCGGCCATCGACGCGCCTTCATAGCCTTTCGACCAGAAGACGCCGAGCGCCGCCGCCAGCGCCCGGTCGACGCAGAATTCGCGGGGGCGCCCCTTGGGCGCGACGGGGGCGGTCTGTTCCATAACGTGTGGTACATATTCCGTCCGTCGATTTGCGCAAGGGCCGTGCCGGGCGTGATGGGCCCCCTCGTGGATGCGGCACGGCGGTACGGACGCGGCATTCCTGCAGGTGTCGCCACGTGCCGATCGGGTTGGCGCGGGCGAACGGACATCCGCGCATTGGCATTGTAACAATATGTTTCTATTCTGCGCGCGGTCCCACGGCGAAAAGGCGCAGGAAATACCCGACGAACCGCCTTGCATCGGCGTCCATGCCCGCACCGCCCGCCGGCTCGACCCCCCACAGGCGGCGATTCTGCTGCGCGGCGGTCATCCCGATCAGGACGCGGGCCATGTCCAGCGCGCCATCGTCCCGCAGCCGCCGCGCGGCGATCTGTTGCGCGATATAGGTGGCGAGTGCGCGCTCGATATGGCCGGCGGCATGGTCGTAGAAGATGCGGCCGACCTCCGGGAACCGCCCGCTTTCCGCCATGACCAGCCGCCATATCGCCACCGCGTCGGCATGGCCGGTCTTGTTCATGAAGCTGCGGCAGAAATTGACCAGCGTCGCGTCGAGCTCGCCCGGCGCGTCCAGTTCGTCCATCACCTGACGGCGGAACGCGGCAGTGACGTCCGCGATGACCGCGCCGAACAATGCCTCCTTCGACGGGAAATAGCCCCACAGCGTCGCCTTCGACCCGCCCAGCGTCCTGAGCAGCCCGGACATGGAAGTGGCGGCATACCCCTCTTCGAGGAACGAACGCCGCGCCACGGCGACGATCGCGGCCCGGCGATCATGCTTGCGGGCTTCGCGCAAGGTGGTCGGGCGGTCGCGGCATTCGATCGGCATATAATGTACTATACGGTACGGATTTCCGTTGACAACCACGCGGCCGGGCATCATGGCCAAAAGCGTACCCATTAGTACGGTTTTCCGATAATGCGCTCGATATCCAGAGAGGCCGCCTGCCCGGCGGTGCTTGTCGCTGCCCTGTTGCTTTCCGCCTGCGCAACCATGCCCGACCTTGCGCCGGCGCCGGTGATCGCGCCGCCCGGCGCATATGCCGCCACGCACAGCCTTGGCGGTTCGTCGGGCGGGGCGTGGCCGCAGGATGCATGGTGGCGCGCCTATGGCGACCGCCAGCTCGACGGGCTGATCGAGGAAGCGCTGGCCGGGTCGCCCGACCTTGCCGCCGCCCGTGCGCGCGTGTTGCAGGCGGATGGCTATGCCCAGCAGGCCGGTGCGGTGCGGCTGCCGACGCTGGATGTGGCGGGCAGCACCGGGCTGACCAAACAAAGCTACAACAATGGCATTCCGGCCGATTTCGTGCCGAAGGGCTGGAACGACACCGGCCGGGTCGAAGGACAACTGGGCTTCGACCTCGACCTGTGGGGCCGCAACCGTGCCGGTTACGCCGCGGCGCGTTCCGACGCCGATGCCGCCCGGCTCGATCTGGCGCAGGCGCGACTGACGCTGTCGACCAGTGTCGCCGACGCCTATGCCGACCTGGCGCGCCTGTTCGCGGACCGCGCGGTGCAGGCAAGCGCGGTCGAGGTCCGGCAGCAGACCCAGCGGCTGACCGGCGACCGCGTGACCGCAGGACTGGATACCCAGGCCGAACTGAAGCAGGCGCAGTCGGCGGTCCCCGCCGCCCGCGCCGACCTTGCCGCGACCGACGAACAGATCGCGCTGACGCGCAACCGCATCGCCGCGCTGCTGGGCGAGGGACCCGATCGCGGCCTGTCGATCACGCCGCCGCGCACCCCCATCGCCCGCCGTCCCCTGCCCGCCGCCGTCACCACCGACCTGATCGCGCGCCGCCCCGACATCGTCGCGGCACGGACCCGGGTCGAGGCGGAGGCGAGCCGGATCAGGGTCGCGCGAGCCGATTTCTACCCGTCGGTCCGGTTGTCTGCCGTGCTCGGCTTCCAGTCGTTCGGGCTCGGCAATCTCTTCAAGAGCGGCTCGACCGCCGGCACGGTCGGTCCGGCGATCAACCTGCCGATCTTTCGCGGCGGCGAATTGCAGGGCCGCTACCGTGTCGCCCGCGGCGGGTATGACGCAGCCGTCGCCGATTACGACCGCACCGTCACCGACGCCTATCGCGCCGTCGCCGACGCAATGGTCAGTCAGCGTGCGCTCGACACCCGCCTGACGCAATCGCGACAGGCGCTCACCGAGGCGGAGGGCGCCTATGGGGTCGCGCGGCTGCGCTATGAGGGCGGGCTGTCCCGGTTCCTCGACGTGCTGGCCGCACAGGACCGGGTGTTGCAGGCGCGGCGGGTCGTCGCCGCCCTCGACGCGCGCGCCTTCACCATCGACATCGCGCTGGTACGCGCACTCGGCGGCGGGTTTACCGCGCCCGCCGGACAGAGCAACGAGGACCCGATCCATGGCTGATTCCGAAGCCGCCCTCCCCCAGACCGCCGAACCGCAAACCTCGACCAGGCGCAGGAAGCTGCTGGGCGGGATCGCCGCCATCGTCCTGCTGGGCGGGGCCGGCTATGGCGCATGGTACACGCTGGTCGGCAGCCGCTATGTCGAAACCGACAACGCCTATGTCGGTGCGGATACCGCGCAGGTGACGCCGATGATCGCGGGTCAGGCGATCGCCGTGAACGCTTCGGATACGCAGGCGGTGAAGCGCGGCGACATTCTCGTACGGCTCGACGACAGCGACGCGCGCATCACCCTTGCCGCCGCCCAAGCCGATCTTGCCAAGGCACGCCGCGCGTTCGGCCAGACCGCGGCGACCAGCACCGCGCTGTCCGAACAGGTTCGCGCGCGCGGTGCCGACGTCAGCAGCGCGCGTGCCCAACTGGAATCGACCGAAGCCGCATTCGCCAAGGCACAGGTCGATTTCGATCGCCGCCGCCGGCTGGTGTCCGCCGGTGCGGTGTCGGGCGACGAGCTGACCGCCGCCACCAATGCGCTGGCCGCCGCCCGCGCCGCGCGGGAACAGGCGCGCGCCGCGGTCGCGCAGGCATCGTCGCAGCGTGGAGCGGCCGCGGGAACCCTCGCCGCCAACCAGGCCCTGATCGAGGGTACGACCGCATCGAGCGCGCCCGACGTCCTCGCCGCCGAGGCCAGGATGCGTCAGGCCCGGCTCGACCTCGAACGGACCGTCATCCGCGCCCCGATCGACGGCGTCGTCGCCAACCGCACGATCCAGGTCGGACAGCGTGTCGCGTCCGGCGCGACGGTGATGCGGATCGTCCCGGTGGGGCAGGTCTATGTCGACGCGAATTTCAAGGAAGGCCAGTTGGCAAGGGTGAAGCCGGGGCAACCGGTCACGCTCACCTCCGACCTGTATGGCGGCGATGTCGAGTATCATGGCCGCGTGGTCGGCTTTTCCGGGGGTACCGGCTCGGCCTTCGCGCTGATCCCGGCGCAGAACGCGACCGGCAACTGGATCAAGGTCGTCCAGCGCCTGCCGGTGCGGGTCGCGCTCGACCCGCGCGAGCTGGCGGCGCATCCGCTGCGCGTCGGCCTGTCGATGACCGCCGAGATCGACATTTCGGGCAAATAGCGCGCGACGGGGAGTTTGGCGCCATGGCGGGCCACGATGATTTCAAGCCGTTCAGCGGTGCGACGCTGTGGCTCGCCGGGCTGGTGCTCGCGCTGACCAACTTCATGGTGGTGCTCGATACCACCATCGCCAATGTCTCGGTCGGGCATATCGCGGGATCGCTGGGCATCTCCACCAGCCAAGGGACGTGGATCATCACCTCCTATGCGGTGGCGGAGGCGATCTGCGTGCCGCTGACCGGGTGGCTGGCGGGACGGTTCGGGACAGTGCGCACCTTTGTCGCGGGCATGATCGGCTTTGGCATCTTTTCGGTGCTGTGCGGGCTGTCGACCAGCCTGGCGATGATCGTGGCGGCGCGCATCGGCCAGGGGCTGTGCGGGGGGCCGCTGATGCCGCTGACGCAGACCATGCTGCTGCGCATCTTCCCGAAGGAACAGCATGGACAGGCGATGGGCCTGTGGGCGATGACCACCGTCACCGCGCCGATCCTCGGCCCCATCCTCGGCGGAACGATCAGCGACAGTTGGTCGTGGCACTGGATCTTCTTCATCAACATTCCCGTCGCGATCTTCTGTGTCGTCGGGGCGTTGCGCCTCCTCAAGCCGGCCGAGACGAAGCGCGAGAAGCTGAAGGTCGACCGGATCGGCCTTGCCCTGCTGGTCCTGTGGATCGGCGCGCTCCAGATCATGCTCGACATCGGCCGCGAACATGACTGGTTCGAGGACCCGACGATCGTCATACTGGCGCTGGTGGCGGCGGTCGGCGCAGCGGTGTTCGTCGTCTGGGAACTGACCGAACGGCAACCGATCGTCGATCTGCGGGTGTTCCGCCATCGCGGGTTCACGGTCGCGGTCTGCGCGCTGTCGTTCGCGTTCGGGACGTTCTTCGCCTCCGTCGTACTGATCCCGCAATGGTTGCAGGCCAGCCTCGGCTACACCTCGACCTATGCCGGCTATGCCACCGCGTTCAACGGGGTCGGCGCGGTCATCATGTCGCCGATCGTCGCGAAACTGATGAAGAAATACGACCCGCGCGCGCTGGTCTGCTTCGGCATCTTCTGGCTGGGCGCCATGTCGCTGCTGCGGGTGGGGTGGACCACCGGCGCCGATTTCTGGACGCTGGCATTCCCGCAGATGCTGCAGGGGTTCGGCATGCCGTTCTTCTTCATCCCGCTGACGACCATCGCGCTGGGGGCGGTCGATCCGCGGGAAACCGCGTCGGCCGCCGGCGTCATGAGCTTTCTGCGCACCATGGCCGGTGCGATCGGTACGTCGATCTCGACCACGCTATATGCCAACAACATGACCGTCGCGCGTAGCGAGATGGTGTCGCGGCTGAACACCGATACGACCTCGGGGGCATTGGCGGCGCAGGGTTTCTCGATCGATCAGGTCCGTGCCGCGGTCGAGATGACGGTGACGCGCGAAAGCAGCACGCTGGCGATCAACCATCTGTTCCTGCTGTCGGCGATCATATTCGGCTTTGCCGCGCTCATCATCTGGCTGGCCCCCCGGCCGCAGCGGATGGCGAAACCCGGCGAGGCGCATTGACCCCCGGATACGCGCAAGGGCGGTTACGGCCGGGCCACCTGCAATAGCCGAACCGGTGTCGCGATCGCCGCGCTGCCGACCGCTGCCCCGACGATGAGGATCGCCGGATCGCTGGCGCCGACCGTTTCGACGAGGAAGGCGAGCGACGACAAGCGGCCCCGGATGATCCGTTCGTCGGGCAGCGAGGCGTTGACGACCACCAGTACCGGCGTATCGGGATCGCGCCCGGCGGCGAGCAACTGCTGCATCACCGTCGCCGCCGCGGTCCGCCCCATGTAGATGCCGAGCGTCGCGTCGGGATCGGCCAGCGCCTGCCAGTCGAGGTCGAGCGGTGCACCCGCCTGCGCATGTGCCGTCACCAGCGTCAGCCGACGTGCCACGCCGCGCAGGGTCAGGCTGGTACCCGCGGCCGCAACCGCCGCGCTCGCTGCGGTGATACCGGGGCAGATGCGCACCGGGATGCCCGTGGCATGGCACGCGGCGACTTCCTCCGCGGTCCGGCCGAACACCGCCGGGTCTCCGCCTTTCAGCCGGACGACGCGCCGGCCGGTCGCCGCCGCGGCGACGATCAGCGCGTCGATCGTTGCTTGATCGCGCGAATGGCGGCCCGATCGCTTGCCGACGCTGACCCGTTCGGTCGTGGTCGGGATCAGGTCGAGGATGCCCCGGCCGACCAGCGCGTCGTAGAACACGATGTCCGCCGCCCCGATCAGCCGCAGCGCCTTGCGCGTCAGCAGGTCGGGATCGCCGGGCCCTGCCCCGACCAGCCACACGCTGCCAGCCGGGAAATCGTCATGCGGCATCGGTCTTCTCCTCGGTGAGCAGGCGGGCGAGTGCCGGGCGACACGACCCGCAATTGGTTCCGGCACCGATCGCCGCGCCGATCGCAGCAACATCGATCAGCCGCTGCTCGTGGATCGCCGCGACGATGGTGCGCAGACCGATGTCGAAACAGGCGCAGACGATCGGCCCGCGATCCACCCGCGCGCCGGGCGGGCGTCCCGCCAGCACGCTCGGCGCCGCGCGAGGTTCGCCAAGTTGCGCGATCAACCAGTCGCGCGGCGGCAGTTCGCCGGTTTCGGTCAGGAACAGCGCAGCGACCAGTCGCCCGTCGGCAAGGATCGCGACGCGCCGGGTACCCCGCGCGCGGTCGACCGCCTCGATCCGTTCGCCACCGGGCAGGCAGGTATCGAGGCGTACGGGGTCGCCATCGCCGGCGAGTTCCCACAGGCTGCCGCCCGGGACCGCCACACGGGTCGCCCACAGGCATTCGGGACGGGCTCCCAGCTCCCCCGCAACGATCAGGAAGCCGCGCCAGCGCGTCGCGACCGGGGCGATGCCGGCGGGGGTCGCCTTGAACCCCGGCTGGCCCGAAACCGGATCGGTCAGCGGACGCGGGAGCAGGCCGGTCCGACCGCCGGTCGAAGTCCGGTCGGTCCAGTGGATCGGCGTGAAGAGTTCGCCCGGCCGCTGCGCATCGGTGACGCAGGCCCGGTAGAGGCTGTTCCCCTGCGGCGTCGCAACGCGCGCAAGGCCGCCGTCGACGATGCCGAGATGGGCGGCGTCGTCGGGATGAACCTCGACCAGCGGTTCCTCGCGATGCCGCGCCAGCTTCGGGGCGAGGCCGGTCCGGGTCATGCTGTGCCACTGGTCGCGATAACGCCCCGTGTTGAGCGTCAGCGGCCAGTGCCCGAGCGGCGCCGCGATCGGCTTCTGCGCCACCGGGACCAGCCGTGCCCGGCCGTCCGGCGTCGGGAACCGGCCATCGGCAAAGGGTGTGCCGCCCCAGCGAAACGGTGCCATCACGGCATAGTCGGCGTTGCCGCCCCCGCCATGCCCGGCAAGCGAGAACAGTCGGGCGCCATCGTTCTGATAGGTCGACAGGCGGACATGCTCGCGCCAGATGTCGGCGGGCCGGTCATAGCCGAACGCGGTCTTCCACCCCATGCGCCGCGCCACTTCCTTGACGATCCACCAGTCGGGCTTCGCCTCGCCGGGCAGGGGCAGGAACGCGCGCTGGCGGCTGACGGTGCGATCCGAATTGGTGACGGTGCCGTCCTTCTCGCCCCAGGCCGCGGCGGGCAGGCGGACATGGGCATGCACGGAGGTATCGGTGTCGGCGATCACGTCGCTGACCACCACGAACGGACAGGCGGCCAGTGCCTCGCGCACCCGGCCGGCATCGGGCATCGACACGGCCGGGTTGGTCGCCATCACCCACAGCGCCTTGATCCGCCCCTCGCCGACCGCGCGGAACAGGTCGACCGCCTTCAGCCCCGGGCCGGACGCGATCGTCGGCGATGCCCAGAAACGCCGGACGCGCGCGCGATCGTCCTCGGCAAAGCCCATATGCGCCGCCAGCGTCGACGCAAGCCCGCCGACCTCGCGCCCGCCCATCGCATTGGGCTGTCCGGTGATCGAAAAGGGCTGCGCGCCGGGCTTGCCGATCCGGCCGGTGGCGAGATGGACGTTGAGGATCGCATTGACCTGATCGGTCCCGGCGAGCGACTGGTTCACGCCCTGGCTGAACATCGTGACGGTGCGCGGGGTGGCGGCGAACAGTTCGTAGAAGCGCCTGAGATCGGCGACGTTCACGTCGCAGGTGCGCGCGACCGACCACAGGTCGCTGCCCTCGTCGTTCCAGAAGCCTTCCGGTACCAACACATGATCGGCGATGAACGCCGTATCGAGCACCCCCGCCGCGCGGCACCACGCCAGCAGCCCGTTCATCAGCGCGACGTCGCTGCCCGGACGGATGGCGAGGTGCAGGTCGGCCTCCCCGGCGGTTTCGGTGCGACGCGGATCGATCACGACCAGCCTGGCACCCGCTTCGCAGCGCGCACGGATCCGCTGATAGACGATCGGGTGGCACCATGCGGTGTTGCTGCCGACCAGTACGATCAGGTCGGCGGCGTCGAGGTCCTCATAGCTTGCGGGAACGATATCCTCGCCGAATGCGCGGGTGTGGCCGGCGACCGCGCTGGACATGCACAGCCGCGAGTTCGTGTCGATGTTGGCGCTGCCGATAAAGCCCTTCATCAGCTTGTTGGCGACGTAGTAATCCTCCGTCAGCAACTGGCCGGATACGTAGAAGGCGACGCTGTCCGGACCATGCCGGGCGACGGTGTCGCGGAAGCGTTTCGCGACGAGGCCGAGCGCTTTGTCCCAGGATGCACGGTGCTTGCCGATCATCGGGTGGAGCAGTCGCCCGTCGAGGCCGACCGTCTCGCCAAGATGCGTGCCCTTGGAGCACAGCCGGCCGCGATTGGCCGGGTGATCGGGATCGCCCTCGATCCGCACCGATCGCGTGCCCACAGGGGTCGCGACGATGCCGCAGCCGACGCCGCAATAGGCGCAGGTGGTCCGGATCGCCCGCTCGCCATCGGGGGACGGGTTTGGGAGAGGGGGAAGTCTCATGGAGCCCGCCGTCCGGTCGCACTCACGCCGCGGCGCGCAGCGTGGCGGCGCGGCTCAGCAGGATGCGCCCGCCGCTGACCTTTACCGGCACGGTCGGCGTGCATCCCCGGTCCTCGCCCAGCGCTTCCCCGGTCGACAGGCTGATGCGCCAATTGTGCAGCGGGCACGCCACTGCGCCGCCATGGACGATTCCCTGCGACAATCTTCCGTGCTTGTGCGGGCAGCGGTCGCGCAGCGCAAAGACCTTGCCCTCGCCGGTGCGAAACAATGCGATATCGTCACCGCCATCGACCTGCACCGTCCGGCTGCCGCGCAACGGAATTTCCTCGACCCAGCCGATATCGAGCCATTCGCCGATCATGCCATCTCTCCGACAGGCTGGAAGCGCGCCAGGGGCGCATGGATCTCGCGTTCCGCGCCGGCGACGCGGGCCGCCCACGGATCGTCCTGGCAGAATTGCTGCGAGAACCAGAAGCGGCCGGCCAGCGCCGCGCGCGCATCGGCATCGGGCAACAGGCGCGACTGGACATATGCCAGCCCGACGCGCTCGATCCACGGCGCGGTGCGCTCCAGATAGCGGGCCTCCTCGCGGTACAACTGGATGAAGGCCGCGCACATCTCGATCGCGTCCGCTTCGGTCGCGACCTTGCACAACAGGTCGGTCGCGCGGACCTTGATCCCGCCATTGCCGCCGACATGCAGCTCGTAACCGCTGTCGACGCATACGATGCCGAAATCCTTGATGGTCGCCTCGGCACAGTTACGGGGGCAGCCCGATACCGCGATCTTGAACTTGTGTGGCATCCACGACCCCCAGGTCGCGCGTTCGATCTTCACCCCCAGCCCGGTCGAATCCTGCGTCCCGAACCGGCACCATTCGCTGCCGACACAGGTCTTTACCGTGCGCAGCGACTTGCCATAGGCGTGGCCGCTGACCATCCCCGCGGCGTTCAGATCGGCCCAGACCGCCGGCAGGTCCTCCTTCCTGATCCCGAAGATGTCGAGCCGCTGGCCGCCCGTCACCTTCACCATCGGCGCGTTGAACTTCTCGACCACATCGGCGATCGCGCGCAGTTCCCTCGGGCTGGTCAGCCCGCCCCACATCCGCGGGACGACCGAATAGGTGCCGTCCTTCTGGATGTTGGCATGCATGCGTTCGTTGACGAAGCGGCTCTGCTGATCGTCGACATACTCGCCCGGCAGCGCGCACAGCAGATAGTAGTTGAGCGCGGGCCGGCACGACGAACAGCCATCGGGCGTCGACCAGTGCAGTTTCTGCATCACCTCCGGGATCGACCGCATGCCCTGGGCGACGATCTCGCGCCGGACGTCGTCATGGCCGAAGCTGGTGCATTTGCACATCGTTCGCGGGCCGGCCGCGACCTCGCTGCCGAGCCGCAATGCGAGCAGGCTTTCGACGATGCCGGTACAAGAGCCGCAACTGGCCGATGCCTTGCAACCCGAACGCACCGCGTCGAGACTGTGCGCCCCGCTGTCGATGCACGACAGCACCCTGCCCTTGGAAACGCCGTTGCAGCCGCAGATTTCCGCATCGTCGGAAAGCGCCGCAACGGCCGCCCTAGGGTCCGCCTGCCCCCCTCCCGAGGCAAAGGCCTGGCCGAAGATCAGCGCGTCGCGGATATCGGCGACACTTTCCCCCTTCTTGAGCAGGTCGAAATACCAGTTGCCGTCGGCGGTGTCCCCGTAGAGCACCGCGCCGACGATCCGGTCATCCTTCACCACGACCCGTTTGTAGATGCCGCGCGACGCATCGCGCAGGACGATGTCTTCCGCCCCGTCGCCGCCCGAGAAGTCGCCGGCGGAAAACACGTCGAGCCCGGCGACCTTCAGCTTGGTCGAAGTCGGCGCGGGGCGATAGCCGGTGGGCGTTTCGACCAGGCCGTCGGCAAGGGCGCGACACATGTCCCACAGCGGCGCGACGAGGCCATAGACCTGTCCGTCATGCTCCACGCATTCGCCCACCGCGAGGATCGCCGGGTCGCTGGAGACCATGTGATCGTCGACCTTGATACCCCGGCCGACATCCAGCCCGGCCGCACGCGCCAGCGCCACCGACGGACGGATGCCGACCGCCATCACCACCAGATCGGCGGGAATGTCGGTGCCGTCCTTCAGCCGCACCGCCTGCACGCGGCCGTCACCGACGATCTCGGCAGTATCGGCACCGCACAGGATCGTCTGGCCCCGCGCCTCCAGCGCGGTCTTGAGCAACCAGCCCGCCGCCTCGTCGAGCTGCCGCTCCATCAGCGTCGGCATGATGTGCAGCACCGTGACCTGCATGCCGCGCAGCGACAGGCCATGCGCCGCCTCCAGCCCGAGCAGGCCTCCGCCGATCACCACCGCGCTGCCCCCGTGATCGGCCGCGGCAAGCATGTGCTCCACGTCCTTCATGTCGCGGAAGCTGATGACGCCGGGCAGGTCCCTGCCCGGCACCGGGATGATGAATGGGTCCGATCCGGTCGCGATCAGCAGTCGGTCATATTCCAGAACCAGACCGCTGCGGCTGGTCACGGTATGCGCGGCCCGGTCGATCGCGATCACCGGGTCGCCGTTCAGCAGCGCGATGCCGTTGTCGGCGTACCAGTTCAGCGGGTTGATGACGATATCGTCGAACGTCTTCTCGCCCGCCAGTACCGGCGACAGCATGATGCGGTTGTAGTTCACCAGCGGCTCGGCACCGAAAATCGTCACGCGATAGCGGGCCGGATCGCGCGCCAGCAGTTCCTCGACCGCGCGACACCCGGCCATGCCGTTGCCGATGACGATCAGATGTTCGCGGCTGTCGCCCCGTGGCGGGTGGATAGGTTCCTGTTTCATCGTCATGTCCTTGGCAGGTCAGATCCGGACACCGGCGGCGGTGCCCCAGTTTTGGCGCCACCGGGCCTTCACCAGCATCAATCCGGCAAAGGCGACCAAGGCGAGCGCGGCGAAGACGAGGAAGCCCGGCGCGAAGCTGCCGGTCCACTGCTTGGCGAGGCCGAGCGAGGAGGCGAGGTAGAAGCCCCCCACCCCGCCGGCCATGCCGACCAGCCCGGTCATCACCCCGATCTCGGCGGCAAAGCGCTGCGGCACCAACTGGAACACCGCGCCGTTGCCGACACCCAGCGCCAGCATCGCAGCGACGAACAGCGCCAGCGCTATTTCCATCGTGCCGGCGCTCGCGACGCCGGCCAGCGCGGCGGCGGCGACCAGGAACACGACCGTCAGCGCCTTCACGCCGCCGACCTTGTCCGCCAGCGCCCCGCCCATCGGCCGCACCAGCGATCCCGCAAAGACGCAGGCGGCCGTGGCATAGCCGGCCTGGATCGTCGACAGCCCGAACCGGTCGGTGAAATAGATCGGCAGGCTGGCGGCAAGGCCGACGAACCCGCCGAAGGTGACGGCGTAGAACCCCATCAGCCACCACGCGTCCCGCTGTTTCAGCGGAGCGAGATATTCGGCCAGCCGTTTCGGCGCGGGCGCGTTCGGTGCGTCCCGTGCCATCAGCATATAGGCGATGAAGACGAGGGTCAGCGGGATACAGGCCAGCCCCAGCACCGCGTTCCAGCCGAACAACCTGGCAAGCGCGGGCGCGAACAACGCAGCGAGGACGGTGCCCGAATTGCCCATGCCGGCCAGCCCCATCGCCTTGCCCTGATGCTCGGGCGGATACCAGCGGCTGGCAAGCGGCAGCGCGATGGCGAACGACGCCCCGGCAAAGCCCAGCACGACCCCCAGCGCGAGCGTTCCCGCGAAGCTGGTGACGCCCATCGCCCATGCCATGGCCAACCCGGCGATGACGATGATCTGGCTGATCGCACCCGACCGTTTTGGCCCGATCCGGTCGACCAGCAGACCATTGACCACGCGCAGTACCGCGCCGGCCAGCGTCGGCACCGCGACCATCAGCCCCTTCTGCGCCGGGGTCAGCCCCAGCGTCGTCGCGATCTCGGGCGCCAGCGGCCCCAGCAGGACCCAGACCATGAAGGCGAGGTCGAAATACAGGAACGCCGCGATCAGCGTCGGCGTATGCCCGCTGCTCCAGAAGCTGTCGGGTACCGTTGCCTTCGTTTCTTGCCAGAACGTCGTCGCCATTCCTGCCTCCCGAGCCGGAAATGAAAAAAGCCGCCAGGACGGCGACCCTTGTCGGGTGCGTCCTGGCGGCTTCGTTGCCTGTTCGGAGTACCGGCCGTGCCGGCATCCCGCGGCGCGTGCTCCCCGGCGTTGGAGAGGCAGTGCGCCGTTATCTCGTGCCCGACTCCATTGCCGGGGTGATGCAAAGGTGCCCGATTCGTCGCGCCGGCACAAGCATCTTTCGCAGCCGCAGCAAACTGGCCGTTCGATCAGGGCATGGCGGCGAGATAGCCGGGGATGTCGTCGGGATCGAACGCGCGTCCGTCGAAGAAACGGTCGTTTCCGAGCATCAGGCGCCCCTGGGTCGACCCGGCACCGATCGGCGCTTCCAACGCCCCCTCCAGCTTGGACGACGCCCCCGGCAGGACGGCGCCCGAGCCCGCCAGTGCCGCGCGGTACAGATCGGGGCGGAAGGTTGCCGCAGCGATCGCCGCATCGCCCGCATCATAGCCACGCCCGTCCCACCGCGTCATCTGGGCGTACAGCCATGCCGCCTGGCTGCGCCACGGAAAGTTCGCGGCCTCGCGGTGCTGGAACATGAAGTCGGGGTAGTGGATCGGTATCCCGCCCGATACCAGCCGGATGCGGTCGGTGATCGCGCGCAGGATCGTGTCCTCCGGCGCGTCGAGATACCGCGGCTGCGCGAGGATCGCGGCACTGGCGCCTGCCGTGTCGGGCCGGACGAAATGCGCCGCCGCGGCGTGCAGCGCGCGGAGCAGGCGGCGGGTAGCGTCGCTGCGCCGGTCGGCGGTGTCGGCGCGCATCGCCAGCACCTTCTCGACGCCGCGCCGCCATATCTGCGCGGTCGCCAGCGCGATCCGCCCGACACCGCGATCGACCGCGATCGAGTTCCACGGCTCGCCGACGCAAATGCCGTCGACCTCGCCCGCCGCCAGCGCGTCCGCGGCGAAGGGCGGGCTGGTCACGACGATCTCCACATCATGGTCGGGACGTATTCCGACACCGGCCAGCCAGTAGCGCAACATATAATTATGGCTGGAATAACGATGCACGACGCCGAAGCGCAGCAGCGCGCCGCGCGCCTGTCGCGCCGCCGCGACCTCGCGCAGCGCGGCACCGACCCGGTAGGGGTCGCCCAGCGTGTCACCCAGGCCGCACGCATCGCCAAGCGCGGTCGAAAAGGTGATGGCGTTGCCGTTCAGCCCCAGCACGAACGGGACCGCCATCGGCGTGGCCGGCCGGTCGCGGCCCAGCGCCGTCGCGATGGCGAGCGGCGCGACCATATGCGCCATGTCGGTATGACCATAAAGCAGCCGGTCGCGCACCGTCGCCCAGGTGACGTCGCGCACGAGGTCGAGCGACAGCCCCTCCCGTTCCGCGAAGCCCAGTTCATGCGCCAGTATCGGCAGCGCCGCATCGACCAGCGGCAGGAACCCGATGCGCAGGGTTTCGGTGCTCATGCCAGGTCCCCCATCACCGCGTCGCTCGTGACGATCGCGCGCGCGACCTCGGCGATCCGCTGGTTCGATTGCATCGCATGGCGCCGCAACAGGGCGTATGCCGCCGGTTCGTCGATCCCGCGCCGGCGCATCAGGATCGCCTTGGCCCTGTCGATCGTCTGGCGATCGTTGAGTGCCGTGCGCGCTTCCGCCAGTTCGGCCTGCAACCGCGAAAACGCCTGAAACCGCCGGATGGCGACGTCCAGCACCGGCTTGATCCGCTGTTTGGCGAGGCCGTCGACGACATAGGCCGACACGCCGGCATCGACCGCGGCCAGCGCGGATTCGGCATCGGACTGGTCGACGAACATCGCGATCGGCCGGTCGAGCACGCGCGACACGGCGAAGAAATCCTCCAGCAGGTCGCGGCTGGGGTTCTCAAGGTTGATGAGCACGACTTCGGGCGCGCACGCCTCGATCTGGCGCGCCAGCGGCCCGGCCGGGTCGATGACGACCTGATCGGTCAGGCCCGCTTCGCGCAGGCCCTCGGCGATGATGGCGGCGCGCGTGGTGCTGGTGTCGATGATCGCGATCCTCACGGTCCCGTCGACTACAGCCGAACGCGCGCGACAGCCAGCCCCTGTCCTCCTATAGCGAGGCGCGACCTCCTCCTCCTCCCTGGACGCGAACCATGCCCGGCGACACCGACATCGAAACCATGTTGCTGGGACCCTTGGTGCCCGACCGGGCGTGCGGCGACTGTACGGTGTGCTGCAGCGTACTGACGGTCAACTCGCCCGACTTCGCCAAGCCGGCGGGGGTGCCGTGCCGGCATCTGACGCCACGCGGGTGCGGCATCCACGCCGTCCGCCCCGCCATCTGCCGGACATGGTTCTGCGCATGGCGCCGGGTCGCCGCCCTGCCCGATGCCGCACGGCCGGATCGGTCGGGACTGCTGGTATCGATGAACTTCGTCGATCGTCCGGCAAACCTGTTCGAGGGCGTGTCGATCCTCGTCCGGCTGCTGCCGGGCAGCGATGCGATCCGCAACGGACTGGCCGCGCGCCTGCTCGACACGCTGTGTTCGCAGCTTGTCCCGGTCTGGTTCAGCGATGGCGCGGAAAAGATGCTGATGCACCCGCCCGCCGACGTCGCCCGCCTGGTATTGTCGGGCGAGCAGGCGCCCGGCCATCTCGCCGAAGAGGTCGCGGCATGGCGCGAACGCTACGCCGTCTTCGCCGAAAACCCCCCGCCCGCCGCCGGATGATTTGCGGCCCGGCCGACTGCAAACGATACGATTTCGGCAAGATGTGTCGTTCATGCATCATTGATTGAGAATGCTAACATTCCGCGCGGCTGAACGCTTGACAGCCATCCTCCTCACGGTTGAGTGAACGTTCTCAATATGCGCACGGATCAGTAGCGCTAACATGTATGGGGAGGAAGCATATGCGCGGAACAACCGCCTGTCGTCTGGCGATCGGGGTATCGACGGTTGCGCTCCTGTCGATAGGCGGCAGCGCATGGGCGCAGGACGCCGCCGCGACGCTCGGCGCGCCCGGTCCTGCGGAGGTTCAGGATGCGCCGGCGACCGAAGAGGGCGGCGATGCGATCACCGTCACCGGCATCCGTGCCAGCCTTCGCGACGCACTGAACATCAAGCGCAACGCACAGGGCGTCGTCGACGCGATCAGTGCCGAGGATATCGGCAAGTTCCCCGACACGAACCTCGCCGAATCGCTTCAGCGCATCACCGGCGTATCGATCGACCGCCAGAACGGTGAAGGCTCCACCGTTACCGTGCGCGGCTTCGGTCCCGAATATAACCTCGTCGTACTCAACGGCCGCCAGTTGCCGACCTCGACGCTGGGCGATGGCGCCAGCGCGCCGGCCTCGCGCTCGTTCGATTTCGCGAACCTCGCGTCCGAAGGGATCGCCGGGGTCGAGGTGTACAAGACCGGCCGCGCCGCCGTGCCATCGGGCGGTATCGGCTCGACGATCAACATCAAGACGCCCCGCCCGCTCGACCGCCCCGGCATGCGCGGGTCGTTCGCCGCGCGCGGCGTCGTCGACACGTCGCAGAACGGCAAGGATCAGATCACACCGGAACTCTCGGGCGTGTTCAGCACCACCTTCGGCAACGAGGACCAGTTCGGCTTCCTGGTGTCGGGCAGCTATCAGAAGCGTAACGCCAGCGTGAACACCGGATCGGTCGGGTTCGGCAATTCGTTCCTCGGCACCGAAAACGACTGGGGGACGTTGGCGGCCGAGGGGCCCAACGTCATCAACCGTCCGGGGCCCACCGACGTGTACGAAGTGCCGCAGAGCGCGGCGTACAACCTGACCGACATCCGCCGCGAGCGGATCAACGGACAGGCGGTGCTGCAATATCGCCCGATCGAATCCCTCACCGCGACGGTCGACTTCACCTATTCGCGCAACAAGGTCGAGGCGCGCGACAGCAGCGTCGGCATCTGGTTCAATTTCGGCGACACGTCGAGCGAATGGACCGACGGCCCCGCCGCCGGCCCGGTCTTCTACACCGAACGCTTCGGTCCGGGTAAGGACCTGTCGTACAGCGGATCGCTGACCGCCAATGTCAGCGAGAACAAGTCGCTGGGCGGCAACCTGAAATGGGAGGCACCGGGCGGCGTTACCGTCACGCTCGACGCGCATCATTCGACCGCGGAATCGAAGCCGACCAACCGCTTCGGCTCCAGCACGTCGGTGGGGTCGGCGATCTTCGGCGTCGCGTCGCAGACGGTCGATTTCACCAAGGACCTGCCGGTCATCTCGTACGTGATGCAGCCGGGCATCGACGCGCTGAACCCCGCGCTCATCAACGCGACCGGCAATTCGTTCCGCAACGCCTATTTCCGCGACGAGATCAACCAGGTGCAGTTGAGCGGTCACTACGACCATGACGGCAGCTTCCTCGATTCGATCGATTTCGGCTTTTCCTACGTCAACAACCAGGTCCGTTCGGCCTACGGCTTCGTCCAGAACGATACATGGGGTGGCGTCGGCACGCCGGCGGACCTGCCGGACGACCTGTTCGAGCGCGTGACCCTGCCGGACAAGTTCCGCGGCGTGAACGGCGCGCAGGACGGGATCATACCAGCCTATTACCGGTTCGATTTCGAACGCATGGTCGACCTGCTCGACAGCCGCTTCGGCATCTGCGGCGGCGACGGTAACTGCCTCGCGAGCTTCGAGGCCGACCGGCGCATCACCGAAAAGACGATCTCGCCGTTCATTCAGGTCAACAATACCTTCGACCTTCTCGGCCGCCGCACACACCTGATCGCGGGTGTCCGTTACGACCAGACGACGGTAAACTCCGCATCGCTGACCCCGATTCCGGTGGGTACCGCTTGGGTCGCGCAGGGTGAGTTCAATGTCGTATATTCCACCGAAAGCGACTTTCTGCCGAACAAGGGCAGTTACGACAACTGGCTGCCCGCGGTGGATTTCGACATCGAGGTGCTCGACAACGTCAAGCTGCGCGCATCGTACAGCCACACGATTACCCGTGCAGACTATAACAGTCTGCAAGGCGGCCTGACACTCAACCGCCAATTTGGTATCGCCGGCGGCGGCGGCCTTCAGGGCAACCCAAACCTCGTGCCGTTCCTGTCCAAGAACATCGATGTCTCGGCGGAATGGTATTACGCCCCGACCAGTTACGTGTCGGCCGGTTACTTCCGCAAGAACGTCAGCAACTTCATCAACTCGCAGGAGGTGCAGCGCTCGGCGTTCGACCTACGCAATCCGGCCAATGGTCCGCGCTTCCGCGCGGCGCAGGCGGCCTTGGGCGGCACCACCGATACCGGGCGTATCCGCGACTACATCCTGCGTAACTTCACGCAAGGTGTGGAGGTCGCGCGCAATGCGGCCGGGGCGCCCATTCTCGACGTCAACGGTTATTACACCGGACGCATCCTTGGCCTGCCCGAGGACGGGCTGGTCGATTTCCGGATCGGCACGCCGTTCAATTCGGACCAGACCGCGACGCTCAACGGGTTCGAATTCGCAATTCAGCACAGCTTCTGGGAAACCGGCTTCGGCACGATCCTGAACTATACGATCGTGCGCGGCGATGCGAAGTTCAACAACGCGCTCGATCCGAACGTCGGACAGTTCGCACTGGCCGGTTTGAGCGACAGTGCGAACGCGGTGCTGTTCTACGACAAGAACGGGTTGCAGAGCCGCGTCGCCTACAACTGGCGCGACAAATTCTATGCCGGGGGCAACCCGAACCCGCTCTACGTCGAAGCCTATGGCCAGGTCGATGCCAGCATCAGCTATGAATTCCGCAAGGGGCTGACGCTGTTCGCCGAAGCGATCAACCTGACCGGCGAAGGGCGGCGCGGCCATCGCCGCAACGATAATTTCGTCACCTTCGCGCAACCCGGGTTCGCGCGCTATACCGGCGGGGT
>QFNF01000021.1 GCA_003240755.1 Sphingomonas hengshuiensis | reverse complement strand
GCTGCCACGCTCTCAAACCGGTACATCACCGACCGTTTCCTGCCCGACAAGGCGATCGACCTGATGGACGAGGCCGCGAGCCGCATCCGTATGGAGGTGGAATCGAAGCCCGAGGAGATCGAGACGCTCGACCGCCGCATCCTTCGCCTCAAGATCGAGCGCGAGGGCCTGCGTCGCGAGACCGACGAGGCGTCGCAGGATCGGCTGGAGAAGATCGAGGAGGAACTCGCCAATCTCGAGCAGCAGTCCGCCGAGCTGACCCAGCGCTGGCAGTCCGAGAAGGACAAGCTGGCCGGCGAGGCGAAGCTCAAGGAACAGCTCGACGCCGCCCGGCTGGAGCTGGAGCAGGCGCAGCGCCAGGGCGATCTCGCCAAGGCGGGTGAGCTTTCCTACGGCCGCATCCCGGCGCTCGAAAAGCAGCTTGCCGAGGCGCAGGGCGCCGCGGCCAACGCCATGCTGCGCGAGGAAGTGACGTCGGAGGATATCGCCGGCGTCGTCGCCCGCTGGACCGGCATCCCGGTCGAGCGAATGATGGAGGGTGAGCGCGACAAGCTCCTCAAGATGGAGGAGGTGATCGGCAAGCGCGTGATCGGTCAGGCCGATGCGGTGCGGGCCGTCTCCACCGCCGTCCGCCGTGCGCGGGCCGGGCTACAGGATCCGAACCGCCCGCTCGGCTCGTTCCTGTTCCTCGGGCCGACGGGCGTCGGCAAGACCGAGCTGACCAAGGCGCTCGCCGAGTTCCTGTTCGACGATCCCAACGCGATGGTCCGCATCGACATGAGCGAGTTCATGGAGAAGCACGCCGTCGCGCGGCTGATCGGCGCTCCTCCCGGCTATGTCGGCTATGAGGAAGGCGGCGTGCTGACCGAGGCGGTGCGGCGCCGGCCCTATCAGGTCGTGCTGTTCGACGAGGTGGAGAAGGCGCATGGCGACGTGTTCAATATCCTGCTGCAGGTGCTGGACGACGGCCGCCTGACCGATGGTCAGGGCCGCACGGTCGATTTTTCGAACACGATCGTCATCCTGACGTCGAACCTGGGGTCGCAGTATCTGACCAACCTTGCCGACGGACAGCCGGTCGAGGAGGTCGAGCCGCAGGTGATGGACGTGGTGCGGGCGCATTTCCGGCCGGAATTCCTCAACCGGCTGGACGAGATCATCCTGTTCCACCGGCTGGCCGCCGATCACATGGCGCCGATCGTCGACATCCAGGTCGCGCGCGTCGGCCGGCTGCTGGCCGACCGCAAGGTGAAGGTGGAAATGACCGACGCCGCGCGCGCGTGGCTCGGCCGGGTCGGGTACGACCCGGTGTACGGCGCACGGCCGCTGAAGCGCGCGGTGCAGCGCTATCTGCAGGACCCGCTGGCCGACCTGATCCTGCGCGGCGACGTCCGCGACGGATCGACCGTGCGGGTCGATGAAGGGGACGGGGGGCTGCGGCTGAGCGTGGGGTAAGCCGCAGCGCCCGTCACTGGTTCGGCGTAACCAGCGCCGGCAGCATCGAGCGGCCGACTTCCTGGCCGCTGCGGGAAACCTGATCCCACTGCCTGGCGGTCAGGCAGACCTTCTTGCCGCGCACGTTCGAACCCGTGTCGAGCGTGCGTCGGCAGATCATCTTCGGTGCGGCGGCAGCAGTCGTTGCCGCCGTATCGCCTGATTTTGCAGTGGTGTTCTCGCTTTGCGCGGGAACAGCGATCCCGGCAAGCGACAAAAGCATCAGCGTAAGCATGATATGCTCCCTTCCATGATCCGATCGGTGCGAAACAGGATGCGCCCGTTCGTCCCGCTTGCAAACAACAAAGGGGCAGAGCCGGAAGCTCTGCCCCTTCGCGGTTCACGTCATGCGCGTTGCCGCGTCAGAAGCGCAGACGGGCGCTTGCGACGAAGCGACGGCCCAGCGCGTCATAGGTCGACGGATAGACGTTGCCGCTGTTGTAGGCGGTCGAACCGATCGATCCACCGACCACCTTGGGCTGGTTGTCGAACAGGTTCAGCGCCGACAGCGTCAGGTCGAAATTGTCGGTCACGCCGAACCGGGTCGTCAGGTCGAAATAATGTTCGGCACCGATACGGCGGAAATCGTCCAGCGGACCACCGCCGGCGGCAATGTCGTCGGCCAGCGCCAGCGGTTCATAGCGGACCGCGTCGATGTAGCGCCACAACAGCGAGATGTCGGCGACACCGAAGGTCAGCGTGGTACGCTGGTTGAAGCTGAACTCCGGCTGGATCGAGCCACAGTTGACGCTGTAATAGCCCACGCATTCGCGGTTGACCGACGTCGGGGTCGCCTGGAACTTGTTGCTGTTGGTCCAGTTGCCGATGAACGACAGCGCGAGGCCGCCGAAGCCGAAGCGATGGTTGTAGTTCAGCGCGACATCGATACCGTCGGTCTTGATCCGGCCAAGGTTCGACAGCGGCAGCGCCAGCCCGGACGCCGTGCCGTTCAGGCTGCCGTCGATCGGGTCGCGACCGATGGCGACGCAACCCGGCGAGGTCGCGCCCTGGAGCGGCGTGTAGCAGGCGTTGAAGACGTCGCCGATCGTCGGCGAAGTGATCGCGTCCTGTACCGAGATGTTGTAATAATCGACGCTGGCGCTGAACCCCGGGAAGAACTGGGGCTGAAGGACGGCGCCGATGGTCCAGGTCGTCGCCTTTTCGACGCCGAGGCTCGCATTGCCCCCGGTGGTGACGTTGATCTGGCCCGCCGAAGGCAGCGGGATGTTGCCGATCAGCGACTGGGCACGGGCCGGGGTCGCACCGCCGGCGACGATCTGCGCGGCGCAGACCTGGCCCAGCGGCGAGCCGGCGGTCACACCGGCACCGGCGCAGGGGTCGACCGCCGAATTGTCCAGCCCGATCACGGCAGGCGAGAACAGTTCCCCGATGTTCGGTGCGCGCGCCGCCTTCTGGTAGTTGCCGCGGATCTTGATGCTCTGCACCGGTTCCCAGCTACCGCCGGCCTTCCACGTCCAGTTGGTCCCCGCCGTCGAATAGGACGATACGCGGCCACCCGCCTCGAGGGTCAGGCTGTGGAAGAACGGGCGTTCCGCGACAAGCGGCACGATCAGTTCGGCGAAACCTTCGGTCACGTCATACTGCCCCGACACGTCGGGCGATGCCGCGCCGTTGCCCAGCACTTCGTTCGGGCGCTGCGTCAGTTCGTCCGACACGACGGCGGCGGTGTACTTGCGATATTCGGCACCGATCGCGAACGAGATCGCTTCGGAGGCGAACGGGCTGGCGAAGCCGACATCGCCGCTCAACAAGCCGCGCGCCTGCGCCAGCGTCGTCTTGGTCGTCGTACCGTTGGTCACGCCGAGCAGGAAGCCGAGCTGATCCGGGGTGATCGTGCCTTCAGCGCCGAACAGGTTGATCGGCACGCAGCCATTCGAATTGTCGACGCAGGTGGCGGTGTTGGTGGCCAGCGCCGCCTGACGCAGACGGGTCAGCGTGCCGTTGCCGCTCTGACGCTGGGCATTCTCGCTCTCGCCATAGCCGCCCGAAACGTCGAACTGCACGTTGCTGGCAATGTCACCGCGTACACCGAAACGATAGTCGAACAGCGTCGTGGTGTAGGTCGACAGGCGCGGACCGGCTTCGACGAAGCGGCGCGCCACGTTGCTGGTGAACGTGCGATAAGCGGGATCGGTCGTCGCGGTCGCGGCGGCGGCGGCGGTGCACTGTGCCACGGTCAGACCGTTGGCGGCGCAGATCTGGCCACGCGCGGCGGCGGGCAGATACGGATTCGAATAAGGGATGACGAGCGCGTTACCGAAGGTGCCCGACGATGCGATCACGGTCTGCACCGTGTTCTTCGAAAACATCCCGCGACCATAGACTTCGATGTTGTCGGCGACTTCATAATGCGCCGCGCCGAACATGTTGTACCGTTCGAACGGCGTCTGGAAGATGTTCTGCGGGTTGAAGTTGAACGGCGCATAGGTCGGGACGAGCCGGCCGGTCGCGGGATCGATCTGCTCGTTGGCGCCAAGGCCCAGACCGGTGAAACGCCCCGGAACGGTCGTGCCCGAACCGCCCCGCGCCCCGGTATAGGAATCGATGTTGAAGGTCGAGAAGTCGCGATCGCCCTGATAGACAGGGTCGGCCTTCTGATAGCCCATGCTGAACACGGCGTTGCCGCGGCCGTCGTCGAAATTGGCGCCAAGGGTCAGATCGCCGCGGAATACGTTGCCGTCACCACGCTCGGTGATCTGTTCGCTGACGGTCGCTTCCATCCCGGCGAAATCGCGCCGGGTGATGAAGTTGATGACGCCGGACACCGCGTCGGCACCATAGGTCGTCGATGCGCCGCCGGTCAGGATGTCGGTACGCTGGAGCAGCGCGAGCGGGATGTTGTTGAGATCGGTGATGCCGTCGAGGCCGGCGGGCGCGATGCGCGAACCGTCGAGCAGGACGAGGTTGCGGTTGGCACCGATGCCGCGCAGATCGACGAACGAAGAACCGCCATTGCCGTTATTGACCGCCGAACCGATGCTGGGAACGACACCGGGCAGTTCGCGCAGGAACTGTTCGGCGACGTTGGTCTGGCGAAGCTGCAGTTCCTCCGAACTGATCGAATTGACCGGCGACGACTGGATCAGGTTGGGGTTGCGGATCAACGAACCGGTGACGACGATGTCCTGGCCTTCGGCCGGCGCGTCGTCGCTCTGCGTTACGGTCGTGGTCGTCTGCGGCGCGATCTGCGCGGTCGCTGGCACGGCGATCGTAGCGGCACCGATGAATAGCGTCGATGCGAGGAGACGCGTGCGATAAGCAGCGGTCATAGATGAATTCCCCTTGAGAGCTTGTTGCTCGATTTTTTCTCCGGCCATATGGACCGGGATGGAGCCAGCCTATCGAGCGCCGCTTTCGCTCCGCAACCGCTATTCGCAGCAGCAGCATGTTTTGACGGTTCTGTGACATTCCCGCCACGCCCCGGAGATGCGGCATTGCGGTGGCATAGGACGCGAAACTTGGTACAGCATGGCGATGCGCATCTTCCGCTCCTGTTCCGCCGCAGTTCTGGTCGTAACGGCCACCTGCCCTGTCCTGTCGGCAGCCGCCCAGTCCCGTCCGGCGGCGGTCGATGCCGGCCGATTGATGGACGATGCCGCGCAGTGTCGCGCGCTGTCGGATCCCGCCGAACGGCTGGCATGTTTCGATCGCACGGTGGCGGCATTGGCGGCGGCGCGTGAAAATGGCGACATCACCCTGCTCGACCGTGCAAGGGTTCGTGCGACCAACCGGTCGCTGTTCGGCTTCACCCTTCCCAAACTCAACCTGTTCGGCGATCGCGACGGCGATCCCCGCGCCGAGGGAGAGGTCGTCCGCGAAGTGGAAAGCGTGATCCGCGACGTCGCCGGGGCGGGGCCGGGCCTGTACGTCCTGCGTCTGGCGGACGGATCGCAGTGGCGACTGACCGAAACGGCGCGGTTCGCTCCGCGCGCGGGCGAAACGATCTCCATTCGGCGGGGCGCACTGACCAGCTATCGTGCGTCGATCGCCAAGGGGCGCAGCCTGAGCATCGTCCGCGAACGCTGATCGGGGCCGAAAATCACAAAAAGCTCGCGCGCAGTCCGTCGATGACGAACTGCGCCGCCAGCGCCGCCAGCAGCACGCCGAGCAGGCGGGTGATGACCGCCTCGATCCGTGCGCCCAGCAGCCGCATGATCGGCCCGGCCGCGAGCAGCGCCAGCAGGGTCATCAGCAGGATGGTGGCCAGCGCCCCCAGCACGACGCCGCGCGCCGCCCAGTCGCCGACCTGGCTCATGAGCAGCATGACCGACGCGATCGATCCCGGCCCGGCGATCATCGGCATCGCCATGGGGAAGGTGGAGACGTCCTCCACCTCCGGCGTCTCGATGATCTTCTGCGCGCGGTCCTCGCGGCGCTGGGTGCGCTTTTCGAACACCATCTCCAGCGCGATCAGGAACAGCATGATGCCGCCGGCGATGCGAAAGCTGTCGAGGCTGATGCCGAGCGCCTTGAGCAGCGCCTGGCCGAACAGCGCGAAGACCAGCAGGATCGCCGTGGCGATGCCGACCGCACGGATCGCCATCGTGCGACGCTGCACGTCGGAGGCGCCGGTGGTCAGGCCCGCATAGATCGGCGCACAGCCGGGCGGATCGATCACCACGAAGAAGGTGATGAGCGACGAGACGAACAGCTCGATCATAGCGCGCCGTCGTCGAAGGCGATGCCTTCGCGCCGGTGGGCGGCGACCAGCGTGTTGCGCAGCAGGCAGGCGATGGTCATCGGCCCTACCCCGCCCGGCACCGGGGTGATCGCCCCGGCGACTTGCGCTGCCGAGGCGAAGTCGACATCGCCGACCAGCCCCGCTTCGGTGCGGTTGATGCCGACATCGATGACGGTCGCGCCGGGTTTCAGCCAGTCGCCCTTCACGAAATTCGCCCGGCCGACCGCCGCGACCACGATATCGGCGCGGCGGACGTGATCCGCGAGGTCGCGGGTGCGCGAATGGGCGATGGTGACGGTACAGCTTTCCGCGGTCAGCAGCGCCGCCATCGGTTTTCCGACGATGTTCGAACGACCGACGACCACCGCATCCCTGCCCGACAGGTCGCCCAGCACATCGCGCAGCAGCAGCAGGCAGCCAAAGGGCGTGCACGGCACCATGCCGGGCAGCCCGGTGGCCAGCCGTCCGGCATTGACCGGGTGGAAACCGTCGACATCCTTGTCGGGATCGATCGCCAGCAGCACCGCGTCGCTGTCGAGATGCGCGGGCAGGGGCAGTTGGACGAGGATGCCGTCGATGGCCGGGTCGGCGTTCAATCGCTCGACCAGCGCGATCAGTTCGGCCTGCGATATATCGGCGGACAGGCGGTGTTCGACGCTGGTCATGCCCGCCTCGCGGGTCGCCTTGCCCTTGGAACGGACATAGACGGCCGACGCCGCATCCTCGCCGACCAGCACGACCGCAAGGCCGGCGGCACGGCCGGCGGTTGCCGCGAAGGCGGCGGCATGGGTGGCGACCCGCGCGCGCAGCGTGGCGGCAAAGGCTTTTCCGTCGATGATCCGGGCTGTCATGGCGGAATCCATAAAGCGTGCGGCGGGGGTTCGCCACCCCCGTTGGCCACGGGGGTACGTCACGCCGGACCCGATCCGGGGGCGGGACGGTGCGTGCCGGGGGACGCCCCGAACCGATCGCGCGCAAAATACGCCGCACCTGCGAAACGATTCCGCCGCGCGCCGCGTTCACCGACCCGATGGCGCACCAAGACCTCCCCCCCCCGCCCGCCGGCCTGCTCGACGATGCCGGCCTGTTCCTCGATTTCGACGGCACGCTGGTCGAACTGGCCGACCGCCCCGAAGCCGTCATGGTCGGCGCACCGCTCCACGCATTGCTCGCCCGTCTCGCCCAACGGCTGGACGGGCGGGTCGCCATCGTCAGCGGGCGGTCGATCGAACAGCTCGACGGCTTTCTCGGCGACACCATCGCCCCCTATGCGGTCGTCGGCAGCCATGGCGCCGAAATCCGTCCCGCCGGCGGCACCACGCTGTTGCCCGACCGGCCCGCCAGCCTTGCCGCCGCCGAACGCGCCTTCACCGACCGTTTCGGTGACGATCCGCGAATCGTGATCGAGATCAAGACGCTGGGCGTCGCGATCCATTACCGTGGCGCGCCCGAGGTCGAGCAGGAGGCGCATGCGCTGGTCGATGCCTTTGCCCAGCGTGACGGGTTGACCGCGCAGGCCGGCAAGATGATGATCGAGCTGCGCATGGACGGCCATGACAAGGGTACCGCGATCGCGACGCTGTGCGAGGATGCGCCCTTTGCCGGCCATGCTCCGATCTTCGTCGGCGACGACCTGACCGACGAGCCGGGCATGGTGGTCGCCGCGCATCATGGCGGGGCGGGCATATTGATCGGGTCGATGCGCGATACCGCCGCGACGTACCGGCTGGACAACGTCGCCGCCTTTCTCGACTGGCTGGAGAAGAACGCATGACCGCGACGATGGACCTTTGGCCGATCGGGAATTGCCAGGTGTCGGCGCTGGTCGACCGCAACGGACGCTTCGTATGGGGATGCCTGCCGCGGGTCGATGGCGATCCGGCCTTCTCCTCGCTGCTCGACGACCGGCGCCGGGGATCGGACGGGGCGTTCGGTTTCTGGGAAATCGACCTCGATGGCTGTATCGAGACGCAGCAGAGCTATATCCGCAACACGCCGGTGCTGGTGACGCGCCATGTCGATGGCGACGGCAATGCGATCGAGGTCGTCGACTTCTGCCCGCGGTTCAGGCGCCACGACCGGATGTACCGCCCGGTCGCCTTCTGCCGGATCGTCCGCCCGCTGGCCGGAAGCCCCCGCATCCGCGTGCGACTGCGCCCGTCGGTCGACTGGGGCAGCGCGCGGGCCGAACGGACGCGGGGGTCGAACCATATCCGCTACCTGCTCGACCAGGAGGCGATCCGCCTGTCGACCAGCGCGCCGGTCGGCTGGATCGAGGACGAGCGGCTGTTCCGCGTCGAACGCACGCTGCACTTCTTCTTGGGGCCGGATGAAAGCTTCGCCGACGAACTGCCCGCCTCGGTCGAGCGGATGCTGAAGAACACCATCGACGAATGGCGCCACTGGGTACGCGGGCTCGCCACCCCGGTGGAATGGCAGGAGGCGGTGATCCGCAGCGCCATTACGCTCAAGCTGTGCCAGCATGAGGAAACCGGGGCGATCGTCGCGGCGCTGACGACGTCGATCCCCGAACATGCCGATAGCGGGCGCAACTGGGACTATCGCTACTGCTGGATCCGCGACGCCTATTATACCGTGCAGGCGTTGAACCGGCTGGGCGCGCTCGACGTGCTGGAGGGGTATCTCGAATATCTCCGCAACATCGTCGACAATGCCGCCGACGGGCAGATCCAGCCGCTCTATGGTGTGGGCGGCGAGGCGACGCTGGTCGAACGCGAGGCGGAGGGGCTGGACGGCTATCGCGGCATGGGGCCGGTACGCGTCGGCAACCAGGCGTATGAACAGGTGCAGCACGACGCCTATGGCCAGATCATCCTGTCGAACGCGCAGGGGTTTTTCGACCAGCGGCTGTTCCGCGTCGGCAAGCAGGCCGATTTCGAGGCGCTGGAACCGATCGGCGAGCGCGCGTGGGAGGCCTATGACAAGCCGGACGCGGGCCTGTGGGAATTGCGCACCAAGAGCCACGTCCACACCTATAGCGCGGCGATGTGCTGGGCGGCGTGCGACCGTCTTGCCAATGTCGCGGGTGCGCTGGCGCTGAAGGAACGGGAGATATTCTGGCGCGACCGCGCGACCGCGATGCGCACCAAGATCGAACGCGAGGCATGGCGGCCGGAAACCAACCGCATGTCGGCGACCTTCGACGGCGACGATCTCGACGCCAGCATCATCCAGTTGCTCGACCTGCGCTTCCTCGAACCCGACGATCCCCGCTTCATCGGCACGCTGGACGCGGTGGAGAAGGGCCTGCGTCGCGGCAGCCACATGCTGCGCTATGCGACCGAGGATGATTTCGGCCTGCCCGAAACGGCGTTCAACGTCTGCACCTTCTGGCTGATCGAGGCGCTGCATGCCACCGGTCGCGACGAGGACGCACGCGAACTGCTGGAGGAGATGCTGGCGCGCTGCACCCCGGCCGGGCTGCTGTCGGAGGACATCGACCCCGAAACGGGCGAGCTCTGGGGCAATTATCCGCAAACCTATTCGCTGGTCGGCATGATTAACTCCGCCGTCCTGCTGAGCAAGTCGTGGAATGTCGTGCGATGAGTCGGCTGATCGTCATCTCGAACCGGGTACAGGCGCCGCAGCCGGGCACCGGCGGCGGCGCGCAGGGGGGCCTTGCCGTCGCGCTGAACGCGGCGCTGGCGGAAGAGGACGGCATCTGGTTCGGCTGGTCGGGCGACACCAGCGACAATCGCGAGCTGCGGTTCCAGACCTATGGCGGCGTCACCAGCGCGGTCATGGATCTGAGCGAGCAGGACGTCGAGGAATATTATGACGGTTACGCCAACCGGACGCTGTGGCCGCTGTTCCACTACCGGCTCGACCTGACCGAGTTCGAACGCGATTTCCAGGGCGGTTACGAACGGGTCAACCGCGTGTTCGGCGAACGGATCGGCCCGCATATCGAACCCGACGACCTGGTCTGGGTGCATGACTATCACATGATCCCGCTCGGCTGGGTGCTGCGCCAGCAGGGCGTGACCAACCGCATCGGTTTCTTCCTGCACATCCCCTGGCCGCCGCGCCGACTGCTGACCGCGCTGCCCGACCATCGCCGCATGGTGGAGGCGCTGTTCGCCTATGACGTGGTGGGTTTCCAGAACGAGGAATGGCTCGACAGCTTCTTCAACTATGTCCGCGAGGAGATGGGCGGGACGATCGATGGCAATCGCGTCACCGTCGGCGGGCGCACCATCTGCGCCATAAGCTGCCCGATCGGGATCGAGGCGAAGGACTTCATCGCCGGGGCCGCCGGCCCGGTAGCGCGCGCGGCACAGCTCAACCAGCTCGAAAGCGCGGTCGGGCGCAGCCTGATCGTCGGGGTCGACCGGCTCGACTATTCAAAGGGGCTGCCCGAACGCTTCTCGGGCTATGAACGCTTTCTCCAGAACCACCCCGACCGGCGGGCGCTGGTATATCTGTTGCAGATCGCGCCGCCGTCGCGCACCGCGGTGCAGACCTATCGCGACATCCGCAACACGCTGGAACAGATGTCGGGGCGGATCAACGGGGCCTATGCCGATACCGACTGGGTACCGATCCGGTATGTGAACAAGGGGTATCCGCGCGAGGTGCTGGCCGGAATCTACCGCGCCGCGCGGATCGGGCTGGTGACGCCGCTGCGCGACGGCATGAACCTGGTCGCCAAGGAATATGTCGCGGCACAGGACCCGCGCGACCCCGGCGTACTGATCCTGTCGCGCTTTGCCGGTGCCGCGCAGCAATTGTCGGTCGGCGCGCTGATGGTGAACCCCTACAGCGCCGAGGATATCGCCGACGGCATCGACAAGGCGCTGCGCATGCCGCGCGCCGAGCGGATCGACCGGTGGCAGGCGATGATCGACAATGTCGTCGACGAGGATGTGATCTGGTGGCGCAAGCGCTTCATCGCGGCGCTGACGGCGGAGACGCAATAACTGCTCTACCCGTCGCCCGGATCAAGTCCGGGGTGACGTGAGGGAAAGCGGCCTCCCTGCCATACCCGTCATCCCGGCGAAGGCCGGGATCCAAGGTTCCGCAAGCGCCGAACCCTTCGGCTACGCGGCCCGGTGGATCCCGGCCTTCGCCGGGATGACGGAGGTTGGGAGGCAGCGATCCGCATGTCCACCCCCCGTCGACGTTCCCGCGCAGGCGGGAACCCATAGGCGCAACGCCCGCGCTTCCATCCGAACCGTCAGCGCGTATGGATTCCCGCCTGCGCGGGAAGGACGGAGGGGGCGGACTTACGCCCCCTCGAGCAGCCGCTCCTTCGCGATCTTCTCCCGCCAGACCAGCGGTGCGAGGTGGTGGACATTCTGCCCTTCGCTGTCCACCGCGACGGTCACGGGAAAGTCCTGCACCTCGAACTCGTAGATCGCTTCCATGCCGAGGTCGGCGAAGCCGACGACCTTCGACCCCTTGATCGCGCGGGCGACCAGATAGGCCGCGCCCCCGACCGCCATCAGATAGGCCGACCTGGCTTCCGCGATCGCCCTGGTCGCATCCGCGCCGCGTTCGGCCTTGCCGACCATCGCCAGCAGGCCCTGGTCGAGCATCATGCGGGTGAACTTGTCCATGCGGGTGGCGGTGGTGGGGCCGGCCGGGCCGACCACTTCCTCGCCGACCGGATCGACCGGTCCAACATAATAGATCACGCGCCCGCGGAAATCGACGGGCAGTTCCTCACCCCGCGCCAGCATGTCGGCGATCCGCTTATGCGCGGCGTCGCGGCCGGTCAGCATCTTACCCGTAAGCAGCAACCGGTCGCCATGCTTCCACGTCGCGACGACTTCCGGGGTCAGCGTGTCGAGATCGACGCGGATCGCCGCCTTGTCCGGCGTCCAGTTGACGTCCGGCCAGTCGGCAAGGTTCGGCGTTTCGAGATAGGCCGGGCCGCTGCCGTCGAGCGTGAAATGTGCGTGGCGGGTCGCGGCGCAGTTCGGGATCATCGCCACCGGCTTGGACGCCGCATGCGTCGGCCAGTCGAGGATCTTGACGTCGAGCACGGTCGACAGCCCGCCCAGCCCCTGCGCACCGATACCCAGCGCGTTGACCTTGTCCATCAATTCGATGCGCAGCGCCTCGACATCGTTCTGCGGCCCGCGTGCCTTTAACTGGCCCATGTCGATCGGCGCCATCAGCGATTCCTTGGCCAGCAGCATCGCCTTTTCGGCGGTGCCGCCGATGCCGATGCCGATCATGCCCGGCGGGCACCAGCCGGCCCCCATCTGCGGCAGCATCTCCAGCACCCAGTCGACGATCGAATCGGACGGATTCATCATCTTGAACTTGGATTTGTTTTCCGAACCGCCGCCCTTGGCGGCGACGTCGACATGGACCCTGCTCCCGGGCACCATCTCGACATGCAGGACCGAGGGCGTGTTGTCCTTCGTATTGCGCCGGGTGAACGCCGGGTCGGCGAGGATCGAGGCGCGCAGCTTGTTATCGGGGTGCAGATACGCCCGGCGCACGCCTTCGTCGACGACCTCCTGCAACGACCGGTCGCTGTCGAGGCGGCAATCCTGCCCCCATTTGACGAACACGGTGACGATGCCGGTATCCTGGCAGATCGGGCGATGCCCCTCCGCGCACATCCGGCTGTTGGTCAGGATCTGCGCGATCGCATCCTTGGCGGCCGGGCTCGTCTCGGCGGCATAGGCTTCGCCCAGCGCGCGGATATAATCCATCGGGTGATAATAGCTGATGAACTGCAGCGCATCAGCGACGCTGTCGATCAGATCGGCTTCGGTGATGGTGACGGTCATCGCATAGCATCCATATCGGCTCTGAATTTCCTGTCGCCCTACAGGGTACGAGCCGCCGCTTGCAAAGAATTCGTTCACGATGCGCCGCTACCATCGTCGCCAGTCACGAAAGGATGCGGGTTGACGAACGGTGGGTTGAAGGCGGCGTTGCGATCGTGGGTCCAGCGGACCGACGGCGGCGAACGCATGCCCGCCGACCGCGCCGGGCGCCTGTTGCACGAGGCGGAAAACCACGGTCCCAACTGGTTCTGGCAGACCGATCGGCACGGGCGGCTGACCTATCTGAGCGACAAGATCGTCGCGGTGTTCGGGGCGGCGGGCATCGATCCGATCGGTTCCCCGCTGGTCGACATGCTGCGAATCGCGGGCAGCGAATCGGGCCTCGACGATGCCGAGCGGACCATCGCCTTTCACCTGTCGGCGCGCACCGCCTTTACCGATTACGCCGTCGCCCCCGCCGCGCCGGGGCAGGGCGAGCGCAACTGGACCGTATCGGGCAGCCCGTTCACCGACCCCTATGGCCGGTTCGAGGGGTTCGTCGGCACCGGTACCGACATGGCGGCGGTGCGGCAGTCGGATGCGGCGATCACCCGCCTCGCGCTGTTCGACAGCCTGACCGGCCTCGCCAATCGCCAGCGGATGCGCCTGTCGCTGGAACAGACGCTGGCGCAGCCGGGCTATGACGGCACCGCGCTGTTCCTGCTCGACCTCGACCGGTTCAAGGCGGTCAACGACACGATGGGCCACCCGGTCGGCGATGCGCTGTTGAAGCAGGTCGCGCAGCGGCTGCTCCGCGTCGTCGCCGATGCCGGGCTGGTCGGGCGGCTGGGCGGGGACGAGTTCCAGGTGATCCTGCCGCGCATCGGCAATCGCGCGGAGATGGCGGCGCTGGCCCGCGCGATCATCACCAGCCTGTCGCAGCCCTATTTCCTGAACGGCACCTCGGCATCGATCGGCTGTTCGGTCGGCATCGCCGTGTCGCCCGATCATGGCGCGACGCCCGACGTGCTGGTCGCCCATGCCGATCTCGCGCTCTATGCCGCCAAGGATGCCGGGCGCGGCGTCGCGCGCTTCTTCAACGATGCCATGCTCGACGGTGCGCGCACCCGGCGACAGATGGAGGAGGATCTGCGCCTCGCGCTGTCGCTCGACCAGTTGCGCATCGTCTATCAGCCGGTCGTCTCGCTCGACGGGGGGCGGATCTGCGGGTTCGAGGCGCTGCTGCGCTGGGAGCACCCCACGCGCGGGCTGCTGATCCCCGGCGAGTTCCTGGGCGTGGCGGAGGAGTCCAAGCTGATCGAGCCGATCGGCGAATGGGTATTGCGCACCGCCTGCCACGATGCGGCGACGTGGCCGGGTGCTGCGCGGCTGTCGGTCAATCTGTCGGGGGCGCAGTTCGCCAATCCGGCGCTGCCCGCGATCATCGCCAACGCGCTGGCCCGGTCGGGGCTGGCGGCGGACCGGCTGGAGCTGGATATCGAGGAAGCGAGCGTGCTGCGCGACATGCGCGCCGCGATCGGCGTCTTTGCCACGCTGCGCGGGATCGGCGTCCGGCTGGCGCTCAACGATTTCGGGGCGGGGCCGGCGTCGATGACGTGCCTGCGCCGCCTGCCGTTCGACCGGATCAAGATCGACCCGTCGTTCGTGCGCGGGGTCGGCGATCCCGAAGGGCGCAACGCCGCCGTCATCCGCGCGATCGCGACGATGGCCGACATGCTGGGCATCGACACGACCGCCAAGGGCATCGAATATCACGACGAACTGGCGGCGCTGCGCGACCTTGGCTGCACCGACGTGCAGGGCTTCGTCTATGGCGCGCCGGTCGGCACGGCCGGGGCGGCGGCGCGGTTGATGGCGGAGGGCGGCGCGCTGACCCCGCAGGGGCCGAAGGTGGAGCGCGCACCGCGCACCCGGATGCTGCGTTCGACCACGATCGAGGTGAACGGCGCCCGCCGCCCGGCGCGCATCCGCGACCTGTCCAGCACCGGCGCCCTGATCGACCTGGTCGATTTCGACGACGGGGCGATCGGGTCGACCGTGCGCATCGACACCGGGGGCGGCCACTGGGTCGCGGCGACGGTGCGCTGGGCCGAGGACGGCCGGGCGGGGCTGCATTTCGACCATCCCATCGCGGTCGAGCGCCGGGTGACGATCCGGCGGCGCGAGCCGTAGCCAGCAAACGGCTCTTGATCGAAGCAGGGGTCAAATCTATTCGATTGGCGTGGAAGCCTTTACGCGCCCTGCTGGCATCCCGCAAAGGCCGAAATTTACGCAATGCGCAAGAAAAGCAAGATAGACACCTCTAGGCTTTACGTTGCGCCCGAAGAAGCGCAACGTGAGCATTCGCGTATCATGCAAGAAATTGCGATGCATGATACGCGATACTACGTGAACGATGACCCGATCATCAGCGATAGCGATTACGACAACCTGAAATTTCGCTTGCGTGAACTTGAGCGGGATGATCCAGATTTAGCCGATTTATTTGATCCGACGGCTGCGGTCGGAGGATCCCCAGCAAAACATCTGGCCAAGGTCGCGCATGCGCGACCGATGCTCAGCCTCAACAACGCCTTCGCCGACGAGGACGTCGCCGAGTTCGTCGCCGGCGTGCGCCGCTTCCTGCGCCTGTCCGACGATGCGCCGGTCGCGCTGACCGCCGAGCCCAAGATCGACGGCCTGTCCTGCTCGCTGCGCTACGAAGGCCGCAGGCTGGTGCGGGCGCTGACCCGCGGCGATGGCGCGGTCGGCGAGGACGTGACCGCCAATGTCGCGACGATCGCCGACATTCCACAGGCGCTGCCCGACACCGCGCCCGATGTGTTCGAGGTGCGCGGCGAAGTCTATATGGCAAAGGCGGACTTCGCCGCACTGAACGCCCGCCTGCTGGCCGAAGCGGTCGACCCGGCCAGGGCGCGCCAGTTCGCCAACCCGCGCAACGCCGCCGCCGGATCGCTGCGCCAGAAGGACGCCGCCGTCACCGCATCGCGCCCGCTCGGATTCCTCGCGCACGGCTGGGGCGAGGTCGCATCGCTCCCCGCCGATACGCAGGCCGGGGTCGTCGCCGTACTTAGGGACTGGGGCTTCCCCATCGCCGATGCGTTCCGGCGGTGCGACGGCGCCGGGGAGGCACTTGCCGTCTATCGCACGATCGAGGCGGCGCGCGCCGACCTGCCGTTCGATATCGACGGTGTCGTCTACAAGCTCGACCGGCTGGACTGGCAGGAGCGGCTGGGGTTCGTCGGCCGCGCCCCGCGCTGGGCGATCGCGCATAAATTCCCCGCCGAACGCGCGCAGACCAGCCTGCGGGCGATCGATATCCAGGTCGGCCGCACCGGCGCGCTGACCCCGGTCGCGCGGCTGGAGCCGGTGACGGTGGGCGGCGTCGTCGTCACCAACGCGACGCTGCACAATGCCGACGAGATCGAGCGGCTGGGCGTGCGCCCCGGCGACCGCGTCGTCGTGCAGCGTGCCGGCGACGTCATCCCGCAGATCGTCGACAATCTGACCCGCGACGAACCCCGCGATGCGTGGACCTTCCCCGGCACCTGCCCCGACTGCGGCTCGCTCGCCGAACGCGGCGAGGGCGAGGTGGTGGTGCGCTGTACCGGCGGCCTCGTCTGTCCGGCGCAGCGGGTCGAGCGGCTGATCCATTTCGTCTCGCGCCATGCGTTCGACATTGCCGGGCTGGGCCTCGTCCGGGTCGAGGATTTCTTCCGCGACGGGCTGATCGCCTCCCCCGCCGACATCTTTCGCCTGCACCTCCATCGCGACGCGCTGGTCCGGCGCGAACGCATGTCGGACCTGGTCGTCGGCAAGCTGATCGACGCGATCGACGCGCGGCGCAGCATCGGGCTCGACCGGTTCCTGTTCGCGCTCGGCATCCGCCATGTGGGGGAAGTGACCGCGCGCGACCTTGCCCGCCGCTGGACCTCGGCGCGGGGCTTTGCGGCCATGATCCGCCGCGCGCTGCATGTCCGCCGCACCACCGTCCCCTCGATCGGCGAGAACGAACGCCGGTTCGTCCTGCGCCGCGGCCGCGCGCTGGTCGCCGCGGTCGAGACGGCGGGCATCGGCCCCGAGGTCGCCGACGCGCTGCTCGCCTTCTTCGCCGAAAAGCATAATCGCGACGTCGTCGCCGACCTGTTGCGCGAAGTGGCGCCCCAGGACGTCGTCCATGCCGCAACGCAAAGCGAGCTGACCGGCAAGACGGTGGTCTTTACCGGCAGGCTCGAAACGCTGAGCCGCGACGAGGCCAAGGCACAGGCGGATGCGCTGGGCGCCCGCGTCGCCGGGTCGGTGTCGAAGAAGACCGATCTGGTGGTGGTCGGCGCCGATGCCGGATCGAAACGGGCCAAGGCGGAGGAACTGGGCATCCGCGTGATCGACGAAGCCGCATGGGCACGGATCGTATCCGCTGCAACAACGTGACGTTTTTGCAACGCGTCACAACAGACTGAGTTCCCCGCTTCCTGTTGTCGCAAAATCGAAATATGGCGCGTCCATTGGCGCCGGGACGGTGAACGACACCGCCTGAACCAGCGTACGAGTCGCGCCAGCAAGCATTGCGATTCAAAGGGGACTTATGAACACCAAGCTTTATGCCGGCGTGGCCTTTGCCGCGCTCCTTCTCCCTGCCTCGGCCTTTGCGCAGTCGACCGGGTCGACCGATTTCGAATCGGAAGAGATCGTCGTGACCGGCAGCCGCGCCGACAACGGCGTCGACGGTATTAAAATCCCCGACAGCCCCAAGGCACGCGTCGTGCTGGATCAGGAGTTCATCGCGAAGCAGGCTCCTGGCAACACCGTCCTCGACGCGCTGAACATCGTTCCCGGCGTAAACTTCACCCAGAGCGATCCGTTTGGTTCGTCAGGTGGCAATATCCGTATCCGCGGCTTCGACAGCAACCGCGTCTCGCTGACGTTCGACGGTTTTCCGCTGAACGATTCGGGCAACTACGCGATCTACTCGAACCAGCAGCTCGACCCCGAGCTGGTTTCCGAAATCAACGTGAACCTCGGCGCGACCGACGTTGACAGCCCGACCGCATCGGCCGCTGGCGGCACGGTGAACTATCGCACGCTGATCCCATCGGAAACACTGTCGGCGACGCTGGTCGCTTCATACGGCGATTTCGATTTCCACCGCGTGTTCGGCCTGATCGAAACCGGCAACCTGACTTCGTTCGGTACCCGCGCCTTCCTGTCGGCATCGAAAGCGTCGAACGACAAGTTCCGTGGCCCCGGCGAAATCCGCAAGCAGCAGTTCAATGCCGGCATCTACCAGCCGCTGGGCGACAATGGCGATTTCATCCGCGTCTCTGGCCATTATAACGAGAACCGCAACAACTTCTATCGTTCGGTTTCGGTGGGCGACATGCGCACCCTGTTCGGTACTGGCGTCATCCCGGCGAACGCCAATGCGTCGCCCGCCAACCCGATCCGCATCGACCTGAACGAACAGCAGTTCGAAACCGTCAACAACTTCGAGAATGACGAGTTCTGCTCGACGCCGACCCCGGTCAACGGCACGGCACAGGCAGCGAACAACTGCTCGAACTACTATGGCGTCCGCGTCAATCCGTCGAATACCGGCAACGTACGCGCAAACTCGCGCTTCTCGCTCACCGATCAGCTGACTCTGACGCTCGACGGCTCATACCAGTACACGCTGGCGCATGGCGGCGGCACCTCGACGCTGGCCGAGAATTCGGCGCGTGCCAAGGGAAGTCTGACAACGTCGCCGGGCGTCGACTATAACGGCGACGGTGACTTCCGTGATACCGTCCGCTTCTTCTCGCCGAATATCACCAATACCAACCGCTACACTGGCATTGCGTCGCTGCGCTACGACTTCAATGAAGACCAGCGCGTCCGCGTCGCCTATACCTACGACAATGCGAATCATCGCCAGACCGGCGAATGGGGCTACCTTTTCTCGAACGGCATGCCCGAGGACATTTTCTCGGGTCGCAACGGTCGACCGGTACTGACCGCCGACGGCTTCACGATCAGCCAGCGCGACCGCAAGTCGACTGCCTTGCTGAACCAGGTGTCGGGCGAATACATCGGTCGCTTCTTCGACCGGGCGTTCACGCTGCAGGTCGGCCTGCGCGCGCCGTTCTTCAAACGTAACCTCGAAACCTACTGCCCGATCGAGGCACGCGGTTCGGGCTTCGCCTATTGCACCAGCGAGCCGCTCACCTCGCTGCGCATCATCGCACCGAACGCCGTCGTGCCGACGACCGGCGCCACGCCCTACTATGCTCCGTTCGCAACGACCTACAAGTACGACGCGATCCTGCCGAACGCGGGCTTCACCTATAATTTCGCCGATACCAACATCAGCATGTTCGGTAGCTATGCCAAGGGCTTCTCGGCGCCGCGCACCGACAACCTGTATCGCGCGCCGTTCATCGGCGTGCAGCCGGAAAAGACAGACTCGTTCGATCTCGGCGTCCGTTACAGCAGCCGCATCGTCCAGTCGCAGCTCACCGGCTGGTACATCAAGTACAAGAACCGCATCGTAACCTCGTTTGACTTTGACCAGGGCATCTCGTTCGACCGCAACATCGGTGCGGTGGACAGCTATGGCTTCGATGGCACCGTCACTGTCCGTCCGACCAACTGGCTCGGCCTGACCGCGATCGCATCGTACACCCACACCGAACTGCTCTCGAACGTTCAGACCGCCGGAACGGCGATCGCTCAGACCAAGGGCAAGTCGGTTCCGGAAACCCCCGAATGGCAGTTCGGCGGTCGTGCCGAATTCAATTACGGGCCGGTCAATGTCGGCGTGCAGGGCAAATATGTGGATGAACGCTTTGCGACCGATGTGAATGACGTGGTGGTCGGCTCCTATACGCTGGTCGACCTCGACGCGCGCTTCAGCCTGGAACAGTACGGACTGGCCAAGACCAGCCTGGCGCTGAACGTCCGCAACCTGTTCGACGAACGCTATTTCGGCAACATCAGCACGCAGGTCGACGCGCTGTCAGGCAACCCGAACTTCTCGGTCGGCTATCCGCGCACGATCATCGGTTCGGTCAAGTTCGGCTTCTAAGCCCTACTGACCCAAGCCGAACGCGAACCGCCGTCCCGGCAACGGGGCGGCGGTTTTCGTTTGGGGCGGGTTTGCGCTAAGACCCGGTTCGCAACCCGCCCCCCACGCCGGTATCGCCGTACGCGGGGCATGACGACTGACGGAGCGCATGACGCCGAAGCCTGCCATTTTCTCGCGCCCGTTCTTCGAACAGAAGAACCGCGCCTTCTGGCTGCTGCAGGCCGCCGGCTGGACCGGCTATCTGCTGCTGCGCTCGGTTTCCACCGTGGCCAGCGCCGCGTCGCTCAAGAACGTGCTGGGCAATATCGTCGAGGTGATCGTCGGATACTGCCTGACGCTGCTGATGAGCGTGCTCTATGGCTATTACCGCTCGCTGCCGCGCGTGCCCGCGATCTTCCTGACGCTGTGCACCCTGTCGGCGGCGACCTTCGCCTATTCGCTGATCGACGCGTTCGTCTTCACCTTCATCCGTAACGTGTCGCCCGATGTCAGCCTGTCGCTGGTGCTGGGGACGCTGTTCCTGAACTTCACCGTGCTGACCGGCTGGTCGGCGCTGTATTTCGGGATCAATTTCTACCTAGTGGTCGAACAGCAGGTCGACGAGATGCGGATGCTGGAAATGCAGGCGTCCTCGGCACAGCTCGCCATGCTGCGCTATCAGCTCAACCCCCATTTCCTGTTCAACACGCTCAATTCGATCTCGACCCTCGTGCTGCTGAAACAGACCGAGAAGGCGAACGTGATGCTCAGCCGGCTGGCGTCGTTCCTGCGCTATACGCTGGCCAACGAACCGACCGCGCACGTCACGCTGGAGCAGGAGGTTGAAACGCTCAAACTCTATCTCGATATCGAAAAGATGCGGTTCGAAGATCGCCTGCGCACCAGTTTCGATATCGACGCCCGGGTTGCGCACGCGCGGCTGCCGTCGCTGCTGCTGCAACCGCTGGTCGAAAACGCGATCAAATATGCGGTCACGCCGCAGGAGGGCGGGGCCGATATCGCGATCACCGCTCGACTGGCCGGGGATCGGGTGCAGATCGCCGTGTCCGATACCGGGCCCGGCTTGATCGACGGGCCGAAGCGGCCGACGCTTTCCACCGGTGTCGGCATTCAGAATATCCGGGACCGGCTGGTACAGGCATATGGTCCCGACCATCGGTTCGACACCCGTTCGGGGAGCGGGGGCGGGTTCGTGGTCGAGATCGAACTGCCGTTCCAGACGCAAGACGTTACCAAAGAGGCTGCATGACCATCCGTACCATCCTTGTCGACGACGAATCGTTGGCGATCCAGGGCCTCGAACTACGCCTCGCGGCGCATGAGGATGTCGAGATCATCGACAAGTGCATGAACGGTCGCGAGGCGATCCGCGCGATCAAGACCCACAAGCCCGACCTCGTGTTCCTCGACATCCAGATGCCCGGTTTCGACGGCTTCTCGGTCGTGCAGGGGCTGATGGAGGTCGAACCCCCGCTGGTGGTGTTCGTCACCGCGTACAGCGATCATGCGATCCGCGCGTTCGAGGCGCAGGCGGTCGATTATCTGATGAAGCCGGTCGAGGAATCGCGCCTCGCCGACACGCTTGACCGCGTGCGCCAGCGCCTGTCCGAAAAGCGCGGGCAGGCAGAGGTCGAGAAGCTGAAGGAAGTGCTGGCCGAGGTCGCCCCCGACACGGCGGCGGAAATGGAGGCGGAGGGCGACGACGCGGTCGGCGCGAACCGGTTCGAAAAGCTCATCAACATCAAGGATCGCGGCCAGATATTCCGCGTCGATGTCGACACGATCGAGATGATCGAGGCAGCCGGCGATTACATGGTCATCAACACCGGCGACAATTCGCTGGTGCTGCGCGAAACGATGAAGGACCTTGAAAAGCGGCTCGACCCGCGCCGGTTCCAGCGGGTCCACCGCTCGACCATCGTCAACCTCGACCTCGTCAAGCAGGTCAAGCCGCACACCAACGGCGAATGCTTCCTGATCCTCGAATCGGGATCGCAGGTGAAGGTCAGCCGCTCGTACCGCGACGTGGTGGCGCGCTTCGTCCACTGATGCCGGACGTTACCGTCGCGGCGCTGTACCGCTTCACGACCATCGATGAGCCGCAGGCGGTACGCGACGCCATGGCGGTGGCGCTGGCCGCCGCCGGCATCCGCGGCACGCTGCTGATCGCGCCGGAGGGGATCAACGGCACCATCGCCGGCAGCGCGGAGGGCATTGCCGCCGCGCTCGCCGCGATCCGTGCGCTGCCCGGCTGCGCGGACCTGACACCGAAGTTCAGCGCGGCGGAAACCATGCCGTTCCACCGCTTGAAGGTGCGGGTGAAGCGCGAGATCGTGACGATGGGCGTGCCCGGCACCGATCCCAACCGGATCGTCGGCACCTATGTCGCGCCCGCCGACTGGAACGCGCTGATCGCCGATCCGGAAACGGTCGTGATCGACACCCGCAACGCCTATGAGGTGAAGGTCGGCACCTTTGCCGGCGCGGTCGATCCGCACACCGACAGCTTTCGCGATTTCCCCGCATGGTTCCGCGCCAACCGCGACACGCTGCTGGCGGGCAAGTCGAGGGTCGCGATGTTCTGCACCGGCGGTATCCGCTGCGAGAAATCGACCGCCTTCCTGAAGGGCGAAGGGGTCGAGGCGGTCTATCACCTCGACGGCGGCATCCTGAAATATCTGGAGGAAATACCGGCGGACGCCAGCGCGTGGCAGGGCGAATGCTTCGTGTTCGACGAACGCGTCGCCGTCGGCCACGGCCTCGCGCCCGGCACCCATGCCCTGTGCCGCGGGTGCCGCATGCCAATCAGCGACGCGGACCGCGCCTCGCCGCTGTTCGAGGAAGGGGTGCAATGCCCCGCCTGTGCCGGCACCCGCGACGCCGCGGCGCTGGCGGCAAAGGCCGAGCGCCATCGGCAGGTGACGCTGGCGGCCCGGCGCGGCGAACAGCATGTCGGCGCGCGGATGGAACGGGAAAGCTGAGGGCGCTTACGCCGCCCCGCCGCCCTTCGCTTCCTCGGCCGGCACCTCGTCCCCCTCGGCCGGTGTCTGGAAATAGGCCTCGACCGGTCCCGACAGCTTGATCGTCAGCGGCTGGCCCTTGCGGTCGACCTTCTTGCCCAGCGCGACCCGGATCCATCCCTCCGAGATCGAATATTCCTCGACATCGTTGCGCTCGACACCCTTGAAGCGGATGCCGATGCCGCGCTCCAGCACGGGCTGGTCGAAATGCGGGCTGCGTGGATTGATCGACAGGCGATCGGGGGGCGTATCAGTCATGGGCGCGGCCCATGCCGCAAAACGCCGCCCCGGCCAAGCGGAAAGGGCGGGGAACTATCCCCCGCCCCCCGCTATCAGTTGCACACGCGGACGCGCACGGCCTGATCGTAATAGGGATCGTAGCGCCGCTCGACCCAGCACCGCTGATAATTATTGTAGCGATAGGCGTAATAGCCATCGTTCGGATAATAGCCGCGCTGCCGGTAATAGCGGTCGTCATAGTCATAGGCATAGCCGCGATCACGGTAATAGCGGTCGCGATAGCGGCGGTCGTTGGCGCTCGACACCAGCGCCGCGCCGATGGCGAGGCCGGCAATCCCGGCGACGACCGCCGCGCCGCCATTGTCCCGGCCGCGATGCCAGCCGCGGTCATACCCCCGGTCCCAGCCATAGCCACGCCGCCACTGCGCTTCGGCGGGGGCAGCCGCGGTCAGCGCGGTGGCGGCCAGCGACAGCCCCAGCCCCGCCCTGGTCAGCAAGGTGTTCATGCCAATCTCCTCAACATGCGTGGGGGGCGTGCCGCCCCTTGTCACCTCGACGCTTCTGCGCCGATGATCGATGGGGTAGCGGGAGACGACTGAACGCACCCGGAACCGGGCATTCACCGGCCGTTTATCGATGGGGAGCGACCGCATGGCATACTGGCTGCTGAAATCCGAACCCGACAGCTATGGCTGGGACGATCTGGTCCGCGACGGCGCGACCGAATGGGACGGCGTGCGCAACCATGCCGCTGCACGGCACCTGCGGGCGATGGCGGTCGGGGATCGGGCGCTCTTCTACCATTCGGGCAAGGACAGGGCGGCGGTGGGGATCGCGCGACTCGCGCGGACCGCCCGGCCCGATGGCGACGAAGGCTGGGTGTCGGTGCGGGTCGAGCCCGACCATCCCCTGCCCCGCCCGGTCACGCTGGCGGCGATGAAGGCGGAAGGGTCGCTCAAGGACATGGCGATGCTGCGCCAGTCGCGGCTGTCGGTGTCGCCGGTGAGCGATGCGGAGTGGGCAGTGGTGACGGGGTTGGCGGGGAAACCCTGAACTCCGTTTTGCCTGCCCAACCGTTCGTGCCGAACAGGGACTGCGCTCAGCGGCTACTCACCAACGGTTGGTGGACTGGTCCACGTCGGACCGGCTCACGCCCCTTCCACCCGCGCCAGGCGCGGCGACAACAGGTGCACCAGCAGCAACGCCACGAAATATGCCGACCCCGCGACGAAGAACAACGGCGCATAACTGCCGATGCCGTCCAGCACATAGCCGGCGTACTTGGCCATCAGCATGCCGCCGACCGCGCCGACCGTCCCGCCGATCCCGACGACCGATCCCACCGCCGCGCGCGGGAACAGGTCCGACGGCAGCGTATAGAGGTTCGCCGAAAACGCCTGATGCGCCGCGGTCGCGATCCCGATCACCAGCACCGCGACCCACAGATTGTCGATCGACTGGGCGAAGAACACCGGCAGCACCGCGACGGCGCACACCAGCATTGTCGCCTTGCGCGCGAAATTGACGCTCCACCCCCGCGCGATCAGCCGCGACGACAACCACCCGCCCGCCACGCTGCCCAGATCGGACAGCAGATAGATCGCGACCAGCGGCGGCCCGAAGCTGAGCAGGTCGAGGTCGTAGCGGTCGCCCAGATAGCCCGGCAGCCAGAACAGGAAGAACCACCAGATCGGATCGATACAGAATTTGCCGAGCGCATAGGCCCAGGTCTCGCGCCTGGTAATCAGACGTTTCCACGGCAGCGGCTGCACGGGGTCGGCCGGGTCCTGCTCGATCCACGCCAGTTCGCCCGACGACAGCTTCCGATGCTCGCGCGGGGAACGGTAGAAGACCAGCCACGCGACCAGCCATACCAGGCTGACCACCCCGGTCACGACGAACGCCATCCGCCAGCCATAGGCGACGGTCAGCAACGGCACCGCCAGCGGGGTGATGATCGCGCCGACATTGGCGCCGGCGTTGAACACGCCGATCGCAAAGGCCCGTTCCTTCGCCGGAAACCATTCGGTCACGGCCTTGATCCCCGCCGGGAAATTCCCCGCCTCGCCCATGCCCAGGCCGAAGCGCGCCAGCGCGAACTGCGTAACGCTATAGGCGCCGCCATGGGCGATATGCGCGACCTGCCAGATGACGAACGCGACGGCATAGCCCATGCGCGCGCCGATCACGTCGACGATCCGTCCAAAGCCGATATAGCCGATCGCATAGGCAAGCTGGAAAAAGAAGATGACGTTGGCGAAGTCCGTCTCGGTCCAGCCAAGGTCGCTGGACAGCGTCGGCTTGAGCACGCCGATCATCTGCCGATCGACATAGTTGATGACCGTCGCCATGAACAACAGCCCAACGATCCCCCAGCGATAGCGCCCGGCGCGGCTTACCGCGCGTTCGATGCCGTCAGCCTGTTCCGCCATTCACGCCTCCACTTGCATCCTCTGCGGACCGACCATTCTTGCCGGATCGGTTCCGCGTCGTTCGTCATGATTGCGGTACGGGTGCCGCCTGCTTCACGTCGGGGCCCGCGCCCATGTCGAACCGTTCGACCTGCCTGATTCTTCGACGTCGCCGGCCGCTATCCCGCACGAACGGACCTGGGGGACGACACCGTCCCACCCGCCGCCATGATCCCGCACCCGACGCGCATCCCGGCGAAATCCGCCTCGAACCGCTGCCCCGGCACGATCTGGTGCACGCCCGTCACCGCACCCGACGACACCCATGTTCCGGGCGTCAGCGCGATGCCGCGTCCGGCGAGGCAGTCGATCAGGAACGCGACCGCGCCGATCGGCCCGTCGAGCATCGTCCGTGCGCTCGCCTGCCCGACGACCGCACCATCGATGCGCGATTCGACCGGCCAGTCGACAAAGCTGAGATCGCGCCAGCCAGGCACTTCCCCGCCGATCCACAGACCGAAATTGTTGCCGAAATCGCTGATCGTGACCAACGGGCCATCGGCGTTGATCCCGGCATAGGGCGAACTGGCGATCTCGATCCCGACATGGACCGCGTCGACCAGCTCCAGCGCCTCCTCGAGCGTCAGGCCGGTACGCCCCGGTGCCGGGCTGCGTCCGATCCGTACGCAATATTCCGCCTCGGCGGCGGCAAAGCCATCGGCGATCACGCCCATGTCCGGAACGTCGCCGCCGACCACCTGGTCGGCGAAGATCGGTCCGGCCAGCCGGTTGGCACCCAGTTGCGCGTCGAGCGGCGCATTGATCCGCCCCACCTTCCAGCCGGCCACCTGCCGGCCGTCGATCGCGATGGCGCGGTCCTGAATCGCATAGGCCTCCGCCAGGGTCGCCGGCGCATCGCCGGGATAGGGCGACACCCCTGCCGCCTGCCGCCGCGCGGTGACGAACGCCTGCGCGATCCGATCGCGATTACCCATGCCCCAGCCTCTCCAAACGCCTGTCGCCGGGGTAACGGAAACCGGTGTCAGGTACAAGCCATCTAAATCGTCATCGGGACATTGGCGGATCGGGCCGGCCAAGCTATCGCTGGGACCATGAAGAAAACGGGCCAGCCGACGATCAACGATGTCGCGCGTCTCTCCGGCGTCTCCAAGAAGACGGTCAGCCGCGTCATCAACCGGTCGCCGCTGCTCAATCAGGAGACGCGCGAAAGGGTTCAGGCGGTCATCGCCGAACTGGGATACATCCCCAATCCGCAGGCGCGCGCGCTGGCATTGCGCCGCAACTTCCTGATCGCGCTGATCCACGACAATCCCAACGCGCAGATGGTCCTGCGCGTGCAGCAGGGGTTGCTGGAGGTATTGCGCGACACCGAATTCGAACTGCTGGTCCATCCGGTCGATCGCGGCGCGCCCGACATGCGCGACGAAATCCGCCGCTTCCTCGAACGGCAGCGCCCCTATGGCGTGATGCTGCTGCCGCCGATCTCCGAAAACGACGCGCTCGCCGCGCTGTGCGCCCAGATCGGCTGTCGCTATGTCCGCATGGGATCGGCGGCGTTCGACGATCCGGCGCACATGGTGTCGTCGAACGACCGCGAGGCGGTACGCGGCGCGATCGAGCATCTGCTGGCCGCCGGCCATCGCCGCATCTGCATGATCGCCGGCCCGCACGGCTTCCGCTCGGCCTTCGAACGGCAGCAGGGCTATGAGGAGGCGATGGAGGCCGCCGGGCTGGGCGTGCAGCGCACCTGGATCGCGCAGGGCGATTATCGCTTCGAATCGGGGATGCGCGCCGCCGAACGGCTGCTCGACCTGTCGCCACGGCCGACCGCGATCTTTTCGTCGAACGACGAAATGGCGGCGGGCGCGCTCCATATCGCCCGCCAGCGCGGGCTCGACGTGCCCGAGGACCTGTCGATCGTCGGCTTCGACGATACCTCGATCGCCTCGCACCTGTGGCCGCCGCTCACCACCGTTCGCTGGCCGATCGCCACCATGGCGCGTGCCGCGGCACTGAAACTGATCGGCGAGGAGGATGACGACGACGCCGAACCGGTCGAACCGACGATGTTCGTCTCGACGCTGATCCGCCGCGCCTCGGTCGGCAAGCCGCAGCCATGACTTGCGGCGACTGATGACACCGATTACCGTTACGGAAAATGGTGAAGCCGGATAGCTTCGTTCGTGCGGCACAGTGCCTCGACGAACGGGTCCGGCCCGATCAGGAGAGGATCCATGACCCTGTCGATCGCCCGGCGCGACGTGATCGCCGGCGCCGCCGCGCTCGCGCTGGTCCGTCCGGCCCGCGCCGCTGCCGGCGATCCCGTCGTCACCGCCCCCACCGGCCGGTGGCAGGGCACGACGGACACCGGCGTCCACGTCTTTCGCGGCATCCGCTACGGCCCCGACCCGACGACCGCGCGATTCCGGCCGGTCGGCGCCCCCGCCCCCGTCCGCGACGTGCAGCGCGCGACCGCATTCGCCCCGTCCTGTCCGCAGCGTTCCAACATCGCCGACCAGGGCGAGGACTGCCTGTTCCTCAACGTCTGGACGCCCGACGCCCGCGCCGGCGCGAAACGACCGGTCATGGTCTATTTCCATGGCGGCGCGTACATGAACGGCACGGTGGTCGATCCGCTGGTCCATGGCCACCGCCTTGCGGCCGACGGCGATGTCGTCGTGGTGACGGTCAACCACCGGCTGAACGCGCTGGGCTATCTCTACCTTGCGCGGCTCGACCCGCGCTTCCCCGACAGCGGCAATGTCGGGCAACGCGACCAACTGCTCGCGCTGGCATGGATTCGCGGCAACATCGCCAGTTTCGGCGGCGATCCGGACCGGGTCATGCTGTTCGGCCAGTCGGGCGGCGGCGCCAAGATCGCGACCCTCATGGCCATGCCCGCCGCCCGGGGCCTGTTCCACGCCGCCGCGACGATGAGCGGGCAACAGGTCACGGCCTCCGGCCCGCTCAACGCCACCCGCCGCGCCGAGGCGTTCCTCGCCCGGCTGAAAGCCACCCCCGCCGAAGCCGCCTCGTTGCCGGTCGCCCGGCTGATCGACGCGCTGGCGGCCGAAGACCCGATCCTCGGCGGCGGGGTGTATATGGGGCCGGTGCTCGACATGCGCTCGCTGGAACGCCACCCCTTCTGGCCCGACGCCCATCCGCTGGCGCGCGCCGTCCCGCTGGTCCTGGGCAACACGCGCGAGGAAACGCGCGCCTTCATCCGGCCCGACCCCGGGCTCGACTGGGACAATCTGGCGGCGCGCATGGCCCCGCAACTGCGCGTCGACGCCCATCCCGAATGGGTCGTCGCCGAATATCGCCGCCGGTTTCCGACGATGACCCCGGCCGACATCCTCTACCGCGCGACCACCGCCGGGCGTAGCTGGCCGGGACAGGTGATCGAGGCGGAGGCCCGTGCCGCCGCCGGGGCGCCGGCCTGGGTATATCAACTCGACTACAGCTCCCCGATACGCCCCGGCGGCGGCGCGGCGCATATGGACGACATCCCGCTGGTGTTCGGCACGCTGGATGCGCCCGGATCGGCCAGCGGCACCGGCCCCGCCGCCCGCGCCGTGTCGCAGCGGATGATGGCGGCGTTCGTCTCGCTGGCGCGGAACGGCCATCCGGGCCGGGACTGGCCGCGCTACACGCTGCCGGCGCGCCGGACGATGGTGTTCGACACGGCCAGCCACGTGGTCGGCGACCCGCGCGGCTGGGAACGCGAACTGTTCGCGCGGTTTCCCTATATCCAGCCGGGGACGTGAGCCTTACCGCGCGGGCCGGGCCAGCGGATAGCTGATCGTCAGCGCCAGCGGCTTCGTGCCCCGCTGCGCGATCCCGACCTCGGCCCCGGCATGGAGATACACCGTCGTCCCCGCCGCTACCCGGCGGATCGTGCCGTCGCTGGTCACGTCGCCCTCCCCCGACACGACGTGATAGACTTCGTCATGGTCGATGCGATGGACGCCGATCGCCGCGCCCCGATCAAGCGTGCGGCGGCGGAATTCCATCGTGCGGCCGGGTACGCGGTCGGTGATGCGCCACGCGGTGCTCATGCCGATCGCCCCATGCGGCGGCGCTTCGCGGACGCGGGTCGCGGCATCGTCGATCACGACCATCGCCGGCGCCTTCGCCCGTCCCGCCGCCCAGTCGAGCCCGCCGCCGACATGCGCCACCACGCGCGCATCGCTCCAGCTTTCCCGGCGATGGCCCAGCCCGGTATAGAAAACCCGCCCCGCGCCGACCCGGTGCGCCCATGCGAGCGGCTTGGGATTGACGTCGGTGGCGCCGGTCGACCGGGGGTCGAAGGTCAGCAGCGGGTCCACATCGCCCGACAGGTCGCGAAACCCGTACCATTCGTCGGCGATGCGGAAACGGTCCGGCAGGGTATCGGTCGCCGGATGACGCCGCGGCGCCCGTGTCACCTCGGCCGCCGGCGTACCGGGCGGATGCTGTGCGAAACGGCCGCCGATCATCCGCGCATACCATGGCCAGTGATAGTGCGAATCGGCGGCGGCATGGATCGCGACGACGCCGCCGCCACCCTCGACATAGCGCTGCAACGCGTCGCGCCGCGGCCCGACGAACCATTCGCTCGCCGGCTTCTTCCGGTCGGTCGTCGTCGACACCAGCACGATCGCGGCATAGTCGAGCGGCGCATCGAACGTCGCCGGGTCGTCGCTCGCCACCGGCTCCATGCCCCGTTCGCGCGCCAGAATGGTCAGCGCGGCGACGGCGGCGGGAATCGAATCATGCACGAACCCCGTCGCGCGGTGGAACAGCAGCACGCGCGGAGCGGCGAGCGCCGGATCCGCGCAGAGCAGCGCCGCCGCGACCGCGAACCGGCGCACGATCACTGCCGCATCGCCCGGTCGCGCGCCGACAGCGATTCCTGGATCGGTCCCTTCTGCCCCGGATAGCGTCCCGATTTCGGCTCCATTGTCGCCAGATCCCAGTCGGCATCGACGAATGGCGCGCTCGTCGCCACCGGGTGGGGATATTCGCTTACCTGCCGTTCGTCGTCGATGATCTTTCCGCGCCCTTCCGCGACGAAGAACAGCACGCGGATGTCGTCGGCGTCCCGGTCCCATGGCCGCGCGCCGGCATTGGCCAGCACATGCGTCTCGACATCCTGTACGGGCAGGACGGCCAGCCCGGCGGGCCAGACCGGCGGCGTCTTCGCCTCGATCAGCTTCGCGCGGGTCACGCCGTAGCGGCCGAACATCGGCAGCGGATTGCCATGCTTGTCGACCGCCACATTGTCGCGCCCGTGATAGCGCAGGTCGCCATCGCCGCCGAGCATCAGGAACGGCAGCCCGTCGTCGGTCGACGGCCCGCCGCGCATCACATTGCCGACCGCCGACAGCCGGCCCTCCTGATAATCGTGGCCGGCCCATTCGAGCGCCATCAGATTATAGTGCACCGCCCGCGTGCCGGGGTCATAGATCAGGTTGTTGACCACCGCCGCCTGCACACCGCCCTTGAGCAACGGGCTGCGTTCGACATTATGGGCATAGATGTTGCGCCAGATCAGGACGCCCGTCGCATTGTCGTGGATCAGCGACCCCTTGCTGTGTTCGCCCTTGGGATGGCTGGCATCGGCCAGTCCCTCGGCAAGCAGGTTGTAGCTGAAGGTGATGTTGTGACTGGTGCCGCGACGCCAGTCGTCTGGTGTGCTGCCGGTGAAGCGCGGGCCGGAGGCGGAAAGATTCTCGTCCAGCGCCCAGGTCATGGTGCAGTGATCGACGATGACATTGTGCGCCGCTACCGTGTTCATCGCATCGACCTCCCACCCCGACCGCTTGGGTTGCCCGTCGAGGCCGGGGCGGATGCGCAGGTGGCGGACGATGACGTCGTGCGCGCGGATATCGATGCCGCCGCGAATGATCGTGATGCCGGGCGACGGCGCGGTCTGTCCGGCGATCGTCAGGAACGGTTCGGTGATGGTCAGCGTCGATCGGCCGAGATCGATCACCCCGCCGACCTCGAACACGACGATGCGCGGCCCCTTCGCCTCCAGCGCGGCCCGGAACGATCCGGGGCCGTCGGCGGCCAGCGTGGTCACGCGCAGGATGCGCCCGCCGCGCCCGCCCGGCGTGACCGCCGCCCAGCCCTGCGCACCGGGAAAGGCGCTGGTCGCGGCGGGCGTGGCGACACCCTGCGCCGCCGCCACGGGGCCGGCAAACGCGGCGGGCAGCAGGCTGCACAGCGCCAGCGCGATCATTCGGGTCATATCGATTTCCTCTCCGAGCGGTTCTTGACAGCTTCGTCCCGCCGGCACAATGTCGCGTTGACACCGGTTTCTCAAGCCGAAAACGCAACTTTGGAAATCCGGACTGCCAATCGGTGGCCGGGCCGGCGTCGGCGGAGGGGCGGCCCGGATCGGAGCCATGCCGCCGACCGGTGGCGGCCGACCGGGAATCCGAAACATGTCCCCGGTGTCATGACAGCGACCGGGCGATTTCGGGCGGGTGTCGGCCGCGTATGGCAGTGCCATGCCCGCGGCCGTCCCCACGGGGATCGGCAATCCGGCGCTGACCTCGATCCCACCGGGCCGCAACCGCCACGCCCCGGCCGAATACCCTTGCTGCCAGCGGGCTAACCGTCCACCTCCTGTCCCCGAAGGGATAGGGCGATGGCGCACGACGGCACGCAGCACGGCATTTCGCGTGGGTCGATGACCATCGCCGCCTTTTCGACCGTGGTCGAATGGTACGACTTCACCCTGTATCTCTACCTCGCGACGCTGTTGTCGCGCGTCTTCTATGGCGGTGGCGCGGAGTCGCTGGCGGCGACGCTCGGCGGTTTCGCCGTCTCCTATCTGATGCGGCCGCTGGGGGCGCTGGTGTTCGGGCAGGTCGGCGACCGGTTCGGGCGGCGGCGGATGATGCTGTGGTCGATGGCGCTGATGACGGTGGCGATGCTCGGTATCGCATTGCTGCCCACCCGCGCCGCGATCGGGCCGGCGGCGGGGTGGCTGCTGCTCGCCTTGCGCTGTGTCATGGCCTTCTCGGTCGGCGGCGAATATACCGGGGTCGTCGCCTATCTGTACGAAGGCGCGCGCCCCGATCGGCGCGGGCTGGTGACGTCGTCGGCATCGGCGGCGAGCGAGGTCGGCGGGCTGCTGGCGGTCGGGATTTCGGCTGCGACCGTCAGCATGATGCCGGCCGCGCAACTGGAGGCCTGGGGCTGGCGCATCCCGTTCCTCGTCGGCGCGGCGCTGGCGGCGGCGATCGGCATCGCCCGGTCGCGCCTGCAGGAATCGCCCGAGTTCGAACGGCAGCAGGCCGGTGGATCGGTCCCCGCCAACCCGTTCGCCCATGCGATCACCCATCACCGCGCGGCGATCGCGCGCGGCTTCGCCATTTCGGCGCTGGGGTCGATCACCTATTATGTCGGCATCGTCTATGTGCCGTCGTTCCTGACCGGCACCGGCGCGATGGGCGAAGGTGCGGCGTTATGGCTGTCGACCGCCGCGGCGGTGATGGTGATCGCGGTGACGCCGCTGGTCGGGCTGCTGTCGGATCATGTCGGGCGCAAGCCGGTGCTGCTGACCGCCTGTGCCGGTGCGGCGGTCCTGCCGATGACGATGTTCGCGTGGATGGCGGGTGCGGGGTCGGCGGCGCTGATCGGGGCGCTGGTGCTGGCGGCGCTTGGCGGCGCGGTGAGCGCGGTCGGCGCGGTCGCGACCGCCGAACAATTGCCGGGCGAAGGGCGGCTGACCGGCCTCGCGCTGGGCGCGACGGCGGCGACGGCGGTCTTTGGCGGCCTCACCCCGCTGGTGTCGCACCTGCTGCTGGAGGCGACCGGATGGGTGATGGTGCCGGGCGCGATGATCGCCGTCGTCGCGGTGGCGGTCGCCCCGGTGCTGCTGACGCTGCGCGAGGGCGCCGGACGCCGCTGACGGTTCAGCCGAGGATGGCCGGCAGGTCCAGCCCGCTGGCCCGCGCGCAGTCCTGCGCGATCGGATAGCCGGCATCGGCGTGGCGCATCACGCCGGTCGCCGGGTCGTTCCACAACACCCGTTCCAGCCGGCGGGCGGCGTCCGCCGTCCCGTCGGCGACGATCACCATGCCGCTATGCTGCGAATATCCCATGCCGACCCCGCCGCCATGGTGCAGCGACACCCATGTCGCGCCGCTGGCGGTGTTGAGCAGCGCATTGAGCAGCGGCCAGTCGGACACCGCGTCGCTGCCGTCGCGCATCGCCTCCGTCTCCCGATTGGGGCTGGCGACCGATCCGCTGTCGAGGTGGTCGCGCCCGATCACCACCGGCGCCTTCAGTTCGCCCGACGCCACCATGTCGTTGAACGCAAGGCCCAGCCGGTGCCGGTCGCCCAACCCGACCCAGCAGATGCGCGCCGGCAATCCCTGAAACCGGATGCGTTCGCGCGCCATGTCGAGCCAGCGGTGAAGGTGCGTGTCGTCGGGCAACAGCTCCTTCACCTTCGCATCGGTGCGATGGATATCCTCGGGATCGCCCGACAGCGCGGCCCAGCGGAACGGCCCGATCCCGCGACAGAATAGCGGCCGGATATAGGCCGGCACGAAACCGGGAAAGGCAAAGGCGTCGGCGACCCCTTCGTCCCTGGCCACCTGGCGGATGTTGTTGCCGTAATCGACGGTCGGCACGCCCGCCGCCTGGAACGCCAGCATCGCCTCGACATGGCGCGCCATCGACGCGCGCGCGGCCTGCGCCACCGCCGCCGGATCCTGTTCGCGCGTCGCGATCCAGCGCTCGACGCTCCACCCGGCCGGCAGATAGCCGTTGACCGGATCGTGCGCGCTGGTCTGATCGGTCAGCAGGTCGGGGCGGACGCCGCGCGCCAGCATCTCGGGCAGCAGCTCGGCGGCATTGCCGAGCAATCCGACCGATACCGGCGTGGCGGCCGAGGTGACGATCGCCAGCGCTTCGTCGAGGCTGTCGGTCGCGCGGTCGAGATAGCCGGTGCGCAGCCGCATGTCGATCCGGCTCTGCTGGCATTCGATCGCGAGGCACGATGCGCCCGCCATCACGCTGGCGAGCGGCTGCGCCCCGCCCATGCCGCCCAGCCCGGCGGTCAGCAGCCATTTCCCCGACAGGTCGCCGCCATGATGCTGACGCCCCATTTCGACGAACGTCTCGTAGGTGCCCTGCACGATGCCCTGCGTGCCGATGTAGATCCACGACCCCGCGGTCATCTGGCCGTACATGGCCAGCCCCTTGCGATCGAGCTCGTCGAAATGCTCCCAGTTCGCCCATCGCGGCACGAGGTTCGAATTGGCGATCAGCACGCGCGGCGCATCGGCATGGGTGCGGAACACGCCGACCGGCTTGCCCGACTGGACCAGCAGCGTCTGGTCGGCCTCCAGCCGCTCGAGCGTCGCCACGATCCGGTCGTAACTGTCCCAGTCGCGCGCCGCCCGGCCGATCCCGCCATAGACGACAAGGTCCTCGGGCCGCTCGGCCACATCGGGATGCAGGTTGTTCATCAGCATCCGGAGCGCCGCCTCGCTCTGCCAGTTTTTCGCGCTCAACGTGCTGCCGGTCGCGGGGCGGATGACGCGGGCGGGATCGTGGCGGTTCATCGGGCGAACTCCAGACAGGCTTGCAGGATGCTGGCCAGCGTCGTGCGCAACGGCGCGGCGTGGATCGGGTCATAGGCGGGCGGCCAGTCCGCCCCGGTCGGCAGGTCCGGCTCGGGCAGATAGGCGCGAATCGCCAGCTCCATCTGGATCGCGTGCACGCCCCGCGCCGGGGCTCCGTGATGCCGCGTGGTCCAGCCGCCACGGAACCGGCCGTCGACGACATGCGACCGGCCCGACGCGGCACACACCCCGGCCACCGCATCGCGCAGCGCCGGGTCGCAGGTCGTGCCGCCATTGGTGCCGATGTTGAACACCGGCAGCGCGCCATCGAACAGGCGCGGAATCCGGCTGCGGATCGAATGGCAGTCATGGACGACCACCCGGCCGTGGCGGTCGCGCAACCGTGCGATCTCGGCGGTGAGCGCGGCGTGATAGGGATCGAAATACGCCTCGCGCCGCCGGGCGATCTCCGCCGCGTCGGGCGCGGCACCGGCCAGCAGCGGATCGCCGTCGAACGTCGTCGTCGGGCACAGTTCGGTCGTCGCCTGTCCCGGATAGAGCGACGCGCCCGACGGATCGCGGTTCACGTCGATCACGCTGCGCGACACGGCGGTCGCGATCGTCGTCGCCTCGACCAGGCCGTCATACAGCGCGGCGATATGCCAGTCGGCATCATGGCGCGCGCGCCACGGCGACACGAAGCGATCGTCCAGCCCGGCCAGATCGGTTCCGCCATGCGGAAAGGCGAGGATCAGCGGCGTGTCGGCGCGGACGACCGTAATCACGCCGCCAGCCCCGGCAGGTCGCCCGCCAGCGCGACCAGCGTACCGTCCGCGACCAGCGCCGTCGCCGCCGCGATGTCGGGCGCCATATGCCGGTCGTCGACCAGCATCGGCACGTCGCGCCGCAGCCGCTCCCGCACCGTCTCCACGACCGTGCCAGACGTCAGCGGCGCATGGAAATCGCAGCCCTGCGCCGCAGCGAGCAGCTCGATCCCCAGCACCGCATCGACATTGGCGGCCATCGCGATCAGTCGCCGGGCGCCATGCGCCGCCATCGACACATGATCCTCCTGATTGGCCGAGGTCGGGATCGAATCGACGCTGGCGGGAAAGGCGCGCTGCTTGTTCTCGCTGACCAGCGCCGCCGCCGTCACCTGCGGGATCATGAACCCCGAATTCAGTCCCGGCCGCGGCGTCAGGAAGGCGGGCAGGCCCGACAGCGCCGGATCGACCAGCATCGCCACGCGCCGCTCGGACAGGCTGCCGATCTCGCACAGCGCCATCGCGATCATGTCGGCGGCGAAGGCGACCGGCTCGGCGTGGAAATTGCCGCCCGACAGCGCCTCGTCGGTGTCGGCAAAGATCAGCGGATTGTCGCTGACGCCATTGGCCTCGATCACCAGCGTCGCCGCCGCCTGGCGCAGCAGGTCGAGCACCGCGCCCATCACCTGCGGCTGGCAGCGCAGGCAATAGGGGTCCTGTACCCGGACATCGTCCTCGCGGTGGCTGGCGCGGATCGCCGATCCCTCCATCATCCTTCGCAACGCGTCGGCGGTATCGATCTGTCCGGCATGGCCGCGCAGGCCGTGGATGCGCGGATCGAACGGCGCGTCGGAGCCTTTCGCCGCCTCGGTCGACACGATCCCGGTGACGAGCGCCGACCGATAGAGCCGCTCCGCCTCGAACAGCCCGGCCAGCGCATAGGCGGTGCTGAACTGCGTCCCGTTGAGCATCGCCAGCCCTTCCTTCGGCCCCAGCGCCAGCGGCGCAAGCCCGGCGCGGTCCAGCGCGGCACCGGCGGGCAGGCGGGCGCCGTCGACGTCGATCTCCCCCACCCCCAGCATCGCCGCGGCCATGTGTGCCAGCGGGGCAAGGTCGCCCGACGCCCCGACCGAGCCCTGCGCCGGCACGACCGGGGTCAACCCCCGCGCCAGCATCGCCTCCAGCAGCGCGACCGTCGCCGGCCGGACGCCCGACGCGCCCTGCGCAAGGCTGGCCAGCTTCAACGCCATCATCAGCCGGGCGACCGGGACCGGCATCGCCTCGCCCACGCCCGCTGCGTGGCTCAGCACGATGTTGCGCTGGAGCGTGGCGAGATCGGCAGCGTCGATGCGGACGCTGGCCAGCTTTCCGAAGCCGGTGTTGATGCCGTACACCGGCGCGCCCCTTGCCACGATCCGCTCGACCGCCGCGGCGCTGGCGGCGATCCGCTCGGCACAGGCGGGGTCGAGGCGCGGGGCGCCGCCGCGATGGATGGCAAGCCAGTCGGCATAGGGGACGTGCCCCGGCGTCAAGATCATCGAGCGTTCCTGATACGTGCGTGGAGGGGGTTGAAACCGATGCGGTAAACCAGCTCGGCCGGGTCCTCGATCGACCAGATGGCGAGGTCGCAGGCCTTGCCGGGTTCGAGCGTGCCGATCTGCCCGGACAGGCCGAGCGCGCGGGCGGCGTTGACCGTGACCCCGCGCAGCGCCTCGACCACCGTCAGCCGGAAGAGCGTCGCCGCCATGTTGAGCACCAGCAACGGCGAGGTGAGCGGCGAGGTGCCGGGATTGCAGTCGGTCGCCAGCGCGATCGGCACGCCCGCCGACCGCAGCGCCGCGATCGGCGGCAACCTGGTCTCGCGCATGAAATAATACGCACCGGGCAGCAGTACCGCGACCGTCCCCGCCGCCGCCATCGCCGCGATATCGGCATCGGTCGCATGCTCGAGATGGTCGGCGGACAACGCGCCATGCCGCGCGGCAAGGCTGGCCCCGCCCAGCGCCGATAGCTGTTCGGCGTGCAGCTTGACCGGCAGGCCGTGCGCCGCCGCCGCGGCAAACACCCGGCCGGTCTGTTCGAGGGTGAAGCCGATCCCTTCGCAAAACACGTCGACGGCGTCGGCCAGCCCGGCCCGCGCCACCGCCGGGATCATCGTGTCGCACACCTGCGCGACATAGCCATCGGCATCGTCCGCGAATTCGGGCGGCACGGCATGCGCGCCGAGGAAGGTCGTGGCGACACGCACGTCGCGTTCGTCGCCGAGCGCCCGGGCGGCGCGCAGCATCTTCGCTTCGTCGGCCAGCGACAGGCCATAGCCCGACTTGATCTCGACCGTCGTCACCCCCTGCGCCAGCAGCGCGTCGAGCCGGGGCAGGGCCTGCGCGATCAGCTCGCCCTCGCCCGCCGCGCGGGTCGCGCGCATCGTCGACACGATCCCGCCACCGGCACGGGCGATATCCTCGTAACTCGCCCCTTCGAGCCGCATCGCGAACTCGCCCGTGCGGTTGCCGCCATGGACCAGATGGGTGTGGCAATCGATCAGCCCCGGCGTGATCCACCGGCCGCCGCAATCGATCCGCTCCGCATGCGGCGCGGCGGGCGCATCGGCGGCGGGCCCGGCATAGACGATCCGCTCGGCGGCGGCGGCAACCACGCCGTCCTCGACCCGCCCCAGCGCGTCGTCCGCCATCGTCGCCAGCCGTGCGTTGTGCCAGAGTCGTTCGACCATCGCGCCCTCCATTTGTCTATACAAATCACGCCTGACTGATATTGTCCATGGCTGTCGCGATGCGGAGGATCGATATGCGGGGCATGTGGTGCAGGCAGGCTTTGTTGCCGTGCGGCTGGGCGCGGGACGTGCGGATATCCCTCGCCGGCGGGCGGATCGCCGCGATCGACCCGGGCGTGCCGCCGCTGCCCGACGACGATCGTTGCGCCACGCTGCTGCCCGGCATGCCGAACCTGCACAGCCATGCGTTCCAGCGGTTGATGGCGGGCCTTGCGGAAACGCGCACCGGCCCGGCGGGGGACGACTTCTGGGGCTGGCGGACATTGATGTACCGACTGGTCGGCAGCATCACGCCCGACGATCTCGCCGCGATCGCCGCCATGGCGTTCTGCGAGATGGTGGAGAGCGGCTTCACCCGCGTCGGCGAGTTCCAGTACCTTCACCATCAGCCCGACGGACGCCCCTATGCCGATCCGGCGGCGATGGCGGCGGCGCTGGCGCAGGCGGCGGAGGCGACCGGGATCGCGCTGACGCTGCTGCCGGTATTCTATGCCCATGCCGGGTTCGGGGGGACGCCGCCACAGGACGGGCAGCGGCGGTTCGTCACCGGTCTGGACGAGTTCGCGACGCTGCTCGATGCCAGCCGCCGGGCGGTGGCGACGCTTGGCGATGCGGTGGTCGGCGTCGCCCCGCATTCGCTGCGCGCGGTGACGCCGGAGGAACTGGCGCTGCTGGCGACGATGGCCCCCGATGCGCCGCTCCACCTGCACATCGCCGAACAGCGCCGGGAGGTGGCGGATTGCATCGCATGGAGCGGCCAGCGCCCGGTCGACTGGCTGTTGTCGCACCATGCGGTCGATGCGCGCTGGTGCCTCGTCCATGCCACGCATGTCACGGCGCAGGAATGCAGCGCGCTTGCCGCGTCGGGCGCGACGGTCGGGCTGTGCCCCGTGACCGAAGCCAATCTGGGCGACGGCATCTTTCCGGCAGCGGCGTTCGTCGGCGCAGGGGGCCGGTTCGGCATCGGCAGCGATTCGAACGTGCGGATCGACCTGGCCGAGGAACTGCGGCTGCTGGAATATGGCCAGCGCCTCACGCTCGAACGACGGGCGGTGCTGGTTGCGGGGGGGTGGTCGAACGGGCGGACGATGTTCAACGCGGCACGGGCCGGCGGCCATGCGGCGCTGGGCGGGGGCCCGCAAATTGCGGTCGGCGAGCGTGCCGATCTGGTCGCGCTGCGCCCCGCCCCCCGCGACGCGGGCGACCGCGCGCTCGACGGCTGGATCTTCGCGCGCGGATCGGTCGAACGGGTGTGGCGGGCCGGTCGCGAGGTCGTGCGCGACGGCCGCCACACCGCACGCGATGCGATCGAGGCGGGCTTTGCCGACGTGCTGCGCCGCCGCCTACCATGACGGACGGAACCGTCCCTCGATCTGGTGATCGTCGCCCGGATGCCACAGGCGCACCAGCGTCACCGGCATCGCCCCGTTCCATGTCCGCCGTTCGACCACCAGACACGCCGCGCCGGCCGCGATGCCGAGATACCCGGCAATGTCCGCCGGCGCCCCCCGCGCGGAAATGCGGTGCCGCGCCTCGGTCCAGGGCACGTTCGCCAGCAGCCACTGGCCGGGGCTGACATCGTCGAGCGGCTGGTCGACGATCCCCGGCGCGGCGATGCTGTCGACGATCCGCTCCTCGAACTGGAACGGGCGCCCGTCGGCGAGGTGGAGACAGGCGAGCGCGATCGCCGGGCGCGCGGGTTCGATCCCCAGCTCGGCCCGCATCGGCAGGTCGGCGGGCGCCGGCCCCGATCCCAGCAGGCGATAGCCATAGTGCCCGCCCGCGCGCACCACCGCGTCGGCGGCGTCCCACAGCTCGAACACCGGCCGTTCGCGCGCGCGGGCCGTCACCACCGTGCCGGCCTTTGGTCGCCGTGCCACCAGCCCCTCGGCGGCGAGGCTCTGGATCGCCTTGTGCACCGTCATCCGCGACGTCGCATAATGGCCGGTAAGGACCAGCTCGCCCGGCACCTTGGTCCCCGCCGGCCACGCCCCGGTCAGGATCGCCTGCGCCAGCGAGCGGCGGATCTGCAACCACAGCGGCCCCGCCCCGTCGAGCGGCGGGATCGCCAGCGCCGCCGCCCGCCGGGCAGGATCGACAGGCGGGGAATGCGGCATCGGAACTCCTGGGCATCGCGGGGCCGGGCGCAACCGCCCTTCTGCCCGCGATAGCCCAGTGGCGCGCTGCGGCAAAATCGCAGCATGCGCGGCGAGGTCCGTCGATCCGCCGCCGCGACAGGCGCCGGTGGCTATTCGGGGCGGCTATTCGGGACGCGCGGCGGTGCCGGATGCCGCCACGCCCTGCCGGCTCATCGAATAGGGGCGATCGGCCGGTGCGGTCGCGCGGACGCGGTCGGGGGTGGCGCCCATGCGGAACGCAAGCGTCCCCCCGGCCATGATCTCCGCATGGCGGATGAACCCGCGGGTCAGCGGCCGGCCGTTGAGCGTGACCGACGCGACATAGCGGTTGGCATCGTCCAGCCCCTGCGCGGTCATCACGAAGCGCCTGCCCCCCGGCAGGTTCAGCACCGCCCGGTTCACGAACGGGCGGCCCAGGACATATTCGCCGGTGCCCGGCGCGACGGGGTAGAAACCCAGCGCGGTGAACGCCAGCCATGCCGACATCTGTCCAAGATCGTCATTGCCCGACAGCCCGTCGGGTGCCGCCCGGTACTGGGTGTCGACGATCTGCTTCAGCCGTTCCTGCGTCCGCCACGGCTGTCCGGCATAGCCATAGAGATAGGCGACATGGTGGCTCGGTTCGTTGCCATGGATATACTGCCCGATCAGCCCGGCGATATCCTCGGCATGGCTATAGTCGAGCTTCGAATTGTCGTAGTCGAACATCCGGTCCAGCTTCGCCACGACCTTCGCATCGCCGCCCATCGCGGCGAACAGCCCGGCCTGATCGTGCGGCACGAACCAGCTATATTGCCATGCATTCCCCTCGGTATAATCCGAACCATAGTTGATCGCGGTCGGATCGAACGGCACGCGCCAGCTACCATCGGCCTTGCGCGCTCGCAGGAAGCCGGTCCGCGCGTCGAAGCTGTTGCGCCAGTTTCCCGCGCGCCGTTCGAACGCGGCGGCGACATCCGCCCGCCCCATCGCGCGCGCCATGCGGGCGATGGTCCAGTCGTCATAGGCATATTCGACGGTCTTGGACGCCGCCTCGGGCTCGCGGTCGATCGGCACATAGCCGCGCCGCATATAGTCGCCCAAGCCGCCATAGGGCGCGTAGCTGGCGCTGGCGACCATCGCGTCGAGCGCGGCGTCGGCGTCGAAACCGCGAATACCCTTCAGATACGCATCGGCGATGACCGGCACCGCGTGATAGCCGATCATCGTCCAGGTCTCGCGCCCGTGGAACTGCCACACCGGCAGGATGCCGTCGGGGCTGGCCGCCCGGCTGGCGATCAGCGACCGGACGATCTCGGCATTCACCGCCCCGGGCTGGATCAGCGTCAGCAGCGGATGCTGCGCGCGGAACGTGTCCCATAGCGAAAAGGTCGAGCGGAAGGTGAAGCCGTCGGCGCGGTGCACCTGATCGTCGGGGCCGCGATAGCGCCCGTCGCTGTCGCTCCACACGCTCGGCGCCAGCAGGCTGTGGTAGAGCGCGGTCGCGACCATCCGCCGCATCGCCGGCTTCGCGTCCAGCTCGACCGCGCCCAGCGCCGTGCCCCACGCCGCACGGGTCCGTTCGCGTACCGCGTCGAAATCGCCCGGTTCGCTGGCGAGGTTGGCGATCGCCCCTTCCTCGTCCACGCCCGAAATCGCGACCTTCACCTCCAGCGGCGCTGCCAGCCTGCCGAAGTCGAGCCGCGCGACCAGCGCCCGTCCCAGCCGCTGCGCCACCGCATCGCTGCCGCGCCCCGGTCCCTGGAACCCCTTGTACGCAATGTCGGTCTCGCGGTTGACCAGCGCATGGGCGGTCAGCGGCGCGGAAAAGCGCATCGCGAAGAAGAATTTGCGCCCCGGCGCCCAGCCGCGCGTCTCGCGAAACCCGGTCAGCGTGCCGTCGGGCCGCAGCCGCAGTCCCGACCATAAAATCTTGCCGGGATAATCGTAGAGCGACGAGCGCAGGTCGACGACCAGATGCGCCGCCTTGCCCGCCGGAAAGCGATAGCGGTGCACGCCGACGCGCGTTCCCGCGGTCAGTTCGGCCCGCACCCCCGGCCGGTCGAGCGTCACCGCATAATAGCCCGGCCGCGCGGTTTCCGTCGCGTGGCGGAAGGCGGATCGATAGCCCGGCCGTTCGGGCGATCCGGGGTCCATCGGCACGTCGTCGCCCGCGACCGGCATCACCAGCAGGTCGCCCAGGTCCGAATGGCCCGCGCCGGAGAAATGGGTATGGCTGAACCCCTGGATCGTCGGGTCGTCGTAGCGATAGCCGGCGGCATGGCCATAGCATTCGCGCGTCACGCACCGCGTGTCGGTGTCGGGCGATAGCTGCACCATCCCGAACGGCGCCACCGCACCGGGAAAGGTATGCCCCTCACCCCCCGTCCCGATGAACGGATCGACGTCGTCGACCGTCGCGCGCTGCGCCGGGGCAGCGGTCGACACGATCGCCAGTGCCAGCATCACCCACCGCATCCGCCACTCCCTTTTTTCTTTCGGCCCATCTTCGCCGAGTGGCCCGGCAATGCCAACCCCACAGGATACCGCGATATTCCCGGTGTCCCGGGCGGTCCGTCGAAAGACCGGCTCCGACCGCCGCACAGGCGCCATGCCGTTCGCGAGGGCCGCAAGGGCGCGCACTGCAAACGCAAATACGCATTCGCGCCTTCGCGGGAACGCCGATCATGGATATGGCCGTCGCGCGCCTCTCGATTCACCCAAAGGACATTTGATGCAGCTCTGGACCGGCCTCGGCAATCCCGGCCCGCAATATGCGATGCACCGCCACAATATCGGTTTCATGGCGGTCGACGCGATCGCGGAGGTCCATGGTTTCGCCGCTCCCCGCCGCGCGTTCCAAGGCTGGGTCCAGGAAGGGCGGATCGGCACGCACAAGGTGCTGCTGCTCAAACCCGGCACGTACATGAACGAAAGCGGCCGTTCGGTGGGAGAGGCGCTGCGCTTCTACAAGCTCACCCCTGCCGACGTCACCGTGTTCCACGACGAACTCGACCTTGCCCCGTTCAAGCTGAAGGTGAAGGCCGGCGGCGGCCATGCCGGGCATAACGGGCTGCGTTCGACCGACGCGCATATCGGCCCCGACTTTCGCCGCATCCGGCTGGGCATCGGCCATCCCGGGCACAAGGACCGCGTGACGCCGCATGTGCTGGGCAATTTCGCCAAGGCGGAACTGGACGACCTGACCGACCTGCTGGGCGCGGTCGCGGCCGAGGCGCCATGGCTGGCGGCGGGCGACGACGTCCGCTTCATGAACGAGGTCGCCCGCCGCATGGGGTGAGCGCGACGCGGTCATCCCCGTCGCGGCGATCCGGGCGCGATCGCCGCCTTCCCGCGGGCAGGGGGGCGTCGCCGGAATCGTCCCGGCCCCTGCCGGGTATGGGGCGAAAACGCACATCCCCCAGAATGCCCTTTCCTACATGCCCCGCCCCGGTCAGGATCGCCGAACCGATCGCCTGCCCGCCCGCCGACCCCGCCGCCACCGAACGCAGAACCGACCGGCGCACCGATCGCGCACGAGTGTGACTTTCGTGAACTTTGCCCCGCCCTTGCGCCGCTCCGCCCCGGCCCGATAGAAGGCTCCCCATGGCCAAACCCTTGCGACTGCTCGCCTTCCTGCTCCTGTTCCTCGCGGGCACCGCCGCGCAGGCCGCGCCGCGCTGCGCCTTCGCCCCCGGCGGCGACCAGCGGATCGCGGTCGGCAATGGTCGTTCGGTCCTGATCCACACCCCGCGCGGCCTCGATCCCGCCACCGCCGCTCCGCTCGTCATCCTGCTCCATGGCAGCGGCGGCACCGGCGCGGCGATGCTGCGCGATTCGGGACTGGCCGAGGCGTCGGACAAGCACGGCTTCGTCGTCGCGGCACCCGATGCCGGCATTCCCCATGACCAGGGCTTCGTCTGGAACATCCCCGGCGTGCCCACCGTCACCGGCGCCATCCCCGGCCCCGACGCGCCCGACGACGTCGCCTTCATCGGCGCCCTGATCGACCATCTGGCCGCGGCGGGCTGTGCCGACCCGGCCCGCGTCTATGCCACCGGCCTGTCGGGCGGCGGGCGGATGACGTCGTGGCTCGGCTGCGTCGCGACCGGCCGCTTCGCCGCGATCGCGCCCGTCGTCGGCCTGCGCGCCGGCAACCCGCTCGCCAGCGACCCGACCCGGCCCGATCCGGCGACCTGCCGTCCGTCCCGGCCGCTGCCGGTGATCGCCTTTGCCGGCGATGCCGACACCACCAATCCCATCCGGGGCGGCGGCGCCCGATACTGGTCCTACACCATGCACGCCGCCGAGCAGCGCTGGGCCAGCCTCAACGGCTGCACCGCCCCACCGACGACCCGCCGGGTCGCGGCGAAGGTGTATGAGGAACGCTACACCGCCTGCCGGAACGGCGCCGACGTCGTGGGCCGGATCACCATGGGCGGCGGGCATAGCTGGGTGGTCGACAACGACGCGCTCTGGGCGTTCCTGTCGCAGTATCGCCGCTGACGCTTCCCAAACCGACGCGGATCGGCCAAGCCGCGTCCATGACCGTCCGTACCCTGTTCCCGACCCATCTGTACGAAGCGACCCTCGCCGACGACGCGCTGGTCGCCGATCTCGACCTGTCGGTCCGCGCGCTGGCCGGGGACGACATGGCCGGACGCCGCTGGTCGAAGGACCATGGCTATCGCGGCTATACCTCCTATGCGTCGCTCGACGACCTGCCCCTGCGCGACCCGGTCTTTGCCGACCTGAAGCGCGTGCTCGACCGGCATGTCGCGAAGTTCGCCGCCGCCTGCGGCATGGAACTCGGCGGGCGCCGGCTGAAGCTCGACAGCCTGTGGGTGAACCTGCTGAAGCCCGGCGGCGGCCATTCGGGCCACCTCCACCCGCACAGCGTCGTCTCCGGCACCGTCTATGTCGCGGTGCCCGAGGGTGCCGGCGGCATCCGCTTCGAAGACCCGCGCCTGCCGATGCTGATGGCCGCGCCGACGCGCCCGGGGACCTTCGAAACGGTCGCGCCCCGCCCCGGCACGCTGCTGCTCTGGGAAAGCTGGCTCCGCCACGAAGTCATGCCGCACGCCGGCCGGGGCGAGCGGATCAGCGTCAGCTTCAACTATCGCTGGTAGCATGCCGCCGGCCACCCGCGAACGCCGCGTCCTGACGCTCTCGCTGGCGGCGACCCTGCTGTCGGCCGGCGGCAGCGTCGTCGCCGGGCTGTGGATCGGGTCCAAATCGATCCTGTTCGACGGGGTGTACGAGATCGTCGACGCCGGCATGACCGCGCTGGCCATCGTCACCGCCGGGCTGATCGCGCGCGGGGAGGACCGGCGGTTCCAATATGGCTATTGGCACCTCGAACCGATGCTGGCGTTCATCAACGGCGTCGCGCTGGCCCTGGCCTGCGGCTATGCGCTGCTCGACGGTGCCAACGGCCTGCTGAACGGCGGGCGCGACGTGGGGTTCGGCCCCGGCGCGATCGTGGCGCTGGTCAGCGCGCTGTGGAGCCTCGCTTTGTGGGCGATCCTGCGGCGCGTCGCCCGTGACCTCGATTCGCAACTGGTCGCGGTCGATGCGCGCGGCTGGGCGACCGGGGCGGTGCTGTCGGGTGCGCTTGCCGTCGGGTTCTGGGTCGCGGGGTGGCTGGACCGCGCGGGCCATGGCGACTGGGCGCGGATCGTGGACCCCGCCGCGCTGCTGCTCGTCGCGCTGGCGCTGATCCCCTTTCCCATCGTCACCATCCGCCGCGCCGGGCGCGAACTGCTGCAGATCGCCCCGGCCGAGCTCGACGCGCGGGTCCGCGATGCGACCCGCGCCGTCGCCGCGGCACACGGCTTTG
>QFNF01000020.1 GCA_003240755.1 Sphingomonas hengshuiensis | reverse complement strand
CAACGACCCGCCGCCCCCTTCTATCCCGACCGCGAACGATCAGCCGAGCGTCCATGCCCCGTCGATCCGTGCCAGCGCGCCATTCCGGTTCCCGTCGCGCAACGCCTCGGGCAGCAGCGCTTCGGGGAAATCCTGATACGACACCGGGCGCAGGAAGCGATCGATGGCAAGCGTACCGACCGAGGTCGTGCGGCCGTCGGAGGTCGCCGGGAACGGACCGCCATGGACCATCGCATGCCCTACTTCGACCCCGGTCGGCCAGCCGTTGCACAGGATGCGGCCGACGGTGCGTTCCAGCACCGGGATCAGCTTGCGCGCGTCGTCATGATCGCCCTCGTCGATGTGCAAGGTCGCGGTGAGCTGGCCTTCGAGCTTGCCCAGCACTTCGGCCAGTTCGGCCGCGTCCGAACACTTGACCACGACCGACGACATGCCGAACACTTCGTGCGCATGGGCCGGATCGGCGATGAAGTCCCGGCCCGATACGGCAAAGATCGCCGCGCGACCACGGGTCGGACCGTCGGGTGCCTGCCCCTCGCCGACCAGCGTCATCGCCGGGCTCGACGCCAGCTTGGCGCGGCCTTCCTCGAACGCCTTGTGGATGCCGTCGGTCAGCATGACCTGCGCCGGGGTGCCGAGCAGCGCGTCGCCCGCCACGTCAAGGAACGCGTCCAGCTCCGGCCCGGCGATGCCGAGGACAAGGCCCGGATTGGTACAGAACTGCCCCGCACCCATGCTGAGCGACCCGACATAGCCCTTGGCCAGCGCTTCGCCCCGGTTCCTGAGCGCTTCGGGCATCAGCACCACTGGGTTGATCGACGACATTTCGGCATAGACCGGGATCGGTTGCGCCCGCTCCTGCGCAACCTTCATCAGCGCGGTGCCGCCGCTGCGCGAGCCGGTGAAGCCGACCGCCTGGATGCGCGGATCGGCGACCAGCGCGGTGCCGATCGTCTGGCCCGAACCCGACACCATCGAGAAGACGCCATCGGGCATCCCGGTCTTTTGCGCCGCCTTGATGATCGCCGATGCGACCAGTTCGGCGGTGCCGGGATGCGCCTGGTGCGCCTTCACGATCACGGTGCAGCCCGCCGCCAGCGCCGATGCGGTGTCGCCGCCCGCGGTCGAGAAGGCGAGCGGAAAGTTCGACGCGCCGAACACCACGACCGGGCCAACCGGAATGGTGCGCAGCCGCAGGTCGGGCCTGGGCACCGGTGCGCGCGCCGGATCGGCGTGATCGATCCGCAGCTTCTGCCACGCACCGTCGCGCACTTCCTTGGCGAACAGTCGAAGCTGGCCGCAGGTCCGCCCGCGTTCGCCGGTCAGGCGTGCGACCGGCAGGCCGGTTTCGCGGGCACCGCGTTCGATCAGAACGTCGCCCAGCGCCTCGATCTCGTCGGCAATCGCGTCGAGAAAGCCGGCGCGCTGTTCCAGCGGCAGCGCGGCATAGGTCGGGAACGCCTCGGCCGCGCGTGCGCAGGCGGCTTCGGCGTCCTCCCTCGTGCCCTTTGAAAAGGACTCGCCGAACAGCGCGCCGGTAGCAGGGTCATACGCCTGGAACAGATCGTCGCGGGCAACCCGCTTCGACCCCAGGAACAGTTCGCCGGTGATCGTCATGTGCATCCTCTTGGGCTGATGGCGTTGATATGCAGATAGGCACTGATAGCGCTAACGTAAATGGCGCCCGGCCGATTACTCCGACAATCTTTGCGGTGCGTATATCGCCGCGTCGACCCCGTCCGGTACCGCGCCGCGCCCCAGCAACGCTGCGCAGAGGCGGGCTGCGGCAGGCGCGGTCTGGATGCCGAAACCGCCCTGTCCCGCGCACCAGAAGACGCCGGGAATGTGCGCATCGAACCCATAGACCGGCACCCGGTCCGGCGCGAAGCTGCGCAACCCCGCCCAGCGTCGCTCGACCGCCGCGACCCGCCAGTCGACCGCCGCCTCGAACCGGTCGATCGCCAGCGCGACGTCGATCTCCTCCGCCGCCACGTCGTGCGCCCGGTCGGGCGTTTCGTCATGGGGCGACAGCCACAGGCGCCCGCCGGGTTCAGGTTTGAAGTAAAAGCCCCCCGCCGCATCGATCACCAGCGGCAGGTCGGCGGAAGCGGGCGGATCGACCCGTAGCTGCACCACCGTCCGGCGATAGGGCGCGATACGCAGCGGCGCCGCGCCCAGCACATGCGCCACCGCATCCGCCCACGCACCGGCGGCGTTGACGACGATATCGGCCGCGATGGTATCGCCCGCCGCCGTCGTGAGCCGCCATCCGCCGCCGTCCCGCCGCGCGCCGATCAGGCGCGCATCGCAGAGCAGTTCGACCCCGCCACGCCGCGCCTTGGCCAGATAGGCCGCATGCAGCGCGGCGACGTCGATATCGGCGCAGCCCGGCGACCACAAAGCATGCCATTCACCGCGCAGCCCGGGCACCTGGCCATGCGGATCGCGCCAGTCGATCGGTACGCCGGTCGCCGCGAAATCCCGCGCCAGCGCCTCCAGCACCGCGCGGTCGCGCGCCAGCAGCAGTTCGCCCCGTGTCCGCAGGAAGCCGCGTTCGGCGAAGTCGGCGGGCGGTGTGTGCAGCAGCCCCCCCGACGCGGTGGTCAGCGGCTGGACCAGCGGCCCGCCATAGGTTTCGGACCAGAACGCCGCCGACCGCCCGGTCGCATGGAACCCCGGCTGCGCCTCCGCCTCCAGCAGCACGACCGTGTCGGTCGCGGCCAGTTCGGCGGCGAGGCTTGCCCCCGCCATTCCCGCGCCGACAATCGCCACCCGCCGACGCGTCATGCGTGGGTCCGCTGCGGCACGGGTGCGCGGGCGTCGAGGAACGCGTCGATCGCCGCGATCGCACGGGCGCGGACCGGATCGGCTTCACGCAGGATTTCATGCGCCGATTCGGCTCCGAAGCGCAGCAACTCGACATCGGGCAAGCGCCCGGCAATCTCGATCGCGGCGCGCGGATCGACCAGCGCATCGGCCTCCGCCACCAGCATCTGGACCGGCACGTGCGCCTCGGCCAGCGCCGGGTCGGCCCGCAGTTCGCGCGTCGACCGGAACGCATCAACCACCCAACGCCAGCTTGGCGGGCCGGTACGCAGCATCGCGTCGGTCCCGTGCCACCACAACTCGTCGGCATAGCGCGCGGGATCATGGGTCAGCATCGTTTCCCGCGGTTTCAGCGTATGCGGGCGCTCGTTGCCCTTCCATGCCGGGCGCAGCGGGCTGCCCATCGCCGAAAGCAGCCGCGCCATCCGCTCGCCAAGGCGCGGTCCGATCGGCGAGCGCAAGCCGAGCATCGGCGCGACCAGCACGCAGGCCGCCGGATCGATCCGCCGCTCGACAACCCCGCGCAGCGCCAGATGCCCTCCCATCGAATGGCCGATGATCGCCCGCGGACCGCCCACGTCCCACTGGTCCCAGAAGGCGGCAAGGTCGTCGAGATAGGTTTCGAAGCGGTCGATATGCCCGCAATTCCCCGCCGGGGTGCAGCGTCCCGACCCGCCCTGCCCGCGCCAGTCGAACGCGGCGATGTTCCACCCGCGGACGTGCCAGTGTGCGAACGCCTCCAGATATTTCTCGAACATGTCGCCGCGCCCGGTCTGGAACAACAGGCTGCCGCGCGGGCGGACACTGGCAGGCGCGGCCCAGTCGAACCGGCGATGCGACCAGCCATCGGGCGCCTGCCAGCGGGTGATGGCGGCGGCGGCGGGAATCGCGCGGCGGTACAGGGCATGGGCGGCCATGGGTCCGGTTACGGTTTGGAAACCCCTTACGTCTAGGGGTTAACGACATGGGGGGTATCGTCGTTCCTTGGCTTGCGTTCGCGCTGCTGGTGCTTCTGGCGGTCGCCGGGATCGAGGATGCACGTACCCGCGAGATCGCGAACTGGAAGAATGCGGCAATCGCGCTGCTGGCGCCCGCGTGGTGGTGGGCGAACGGCCTGTCGGGCATCGACATGGCGTGGCAACTGGGCGTCGCGCTGCTCGTCTTCGCGCTGTTCGTCGCGGCGTTCGTCGCCGGGCAGATGGGCGGCGGCGATGTGAAGATGATCGGCGCGCTCGCGCTGTGGCTGCCGCCCGGTGCGATACTGTCGATGCTGGTGACGATGTCGCTTCTGGGCGGTGCGCTGACGCTCCTGTTCCTTGCCGATCGCTGGCGGCGGCGGACCGAACAGATGCCGGAAATCCCCTATGGAATCGCCATCGCGCTTGCCGGGATGCTTGCGGTCGCGAACCCGATCTTAACCCATTTCGGTGATGCTTAACGGCGAATCAACCGGCCAGACGAACTGAAAGGCCTCCGACGTCATGGACTCTCGCAAACTGTTCCTGCTGATTGGGGCGCTGGTGGTGGCGGGCATCACCGCATTCATGGCGCGCACGCTGATGGCCGGCGCGTCCGCCCCGGTCGCCGCGGCGGCAACCGCCGAAGCGCCGATCGACGGCCCGCGCGTGATGGTCGCGACCAAGGCGCTGCCGGTCGGCACGATCATCGACGCGACGGCGCTGCGCTTCCAGCCATGGCCCCGGGAACTGGTCGAGAACGCCTATTTCCTCGAATCCATGCCCGAATCGCGCAATCTGGTCGGCACCGTCGTCCGCTTCGCGATTCCGGCGGGGCAGCCGATCACCCAGGGATCATTGGTGAAGCCGGGCGACCGGGGCTTCCTTGCCGCCGCCCTCGGTCCGGGAATGCGCGCGGTGACGGTGCCGGTATCCGCCCAGAGCGCGGTCGCGGGCTTCGTGTTTCCGGGCGACCGCGTCGACCTGGTCCTGACGCAGACCGTGGCCGGGGGCGGCGACGGTCCGCCGCTCAAGGCATCGGAAACCTTCCTGCGCAACCTGCGCGTGCTGGCGACCGACCAGCGCACCGACAAGAATACCGACGATCAGGGCAAGACGCTGGTTTCGACCTATTCGACCGTGACGGTCGAGGCGACGCCGCGCATCGCGGAAAAGATCGCCGTGGCGCAGACCGTCGGTTCGCTGTCGCTCTCGCTGCGTTCGATCGCCGACAACCGTGCGGAACTGGAAGAAGCGATTGCCAGCGGCGACGTGCAACTGCCCGCCAATGGCGATCCGAAGGCGGAAAAGGCCGCGCTGGAAAGGATCGCCAGCCGGCCGGTCGACGGCAGCTCGACCTTCTCGACCGGCGCCGACGTGTCGCGGTTCCAGCGCAGCTCGGTACCCGGCCGGGCGGGAGGAACGTCGGCGGGATCGGGGGATGCGGGAACGGTCGTTTCCGTGCCGGGGGGGCCGGCGGCGCCCGCCGCTCCCGCGGTACCGGCCGGGCCGGTCGTGCGGATCACCCGCGGAAATGATGTGACCGCTGTGTCGGTCGGGGGGAACAAGTGATGCGCGGTCTGAAGCTCTTTCACCGGTCGGTGGCGGCGACGCTGTCGATCGCGCTGGTCGCGGGATCGGCGGCCCCCGCCATCGCGGCGCCCGGCGCCGGCGGCGTCCGGGCGGCACGGATCGGCACGCCCGCCGGCACGATGCGTCCGACCACCGACGTCCAGTTGTCGATCGGCCAGGGCGAACTCATCACCCTGCCCGGCAACGTCGCCGACGTGTGGGTGTCGAACCCGGCCGTCGCCGACGTCTATGTCGGCAATCCGCGCCAGATCCACCTGTTCGGCAAGACCGATGGCGAAGCGACCATCTTCGCCACCAGCGCCAGTGGCAGCGTCGTCTATTCCGCCAATGTCCGGGTCGGCCAGAACCTGACCTCGCTCGACCGCATGCTGAAGGCGGCGATGCCCGAAGCCGACATCCGGGTGACGACGGTCGGCCAGATCGCGGTCATCAACGGCACGATCGCCTCGCCCGCCGACAGCGCCCAGGCCGAACGGCTGGTGACGTCGCTGCTCAATCCCGGCGTCGCGACGGGCGATCCCAATGTCGCGCTCAAGGTCGGCGTCGTGAACCGGTTGAGGCTCGCCACCCCGCTGCAGGTGAACCTGCAGGTCCGCATCGCCGAGGTCAGCCGGAATTTCGTCAAGAATATCGGCGTCAACCTGACGTCGCGCGACACGTCGGGCGGCTTTCTGTTCGGCATCGCACAGGGGCGGCAGGGTACGATCACTACCGTACCGGGCATTCCCGGATCGTCGACGGCAGTGGATGCCAATGGCGCCCAGATCGGCAACACGCTGTTCGGCTTTCCGACCAAGGCGACCAACGGCACCACGCTGAACCTCGCCGGGCGGCTGCTCGGCCTCGAACTGCTCGGCGCGCTCGATCTGGGCGAACGCATCGGACAGGTGACGACGCTCGCCAATCCGAACCTGACCGCCCTGTCGGGGGAAACCGGCTCGTTCCTTGCCGGCGGCGAGATCCCGATCCCGATCAGCCAGGGCTTCGGCGCGGTGTCGATCGAATACAAGCAATATGGCGTCAGCCTCGCCTACACCCCGACCGTGCTGGCCGATGGCCGCATCTCGCTGCGCGTGCGTCCCGAAGTGTCACAGCTTTCGGCGGCGGGCGCGGTGCAGATCAACGGCACGACCGTCCCCGCCCTGTCCACCCGCCGCGCCGAAACCACGGTCGAACTGGGATCGGGGCAGAGCATGATGATCGGCGGGCTGTTGTCGAACAGCCACGACAATTCGATCGACAAGGCACCGGGCCTCGGCGACCTGCCGATCCTGGGGTCGCTGTTCCGTTCGAACGGCTTCACCCGCAACGAAACCGAACTGGTCATCGTCATCACCCCCTATCTGGTGAAGCCGGTCGACAGCCAGTCGCGCATCGCACTGCCCACCGACGCCTATTCCAGCCCCGGCGATGTCGAGCGCGTGCTGATGGGCCAGTTGTCGGGCCAGCGTCGTCCCGATCCGCGCCCGGTGCCGACCATGGCGCCGTCCACGCCCGCCCAGCCGGCGGTCGGCCTGGCCGCGCCGGTCCCGGTCGCGCCCGTCGTCGGCGCCGACCCCGTTCCGCAACCGCCACGCAAGCGTGGCCGCGATCCCAAGCCCGCCGCGCCCGGCTTCAGCATTCAGTGAGGCATGCTCCGATGACCCTCCTCCGTATCCTCGCGCTCGGCACCGCGATCGGCCTCGCCGGTTGCGCCGGCACGCCCAATCGCGGCGTCGAATCGGTCCACCAGCCGGTCGTCACCCGCTCCGCCTATTCGTTCGACGTTGCCGCCGGCCCTACCGGGCTGGCGCCGGGCGAGCGCGCCCGCCTGGCCGGCTGGCTGGAGGCGATGCGCCTGCGCTATGGCGACGAGATCGGCATCGACGATGGCGGCAGCGGTGACGGTGCGGTCCGCGCCGACGTCGCCGCCGAAGCCGCGCGCGTCGGGCTGCTGCTCGCCGATACCGTTCCGCCGACCCCCGGCGCGGTGGCGCCCGGCACCGTCCGCATCGTTGTTTCGCGCATGGCGGCCAGCGTGCCGGGATGTCCCGACAATTCGCGCACCTACCAGCCCAATTTCGGCGCGCATACCTCGTCCGACTTTGGCTGCGCGACCAATTCCAACCTCGCGGCGATGATCGCCCGGCCGGGCGACCTCGTCCTTGGTCGTGGCAACGCCGACACCACCGACACGATGGTCAATACCAAGGCGGTCGGCGCGTTGCGCCGTGCGGTCCCCAGCGGCAATGGCGGTCAGGTCAGTTCGTCGGTCGGCAGCGCGGGCAGCGGCGGAGGCAACAAGTAATGAACGCCCCGTTCAACCTCGCCCGCGCGGCGCAGCGCGATCCGTTCGTGGCGTTCGTCTGCGACGAAAACTCCGCCGAGACGCTGCGTGGCGTGGCCGCCGGCCATGGCTGGCCGGTCGAAAAGATCATGAAGGGCGGCCTGCGCAACGCGGTGCAGACGCTGTCCGTTTCCGCCAGCCCGCACGTGCTGTTCGTCGACCTGTCCGAATCGGGCGATCCGCTCAACGACATCAACGGCCTTGCCGAAGTCTGCGAACCCGGCACGATCGTGATCGCGACCGGTCAGGTCAACGACGTGCGCCTGTACCGCGACCTGTTGTCCAGTGGCATCCACGACTATCTGCTGAAACCCCTCAACCCCGACATGGTGCGTGAATCGATCGCGCAGGCGCAGGCGCTGCTCAACGCGCCGAAGGTGGCCGAGGCCAGCGTCGAGCGGCCGCATTGCGCGATCGCCGTCATCGGCACGCGCGGCGGCGCGGGCGCATCCACCATCGCCACCTCGCTCGCCTGGCTGATGGGCGAACAGGAACGGCGCAGCACCGCGCTGCTCGACCTCGACGTCCATTTCGGCACGGGTGCGCTCGGGCTCGACCTCGAACCCGGCCGCGGGCTTACCGATGCGATCGAGAATCCCAGCCGCATCGACGGACTGTTCATCGAACGGGCGATGGTGCGCGCGGGCGAACGGCTGTCGGTGCTGTCGGCCGAAGCGCCGATCAACGCCCCGATCCAGACCGATGGCAGCGCCTTCTACCAGTTGCAGGAGGAAATGCGCGCGGCGTTCGAATGCACGATCGTCGACCTGCCGCGCACCATGCTGGTCAACCATCCGCACCTGATCGAGGAGGTTCGCACCGCGGTCATCGTCACCGAACTGACGCTGGCGGCGGCGCGCGACACCATCCGCCTGCTGTCGTGGTTCCGGTCGAACGCGTCGCACGTCACCGTGCTGCTGGTCGCCAACAAGCTGCAACCCGCCGCGAACCTCGAGATCAGCCGCAAGGATTTCGAAGGATCGATCGAACGCAAGCTCGACTTCGTCATCGCCTGTGACGGCAAGCTGGCGGTACAGGCGGCCAAGCTGGGCAAGCCGCTGGCCGAAGCCGGCAAGGGCAATCGTACCATCGCCCCGCTGAGCGACATCGCCCGCCGGCTGTGCCAGCTCGGCGACAATGCCGATGCCGACACCGCCCCCGATGCCAAGGGCAAGGCGAACGGTGGCACGTCGCTGATCGGCAAGATCGCCGGGCTGCGCACGCGCCTGCCCGTCCGGGCAAAGAAGTAGGCGGGCGGACGATGGAGGTGCTGCCGATCCTGCTGCTGGCGACCGGCGCGGCGATGACGCTCGTCCTCGTCGTCCTCGCCTTTTCGGGGCCGTCGGGCGAACGCGCGCGCAACCGCCGCCTGCTCGCGGTGCGCGAACGCCATGCCGCCGCCGCCAGCACGACGGCGATGGAAGCGCAGATGCGCCGCATCGGCAACCGCGGCGCGACCAGGGGCGACCGCGCCGCCGCCCGGCTGCTGCCCAATGTCGAACAGCTCAAACTCCGCCTGCAGAAGACCGGCCGCAACTGGACCCTCGCCCAATATGGCAAGGTGACGCTCGGCATCATCGTCGTCGTCACCGCATTTCTGGTGTTCAAGGGGCTGCCGCTGATCCTCGCCCTGCTGCTCGGCCTGGTGCTGGGCATGGGCCTGCCGCATTTCATGGTCGGCTTCTTCATCAAGCAGCGGATCAACCGCTTCACGACGAAATTCCCCGATGCGATCGAACTGCTGGTGCGCGGTCTGCGCTCCGGGTTGCCGATCACCGAGACGATGGGCGTGGTGGGTCAGGAGGTCGACGGCCCGGTGGGCGAGGAATTCCGCCTCGTCAGCGACCGGATGAAAATCGGCCGTTCGCTCGATGCCGCGTTGCAGGAAACCGGCGACCGGCTCGGCACGCCCGAATTCCAGTTCTTCATCATCACCATCGCCATCCAGCGCGAAACCGGCGGCAACCTTGCCGAAACGCTCGCCAATCTGGCCGATGTGCTGCGCAAGCGGATGCAGATGAAGCTGAAGATCAAGGCGATGTCGTCCGAATCCAAGGCGTCGGCCTATATCGTCGGTTCGCTGCCCTTCATCGTGTTCGGCATGATCTGGACGATCAACGACACCTATATGCAGAACTTCTTCGTCGACCCGCGGCTGATGATCGCCGGCATGGGCGGTATGCTGTGGATGGGCGTCGGCGCGTTCATCATGGCCAAGATGGTCAATTTCGAGATCTGATGATGGCCACCCCCAACCCGACCCTGCTGGGCATCGATATCGTCAACGTCGCGACGATCCTGTCGGCGATCGCCGCGCTGTCGATCATGCTCGCCATCTACATCGCCACGTCCAGTCGCGATCCGATGACGCGGCGGGTCAAGGCGCTGAACGACCGACGCGAACAGTTGAAGGCCGGTATCACCGCGTCGACCAGCAAGCGCCGCGCGAAGCTGGTGCAGAAGAACGAGGCGACCGATCGCATCCGCGCATTGCTGTCGTCGCTGAAGGTGCTGCAGGATTCGCAGTTGAAGGTCGCGCAGCTCAAGCTGATGCAGGCCGGGATCCGGTCGAAGGACTGGGCCGTCGCGGTCATCTTCGGGCGGCTGGTGCTGCCGATCGTGCTCGGCCTGCCGATGCTCTACATCGTGTACGGCACCGACACCTTTGCCGACTGGTCGCCGCTGAAGGCCTATGGCCTCGTCGCCGGTACCTTCATCCTCAGCTACAAGGCGCCCGACCTCTATCTCAAGAACAAGATCACCAAACGCTCCGACGCGATCCGCAAGGGCCTGCCCGATGCGCTCGACCTGCTGGTGATCTGCGCGGAGGCGGGCCTGACGGTCGACGCCGCCTTCAACCGGGTCGCGCGCGAACTGGGCCGGGCCTATCCCGAACTGGGCGAGGAATTCTCGCTGACCGCGATCGAGCTGGGCTTCCTGACCGAACGGCGCCAGGCGTTCGAAAACCTCGCCATGCGCATCGATCTCGACGCGGTGAAGGGCGTCGTGACGACCATGATCCAGACCGAGAAATACGGCACGCCCCTGGCCAGCGCGCTGCGCGTCCTGTCGGCCGAGTTCCGCAACGAACGCATGATGCGTGCCGAGGAAAAGGCTGCGCGCCTGCCCGCGATCATGACCGTGCCGCTGATCCTGTTCATCCTGCCGACGCTGTTCGTCGTCATCCTCGGCCCGGCGGCGTGCAGCATCAGCGACGCGTTCGGCAAGTGACCCCGGGGGGCCGGGCGGGAACGCCGCCTGCCCCCGACCGTTATTGCCCCGTAACCAAGCAAGGGGCCCGCCGACCATGTTGTTCCAGACGCCGACCCAGTTCGCAGTCCTGGCCCTCCTGCTGTTCGCCGGCTGGCTGTTCGGCCTGGCATCTTCGTCGGGCGGCAGGAAATGGAAACAGCGCCTGCGCGACGAGGAAGCGGCGCACAAGGCCTACCGCGCCGAAGTCGCGACCGACCTGAAGGCGCGCGACGAACGCCTGCGCGAGGTCGAGGCGGAACGCGACCGGCTGGCCAGCGAACGCACCACCGCTACTGCCGCGACCACGGCGACGGTGGCCGGGGGCAGCAGCGCCGGTGGCGGCTTCTTCGGCTGGGGCCGCGACAATCTGTCGCGAATTCGCGGCATCGACGCCGATCTCGAACACGCGCTGGGGCAGCGCGGCATCAAAACCTATCGCGCGATCGAAAACCTGAGCGAAGCCGACGAACGCGCGCTGGAGGATGACCTCCGTCTGCGCCCCGGCACGATCGACAGCGAACGCTGGCGCGAACAGGCGTCGATGCTGCGCGAAGGCCATGACGACGACCATCGCAGCCGCTGGGGGTAAAGGGCCGGACAACCGTTTATTCGTCACGCAAGGTCCGTCTTTAGGAGCTGCCGCAAGGTGCGTGATCGCCAATACGAGCGCCTCGGGAGATTGCGACGTCAGGCGGAACCGTTCGTGTCGCATAGGAACTGGGCGCAGCCGAAGGGCCTGTGTCGAAGCACCCGGGATAGTCCTTCGACCCGCCGCCTCGGCCAGTGCAGCGGCTGTTCAGGACGAACGATCCCGCCTTCTGCCCAGCACCCGGGCGGCGTGGCGTATCAGAACGTTACCCACTCCTGACCGCCCGGAAACACGACGTCCTCGACCTTGTCGCCGATCTTGGTGATCGCCAGCACGATGGCGAGCAGGATGACGAGGTCGAACACGATTACCGCGCCCCACACAAATGCCGGGTGGAACGGACCGATGCGGTCGAATCCGTCCTTCGTCACCCGTGCCGCATCGCCCGCCATCGTCATCCTCATTTCTGCAATGCCGCCTGTGCCGCCGCCAGCCGGGCGATCGGGACGCGGTAGGGACTGGCCGAGACATAGTCGAGCCCGACCCTTTCACAGAAAGCGATCGACGCCGGGTCGCCGCCATGTTCGCCGCAGATGCCGAGCTTGATGTCGGGCCGCGTCTTGCGGCCACGTTCGGCCGCCAGTTCGATCAGTTCGCCGACACCCTCGACGTCGATCGAGACGAACGGATCGCGGGCATAGATGCCCTTTTCGACATAGACGCCCAAGAAGCGGCTGGCATCGTCGCGGCTGACGCCCAGCGTCGTCTGCGTCAGGTCGTTGGTCCCGAACGAGAAGAACTGCCCGGCCTCCGCGATCTCACCGGCCTTGAGCGCGGCGCGCGGCAGTTCGATCATCGTACCGACCAGATACTCGATCCGGCGGCCCTTGTCGGCGAACACGGCTTCCGCCGCCTTGTCGACCACCGCCTTCATCAGCTCCAGTTCGCGGCGGGTGCCGACCAGCGGGATCATGACCTCGGGGATCGGTGCCTCGCCCGACTTCTCGGCGACGATCACCGCCGCCTCGAAGATCGCGCGCGCCTGCATCTCGTAGATTTCGGGATAGGTCACGCCCAGCCGGCAGCCGCGATGGCCGAGCATCGGGTTGAATTCGTGCAGTTCGCCCGCGCGGCGCTTGAGCTGTTCGACCTCGATTCCCGCTGCCTGCGCGACTTCGGCGAACTCGGCTTCCTCATGCGGCAGGAATTCGTGCAGCGGCGGATCGAGCAGGCGGATGGTACAGGGCAGGCCGACCATCACCTCGAAAATCTCCACGAAGTCGCTGCGCTGTTCGGGCAGCAACCGGTCGAGCGCGGCGCGGCGCCCTGCTTCGTCCTCGGCAAGGATCATCTGCCGCACGGCGGTGATCCGCGACTGTTCGAAGAACATGTGCTCGGTGCGGCACAGCCCGATGCCCTCCGCGCCGAAATCGCGCGCGGTGCGGCAATCGAGCGGGGTTTCGGCGTTGGCCCGCACCTTCAGGCGACGGACGCCATCGGCCCATTCCATCAGCGTGCCGAAATCGCCGGCCAGCTCGGGCTGCACCGTCGCGACGGCGCCTGCCATCACCTCGCCGGTCGCACCGTCGATCGTGACGATGTCGCCCTCGCGGATTTCGCGCGACCCGACCTTCATCACGCCGGCCTTGGCATCGATCGAGATGCTGCCCGCACCCGAGACGCACGGCCGGCCCATGCCGCGTGCGACGACCGCGGCGTGGCTGGTCATCCCGCCGCGCGCGGTCAGGATGCCGCGCGCCGCGTGCATGCCGTGAATGTCCTCGGGCGAGGTTTCGGTGCGGATCAGGATCACCGCGTCGCCGGCATTGGCGCGCCGCTCGGCGGTGTCGCTGTCGAACACCGCGATGCCGCTTGCCGCGCCCGGCGATGCCGGCAGCCCCTTGGTCAGCACGTCGCGCGCCGCCTTCGGATCGAGCGTCGGGTGGAGCAACTGGTCGAGCGCCTGCGGATCGACCCGCGCGATCGCTTCCTCGCGGCTGATGAGGCCCGCTTCGGCCATGTCGACCGCGATCTTCAGCGCCGCCTTGGCAGTGCGCTTGCCCGACCGGGTCTGCAGCATCCACAGCTTGCCCTGCTGCACCGTGAATTCGATGTCCTGCATGTCGCGGTAATGCCGCTCCAGCCGGTCGAACACCGCCGCCAGTTCGGCATACGCCTCGGGCATCGCCTCTTCCATCGACAACGGCTTGGCGTTCGCCGCCGTGCGTGCCGCGGTGGTCAGGTATTGCGGCGTGCGGATGCCCGCGACCACGTCCTCGCCCTGCGCATTGATGAGGAACTCGCCATAATAGGCATTCTCGCCGGTCGACGGGTCGCGGGTGAAGGCGACGCCGGTGGCGGAGGTGTCGCCCATGTTGCCGAACACCATCGCCTGCACGTTGACCGCCGTGCCCCAGTCGCCCGGAATGTCGTTCAGCCGGCGATAGACCTTGGCGCGGTCCGCCTGCCACGACCCGAACACCGCGCCGATCGCACCCCATAGCTGGTCGTGCACATCCTGCGGGAACGGCTTGCCCCACAGCTCGACGACGATGTCCTTGTACTGCGCGACCAGTGCGCGCCAGTCATCGGCGGTCAGGTCGGTGTCGAGATAATAGCCGCGATCCTCCTTCGCGATCTCCAGCGCTTCCTCGAACCGGCCATGGTCGAGTTCGAGCACGACGTCCGAATACATCTGGATGAAGCGGCGATAGCTGTCCCATGCGAAGCGGGCGTCATCCGACACGCTCGCCAGCCCCTCGACCGTCTGGTCGTTGAGGCCGAGGTTGAGCACCGTGTCCATCATGCCGGGCATCGAGATGCGCGCGCCGGAGCGGACCGACACCAGCAGCGGATCGGCGGCATCGCCGAAGCGCTTGCCCGTGATCCCCTCGATATGGGCGATCCCCGTGGCGACTTCGCCACGCACGCTGTCGGGAAAGGTCTGGCCTTCCTCGTAATAGCGGGTGCACATCGTCGTCGCGATGGTGAAGCCCGGCGGGACGGGCAGGCCGATCGACGCCATCTCGGCAAGGTTCGCGCCCTTGCCGCCAAGCAGCACCTTGTCGCCCGATCCCCCGTCCGAAACCCCGCCGCCGAAGCGATAGACATATTGCGTCATGCTCGTGTCCCCATGCTCTCCGACGCGGCCGTGCCGCGACGGGGTATCTGATTCGAAGGCCAAGGCCTGACGCCCCCGTTAAACGGGTTAAACCGACAGGTCAGCCCTCAATTTTCGAGAAATCGGCAACCCGGTGCACCGCGTCGCGGACCCGGGCCAGCAGCGCGAGGCGCGCGGCGCGCTTGTGCGGGTCGGCATCGTTGACGGTGACGTCGGTAAAGAACGCGTCGATCGGCGCCCGCAGCGACGCGAGGGCCGCCATGGCGCCCGCGAAATCCTCCGCTTCCACGGCCGCCGCAGCGCGGGGCTCGGCCGCGTCGAGCGCCGTTACCAACGCCGCCTCGGCCGGCTCGCGGGCATAGTCGCGCTTCTCGCGCTCGGTCCGCACATATTCGGCGGCGATCGACGCGAATTCGGGGTCCTCGACCTCCGACAACGGGTCTTCCTCGCCGGTTTCCGCAATATGCCTGCTGGCGCCCGGCGCTTCCTTCTTCAGGATGTTCGCCGCGCGCTTGTACCCGGCGAGCAGGTTCGCCCCGTCCTCGGTCGTGACGAAGGCCTGCAGCGCGTGGACACGGGCGAGCAGCCGGACCAGGTCGTCCTCCCCGCCCAGCGCAAACACCGCATCGATCAGGTCGTGGCGAACGCCCGCCTCGCGCTGCTGGACTTTCAGGCGGTCGGCGAAGAAGTCGATCGGCGGTGCCGGATGCAACCCGGCCGCGCCGACCCCGCCATAGAAGGGCGCGGTTCGATCGATGGGGAAGCGCAGCACTTCGGCATCGCCCGCCATCAGCCGGCGGTCGTCGCCCTGCACCGACAGGTATAGCGGTTCCGACGGCACCTCCCGCCCCATCCGCCGCAGCGCGGTTTCGAGGTGCAGATCGACCGCCTGCGTCAGCCACCGCCCCAATTCGCCCCGCAGTCCGTTGGCAGTGACCAGACGGATAACCCCGAGGGCCGCACGCCGCAGCGCGAACGGATCCTTCGATCCGGTCGGCAGTTCCTCGATCAGGAAGAAGCCACGCAGCGTATCCAGCTTGTCGGCCAGCGCCACGGCCACCGTCACCGGCGCGGTCGGGACGTCGTCCCCCTGCCCGACCGGCTTGTAATGATCGCGCACCGCCGCGGCGACGTCCGCCGGTTCGCCCTGCGCCGCGGCGTAATAGCCGCCCATCAGCCCCTGCAATTCGGGGAACTCGCCGACCATCCCCGTGACCAGATCGGCCTTGGCGAGCCGCGCGGCGCGTTCGGCGTGCGCCGGGTCGGCACCCTCGACAACGCCGCTCTCGACCAGCCAGCGCGCGAGCTTCGCCACCCGCTCCACCTTGTCGGCGACGGTGCCCAGCTTCTCGTGAAACACGATCTTGTCGAGCCTGGGCAACTGGTCCTCCAGCCGCGTCTTGAGATCGGTCTCGTAGAAGAACTTCGCGTCCGACAGCCGCGCCGCCAGCACCTTGGCATTGCCCGCGACGATCCGATCGCCGCCATCGGTCGCGTCGATATTCGCGGTACAGACAAATGCGTTGGCCAGCTTGCCGTCGCCGTCGCGGCACACGAAATATTTCTGGTTCACCCGCGCGGTTAGCTGAATGACTTCCGGCGGCACGCTGAGAAACGCTTCGTCGAACCGCCCGATCAACGGCACCGGCCATTCGGTCAGGCCGGCATTCTCCGCCAGCAACCCCTCATCCTCGACCAGCCGGAGGCCCGCGCCCTGCGCCGCCATCTTGGCGCCCACCGCGATGATCGCCGCGCGTTCGTCCTGATCGACGATCACCTGTGCTTCGCGCAGCTTCCCGACATAGTCGCCCGCCGAGCCGATCGTGACCGGACCGGCATGGTGGAAACGGTGGCCCAGCGTCACCGCCCCGCTCGTCACGCCCGCGACCTCGCAACGGATGACCTCGCTGCCGAACAGCGCGACGATCCCCTGCAACGGCCGTACCCAGCGCGGACTTTCGGGGCTCAGCGACGCCGTGCCCCAGCGCATCGACTTGGGCCACGGGAACGCGCGCACGATCGCCGGGATCGCCACGCTGAGCACCTGTGCCGTCTCGCGCCCCGGCACCTCGGTCACTGCGAACAGCACGCCGTCGCGCTCGGTCAGCGCCTCGCGCGTCAGGCCGGTCTTGCGCAGAAAGCCTTCCAGCGCCTGCGGCGGCGCGGATGCGCGCGGCCCCTTCACTTCCTCGCGCACCGCCTCGGTCGCTTCCGGCAGGTCATGCGCGATCAGCACCAGCCGCCGCGGCGTCGCATAGGTGGTGATGCGCGGGGCGGCGATGCCGGCCTTCGCCAGTTCGCCGACGAACAGTCTGGACAGGTCCTCGCGGGCCTTCGCCTGCATCCGCGCCGGAATTTCCTCGCTGCGCAGTTCGAGCAGGAAGTCGATGCCTTTGCCGGACGCGCCAGCCAACTGGACGCTCATGCCACCCACCCCGGATATTTCGCCTGCCACTGGGGCGTCTGCGTCTCGATGAACTTCGCGCACGATGCCTTCGCCAGATCGCGCACCCGCCCGATATAGGCCTGCCGCTCCGCGACCGAGATCACGCCGCGCGCGTTGAGCAGGTTGAAGACATGGCTCGCCTCGATCGCCTGTTCATACGCCGCGATCGGCACGTCATGGGCCAGCGCATTCTCGCACTCGGCCGCCGCTTTCCGGAACAGGTCGAACAACGTGTCGGTATCGGCGACCTCGAAATTCCATTTCGACATCTGCCGCTCGTTTTCGAGGAACACGTCGCCATAGGTGACGCCGGCATCGTTGAACGCCAGGTCGTACACGCTGTCCTTGTCCTGGATATACATCGCCAGTCGCTCCAGCCCATAGGTCAGCTCGCCCGCGACCGGCTTGCAATCATACCCGCCCATCTGCTGGAAATAGGTGAACTGGGTGACTTCCATCCCGTCGCACCACACTTCCCAGCCAAGCCCCCATGCCCCCAGCGTCGGCGATTCCCAGTCATCCTCGACGAAGCGGATATCGTGGCTGTTGAAATCGATCCCGATCGCGGCCAGCGACCCCAGATACAGTTCCTGCAGATCCGGCGGCGACGGCTTCAGGATCACCTGATACTGGTAATAATGCTGCAACCGGTTGGGGTTCTCGCCATAGCGCCCGTCGGTCGGCCGGCGCGACGGCTGCACGAACGCCGCGTTCCATGGCTCCGGTCCCAGCGCGCGCAGCGTCGTCGCCGGGTGGAACGTCCCTGCCCCCATCCGCATGTCATAGGGTTGCAGGATGACGCAGCCCCGATCGCTCCAGTAATCGTGGAGCGTCAGGATCATCTTCTGGAAGCTGAGCGGGGCCGACATGGTTTCGCCTATTGGTGCAAGAGCCTTGGCGCCTAGCGCCAGGGTGGAGAGCGGGTCAAGGTTGTGGCCGGGCGGCCCGCTCCGCTAAGCCCCACGGCATGCCGGTCCGCGCGCGCCTGTCCCCGTTCCTCGCCGCCCTGTGCTGGCTGTCGCTCGCCAGCCCGGTCGCAGCCCCGGCGGCGCTCGCGCCCGCGCTGTGGGTGGCGCGCGATGCCGACACGACGATCTGGCTGTTCGGGACGGTGCATCAGTTGCGTGACGGTACGCCATGGCTGACCGGGCCGGTCGCCCGCGCCTTTGCCGACAGCGACGTGCTGACCCTGGAAATCGCACCGACAACGCCGGATGCGATGGTGCAGGCGCTGGTGAAAGTCGCGCCGGTCCGCCCGGCACCGCTGGCACCCGACCTCGACCGCCGCCTGCGCAGGCGCGCGCATGAACTGGGCTTTCCGGCGCAGGCGTTCGATGCGACCGACCCGTGGTTCGCCGCCACCACCCTTGCCGCGCAGCCGCTCGCCCGCGCCGGCTACAGCGCGCAGCCCGCCCCCGAAACGCTGCTGGCACGGCTTGCCGTTCGCAATGGTACCACGATCGAACCGCTCGAAACGCTCGACCAGCAACTCGGCATCTTCGCCGCCCTGCCGCAACCGGCACAGCGCGCGATGCTAGAGCGCGTCCTCGACGATCCCGATCCGGTGCCGGCGATGGAGCGCATCGTCGCGACGTGGGGCCGGGGCGACGTCGCCGCGCTCGACCGGTTGCTGGCGACCGACATGGACGAAGCCGGTCCGGCGGTCCGCACCGCGCTGCTCGACCGGCGCAATGCGGCATGGGCACGAACGATCGGGACGTGGATGCGCCAGCCGGGCACGCGCTTCGTCGCGGTCGGTGCCGGGCATCTGACCGGACCGGGCAGCGTGCAGGCGCGATTGCAGGCGCTGGGGGTAACGGTGACGCGGGTGCGGTAGACCCCATACTCCAACCCACGCCGTTCGGTTCGAGCAGCTTCGAGCCTGTCGAGAAGCGTCCGTCGAGAACTCCCTGTCCGGGGCACTTCCTTCTCGACTGCGGTTCTCGACAGGCTCGAAGCTCCGCTCGACGCAAACGGGGGCGGAGGAGGGAAACGGGGCGCAGCAACCTTGCCTTTCCCCCCGAACTCCCCTATGCGCCCGCGCTTGTTCGTGCCGGGGTCATCCCTGGAGGCCCGGCCGCGCAAGACCTGTAAACCAAGCATTCAAGGAAGACATGATGAGCGACACGCTGCACCTGTCGGCCGAGACGCGCGATCGGGTAGGCAAGGGAGCCTCCCGTGCCCTGCGTCGCGATGGCCGCGTCCCCGCCGTGATCTATGGCAACAAGCAGGATCCGGAAGGCATCCACCTGAACGCGCGCGAGCTGATGAAGCAGCTCATGACCGGCCACTTCATGAACTCGGTCATCATGGTCGATGTCGGTGGCAAGCAGGTGCGTACGCTGGCGAAGGATGTTGCGTTCGACGTCGTCACCGACCAGCCGATCCATGTCGACTTCCTGCGCATCGCAAAGGACGCGACCGTGACCGTCGCCGTGCCGGTGGTGTTCACCAACGAAGACGACGCGCCCGGCATCAAGCGTGCCGGCGGCGTGCTGAACGTCGTTCGCCACGAAATCGAACTGGTCGTCGAAGCGTCGAACATCCCGACCGAGATCGCGATCGACCTGACCGGCCGTGAAGTCGGCGATTCGATCCACATCTCGGACGTGACCCTGCCGAACGGCGCCGAACCGGCCGTCGAAGACCGCGACTTCACCATCGCGACCATCGTCCCGCCGACGGTCCCGACCGCTGCCGACGAAGCGCTCGACGCCGAAGTCGCCGAAGCGCAGTCGGCCGAAGCCGAGGACGCCGAGGGCGGAGACAAGGCCGAGGGCTGATCCGCCCCGCCTGTGCGACGCTTGCGAGGAGCGGGATGGCCTGGCCATCCCGCTCCCTTTGCGTTGGCGGGACATGCGCCCCGGTCGGAATCCACCCCCGCCCCGGCGCGATGCACCGTTGAGCACGATCCTTCGGTCCCGGTATCGGCGGCCGATCCGGCGCGATGTTCCACCCGATCCCGTACCATGCGGCCATCGTTCCGGATTATCGGGCATTCCTCGACGGAAAGGGACGTTCGCCGGCGTCGATCCTGCTACGCTGCCCCCATGGAAAAACGCGACGACGCCCCCGCTGCCGGCCCGACCTATGGCAGCTACCTGCACCTCCCCACCCTGCTGTCGTGCCAGCATCCGCTGTCCGACACGCATGACGAGATGCTGTTCATCGTCATCCACCAGGCATCCGAGCTGTGGATGAAGCTGTGCCTTCATGAACTGGAGGCGGCGCGCACCGCGATCGTCGAATCGCGCCTCGACGAAGCGTTCAAGATGATGGCGCGCGTCGCCCGTATCCAGGCGCAGTTGATCCAGAGCTGGGACGTCCTCGCCACGATCACCCCTGCCGATTATTCGGCGATGCGCGACGCGCTGGGCAGCAGTTCGGGGTTCCAGTCGCACCAGTACCGGCTGCTCGAATTTCTGATGGGCAACAAGAACGCGGCGATGATCGACGTCCACCGCGACACGCCCGATGTCCAGGCGACGCTGCGGGCGGCGCTGGTGCGCCCCGGCCTGTACGACGAAGCGCTGCGTGCCGCCGCCCGCGCCGGCCTGCCGGTGCCCGCCGACCGGCTCGATCGCGACTTTGCGCAACCCTATGTCGCATCGCCTGCGGTCGAGGATTGCTGGCGACGGGTCTATGCCGACCCTGCGCGCTACTGGGACCTGTACGAACTCGCCGAAAAGCTGGTCGATCTGGAATATCGCTTCCAGCTCTGGCGCTTCGGGCATCTGAAAACCGTGGAACGCGTGATCGGGTTCAAGCGCGGCACCGGGGGGACTGCGGGCGTCCCCTATCTGGCAAAGGTGGTCGAACAGATATTCTTTCCCGAACTGCTGACGGTACGGGTGGCGCTATGACCGCCCTGACCCTCGATGCCGCCCGCGCGTGCGATGCCGCCGATCCGCTGCGCCACAAGCGCGCCGATTTCCTGTTGCCCGCCGGCAAGATCTATCTCGACGGCAATTCGCTGGGCGCCCTGCCCCGCTCGACCCCGCCCCGCATCGCCGCGCTGATAGCGCAGGAATGGGGTGAGGATCTGATCGGCAGTTGGAACAGCGCGGGCTGGATCGACGCACCGCGCGCGCTGGGCGCCCGGATCGCGCCGCTGATCGGTGCGCAGCCCGACGAGGTGCTGGTCACGGACTCCACATCGGTCAATTTGTTCAAGCTGCTGACTGCGGCCTGCCTCGCCCGGCCGGGCCGCACGACGATCCTCAGCGAACCCGGCAATTTCCCGACCGACCTCTATATCGCCGATGGCGTGACCCGCACCCTGCCCGGCCGGCGGCTGCGCACCGTACCGGCCGACGACATCGTCGATGCGATCGACGACGACGTCGCGGTCGTGCTGCTGACCCATGTCCATTACAAGAGCGGGCGGCGGCTCGACATGGCCGCGATCACCGCCGCCGCCCATGCCCGCGGGGCGCTGACCCTGTGGGACCTCAGCCACAGCGTCGGCGCGGTGCCGGTACTGCTCGACGCCTGCGATGCTGACCTAGCGGTCGGATGCGGCTATAAATATCTCAACGGCGGTCCCGGTGCGCCGGCGTTCCTCTATGTCGCGAAGGAGTTGCAGGACACCCTCCGATCACCGCTGACCGGGTGGATGGGACATGACGCGCCGTTTTCCTTCGGCGACGATTATCGCCCGGCCGGGGGCATTGCCCGCTTCCTGTGCGGTACGCCGCCGATCATCGCGATGGGCGCGCTCGAACAGGGACTGGCGCAGTTCGATGGCGTCGATTTCGCGACAATCCTCGCCAAGTCGCAGGCGCTGTGCGACCTGTTCGTCGCCCTGGTCGATGCCCGCTGCGGCGGATCCGCCCTGACGCTGCTGTCGCCGCGCGACGCGGCGTCACGCGGCAGCCATTTGTCCTACGCTCACCCCGACGCCCATGCGCTGTGTCAGGCACTGATCGCCCGCGGCGTGATCGGCGACTTCCGTGCGCCTGATGCCGTGCGCTTCGGCTTCACCCCGCTCTACACCGGCTACGAAGACGTATGGCGCGCGGTCGATATCCTCGCCGATATTCTCGCGACGAAGGCGTGGGACGACCCGGCCTATCGCCGCCGTGCCGCAGTGACCTGACCATGAAGGGAGCTGTCGATCGGCCGGATCGACCTCGCCATCCTCACCGGACTGGAGCGCGAAGGCTCCCTAGTCGGTCGGAAAGGACGATGGCCGTTCTGGCAACGACCTGCACGGGTAACGAGGCGCTTCCGAAATCGCTTTTATTGCAGGGGGGGGGGGCGGGTTGGGTCTGGTAGAGCGTTGGTCTCATTTCCGGCACCGCGCGCGCCAGCGCCCGGGCCATCAGCGCCGCGACATGGTCCGCGCCGGCGCGGCCGAGATGGGTGCGGTCGAACGACAGTTTGCGTTCGGCGAACGGCATGTCGTTCGTCTCGTTCGCCCGTGCCGCCGGGGACGGAGCGGCAGCGGTGCGGGGCAGTTGGGCAAAGCCGTCCGCCCAGGCTTCGCCATTCCGGTCGAGTTCGGCGACGGTCAGCGCGTTCAGGTCGACCAGCGGGACGTCCATGTCGCGCGCGACGCGGCGCACCGCGTCCGCCCAGGGGGCAAGGTCGTTGTCGATCCTGCCGCCCTTGTAGCTGCGACGGCTGAGGGGCGTCACCAGTATCGGTATCGCCCCGGCAGCACGCGTCTCGGTGACATAGGCGCGCAGGTTCGCGGGAAATTCGGTGGCGAGATCGGTCGAACGACCGGGCTTGCCCGGCTGGTCGTTATGACCGAACTGGATCACGACCCAGGTCCTGGCGAAGCCCGGCGTCTGCATTTCGGCCAGCGCCAGTTTCCACGACCCCTCGGCGCGATAGCTGCCCGACGACCGGCCGCCCCGCGCCAGATTGACGCAGGCGAGGAACGAGGTGACGTGTTCTGCACAGAAGCTGCCGCCCCAGCCGCCGCTGACCGAGGTGGTGGAATCCCCGACAAGCACGACCTTCGACGCGCGGATCGGGACGACCGGCGGGGCAGTGGCGGGCGCGGGCGCGGGCGCGGCCTGTCCGGCGGCGAACGCGATGGCGAGCAGCATTGGCAACATGTGGCAGTTCCCTATCAGAGCGCGGTGAAACGGAAATCGCGGAAGCGCGCAGTGCCGCTACCCGCCGAGTAGAGACCGGGACGCAGCATCAGGAACCCGCCCCGGACATTGTGGTGATATCCCGACACCTCCATCCCACGATCGAACCGGGTCCATGTCCGCCCGCCATCGCCGCTGGTATGGAAGGAGACGATATGCCGGTCGTTGGTCACGCGCATCCGCATCCGGCGCCCGTGCGGGTTTGCCGGTCGGCCGCGTTCGATGCCGTACTGATGGGTGACGAAGCGCTTCTCGTCGAAACCGAGGCCGCAATACAGCCTGTCGTCATAGAACAGGATCAGCCCCGCCGTGCCGCCGGGAGCGATTTCGATGTCGCATTCGAAGCGATAGCCGGTATCGCCCGCGATCAGGAGCAGCGGCGCACCGTCCGACGGCGCCTTCCCCTTCGCATCGAGCAGCAGCGCCCCCCCTTCGACCCGTGCCCGCGCCCGGTCCTGCGGCGTGGGGCGGAAGAAATTCCACTTGGTGCCGAGCGCAAGGCGGCTGAAATCGTCCGACAGCGGCTGGCCGTGGCGCACCGCGCTGCCGCCGCCGGGCTTCGCGATCGGCCGCGACAGGTCGCCGCCGGTCATCCGGAACCAGCCGTCGGGCGTCCATTCGACCGGATCGAGCAGCGCCTGCCGCCCGAGCGTCCAGAAGCCGTTCTCGTACCCGTGATAGACCGACCACCAACTGCCGTCCGGCCCCTCGACCAGCGTCGCATGGCCGCGCGACCACCATTTTTCGTCGAGCGACGTGGTGCGAACGATCGGGTTGCCGGGGTGATGTTCCCATGGCCCATGGATCGATCGGGAGCGGGCGGCGATCACCATATGCCCGGTCGGCGGCCCGGCCGTGCCGCCGACCGCGGTGACGAGATAGAACCAGTCGCCGCGCCGCGTGACCTTCGGCCCCTCCGGACTGAACCCCTCCACGTCCCAGGTATCGGGGTAGCGCCACGGATCGTACACATGCTCGACCTTGCCGACCGTCCTCAGCCCGTCGTCGGACAGGCGGATCCGGTCGCCGCCGGACAGGAACAGCCAGCGCGACCCGTCCTCGCCGACGGCATGGCCCGGATCGATATGGTCGGGCAGTTTCAGGTCGATCGGTTCCGACCACGGCCCGTCGATGTGATCGGCCCAGATCACCCAGCTCGTCGTCGGGTTCTTGGTCGGGATATACAGGTAATAACGCCCCTTGTGCCGGGTCAGCTCGGGCGCCCATACCGCACCGATATTGGTCTTGAGCGCGGCGGTGCGCGGCGTCCAGTTCACCAGGTCGCGCGAATGCCAGATGACCAGCCCGGGATAGGAATCGAAGGTCGAGAAGGTCATGTAATAATCGCGACCATCCTTCAGGATCGTCGGATCCGGATGGTCCCCCGCCAGCAGCGGGTTGAGGAAACGCCCGTTGCCGAGATCCGCGATACGTTGATTGTCGAACCCGCGGCGGTAATCGCGCGCGGCGGCGGCAGGTGCCGCCGCCGCGGTCCCGATCGTCGTGGGCAGGGTCGCGGCCGCACCGACCGCTCCCAGCGTGCAGAATGCATCGCGACGTGAAATCATGTGGCTACTCCTGGCGTAAACCGATGTTCGCAAAAGGGCCGGTCGCAGTGGAACGCCGCCGCCACGCCCCCGCCGGCGGATGCGGGACAAGAGCCCCGCTGCCGGGTCCGGCAGCGGGGAGTGGGCGTCCGGGGGGACATCAGAACCGCAACCGTGCACCGATGCGGTAGATCGGACCGGCGGCGCTATACTGCGTCACCGCTTCCTGACCCTGATAGGCATAGCGTTCGCTCGGCTGGTTCGTCAGGTTCAGCCCTTCGGCGCTGATCGAGAGCCAGTCGGTGAACTTGTAGCTCATCGACGCATCGACATTGGTCGTGTCGCGGCTGAAGATGAAGTCGTTGACCAGCGGCGCATCGCACGGCGTGCCGGCGACCGAGGGGTTGGCCGGGCTGTTCTGCAATCCCGGGGCACAGGAACCGCCCGCGATCGGATAGGTCTGCGAATAGCCCTTGCGATAGGCGACCGAGACGCGGGCGCGGAATTTGGCGGTTTCATAGGCCAGCGTGCCGTTCACCGACTGGGGCGAGACGCCGAGGAAGGGCGCGGCGCCGGTCGTCGCCGGGATCGCGGCGAGGTTGCCCGAGGCCGCCCGGCCGGGATCGAGGATGTAGCTGAGTTCCGACTTGATATAGGTGTAGTTCAACTGCAGCCCGAGATTCTTGAAGTACCAGGGCAGGAAATCGAGCTCCTGCTGGTAGCTCAGCTCGAAGCCGCGCAGATACCCGCCCGGCGCGTCGGCGAATTGCCGGGCGACGAAGGGGTTGTTGGCGTTGAGATAGGCAAGCTGCGCCGGGTTGGTGATCTGGGCGCGGATCGCCTCGATCGTCGCGGCGTCGGCGAATTGCGACAATGGCCCCGAAAAGGAGATCGTCTGCGGAAAGCTCGATATCTGTTTGTTGAACCCGGCGATGCTGAGCAGGCCGCCCGGCGCGAAATACCATTCGATGCTGGCATCGAGGTTGGTCGAGCGGAACGGGTTGAGCCGCGGGTTGCCGATGGTCAGCGTCGCGCCGACCGAGTCCCCGGTATTGGGGATGCTCAGCCCGGTGATCGACGGCGACAGATTGCCGAGCAGCGGGCGTGCCATCACCCGCGATGCGCCGAGACGGACCAGCAGGTCGTCGACGGGTTCGAACACCGCGTTCAGCGACGGCAGGAAATCGGTATAGCGGTTGCTGCCGACGATGCCGCGCCCGGCGGGCGTGGTGCCGTTCGACGTGACGTCGGTGATGGCGATGCGGGTACCGGCGTTGCCGCGGAAGGGGCGCCCGAACAATTCGCTGGTCCAGTCGAACTGGACATAGACCCCGGTATCCTTTTCGAGGACGCCGAAATTCTCGCGTCCGCCGTTGCGCCGGTCGGTCAGGCGCCAGTCGCCCCATTTGTTGACGCAGTTGCAGGTGAAGTCGAACAACTGGTCGAACGCGGCGATGCTGGGCACGTAGAAGCTGGTCAGCGATCCTTCGGGAACGTCCAGCCCCTGGCCGAAATCGACCACCTGCCCCACCGCCGATGCCCGGGTGCCCGCTTCGCGCAGCGTCGGGTTCAGCAGGTCGTTGTTGCGTTCCAACTGGCGGGTGGAGAACGCATATTCGCGGTAGTTGCCGCCGAAGCCGATGCTGAAATCGGGGTTCACGCGCCAGTCGAAATCGATCTTGCCCTGCTTGTAGGTATTCTTCGTATAGCGCAGGTAGCGGCGAATGGCCGAAAAGCCCTTTACCGTGTCCCAGTTGTTCGGATCGGCGGCGTCGAAGCCGAGATCCATCAGCGGCATCTTGCCGCCGCCGCGGGCGTCGAACACGAAATTGCCCGGCGAATCCATCCGGTTGAATTCGACCAGCGTGCCTTCGGTATCGTTGGTCGATTCCGACATGCCGCCGATGAACACCGCGCGGAAATTGTCGGTGAAATCATGGTCGAGTTGCAGCGACGCCTGCTTGAACTTGGTGGTGTAGATCGACTGGTCGACCGCCGAGCGGAAGTCGACGTTGCTGGCCACGAGATAATCGACGCTGCCGTTGGTGACGTTGACGTCCTGCAGCCGCACCGACGGACGCCCGATCAGCGACCCGCGATAGGCCAGCCGGTTGCTCGACGGGATATAGCCGACCGAATTGGGATTGTTGTAATAGTCATAGGGGTCGAGGTTGAACGGATTGGTGCTGAAGATGTTCGACGCCGCCGGATCGCCCGCCGCCACCGTTCCCGGGACGACCGCCGACGGGGCGAGCACCGATGCCACCAACTGCCCCTGCGCGTTGAGCGCGGTCGAGAAGGCCGGGGTGGTGCCGTACAGTTGCTGTCCGCAATCCTGTGCCGGGACCAGCGCCGACCCGGCATTGGGCGCGCAGATGCCCGGATAGAGCGCCCGTGCCGCCGAAGGGGTCAGGTTGTTGCCGGCAGTGTTGTACACCGCGTTGGTATTGTTGCGGTTCAACCCCACCGGCTGCACCTGGGCGATCGTGCTGCGGTTCTTGAAGCGCGAATACAGCCCGTCGATGCTCAGCCGCGTCCGGTCGCCGATCTGCCATTGATAGGAGGCGGTCAGGCCGAGGCGCTGATATTCCACGTCCTGCTGCTCGACCGAGGGCAGCGCCGGGAAGCGGACGGTCGAATTGTCGAACCGGCCCGGCGTGTTGAACGGGGCGCCCGGATAGAGTTTCGCATAGGCGTCCGGGTTCGATCCGGTCAGCGCGGCAATGGCATCGGGATTGGTGATCGCGGTGCCGAAGCCGGTGCCGGCCGGCGCGGCGAAACCGGCGCGTTGCGGGTTCTCGTTGCCGGCCCAGGTCGATCCGCGATAGGCATAGTCGGACTGGCCCGCGCTGCGGCGATACTGGTCGATCGCGTTCTTCGATTCGCTCCATGCGGCCGACAGCAGCAGCCCCATCGTCCCGTCGGCGAAGGTTTTCGACGCAAGGCCGGCCAGCCGCGGGGTCCATTTGCCGATATTGTCCTGGTAGCTGCCCTCCGCCGACAGGGCGAAGGCGCCCTTGCGGTAATCGAACGGGCGGCCCGTCTGCAGGTCGATCGTCGCCCCCAGCGACCCTTCGTCGGTTTCGGCCGACGGGGTCTTCTGGACCTTCAGCGAGCTGAACAGTTCGGAGGCGAAGGTGTTGTAGTCGAACGAGCGGCTGCGGTTCGGGCTGGTGCCCGAATCGTTCGAGCCGGCCGTCGCCAGTGCCTCCAGCCCGTTCAGGCGGGTGCGGTTGAAGTCGCCGCCCAGCCCGCGCACCGTGATCGAGCGCCCTTCGCCATTGTCGCGGTCGATCGAGACGCCGGGCAGGCGCTGCAGCGATTCGGCGAGATTGTTGTCGGGGAAGTCGGCGATATCCTCGGCATTGATCGAATCGATCTGCACCGATGCGTCGCGCTTCTCGACGATCGAGGTGCGCAGCGACGCGCGATAGCCGGTGACGATGATGTCGGCGGCCGCGTCGTCGGGTGCCGGTGCCTGCTCCTGATGCGCGACGGGCGCGTCGCCCGTGCCGGGGGCGCCGGGCAGGTACGCCGTAGCGGAAGGCGCCGCCGCGGCGACCGGCGCGAGCGCACCGGGGGCCTGCGCCTGCGCCTGCGCGCTGCCGGCGATGGCCAGCGCCAGTCCCGATACCCCAAGGAAAGTCCTCTTGCGAACCGTCATCATTGCCTCCCCAATCATTCTATTTTTGGAAACCGGTGTCATGCCTGTGCGAGGAAATCGAGATACGCCTCGAGACTGGTCCGTCCGTCGGGGCGGACGGCGTTGCCGTCGGCGCGTCGCGGGTCGAGCCCGTTGGCCCGTTCCCACGCATCGGCCATCCCGTCGCCGTCGCTGTCGCGCGCCGGGGTGCCGCCGCGCAATACCGGCCAGCCGCCGGCATCCGCTTCGGTATCGATCTGGCGGCCGGTGCGCCGGCGTACGCCATCGACGACGGCGAGGTCCACCGGATCGCGCACCTTGCTGGCACCCGCGCCCGCCAGCACCCGCTGCGCCGCCACGCCGGCCGGTTCGGCGACGATCCCGGGCATGTCGACGGGCGCGGCCAACCGATAGGCGCCGCCGGTCTCGCCCGACACCAGCGACCATGGATCCGACGGCACCTGGCCGTCCATGCTGTTGCCGGCGAACCATGCGCGGGCATGGCGGTTGCTTTCGGCAAAGGCGATCCGCCCCTTGCTGTCGGGACCGGGCAGATAGGTGTTGGCGACGAAATTATACCGCGCGATGCTGTCGGTATCCGCATTGTAGCCCGACCGGCCGCCGCCCCAGTTGTAGAAGACGTTGTTGCGGAAATCGAAGTCGGCGCCGCGCGGATCGGCGTCGAACCGGGCATAGTTTCCGGGACGCGGCATGCGCGCGGCGTGATTGGCCCAGAGATTGTGGTGGAAGCTCATCCGCGACCCGCGCCCGCCGCGCACGAGGCTGCCATAGCCATGCTCGCCCTTCACATGGCCGGCGCGGCGCAGCGAATCGGTAATCATGCTCCACTGCACGGTCAGGTCGCCGATGCTGCTGGCGGCATCGCGGTAGCTGGCCGAGGCGGACAGGGTTTCATCGACCGACCAGCTTGCCGAGACATGGTCGAGGATGATCCGCGTCCCGCCGCTGATCCAGATGGCGTCGCCCTGCGTCCTCGACGCCGCGCCCAGCCGCGAGCGGATATAGCGGACGATCACGTCGCTGGCGGCGATCTGCAGCGTCTGGTCGCGCAGGGTGATGCCGTCACCGGGCGCGGTCTGGCCGGCGATGGTGATGCGGTCGTTGCGGATGACGAGCGGCGAGCGCAAGGCGATGGTGCCGGCCACGTCGAAGACGATGGTGCGCGGCCCGGTGGCGTCGATCGCCGCCCGCAGGCTCCCCGGTCCGGCATCGGCGAGGGTGGTCACGCGGATCACCTGCCCCCCGCGACCGCCGGCGGCGAAGCGCCCCGCCCCTTCGGCGCCGGGGAACGCGACGACCTGCGCGGCAGCAGGCGCCGACGCGACGGCGGCCGCGAGCGAGGCAACCACCATGGCCGTCAGCGATGCGAACATCCTATCTCTCCTGCTCATCCCTGCGCCTCGATCGGGCGGCATCGGAAACCGGTGTCATTACGAACGCAGATGGCCAAGCTGTCAACCCCGACAATTACCTGCGGCTTTTTTTAGCTGCAACCGGCCGCATCGCGCACGGGAATGTGGCCCGGACGGCGCCGACGCCCCGGACCGTTCCGGGCGGGGGCGGAAGGCCGCCGGACGACAGGCGGAAGCGCATGACGCAGCCCTGCCCGCCCGGCGGCGCACCAGCCCCGGAACTGTGGGCGTCGTACAATACCACTATGCCACCACTACTTTACATATCCCGCAAAGGTCTGCACATTTGCGGTCGCAGCAGGCCGGCCCGAGCACGGGCGGAAACCATCCACCAGCAACATGAAAGAGAGCACGCTCATGGCACAGTCGTTCCGGCATACCACCGCCCTCGCCGCACTGGCCATCAGCCTGACACAGTTGCCCGCCGCAGCGAGCGCGCAGACCCCGCCGCCTGCGCCTGCCCCCGCATCCGACGCCCCGGCCGAGGGCGAGATCGTCGTGACCGGCACGCGCATCCCGATCCCCGGCCTCGTATCCAGCAGCCCGGTCGCGTCGACCACCGAACAGCAGATCCGGTTGCAATCGGCGCTGACGATCGAGGATTTCTCGACCAAGCTGCCGCAATTGTCGGGGGGCGTGCGCCAGGGGTCGCAGGGCAGCGATGCGTTCGGGGCGCAGGTGCTGGAACTGCGCAATTTCGGGCAGAGCCGGTCGCTGGTGCTGATCGACGGCACCCGCGCCGCACCGTTCAGCTTTCGCAACTCGGTCGACGTCAACGCCATCCCCGCATCGCTCATCAAGCGGGTCGACGTGCTGACCGGGGGTGCCGCCGCGGTCTATGGGGCCGATGCGGTGGCAGGCGTCGTCAACTTCATCCTGAACGATGATTTCGAGGGGGTCCGCGGCACCGCCGCCAGCCGGTTGTCGGTGCGCGGCGGCGCGCAATATGGCGGGTCGGTGATGCTCGGCACCGGCGTCGGCGGGTCCGGCAATCTGGTGTTCGCCGCCGACTATACCCAGCGCGACGGCATCCGGGCGCGCCAGCGCGACTGGGCCGCCACCCCGAACCAGACCATTCCCAGCATCGGCGGCGTGTTCACCGACGTCGCCAGCGGGCGGCGGTTCGGCTTTACCGATGCCGGTGCGTTCACCACCACGCCGTCGGCGACCTCGAACATTTCGGGCAGCTATCCGCTGGTATCGCCGCTGCGGCGCATCAACCTTGCCGCGCTGTACAAATATGATCTGGCGCCTGCGGTCGAGCTGTATGGGCGCGCGATGTTCACCAACGCGCGTACCGAGGAGACGGGTACGCCGGGCGCGCAGCCGGCCAGCGTCAACCGTACCGTCGGCATCGCCGCGACCAACCCGTTCCTGACCGACGCGATCCGCAGCCAGCTTACCTTCGTCAACGGCGTGGCGCAGGTGAACGTCAACCGCTCGCTCGCCGAACTGGGCCTCATCACCTATCGCACCGAACGCGATACGTTGCAGTTGCAGTCGGGGTTGCGCGGGGCGCTGACCGGGGCGCTGCAGTGGAACGTCTATGCCCAATATGGCCGCTCCACCGAAAATTCGCTGATCGGCGGCGACGGGCTGGTCGCCAATGCCGGCGGCGCGAACAATTTCGCGGCGATCGTCAACACCGTCGATATCTTTGGCCCCAACCGCCCGGGCATCGCGGCGGCGCTGGGCAGCCCGATCAACGGCTTCAACCGCAAGCGCGACCAGTTCGTCACCGCCGCGACGATCAGCGGGACGCTGGACGACCTGTTCACCCTGCCCGCCGGCGCGATCGGTTTTGCCGCGGGCGTCGAATATCGCCGCGAAACCGCCAGCATCCAGCAGGACAGCGCGCTGCTGTCGGGCAACAGCTACCGGCAGGGCGTACAGGGGGCCTATTCGGGCGCGTTCGACGTGAAGGAGCTGTACGGCGAACTGCGCGTGCCGCTGATCCACGACACCCCGTTCATCCACCAGCTCGACGTCGGCGGGGCCTATCGCCTGTCCGATTACGACCTGTTCGGTACCCATGGCACGTGGAAGGCGGAGGCCAACTGGGCGATCGACCGCAACCTGCGGCTGCGCGGCACCTATCAGCGCGTGCTGCGCACCCCCAATTTCGGCGAGTTCGCCGGCAGCACGTCCTCGCTGCCGTTCAGCAGCCTGGTGACGGTCGACCGGCTGAAGCCGCGCTATGGCGGCGATCCGTGCGTGCTGGGCACCGGCAACCGCGCGCAGTGCGACCGGCTGGGCGCGCCGGCGCAGGGGGCGGCCAATTCGACCGCGCCCGGCTATCTCACCGGCAGCTATTTCTACGGCGGCAATCCCGATATCCAGCCCGAAACGGGGTACACCAAGACGGTCGGCGCGGTGCTGACCCCCGCATTCGCCCGCGACCTGAACGTGACGGTCGACTGGTACGAACTGGACCTGCGCGGCGCGGTGGGCGTGATCCAGCCGATCGCGGCGATCACCAGTTGCTACATCACCAACCCGACCGCGGGCAATCCGCTGTGCAACCTGGTGACGCGCAACGCCGATGGCAGCTTCCGCGACGCGTTCGTCAACAACCAGAATCTCGGCCGCCTGCTCCAGCGCGGGCTGGACATCGCCGCCAGCTATACGCTGCGTCCCGAATGGATGGACGGCATCGGCCTGCGCGCCAGCTATCAGGGCAATGTCGTCACCTCCTATCTGATCCAGGCCAATCCGACGGTGGATGCGGTGCAGTGCAAGGGTACGTTCGGTGCTACCTGTTCCAGCGATGGTACGACATTGGTACAGCCTGATTACCGCCATACCGCCGGCATCGGCATCCTGTTCGACGCCGGCGTGATCCAGTTCGACTGGCAGCGGATCGGACGGGTGAAGTCCAGCGCGGCGGGTTCGACCGAGACGATCGGCGCGCAGGACACGTTCGACCTGTCGGCGTCGCGCGACTTCACGCCCGCGATCACGATGAGCGCCGGCATCTACAACCTGCTCGACCGCCGTCCGCCGCGCGTGTCGGCGGGCGGGGTGTTCAACACCTTCCCCGACACGTACGACATTCTCGGCCGTACGATCGGCTTTACCCTGACCGCGAAGATGTAAACGCCATGCACCTGCCATTTTCGCCGGCGGACTGGCTGGTCATCGCCGCCTATCTCCTGGTCCTGGTCGCGGGGGGGTGGATCTTCACCCCCCGCAAGACCGCGTCGGCCCATGAATATTTCCTCGCCGGCGGCAACGTCCCGGCATGGCTGGCGGCGGTGTCGGTGCTGTCGGCGACCCAGTCGGCGGCGACGTTCCTCGGCGGGCCGGACTATGGCTATGGTGCCGACCTGACCTATCTGACCGGCACGGTCGGCGGGTTGCTGGGCGCGATGTTCGTCGCGCATGTCATGATCCCGCGCTTCTACGCGATCCGGGCGACGACCGCCTATGAGCTGCTGACGATGCGCTTCGGCATCCGGGCGACGCGCTGGGCCGGGGGCATGTTCCTGATCGGGCGGGTGTTCGCCGGGGGGGCGCGGGTCTATCTGGCGGCGATCGCGCTGGCGATGGTCATCACCGGCACGGTCGATGCGACCGGCATCCTGGTGGCCGCCGCGCTGCTGGTGATCGCCAGCGTGCTGTTCACCTTCATCGGCGGGCTGAAATCGGTCCTGTGGAACGACCTGATCCAGTTCGTCGTCTATCTGGGATCGGCGATCGCGGTGCTGGTGTTCCTGCGCCTGTCGATCCCGGCATCGAACGGGGCGATCGTCGATGCGTTGCGCAGCGCGCCCGGCGGCATCGACAAGCTGCGGCTGTTCGACTTCTCGCTCGACCTGTCGCGGCCCTTTTCGCTGCTGGCGATCCTGACCGGCATCACGCTGCTCTACATCGCCAATGCCGGCATGGACCAGGACACCACCCAGCGGCTGCTGGCGTGCAAGGATGCCAGGACCGGCGCGCGCGGCCTGTACCTGTCGGTGTTCGCGACGATCCCGACGGTCGGGCTGTTCATCGTCATCGGGCTGTTACTGCACATCTTCTATAACCGCCCCGACCTGATGGCCGGCGCCGCCGGGACCGCGGGTCAGGCATTCGGGGGCGAGAAGATCAGCATCTTCATGCATTACATCCTGACGGAGCTGCCCGGCGGGCTGCGCGGGCTGGTGACGATCGGCATCTGCGCCGCCGCCGTCGCCACGACCAATTCGGCGCTGAACGCCATGTCGTCGGTGCTGGTGCAGGACTTCTACCGCCCGTGGCGCGAACGGCGCGGGGCCGTGGCGGAGGCGCATTTCGTCACCGCCGGACGCGCGGGGATGGGGCTGATCGGGCTTGCCATGCTGGCGATGGCGGTTGCGTCCTATTACTGGCAGCGGCACAGCACCATGGGTCTGCTGGAGTTCGCGTTGCAGGTCATGGTGTTCACCTATGCCGGGCTGCTCGGCGTCTATTTCACCGCGCTGTTCACGCGGCGCGGCACGACGGGATCGGTGATCGCCGCGCTGCTCACCGGGTTCGCGGTGATCGTGCTGCTGCAACCGGGCATCGCCCGGGCGCTGGCGCTGCCGGCGGCGCTCTCCGGCCTCGCCTTCCCCTTTCAACTGTGCATCGGCACCTTCGTCGCGTTCATGGTCTGTGTCGCTCCGGCGGGTACGGACGGGCGCGGCCAACCGGACGGACTTCGCGCATGAACACCGAAACCCTCGATCCGCGCTATCGCGACCTCGAACGTTGGCCCACCCATGCCGCGGTGGAGGCGATGCTGGAGGGGCAGATGGCCGCCATCGCCGCGCTCTATACCCAGACCGCGGCGATCGCCGCCGCCGCCGATGCCGCCGCCGCCCGGCTGGAACAGGACGGGCGGCTGGTCTTTGTCGGCGCGGGCACGTCGGGGCGGCTGGCGGTGCAGGACGGCACCGAACTGCACCCGACCTTTGGCTGGCCAAGCGAGCGCACCGCATTCCTGATGGCGGGCGGCGCCGACGCGCTCACCCGTGCCCGCGAAGGTGCGGAGGACGACACCGATGCCGCGGGGCACGAGGTCGCCGCCGCCGGGATCGGCGCGCACGACGTGATGATCGGCGTGGCGGCAAGCGGCCGCACCCCCTTCACCGTCGCCGCCATCGCCGCCGCCCGCGCCGCCGGCGCATTGACCATCGGCATCGCCAACAACGCCGGCACCCCGCTGACGCAGGCGGCCGAGCATGTGATCGTCGCCGCGACCGGGAGCGAGATCATCGCCGGATCGACCCGGATGAAGGCGGGCACCGCGCAGAAGGCGGCGCTGAACCTGTTGTCGACCGCCGTCATGATCCGGCTTGGCCTTGTCCATGACGGGCGGATGGTGGCGATGCGCGTGTCGAACGCCAAGCTGCTGCGCCGCGCACGGGCGATGGTACAGGACCTGACGGGCATCGATCCGCAAGCCGCCGCCGATGCGCTGGCGCGTGGTGGCAACGACATTCGCCGCGCGGTGCTGATCGCGCGCGGGATGACGCCGGACGCCGCCGCCGCGCTGCTCGATCGTCATCATGGCCGCCTGGGGGCCGCGATCGCGGCATCGGCGTGATGCGCGACATCGCCTGGCCGACGAGCGACGAGGATACGCCGCTCTATCTGCAACTTGCACGCAGCCTGCGCGATCATATCAGCGGGGGGGCGATCGGCCCCGGCGCGGCGCTGCCGTCCGAACGCGACATCAGCGAGATGGCCGGCCTGTCGCGCGTCACGGTGCGCAAGGGCATCCAGCAGTTGATCGACGAGGGCATCGTCGTGCGCAGGCAGGGATCGGGCACCTTCGTCGCCCCCCGGATCGAGGCGCGCGGCGCGCGGCTGACGAGCTTCAGCGACGACGCCCGGTCGCGCGGCGACGTGGCGAGCGTGGTGTGGATTTACAAAAGCTATGCCCAGCCGACCGATGAGGAGGCGGCGGCGCTGGACGTGGCGGCCGATGCGCGGGTCGCGCGGCTGGGGCGGGTACGGCTGTCGGACGGCGATCCGCTGGCGATCGAACACGCGGTGGTGCCGGCCGAGTTCATGCCCGACCTCGACCATCTGCAGGACTCGCTCTACGCCGCGCTGGACGCGCATGGCTTCCGCCCGGTCGGCGGCACGCAGCGGGTACGCGCCTCGCTGGCCACCGCGACCGAGGCCGGCATCCTGTCGATCGAGCAACATTCCGAAGTGCTGCGGATCGAACGCCGCACCCGGCTTGCCAACGGACGGATCGTCGAATTCACCCGCTCGGTCTATCGCGGCGACCGCTACGAGTTCGTGACCGAGCTGAACGAGGGGTAGCCTGCCGGTCCGGACATTGCGATCGGCGATGGCGGTGCCGATCTTCCCGGTTTCGCCGACGCCATGGCACCCGCCGAGTGCACCAACCGTCCCCGCCCAGGGGCATGGGAGCACCGAAGCCAACTTGGCGGGGAGCAGGTCGGCTGGCACGGCCCGGGCGCAGGGCGGCCGGCTGGATGCGCTGAAGACGGCGCCGGCCGGGCGCGCGTTGAACGCGGAGATCGTCGATCAAGCCGTTCGCTACGTCTCTTCCTACAGGCCGTCACAGTTGCGGATCGGGTCGATCGCAAGCACGAGGCGCCGTTCACCCGTAGCGACGATCGGTGGCGACCGGTGCAGCACGGTCGGCGGATCGAGCAGCATCCGGCCCTTGAAGACGCCGACCGCGCCGGTCGGCACCTCGCAGATCGCATCAGACGCGGCGGCACGGCACCACTGCGTGCCCGGCCCGGCATAGGTGCACAACAGCCGCAGCGTGACGTAATCGGCATGGAAGCGGCGGCAGGCATCGGTTTCCACCACCTCCAGCCTCAGGCGCAGTCGATCCTCGCCGGTCAGCGCGGCATGACGGCGAATCAGCAGGCCGATATCCCCGGCGAGCGGCGCGACAAGGGCGTCGGGATAGCCCGCATCCCGCAACGTCGCATCGAGCGGCGCACCGGCGTCGATATCGACCGATAGGTCGTCGATCGTATCGAGGTCGAGCGCGGCAAGCCCGACCCGCAAATCGTCCGGCAAGGATCGCCACCAGATCGCCAGCGCGGCCCCGGGACGGGCGATCGCGTCGAGCGAGGCAGGGTCGTGGCCGAATGCGACGACATCCTCCAACATCGCCAACGTCATTCGGCCGCCTCCATCTGGCGCTCGCCCCAGGCCGGGAACGGATCGCGCAAGCCCGTCCAGAGCGTCGGTGTGAAGGCGGCGGCGGGCACGAGGCATGCATCGAGCCGCCGCCGGATGCGGGCCTCGTCCATGCCGATGCCGATGAACACCAGTTCCTGTCGCCGGTCGCCCCAGATCCCGTCCCAGTGTTTCGCGACGAACGATTCGAACCGGCCGTCGTCGGGCCACTGGTTCTTCGGGATCGACGCCCACCAGCGGCCCATGCGCGCGGTTTCCGTCTGGCTGCCCGCCACCGCCAGTTCGCCGACCCAGTCCGGCCGCGTCGCCAGCCAGAAATGGCCCTTGGCGCGCACGACATGGTCGAGGCCGCCATCGATCAGGAAGGCATGGAACCGCGCCGGATCGAACGGCGCACGGGCGCGATAGACGAAGCTCTCTATCCCATATTCCTCCGTTTCGGGCTGGTGGTGCGCATAGCCGTAGAGTTCCTTGGCCCATAGCGGGTGACGCGATGCCTTTTCCTCATCGAACAGGCCGGTCGCGAGAACGCGGTCGAGGTCCACCCGGCCATGGTCGGCGGGGACGATGACCGCGTCGGCGTTGAGGCTGGCGACCAGCTTCCTGACCGTGGCGAGCTGTTCGCGCGACACCGACGATGCCTTGTTGACGATCACGACATCGGCGAACTCGATCTGCTCGACCAGCAGGCTGACCAGACTGCGCGTGTCGTCCTCGCCCAGCGTCTCGCCGCGATCGGCGAGGAAATCCTGGCTGGAATAGTCGCTGAGCAGGTTCAGCGCGTCGACCACCGTCACCATCGTGTCGAGCCGCGCGACATCGCCCAGCGACACGCCGGCCTCGTCGCGGAACGAAAAGGTGGTGGCGACCGGCAGCGGCTCGGAGATGCCGGTCGACTCGATCACCAGATAATCGAATCGTCCGGCCTCGGCGAGCGCGCGCACCTCGGCCAGCAGATCGTCGCGCAGCGTGCAGCAGATGCAGCCGTTGGTCATCTCGACCAGCGCTTCCTCCGACCGCGACAGCGCCGCCTCGCCCCCACGGACCAGGTCGGCGTCGATGTTCACCTCCGACATGTCGTTGACGATCACCGCGACGCGCCGCCCCTCGCGGTTGGCCAAGATGTGGTTGAGAAGCGTCGTCTTGCCCGCGCCGAGGAAACCCGACAGCACCGTGACGGGGAGGCGACGATCGGAGTGGAGGAAGCTTGCCATGACGTTCGTCCCATGAGATACGTTACAACATTACATAAACGGAAGATCGGACCGATGTCCAGCGGACTTCAAATGACAGGCGATCGCCGGCAGCGCTGGCTCGACGGCTTCGCGGTGACGGCGTCGGTGCTGTGCCTGATCCACTGCCTGCTGCTGCCCGCCATATTGGTGGTGCTGCCGGTGCTGGCGACGATGCTGGCGGTGCCGGAGCGCTTCCACGCGATGGCCTTCGCGCTGGCACTGCCGACCAGCGTGCTGGCGATCGCGGCCGGCTATCGCCGTCATGGTCGCCGGTGGCCGTTCGTCGTGGCCGCGATCGGGCTGACGCTGCTCGGCATGGGCGCGTTCGCGATCGACGGGGAGGTGACGGAACGTGTGGTCAGTACCGCGGGTGCCGTCCTGCTCGCGGTGGCGCACGTCGGAAACTGGCGCGCGCTGTCGCATGCCACCGACGTTCGCCGTCCCTGCGCGGGGGAGGATGGCAGATGAGCCGCATCCTGGCGGGCGCGGGCGTGCGCATACCCGTATCGGTGCTGACCGGCTTCCTTGGCAGCGGCAAGACGACCGTCCTCAATCATCTGGTCCGCTCGCCCGACATGGCGCGTGCGCTCGTCGTCATCAACGAGTTCGGCACGGTGGGGCTGGATCACGAGCTGATCGCACGGTCGAACGAGGATCTGGTGGTCGAGATGATCGGCGGATGCCTTTGCTGCACGATCCGCGGCGACCTGTCGCGGACGCTGCGCGACGCACCGTGGCGCTTCGCGCGCGACGGGCAATGCTGGTTCGACCGGGTGGTGATCGAGACCACCGGGCTGGCCGATCCCGCGCCGATCCTCCACACGCTGATGACCGATCCGCAACTGGAGCCGCTCTACCGGCTGGATGCCGTCATCGCGACGGTGGACGCGGCGGCGGGCATGGCGACGCTCGATGCACAACCCGAGGCGGTGAAGCAGGTGGCCGTCGCCGACCGGCTGCTGCTGACCAAGACCGACCTCGCCGACCCCGCCGGGCAAAGCGCGATCCGCGACCGTCTCGCCGCGCTCAACCCGGCCGCGCCGGTCATCGCGGTGACGGACGGTGCGGTCGACGCCGCGCTGCTGGTCGAGGTCGGGCTGTGGGATCCCGCCAGCAAGAGCGACGACGTGCGCCGCTGGCTGGCGGACGAGGCCTATGCCGGCCATCACCACCATCACGCTCACGATCACCACCATCACGACGCGAACCGGCACGACGACGGCATCCGCGCGACCTGCCTGACGTTCGACACGCCGCTGGACCCCCTCGCCTTCGACCGCTGGCTCGGGCTGCTCACGATGTTCAAGGGGGCCGACCTGCTGCGGGTGAAGGGGATCGTGAACCTCGCCGGGCATGCTGCGCCCGTGGTCGTGCACGGCGTGCAGCACGTCTTCCATCCGCCGGTCGAACTGGAGCGGTGGCCATCGGACGACCGGCGCACGCGGATGGTGTTCATCACCCGCGACATCGATCCCGAGGAACTGCGCGGCACGCTGGCGCTGATGACGATGGGGCTGAGCAACGTCGGCCTTCAGGGGCTGATCGAGCGCGTGGCGGACGGGATGCCGGCATGATCCGCGCCGCCGTTCCCGCCCGGCGGCGCTGTGGCGAGATCGACGAACTGGTCCATGGCATCCTTGCCGCCGGCGGCAGGCCGCTCAGCGCCTATGATATCGCCGCCCGGGCCAGTGAAAGGACTGCGCGCGTCGTTCCCGCGCAGGTCTATCGCACGCTCGCGCGATTGATGCGGCAGCGCCGCGCGTTACGGATCGAGATGCTGGGTGCCTATGTTCCGTGCCCGGCGTCGGCCGACCTGTGTCTCGTCTGCCTGGAATGCCACGGCGTGCAACTGATCGCGGACGAGGCGCTGCGATCGATCCGCGACCATGCGGCCGGACGACGGTTTCGGCTGACCGCGGCGCCGGTGGAGGCCGGCGGCCTGTGCGACGCCTGCGCGCGCGTCGGCGACACGAACGATACCGGGGGAAGCATGCGATGACCGACCTTACCCTGACCCGTCGAACCGCCACGCTTGGCCTGACGGCCGCCGCCTTTGCCGGGCTGGCACGCACCATCCACGCCGCCGCCCCCGGTTCCGGGACGATCGGCCACGGACCGCTGGTGCCGGACCCCGCCGGCCTGCTCGATCTGCCGCGGGGGTTCTCCTACCATATCCTCTCCGCCGCTGGCGACCGGATGGACGACGGGTTGGTGGTGCCCGATCATGCCGACGGCATGGGATGCATCCCGCTGCCGGGCGGACGCCATGCCCTGGTCCGCAACCACGAGCTTTCGCCGCAACACGGGCAGCGCGGCGCGTTCGCGCACGGCGCCGGCGCGGGTGCGGCATTCGATCATGACGGGAACGGCGGCGCGCTGCCCGGCGGCACCACCACGCTGGTGATCGACGACGCGAGCGGCCGTCTTCTATCGCAGCATCTCAGCCTGGCGGGCACGATCCGCAACTGCGCCGGCGGCACCACGCCATGGGGTAGCTGGCTGACGTGCGAGGAGGATACGACCCGCGCGGGGAGCGGCCTGTCGCAGGATCATGGCTGGGTGTTCGAGGTGCCCGCCGCCGCACGCGGGCGCGTCGATCCGGTGCCGCTGCGCGCCATGGGGCGCTTCAACCACGAGGCGGCGGCGGTCGATCCGCGCACCGGCATCATCTACCTGACCGAGGATCGCGACGACAGCCTGCTCTACCGCTTCCTGCCGGATCGGCCCGGCCGGCTCGCGGCGGGTGGACGGCTTCAGGCGCTGGCAGCGCGCGATCCGGCGCGACGCGACAGCCGCAACTGGACGGGTGCCGACCTGACACCGGGCGAGTGGCTGGCGACCCGCTGGATCGATCTCGACGGCACCGACAGCCCCGACGACGACCTGCGCATGCGCGGTGCGGCGAAGGGCGCGCTGCGCTTCGCGCGCGGCGAGGGCATCCATATGGGCCGCGGCGAACTCTATTTCTGCTGCACCTCCGGCGGGGCGGCGACGCTCGGACAGATCATGCGCTACCGCCCCGCGCCGGACGAAGGCCGCCGCGCAGAAGGCGGGATGGTGCAGATCTTCGTCGAATCGACGGGCAAGCCGATGCTCGACTTCGGCGACAATCTGACGGTCGCGCCGAACGGCCATCTGGTCGTGTGCGAGGACCAATATACCGACACGGTCGCCAACCGGCTGATCGGCATCACCCCCACCGGCCAGACCTATGTCCTGGGGTTTCTGCGCGCGCAGACCGAACTGGCGGGGGCGTGTTTCTCGCCCGACGGCCGGACCCTGTACGTCAATTGCTACAGCCCGGCGCGAACCCTGGCGATTGCCATGCCGACCGGCGCAGGCGCCTGACCGCTTTCCCCGATCAACCGGCCGGACCCGAAAAGGAGCAAGGACATGTTTACCGAAGACATGGTGCACAAGGCGCTGCAGACGTGGTGCGACAATGTGGTGGCGGTCGGCAAGGCCCATTCCGATGGCGGCGATCCCCGCGCCGTCGCGACGCAGGTGCTCAGCGACAATTACGATTATGACCATGGCAAGGTTCTGTTCAAACCGACCCTGACGTTCGGCAAACAGACCTTCCGCCCGACGAAGGACGGTGCCCTCGCCTACTTCACCGGAGGAAACGCCGACTTCCCCGACGACAAGGGCTTCAAGCTGAAGCCGTGGGTGAAGGTATGGTACAGCAAGGAAGACTTCATCCTGCATGGCGACCTGGCGATCGTGCAATGCAATGTCCACTTCATCGGACAGGACGACAGCCATATCTTCGTGAACAAGAGCTTCGTGTTCAAGGGGTGCGAAGACGGCAGGGTGCGCATCATCCTGCACCAATCGTCATTGCCGTATCAGCCCTGATCTGCCGGCGCGGTCACGCTGCCGGTACTTGCGCCGACTTTCCGCCGCTGCCGCCAGGCGCGTTCCGCCCTGCCGGATGCGGCAGAAGACATGGTACCGGGCTGCGCATCGGACGTGCGGCAGGTCACTGCCGCTCGGGTGCGCCAGTCCCTTTTTTCAATGCCCACGGCACAATAGTGTGCCCGGACGAGCGGGCTGTCGATCGTGTGGCACGACCATCGCGTTCGACCACACTGGCCAGCGTCTCCAGCATGGCATCGAAGACGCCGGCCGTCGCCCGGCGACGGTAGCGGCGGAACACGCTGTTCCACGTGCCATATTCCTCCGGCGGATGCCGCCACTGCGCACCCGTCCGCGCAATCCCCATCATGCCCCCGTCCGACAAACCGATCCGCTCGCCCAAACATGCCTTCAAGAGGCAGCCTTGCATCAGTCGCGAATTACACCGTCGGGCTTTGTCCACGATGCCTAATCGGCGTTCGACCGCAAGTGGATGATAATCATCCATTTGAAATCACCCACCCCAACCAGATTACCCGAAGATTAAAAACATTTAATATCCATTGTAACCCACTTGAAACGTGCGACCTACACAGGAGGCTCAAACGAAATATTGGGGAATAAAACACCGTGAAACAAAGCAACTCGCGATTTGCGGGAAGTACTTCTGTATTCTGCGCATTGATGCTGGCGATGGCGCCGGCGGCATTTGCAAAGGACAGCGCGGTGTCGCCGTCGGAGCCGGTCGATGATGGCCAGACCGCACGGACCAATGGCCCGCTCGACGAAATCATCGTCACGGCACAGAAGCGGCCCGAGAACCTCCAGAAGACTCCGATCGCGATGTCGGTGCTGAGCGCCGACGATCTGAAGAACCGTCACGTCCAGTCGCTGGTCGATCTGCAGGATGGTGCGATCCCGTCGTTGCGGGTGGCGCCCTTCTATTCGCGCAATTCGGCGCTCGTCATGAACATCCGCGGGATCGGCGTGCTGGCCGACAGCAACCAGCCGGCGCGCGACCAGGGCGTCGGCGTCTATATCGACGGCGTGTATCTCGGCCGCGCACAGGGGCTGGGCACCGCGCTCTATGATATCGAGAGCATCGAGGTGCTGAAGGGACCGCAGGGAACGCTGTTCGGCCGCAATACCGAAGGCGGCGCGGTCAGCATCGTCACCCGCAAGCCGACCGGCCAGTTCCATTTGACGACCACCGCCGGGATCGGCAATTTCGGCAGCTATAAGGGCGAGGCGCATCTCGACCTGCCCGAATGGCATGATTTCCGCGTCAAGCTCGACGGTGTCATCACCAGCCGGGGCGGGCTGGTCGACAATCCGCTGTCCGGGCAGTCGGATTTCAACGCCTATGACAAGCGCGGCGCCCATGCCGAAGTGCTGTGGAAGCCGAGCGACGGCGTCAGTGCCGATTATTCGTTCGACACCGCCCGCGACGCCTCGACCCCGCTTTACCTCCAGGTCGTGACCGCCGGCACGCTGACACGCGCGCCGGCATCGCCGCTGCTGCCCGATCGGGCACGCACCGCCAGCATCGGCGTGCCGCAACAGGACAGCGTCGGGACGACGCACGGCCATCGCCTGACGCTGGGCCTCGACCTCGCGCCGGGGTTGCAGTTCAAGTCGATCACCGCCTATCGCGCGCTGGACCAGAGCCAGTATGACAATGGCAGCACGGACGGTTCGACCTACAAGCCCGGCGGCGCGTTCAGCCGGTACAGCCTTGCGATGTTCACCCAGAACCAGTTCAGCGAGGAAGTGCAGTTGATCGGCGATACCGACCGGCTGAAATATGTCGCCGGCGCGATCGTCTATCGCGAGCATACCGAGGATAACGCACAGGCGTATAACAGCATGGCGTGGAATGCCACCGGCACGGCGGCGACGATCCTGCCGATCGATCCCGCCACCGTTTCCTATGACCGGGCGAGCCGGATCACCACGCGCAGCATCGGCGCGTTCGCGCAGGGGACGTGGACGCCGGCGGTGCTGGACGATCGCGTCCACCTGACCGGCGGCGCGCGCTATACCCGCGACATGAAGAAGGGCGAATTGTTCATCGTCAACGGCAAGACGCCCAGCGTCGGCGGCGTCGTCGCGCCGCGCGGGCTGGACGCGGCATGGTCGCGCGTCGATCCGCTGGTGACGCTGGCGTTCGATGCCACGCCCGACGTGCATCTCTATGGCAAATGGTCCGAAGGCTATAAGGCGGGCGGCGCCAATTCCCGCTCGCTGCGCTATGCGCCGTTCGATCCCGAAACGCTGTCGGTGTTCGAGATCGGGGCCAAGACCGAATTCCTCGACCGGCGCGCGCGGTTGAACGTGTCCGCCTATGCCGGGGCGTATAAATCGATCCAGATCGACTTCCAGGCCAATTATCTGCAACAGGACGCGGCGGGCCGCATCCTCGAAACGACGCGCACCACGATCGAGACGACCAACGCGCCGGGCACCGGCCGGGTCAAGGGGGTCGAGGCGGAACTGACGCTCGCGCCGTTCACCGGGATGACCCTGACCGCCAGCTATGCGTATAACGACGTGTCGATCCCCGCGACGGTCAATCCGTTTCCGCAAGGGGCCAGCGGCGTGATCGTCACCACACCGATCCGCATCTATCCGGTCTATACGCCCACCCATGCCGCCAGCGGCGCGATCGATTATGAACGGCCGATGGCGGGATACAACCTCTTCGCGCATCTCGACGGCAATTACGACAGCGGCTTCTATTCCAACTACAACGATCCCGCGCCGGGGATCAGCCAGCCGCGCGGTGAACCCGGCTTCATCGTCAACGGGCGGATCGGCATCGCCGATATCGCGCTCGACAATGGCGGATCGCGGCTGAGCGTGTCGGCATGGGCGCGCAACCTGTTCGCCGAACAGCATATGTTCTTCCGCTCGTTCAATACGCTGACCGGCTTGTCGGGCTTCTTCAACGAAGCGCGCACCTATGGCCTCGAAGCGACGGTGCGGATGTGAGGGGGCTGGCCGCCGCCGCCGCCGCGCTGCTGGTCGCGCAACCGGGCGCGGCGCAGGGGGTCGTCCACCCCCCCGCCGCGCCGGCGGCTGCCGCGCCGCACCAGCGGGTCCTGCCGCTCCAGGGCGGACATAATTTCCGCGACCTGGGCGGCTATCGCACGATGGACGGCCGGACGGTCCGATGGGGGCTGTTATATCGTTCGGGACAGATGCATGATCTGACCCTCGCCGATTATGCCTATCTGCAACGCCTCGGCATCCGCACCGTCTGCGACCTGCGCGACCGGCGCGAACGCGCGGCCCAGCCGACGCGGTGGCCCGCCGGCCATGCCCCCCGGATCCTGAGCGACGACTATGACCTCGACATGCGCGGGATGATGCTGCCCGGCGATCCGGGAAGCTGGACGCGCGAACAGGTGGTCGAACGGATGGCGGCGACCTATCCGCAACTGCTCGAACAGTTCCGCGACCAGTATCGGCGCATGTTCGCGCAACTGCTCGCCGGGCAGGCCCCGCTCGCCTTCCATTGTACCGCCGGCAAGGACCGGACGGGCGTGGGCGCGGCATTGCTGCTCAGCGCGCTCGGGGTGCCGCGCGCGACGGTGATCGACGATTATCTGCTGTCCAACCGCTATACGACCATGCCGACGGGTACGCCGACCGGCTTCTGGGCGAAGCTGTCGCCAGCGGCGGCGGGCGCGTTCGCGGGAGTCGACCGGCGCTATATCGACGCGGTGTTCGCCGACATCGACCGGCGGCCGGGCGGCATGGCCCGCTATCTGAAGGAGGCGATGGGACTGGACAGGGCGGCGATCGCCCGGCTGCGGCATCTGTATCTGACGCGGGGGTAGGGCCGGCCGCGTCCCGCCGACCGGCGGCGTCCGGGGCCGGGGGCGGCGATAGCCGGGCATGGCACTGATCCCGAACGGATGATCGCGGTGGCCCGGATCCGCTCCGAGAGCGCCTTCTGCAACTCGTCGAGCAGCCCGTCCTGCGCAGACAGCGCCTGCGGATCACGCCCGGCCAGCCGCTAACGCGGTTTTCGATCAGTCTGCACCATATCCGCGGGCGGCGAAGTAATTGGCGCATTCGTTGGGCGAGTGGAGGATGCGGCCGATGGCGTTCCAGCGGCCGTGGACGGTGCGCTCGACGGCTTTGCGCGAGCGCGCTTTCAGCCTGGCGAATGCCTGCTCGATCGGGTTGAAGTCGGGACTGCAGGGCGGGAGGAACAGGAGCGTGGCGCCGACGCTTTCGATGGCGGCGCACACGACCGGCGTCTCGTGGCTCGACAGATCGTCCATCACGACGACGTCGCCACGGCCGTGTTCGGGCACGAGCACACGGGTGACATAGGTGAGGAACGCATCGGGGTTCATCGGTCCATCGAGCACCCAAGGCGCGACAAAGCAGACATCTTGCCGCATCCGGCGCTCCTGCACCGTTTTGAGGAGAAAGTAGCGAGGCTGCGCGAAGCGCTTAACGCGAGCGGAAGCGGCAAAGACGATCATCAGCCTTGATAGAGCGCGTAACGATTTACCCTGCCTGCACTGATGGCTCGGTGGCCGCGGAGGTATCAGCGCTGACGGACGTGTTGCTTGGCTATGCGCAGAACGCAGAAAACCCCTGCCACGCGAGCGGCGGGGGGTTGTTCCGAAGTTGGTTGCGGGGACAGGATTTGAACCTGTGACCTTCAGGTTATGAGCCTGACGAGCTACCGGGCTGCTCCACCCCGCGTCACCTGGGACGCCCAGT
>QFNF01000019.1 GCA_003240755.1 Sphingomonas hengshuiensis | reverse complement strand
GCGCACGAACAGGTCCTGGTACGATTCGCCCGGCAGGAGGTAGCGGTCCTTCAGCGTATCCTTGCCGAAATCGGTCAGCAGCGCGTCGCGCGAATGATCTACCTCGACGGCGTGCAGCAGCGCATCGACCGTGCGGCTGGTGCGCGCGGGCGGGGTTTCGGCGGGCGCCGGCTCGGCGAATTGCAGCTCGTTCATCTGGGCATCCTGACTGTCCTGAAAGGTCATCGTCCCCGTTTCCCCGTTTGGGCGCGCTACCGCATGCAGCGGCGTGTCGCCGTCCCGAACGACCGCGTTCGGCACGAATATCGTGTCGCGGTGCCGATCGGGATGAATACCATTTGTAGCGGTTCATCCGCTGTGCCCCATACTAATTGTAGCAATTGGCGGCATGTGCAAGCGGCTAAATTTCGGGCCGTGCCGGGGAACCGGGCAGCGCATGATCGCCGGCCCCATGCGACGCGCGGACCTCCGCCGCCTCCACGAAATGCAAGCGAATAAAGCAGGGGCGGCAATTCATTTTTTCGTCCGAAGCCGCCGCGGCGGCGCGAATCAGTCGCGATACCGGCAACGCCGCGCGACGCGTGTCTGCCACCCCAGCAACAGCGGCACGGCGATGAGTTCGATGCCCAGTCCGCTCATGTGCGGCGCCGATGGCGTGCCGGTCGCGGCCAGCGACCACAGCCGCGCAAGGCCACCGATCACGACCATGAGCCCCAGCAGACGGAAGCGACCGCCCTTGTGCTCGATGCCGGGAATGCAACTGGCGAAGCCGATCGCCATGCCGAGGAACAGGCCCGACAAATAGCGAAAATGGCTGTCCATGTCGGTCGCCGCCGCCGGTTGCAGCCATGCTGCACCAAAAGCGATGCCGGCCAGCGACGCCGACAGCGGCACGAGGCAGGTGAGCGCGACGGCCGCCTGCAGCAGCGTCCGTTCGCGGCGCGGGGTCACGCCCGCTCGCGCTCCAGCAATTCGGCGCGCACCCGGATGGCATAGACCGACAGCCGCACCTCGAACAGAAACCATACCAGCCCGCCGATCAGCAGCAGCATCGACAGGATGAAGCAGATCGCCACCGCCTTGCCCAACCCCAGATCGAGCAGTTCGGCGATGAACAGCATCGCGACGACGGTACAGTTGGCCACCGCCGACAGTACGACCAGGAACACCGCATTGTTGATGATCCGGATGCGCCGGTCGAGCAGCCGCAGCTCGAACACATGGCGATCATGTTCCGGGCCGGTCGAGCTCGGGTGCAGCTTTTCGAGGTCGCGCGCCCGGTCGACGATCCGCGCGAGGCGGCCGACCATGACGTTCAGGATGGCGCCGATCCCGGCCAGCAGGAACACGGGTGCGATCGCGGTCTGGATCGTCTTGGCTACGGTCGAAAGGACAGGTTCGAATTCCACCCGCGCGGTATGCCGTGCAGGCCGGATCGGGACAAGGCCGCGAACAGGCCCGACACCGTTCGATTCGTACCTCCATATCGCTACCGTATCGTAATCGGTTCGTGGCAAGGGCAGTGGCATGCATGTGATCGCACCCGTTTCCCGCCCCCTGGCACGTATCGTCGACGGCCTGCCCGATGCGATCGACGCCGTGGCGGTCGCGGCGGCGGACACGCATGGCTTTCTGCGCCGCCAATGGTTCGCCGCCGCGATCGAAAGCTATGGCGGGGTGCCGCGCACCATGCTGGTCGAACGCGATGGATACGCGACGATCGCGCTGCCGTTGATCGGGCTGGGGCCGGCGCTGTTCGGTCTGGGGCAGGTGCCGGGATGCTATTGGCCGTTTCGGAGTGGCCCGGCGGCGGAAACCGCCGACCATCAGGATTTCGCCGCGCTGCTGGCGGAGGCGGCGCAGGCGGTGCGCGGGTTCCGGCTGGGACCGGTCTATGATGACGATCCGCTGCTCGTCGGTCTGCTGCCGGCGGCGGCGGCGGCGGGGTGGCGTGCGCTGCCCCGGTTCATCGCCGACAGCTATCTGCTCGACATGGCGGCACTGCGCGCGGAGGGCGGCTGGCCGCGCAACTCCACGTTGCGCAAGAACCGCTACGGCGAGAAGCATCTTGCTACGCTGGGTGAACCGGACTGGTCGTTCGTCCATGGCGGCGGGTGGACCGATGCGGTGTTCGACGGACTGGCAGCGATCGAGGCGGCCAGTTGGATCGCCGCACGGACCGATGGCGGCGACGCCAAGTTCACCGACACCGGCCATGGCCGTTTCTGGCGGTCGGTGGCGCGCGATCCGGCGCTGGCGGACATGATGTGGGCCGCGGTGCTGCGGATGGACGGCGAACCCGCCGCCTTTTCGTTCGACCTGAACGCCGGCACGCTCAAATATGCGATCGCCAACAGCTACGATACGCGCTTCGCCAGGCATTCGCCGGGCAAGCTGCTCTATTATCGCAATCTGGTGCGCGGGCTGAGCGACGGGATCGACCGGGTCGATTGGGGCGCGGGCGATAGCGGGTATAAGCGGATGATCGGCGCAACACCCGGTCCCGCGATCCGCGACTGGCTGTTCCTGCGGCCCGGCCTGCCGGCCCTGGCTGGTCGCCTGCTCGCGGCCCGATGGGCGAGGAGCGGCCATCGTCCGGCGCCGGAGCCGGGGCCGGACGACGAATGATTCCCCCGGCCCGGCAGCATCCCGTCCCGCGCGATCGATCGTTTCATCCAGCGGACGATCGGGCATGGCCGACGGATCGGGAACCTTGCCTGCCATGGTGAACGGGCAGCCGGCGGGTTCGCATCCGTGGCTGCGGATGGCGGCGTTCCTGCTCGGCTATGGGGCCGTCATCTGTGCGGTCACGGCGCTGACCCTCTGGTCGAAACCGTTCTTCGGGGATGTCGCGCCGATCTGGCCCGCCACGCCGATCGCCGTCGCGACACTGGTCCGCTATCCGCCGCGCGTCTGGCCATTGCTGCTGGGGGTTACAGCGGGCGGTATCGCGGCGGCCGTCCCGGTGATGGGAACGATCGATCTGGAGACGGGGGGGTATCTCCTGGTCGATACCATCCAGACGACGATCGTCGCGAGCCTGCTGCGCATCGCCCGGCCCGATCCGCGCCTGTTGCGCGGTTATTTCACCGTGGTCGGCATTTCGATCGCCGGGGCTCTGGCTGGTACGGCGATGTTCGGCATCGCGCGTTTGATCTTCGCCGATGCCGTGCCCCTCGATGCGTTTGTCGGCTGGTTTGCAGCCGGCGCGATGGGGATGATCGTGCTGCTGCCCGCGCTGAAGGCGACCCGCCGGGCGCTGTCGGAGGAAATCGGGCTGCTGTCGCCGGCGATCGTCATCGTGATCGTGCTGACCGCGCTGTTCACCGGACTGATCTTCGCATGGGACAGATATCCCATGCTGTTCCTGCTCATGCCATGCGGCGTGTTCGCCGCGCTGCTGTACCGGTTCGCCGGGGCGGCGGCGGCGACGCTGACGGTGAGTGGCGTGGCATTGGTTTGCACGATGCGCGGGACCGGTCCGATCGCCGCCACCCTGCCGCATTTGTCCGACCGTACCTTGCTGCTGCAACTGTTCTGCGCGATCTTCACGCTCGCCGCGTTCACCGTCGCGGCGCTGCTGTACGAACAGTCGCTGGCGCTGAAGGAAATCCGCGACAACGAACGACAGTTGCGGTTGCTGACCGACCATTCGACCGACCTGATCGTGCGGTTGGGCATGGACGGGCTGCACCGTTATGTCTCGCCTGCCGCCGAACGACTGTTCGGCTATCGACCCGATCAACTGGTCGGGAAGAGCCCGTATCAGTCGATCCATCCCAACGACCGCGACCGGGTGCGCGGTTGTCTGGAGGCGTTGACGCCGGACGGTGGCGGGGTCGTGTTCCGATACCGGATGCGCCACAGCGAGGGGCATTATCTGTGGCTGGAGGGGGCATTCCGGCTGGTGGGCGAGGGCGGCGACCAGCCGGAAATGATCGGATCGATCCGTGACATCGCCACCCGTCGCGAGGCCGAGACCGCGGCGATCGTGTCGATCGACAAGCTGCAGGAGCAGCAGCGGTTGCTCGGTATGGCGGAAAGTGCCGCCGGGATCGGCCACTGGCGGCTGGACCTTGCCAACTGGCGGTTGTTCTGGTCGTCCGAAGTGTTCCGCATTCACGGCATAATGGATGGCGAAGAGCCGCGGATCGCCGACGCGATCGATTATTACCACGCCGATGACCGGGCGGTGGTCCGCGAACGGCTGAACGCGGTCATCGCCTCGGGCGGCGTGTTCGAATTCGATGCGCGGATCGTGCGCCGGGACGGCACGGTGCGCTGGGTTCGATCACGCGGGCGGGCAGAATCGGCGCCGGGCGCGGGGATCGTCAGCCTGTTCGGCGTGATGCAGGACATTACCGAACAGGTGGCGGCGATGACCGACCTGCGCGCCGCGCGTGAGGAGGCCGAACGCGCGCTGGCCGCCAAGGCGACGTTCACCGCCACGATCAGCCACGAGATCCGGACCCCGCTCACCTCGATCCTCGCCGCGGTCCAGCTATTGCGCGATACGCCCGACCGGACCGAGCGGATGCGGCATCTCGATTCGCTCGAAAAGGCCGGGCGGACGCTGTCGCACATCGTCGACGACGTGCTGACCTTTTCCAAGCTGGAAGGCGGGCATGGCAGTCCCGAGGCGATCGCGTTCGAACCAAGGTCGCTGCTGGAAACCGTGATCGGCCTGTTCGCCGCCGAGGCACGTCGTCACGACCTGACGCTCGAACTCGATGCGCCATCGGGACGCGTCATCGGCGACCCGGCGCGGCTGCAGCGGGTGCTCACCAATCTGGTCGGCAATGCGGTGAAGTTCACCCGCACCGGATCGATCCGCATCGCCGCCAGCCGCGAGGGCGGGGAATTGTGGCGTTTCGAAGTGGCCGATACCGGCGTCGGTATCCGCGGCGACCGGCTGGACGCGATCTTCGAACCGTTCGTGCAGGCCGATGCGTCGACGACACGCAGCTATGGTGGCACGGGGCTGGGCCTCAGCATCAGCCGGATGCTGGTCGAATCGATGCACGGTACGATCCATGTCGTCAGCCGTCCGGGGAGCGGATCACGTTTCTGGTTCGACCTTCCGCTGCCGGTCGCCAGTGCGGCCGATGCGGATGCGGCGCTGCCGGCGTCCTCCCGGCCGGACGCCGGCCCCGCGCCGGAACCGGTGCCGGTCGCGACCGTGCTGGTCGCCGAGGACAATGACACCAACCGCTATCTGATCGCCGAGATTGTCCGTCGGCTGGGCCACCGGGTCGCGACCGTCGAAAACGGGGCGCGGGCGGTCGAATATGTGACCGCGCCCGCCGGCAATCCGGTCGATCTGGTGCTGATGGACGTGCAGATGCCGGTCATGGACGGGATCGCGGCGGCACGCGCGATCCGCGCATGGGGCGGCGCGGGGGCCACCGTACCGATCCATGCGATCACCGCCGACCAGTCGGGCGAGACCCGCGCGGAAATCGTCCAGGCGGGGATGGATGGGGTGCTGGCCAAGCCGGTCGATATGGTCCGGCTGGGCGCGCTGCTGGACAAGGTCGTTCAGGACCTGCCCCGTGCGGCCCCGCTGCCTGCCTTGCGCGCCGCGATCGATCCCGACCGCGTTCGTGCGCTGACCGAGGCACTGGGGAGCGAACAGCGCGATACGTTGCTGCAACTGCTGATCGACGATGCCGGACGCGTGCCCGCGCGGTTGCGGGTCTTGCTGGCGCACGGCCAAATCGGCCTGGCCCGGCGCGAGGCGCATGCGCTGCAGGGCGCCGCCGCCAGCATCGGCGCAGCCGATCTGGTCGATGCGTTGCGCGCGGTGCAGAATATCGCCGATGGCGCGACGCCCGATCCGGCGATCATCGGCCGGGTCGATCAGTCGGCGGAGAGGGTGATCGATGCCGCGCGCGGGGCGATGGCGCGGGGGTCGTGAGGAGCGTGCCTCACCCTTCCGGGTCGAATGCCTGCAGCGCCAGCACCGCCTGCGTCCGGTTGCTTACGCCCAGTTTGCGGAAGATGGCCGACAGATGCGACTTCACCGTCGGCTCCGCGAGTTGCAGGTCATAGGCGATCTGCTTGTTCTGATGCCCGTTGACGATGGCACGCAGCACCCGAAGCTGTGCGATCGACAGCGTACCTACCCGTTCGGCCAGGTCGACGCGCCGGTCGTCCCGGGCGGCTTTCTCCATCCCGTCGGGCGCCCAGGTCTCGCCAGCCAGCAGCGCGCGCAGCGCGGCCATCATCTGGTCGATCGTCGACGATTTGGGAATGAACCCCTGCGCGCCCAGCGCCAGCGCCTGTGCCACCACCGCCGGTTCCTCTCGGCCCGATACGATCGCGATCCTCGCCGACGGGCGGATCGCGCGCAGCAGCGCCAGTCCGGCAAAACCCTGCACGTCGGGCAGCATCAGGTCGAGCAGGATCAGGTCATATTCGCGCTGCCGGACCAGCGTCTCCGCCTCGGCCAGCGTCGTCACGCTGTCCTTGGTGATCGTCGGATCGGTCGCGCGCGCCGCCATGCCCAGCGCCGTGGCGCACATCGGATGGTCGTCGGCGACGAGAATATGCGGCATCAACGAACCCTTGTTCCGATATACGCTCCGTAAGGATCGTCGGCACCTATCACAAGCATATGGCGCAATCCCAGCGCGTATCCGGACAGATCGACCCGTTGCCTTGCATATGCGCCATAGAAATCTATGCAGGGCGGCGGCGATACCGGGGCGGTCGTTCAGGGTCCTGCTTCCGAAAGGCTGACCGATGGTGATGACCGATATCGCGACCCGGGTGTGGAACCATGGCTGGCGGCTCGATCCGGTGGTGCGCAGCCTGCTCGATACCGATTTCTACAAGCTGCTGATGGTGCAGATGATCCGCGACGTGCATCCGGACGTCCGCGCGACCTTTGCCGTCATCAACCGCAGCAGGTCGGTCCGGCTGGCCGAGGTGATCGACGAAGGCGAACTGCGCGCGCAGCTCGATCACGCCCGCACCATCGGCTTTTCGAAACAGGAACTGATCTGGCTGGCGGGCAACAGCTTCTATGGGGTCGAACGGATGTTCGCGCCAGGCTTCATCGACTGGCTGAGTGACTTTCGCCTGCCCGAATACGACCTGTCGGTGCGCGACGGCCAGTACGAACTGCGCTTCGACGGGCCGTGGGCGGAGACGTCGCTATGGGAAATCCCCGCGCTGACGATCCTGAACGAACTGCGCGCGCGCTCGGCATTGCGCGACCATGGCCGCTTCGCGCTCGACGTGACCTATGCGCGGGCAAAGGCGCGGTTGTGGGACAAGGTGGAGCGGTTGCGCACGCTGCCCGATCTGGTGCTGTCCGACTTCGGCACGCGGCGGCGGCATGGGTTCCTGTGGCAGCGCTGGTGCGTCGAGGCATTGCAGGAGGGGCTGGGCGACCGCTTTGTCGGCACGTCCAACGTGCTGCTGGCAATGCAGGCGGGGGTGGAGGCGATCGGGACCAACGCACACGAACTGCCCATGGTGGAGGCGGCGCTGGCCGACGACGATGCCGGCATCGCCGCCGCGCCATACCGCGTGCTGGAGGAGTGGCGGCGGCATTATGGCGGCAACCTTCTGATCGCACTGCCCGATGCGTTCGGCACCACCGCCTTTCTGCGCAACGCTCCTGCATGGCTGGCGGATTGGACCGGTTTTCGCCCGGACAGCATGCCGCCGATCGAGGGCGGCGAGCAGATCCTGCGCTGGTGGCGGGAACAGGGCGTCGATCCGCGGTCCAGGCTGCTGATCTTTTCGGACGGGATGGACGTCGACAGCATCCTGGCCACCTATCGCCACTTCCATGGCCGGGTCAGGATGAGCTTCGGCTGGGGCACCAACCTGACCAACGATTTTCGCGGTTGCGATCCGCTGGGCGGGGCAGGGCTGGAGCCGATCTCGCTGGTCTGCAAGGTTGTTGCCGCCAACGGCCGCCCGGCGGTCAAGCTGTCGGACAACCCGGCAAAGGCGACCGGCGATCCCGCCGATATCGCCCGCTATCTGCGCATCTTCGGCGACGGCGGCCGGGTGGCGAGTCCGGTCGCGGTATAGCGGTCAGGTGCGTATGTAGCGGAAATACCAGACCTCGTGTCCCTGCCGCCGCGCCTTGCGTTCATAGCGGGTTTCGGGCCAGTCGGCGGGGCGGGTCAGGAAATCGGCGGGGGTACGCGCCTGCCAGTCGAAATCGCGACGCTGATCCATCACCATCATCGCCCAGCGGCAATAGGTCGGATCGTCGGTGCCGAGGCGGAACTCGCCGCCCGGGCGCAGCTTTGCCGCGATCAGGTCCATCGGACCATGGTTCATCATCCGCCGCTTGGCGTGGCGTGCCTTGGGCCACGGGTCGGGATGCAGCAGATAGACACGGTCGAGCGCGGCGTCGGGGAAGCGTTCGATCACCTCCAGGGCGTCGCCCATATGCAGGCGGACGTTGGCGAGGTCGCCGTCGCGGATATGGTTCAATGCACCGACCACGCCGTTGAGGAACGGTTCGCAACCGATGAAGCCGTGGTGCGGGCGCGCCGTTGCCTGTCCCGCTAGATGCTCGCCCGCGCCAAAGCCGATCTCGACCTCGATGGGCCGATCATCGCCGAACAGGGTGCGGGAATCGAGCGGACCGGTTTCCGGTACGGAGACCTGTGGCAGCAGTTCCTCGACCAGCATGGCCTGTCCCTGGCGCAGCTTGTGGCCCTGCCGGCGGCCATAGAGGCGGCGGATGGTAGTGGGATCGTTCATTGTCGCGCGGGATTAGGCGGAGGCCGCGCAAACGGCAACACTTTGCCGTGGACCCTTTGCACGGGCGGCGGGTTCGGTCGCGCGAAAGGAACGGTCGTGGACATGCAGCAACAGGCGAAGGCCGAAGCCGGGCGGGTGGTCGATGCCGATATCGCGGCGGGCGAGGCGGTTTCGGACGCATTCGAGGACAATCCGCTGGTCAGGGCGGCGGGGTGGCTGAGCGAGATGGCGGATCAGCCGCCGACCGTGGCGATCAACCTGTCGGTGATCGCCGCCGGGCTGGTGGCGGGCGACCGCCGCCTGACCCGGACCGGGGTGCGGATGCTGGTCGCGCATGGGCTGGCGACCGCCGTCAAGACGGTCGTCAAGCACCATGTCGACCGGGCGCGACCGATCGTATCGGCGCCCCGCGAGGCCCATCGGCCGACGTCCGGCGGGCGCGACGGGTGGTCGGACAGCTCCTTTCCTTCGGGGCATACCGCCGGGGCGGTCGCGGTGGCGCGGGCGGTGGCGCGGGAATATCCCCGGGCGGCGCGGCCGGTCTATGCCGGGGCGGCGGCGGTGGCGGTCGTTCAAATTCCGCGGGGCACGCATTTCCCCATCGATGTGGTGGCAGGCGCGGTGATCGGGCTGGTCGCGGAGGCGGTGGTCGCGCGGGTGCTGCCCGCGGTGGAGTAACGGACAAGGTCGACAGGCCCGATATCGGCAGGGTTGCGCGGCGGCAGGAGCGTCGTGCCGGCGGAAAGGCGGAGGAGGTCGGATCATCGGCAAGCATCGCGGGGTACGCCGATGCGGGGAACATTCCGTCATCCCGATGCGGTCTCGTAACGAGGATGGCAAAGCCGTTTGGGCCGATGCCCCATCCTGTCCCCCTGCGGACAGGAAAACGGGAGGTCCGCCCATCGGCGAACCTCCCGCAAATTCCGTTGACTGGTCGAGAGGACATCAGGCGGCGAGAGCGGCCTTCAGATCGTCGACCAGATCGGTCTTTTCCCACGGGAACAGGTCGCCTTCGGGCTTGCGGCCGAAATGGCCATAGGCGGCGGTTGGGCGATAGATCGGCTTGTTGAGCGACAGATGCGTGCGGATGCCGCGCGGGGTCAGCCCGCCGAGCTTCTCGATCCCGGCGATCGCGGTTTCGATCGCGTCGTCGGCGACCGTACCGGTGCCGTGCGTGTCGACGTACAGCGACAGCGGCTTCGACACGCCGATCGCGTAGGCAAGCTGGATCGTGCAGCGCTTGGCGAGGCCGGCTGCGACGATGTTCTTCGCCAGATAGCGGGTGATGTACGCCGCCGACCGGTCGACCTTGGTCGGGTCCTTGCCGCTGAACGCGCCGCCGCCATGCGGGGCCGCGCCGCCATAGGTATCGACGATGATCTTGCGGCCGGTCAGGCCGGCGTCGCCGTCCGGGCCGCCGATTTCGAAGCTGCCGGTCGGGTTGATGTGATATTCGGTTGCATCCGACAGCAGCTCGGCCGGGAGCACGTCCGCGACGACCGACTTCACGTAATTGTGCAGTTCGGCTTCCTTGTCGCCATTGTCATAGCCCGGTGCGTGCTGGGTCGAGACGACGATCGCGGTCGCCGCAACCGGCTTGCCGCTTTCGAAGCGCAGCGTGACCTGGCTCTTGGCATCGGGTTCGAGGAAGGGGGCGGTGCCGGCGTGGCGATCCGCCGCCATCCGGGCGAGGATCTTGTGGCTGTAATCCAGCGTCGCCGGCATCAGATCGGGCGTTTCGTCACAGGCGAAGCCGAACATGATCCCCTGGTCGCCCGCGCCCTCGTCCTTGTTGCCCGAGGCGTCGACGCCCTGCGCGATATGCGCCGACTGCGCATGCAGGTTGTTCTCGAAGCGGAAGCTCTCCCAGTGAAAGCCCGACTGTTCATAGCCGATCTTCCTCACGGTTTCGCGCACCGTACGCTCGATCTCGGCTTCGGCGCCCTCCGCCCACTGGTCGTTTTCGAACACGCCCTTGCAGCGGATCTCGCCGGCCAGGACCACGAGCTGGGTCGTGGTCAGCGTTTCGCAGGCGATGCGCGCTTCGGGATCCTTCGACAGGAACAGGTCGACGATCGAATCGGAAATCTGGTCGGCGACCTTGTCGGGATGACCTTCGGAAACCGATTCCGAGGTGAAGAGATAATTGGAACGCATGGACTTCCTCTGGGCTAGAGGGAAAGCGCGCGGCCGTTGCCATGCCGCATATAAAGCTTTCCTTATGTCGGTGCCCTAGCGCGCGCGGCGGCGGATGGCAATCGCGAGGGCGGACAGCAAAACTATCGCCAGCAATGCCATCCAGTTGCCGATCCGCGCGAACAGGGTCGGGGCATGGGGGGCGGGCAACGGCACCTCGATCGCGTCGGCCCGGTTCGCGGGAATGGTCGCGACCAGCGCGCCCGCGGCGTCGATCACCGCCGAAATGCCGGTGGGGGTGGCGCGCAGGATCGGCAGCCCCTCCTCGGTCGCGCGCAGCCGGGCCTGCGCCAGATGCTGCGGCGGACCCCAGGTGCCGAACCACGCATCGTTCGACGGGTTGAACAATACGGCCGGGCGATGCGCGCGATCGACGACCTGCCCCGAAAAGATGATCTCGTAGCAGATCTGCATGCCGACCGAACCGTAGCCGGGCAGGGTGATCGCGGCGGGGCCGGGGCCGGGAGCGAAATCGATATCGCCCATGACGAGGCGCGACAGGCCCAGCGGCTGGAGGATCGAACGCATCGGCAGATATTCGCCGCCGGGCACCAGATGCGCCTTGTCGTAGCGGCCGATGATACGGGTGTCGGGGGTCAGCGCGAACACCGAATTGCCCGCCCCCTGCAATTGCCGGTCGCGTCCGAAGTTCAGCGCGGTCCCGCCGACCAGCGCCACGTCGCGCGGGCCCAGCACGCTGGCGATGCGAGCGCGCATCAGCGAAGGCGATGCCTGATACCAGTCGAACGGATAGCCGTCCTCGAGATAGAAGTTGACGGTGCCTTCGGGCCAGACGACGAGGCGCGGGGCGGGGCCCGGGGTGCCCGACAACTCGATCTGCCTGTCGAGCAGCCGTTCGTCATAGCCGGGGCTGCGCACCGCCTCCTGCGGGAAGTTCGGCTGGACGACGCGAACGCGGGGAGCCGTGGCGGCGACGGTCACGGGCTTCGGCGCCGGGTCGGGAACGAGCATCAGCAGCGCCAGCGCGACCGCCACGCCCGCGCGGATGGTCGCTCGGGGGAGCAGCAATGCGGCGCTGAGCAGTACCGTCAGCCCCGACAATGCATAGGTGCCGGTGACGGTGGCGATGCCACGCAGCGGCGTCGGTACCCAGATCACGCCGATCGGGTTCCACGCATAGCCGGTAAAGACCACCGCACGCAGATATTCGGTCGCGATCCATGCGGCGGCGGCGACCGCGACATAGGCAAGATCGGGGCGTTCGCTGCGCCGGCCCAGCTTCCACGCGATCCCGCCCGCGAGCATGGGATAGATGGCGAGGTAGAGCGCGAGGCCGACCACCGCGACATAGCCGAGCGCCGGGGGCATCCGGTCCTGAAAGTCGAAGGCGTGCTGGATCCAGTTGTTGCCGACGGTAAAGTGCGCGACGCCGAACAGCCATGAGCGCCAGAGTGCGGCCCGCAGCGTCGGCGCGCGGTGTACGACCCACAACCACAGCGCCAATGCGGCGAGCGTCACCGGCCACCATTCGAGCGGCGCGAAACCGAGGGCCGAAGTCAGGCCGGCGAGCAGGGCGAGTAAAGCGGGCACGGCCCGCATATCCGCGCTGGGCGGGATGGGTGCAAGGGGGCGTGATGGCGCTTGCAGGACAATGCCGTTCGGTTCGGGCCGTAGCGGGTCGTCCATGCTTCCATCCCGTATCGGCCACCCTATCTCCCTCGCATGAACGCCTATGCCTGGCTCGCCATCGCGATCATTGCCGAAGTGATCGCCACCTCGACGATGCGTGCGACGCAAGGGTTCACAAGGCTCGTGCCGTCGCTGATGACGGTCGTGGGCTATGCGGTCGCGTTCTACTGTCTGTCGCTGGCGCTGCGCACCATGCCGACCGGCATCGCCTACGCGATCTGGTCGGGGGTCGGGATCATGCTGGTCGCGTCGATCGCCTGGGCGTTTCAGGGGCAGCGGCTGGACTGGCCAGCGATCGTCGGGATGGGGCTCATCCTTATCGGCGTCGTCGTGATGAACCTGTTTTCGGACAGCGTAAGCCACTAAGTGGAGCGCGAAGAGGAGTTAGCATGAACCAACCGGTCGAAGTCGACATTCCCCACCAGCTTGGTCGCGCGGGTGTGCGACATCGGATCGATGGCGGTATCGACAAGCTGGCGGGGATGATCCCCGGCGGCGTGCTGCACGACAAAAGCTGGGACGGCGACACGTTGCACTTTACGGTCAGCGGCATGGGCCAGACGGTCAAGGCGCGCTGCGAGATGCACGACGCGCATGTCCATGCGGTGCTCGATCTTCCCCCGATGCTGGCGATGTTCGCGAACAAGATCCGCGAGAAGCTCGGCCGCGATGGGCCGGCGCTGTTGCGGTAAGGGCGCGCCGATGGTCGTGCCGGCTTTCGCCGGTATGACCACCGATACTCCTACCGCGCCGCCAGCGGCTGGCTGACGCGCCAGATGACGTTGCCGACATCGTCGGCGACCAGCATCGCGCCGGTGCGGTCGGCGATCACCCCGACCGGGCGTCCATAGGCCTGCTTGCCGTCGGCCGACAGGAAGCCGTTCAGCAGGTCGACCGGCTTCGCATTGGCTGCCGGGAAGCCGCCGTTCGCCGCGAACGGTACATAGACGACCTTGTAGCCCGACGGCGGTACGCGGTTCCACGATCCATGCAGCCCGATCGCCGCGCCATTGGCGAAACGCTCGCCCAGCCGCATGTCATCGGTGAAGGCGAGTCCCAGCGGGGCGACATGCGCGCCGAGCGCATAATCCGGGCGGGCGACATATTGGCGCAGGTCCGGGCGCTGGGGCTGGACACGGGCGTCGATATACCCGCCCCAATAATGCCACGGCCATCCGTAATTGCCGCCGAACTCGACCTTGGTCAGATAGTCGGGCGGCATGTCGGAGCCGAGCATGTCGCGTTCGTTCACTACCGCCCACAAATCCCTGGTCCGCGGTTCGAACGCCATGCCGTTGGCGTTGCGCAGGCCGGTGGCATAGATGCGGAAGGTCTTCTTCTCCGGATCGACCTGCCAGATGGCGGCACGGTTCCGTTCGATCTCCAGCCCGTTCTCGGCGATGTTCGATGCCGAGCCTACGCTGACATAGAGCGACCTGCCATCGGGATCGGCGACGACGTTGCGTGCCCAGTGATTGCCGCCGCCGGGCAGGTCGACGATCTTTTCCGCGTTGGCGGTGATCCGGGTCTGGCCGACGCGGAAGGGATAGCGGACCAGCGCATCGGTGTTGGCGACATAGAGCCAGTCGCCGACCACCGCCATGCCCAGCGGTGAACGAAGCCCGGTCAGAAGGGTCGAGCGCCCCTCGGCCACGCCGTTGCCATCCGCGTCACGCAACAGGGTGATGCGGTTGGCCGAGGGCGCACCGGCACCCGCCCGGTTCATGAACAGCCGCATGAACCAGCCGGTGATGCCGCCGCCATCACGCGGCGGGCTGTTGGTTTCCGCGACCAGCACGTCGCCATTGGCGAGGCGATAGAGCCAGCGCGGATGGTCGAGGCCCCTGGCGAACGCCTGTACCTGCAGCCCGGCGGGTGCGGTCGGGGTCTGGCCGTCCTTCCAGCCGGTGGGCTCGGCGATGCGGACGGTCGGGATATTCTGTTCGCGCACCTGCGACAGTTGCGGCGTGCGGCCGGCAACGGCGTTCTCGCTCAACTGCGCCCGGTCGGGCCGGGTGAGGTAGAAGACGAGGCCGGCCAGCAGGACCAGCAGGACGATTCCGAAACGGACGGCGTGTTTGCGCATGCCGCATGGATAGGGCGCGCGCGGGGCGGGGGGAAGGGGGCGCGTCCCGATTGTCGGACGATCCGCTGCGCCGGGTGGCGATCGCCCGAAAAGGGCCGCCGATGCCAAGGGAGCAGCAACGGCGGCCCGTCGACGGCGTCGGGACGGACACGGCAATCGCCGCGCCCGCATCCGATAATGCCTGCCGATCCGCAGAGGGTGGCGCAGTTCGCGTTACGCGATCGTTTCCATTGCAACGATTCGGTTCGACGTCCGGCTTCTAAAAAAACAATATGCCCAAAACAGGGCATGGGGAAATGCAGGCTTTGAGGAACTGTGATCGGATCAGGCGATTTCCGGCGGCAAGGAACGACTGTCGACAGTGGCGGTCCGGTTGCCCCGACCGCGTCGCCCGGCAGGACCGCCGCCGCGTTTATTCCTCTACCTGGGGGAGCGGGGGATGCAGCCGCAGGCGCAGGACGCGGCGATTGTCTGCGGCGACGATCTCGATCGTCCAGCCCGATGGGTGGGCGAGCATCGTTCCCTGTTTGGGGACCTCCCCCGCCAGTACGAAGGCGAGGCCCCCCAGCGTCTCGACATCCTCCTCGACCTCCCCCAGCCGGGGGTCGATCAGCTCGGCGGCGTCCTCCAGTTCCGCACGGGCATCGGCTTCCCATGCGCCGCCGTCCAGCGGCACGAACAGGTCGGTCGGTGCCTCGTCATGCTCGTCCTCGATCGCGCCGACGATCTCCTCGACCAGGTCCTCGATGGTGATGAGCCCGTCTGTCCCGGAATATTCGTCGAGCACGATGGCGAGGTGGGTACGGCTGGCCTGCATCTGCGCCAGCAGGTCGAGCGTACCCATCGACTGGGGTACGTAGAGCGGTTGCCGCAACAGGCCGATCGCGGTCGGCGGATGCTCCTCACCCCTGGCGAGAATCGCGAACACGTCCTTCACATGGACCATGCCGACGACGGTATCGAGCTTTTCGCGATAGACCGGCAGGCGGCTGTGCCCGGCTTCGGCGAACAGCTTCACCACATCGGCGAAGGGCGTGTTCTCTTCCAGCGCGACGATGTCCGCGCGCGGCACGCCCATGTCCCCGGCGTCGCGTTCGCCGAAATGCAAGATGTTGCGCAACATCTTGCGCTCGATCGGCGACAGGTCGCCCGCTACGGCCACGTCGTTCTCGTCCTCATGCTCCGCGATCACTTCCTCGATGCGTTCGCGCAGCGTTTCGCTGGCGTCGGTACCGAAGATCAGCGAGCGCAGGCCCCGCCATATGCCCCCTTCGGAGCTGCTACTGTCGCCGGGCGTGGTGCTGGTCGAAACGTCGGCCATGATGGTCGTGTCAGTCCTTTGTAACGGGATAGGGATCGTGCAGGCCGAGTTCGGCGAGCGTCGAACGCTCGATCGTCTCCATGGCTTCCGCCTCGGCATCATTCTGATGGTCGTGGCCTAGCAAATGCAGGCAGCCATGGACAATCAGGTGCGTCGCATGATCGGCGACGGAAATGCCGCGCTCCGCCGCCTCGGCGGCACAGACGCCGTGCGCGAGGACGATGTCGCCCAGCAGCACCTCGCCATCGTCGCTGTTCTGCGTGACGGTATCGAGCAGGTCGCGCTGGATCATCGGAAAGGACAGGACGTTGGTCGACTTGTCCTTGTGCCGATACTGGCGGTTGAGCGTCTGCACCTCGTCATCGCTGGTCAGGCGCACCGCGATCTCGATCAGCGCCGGGTCGGTCAGCCATCCCCCTTGCGGCGTGCGGCCGATCGCCGCGGTGGCAGCACGGGTGCCCAGCGCCTCCCAGTCGATGTCCTGCGGCCAGTCGGCCTCTGCCTGTACGGCGATGTCGATCATGCGAGGTCGGTCCTTGCGAAATCCTTGCCCCTGCAAAGGGGCGGGGCATTGCTGGTACGGGCACAGGCACCGGCCGGGCAACTGCCCATATTGTCCCCGGCCCTGCGGCCGCTGCCGTCAGGCATCCTTGCCCTCATATGCCTCGACGATGCGACCGACGATCGGGTGGCGGACGACGTCGCCGGCACCGAAGCGGGCGAAGGCGATGCCCTCGATCCCCTCCAGCCGGCGGGTAGCGTCCGCAAGGCCCGATGCCTGCACACCGCCGGGAAGGTCGGTCTGGTTGGGGTCGCCGCACACCACCATCCGGCTGTTCTGGCCGAAGCGGGTCAGGAACATCTTCATCTGCGCCGGCGTCGTGTTCTGCGCTTCGTCGAGGATGACGAAGGCGTCGGCGAGCGTCCGGCCGCGCATGAAGGCGATCGGCGCGATCTCGATCTCGCCCGACAGGATGCGGCGTTCGACCTGTTCGGCAGGCAGGCAGTCGTTCAGTGCGTCGTAGAGGGGGCGGAGATAGGGGTCGACCTTCTCCTTCATGTCGCCGGGCAGGAAGCCCAGCTTTTCACCGGCCTCGACCGCCGGGCGCGACAGGATCAGGCGCTGGACGCTGCCGGTGATGAGTTGCGCCACGGCCTGCGCCACCGCGATATAGGTCTTGCCGGTGCCCGCCGGTCCCAGGGCGAAGATGATGTCGTTGCCGAGCAACTGGTGCATGTAGCTGGCCTGCGCGATGGTACGCGGGACGATCGTCTTCTTGCGCGTGCGGATCATGATCGACGGGGCGCCTTCACCGTTCTCCGCGCGGAAAATACCGTCGAGCGCGGGTTGCGACGACATGGCGATCACCGCGTCGATAAGGCCCGGATCGACGTCCTCGCCACGCAGGATGCGGCGGTGGAGTTCGTTCAGCACCTCGCGGGCATGGGCCACCGCCTCGGCCGACCCCTCGATACCGACGCGGTCGCCGCGCGCGGTGATATAGACGCCCAGTCGCTCCTCCAGCGCAAGCAGGTTCGCGTCGAACTCCCCGAACAGGCGCGAAAGGAGTTGCGGCTTGTCGAAGCTCAGTTCGGCGCGAGCGCGCTGGCCGGCTTGGGCGGGGACGGGCTTGCGACTCATGCGATCCTTTCGGGAAACGGCCGAAACGCGTGGCGCGTCCGGCCGGACAAGGCAGGCGAGGGGGCGAAGTCGTGCATCAGGCCATCAACGCGCAAAGGCGGACGGAGGAGCCAGGGGCGTCGCGGCGCGGCAGCATCGGCGCGATAGTGGCAGAGCGGAAGCCCGTGGGACAGCCCAAAACGGACGGGGATGCGACATGTCGCCGCATCCCCCGTACGCCTCAGTCGAGCGTCGCCATGTCGATGACGAACCGGTATTTCACGTCACTCTTCTGCATCCGGTCGTAGCCGGCCTCGATATCGCCCATCGCAATGACCTCGATATCGGCGGTCAGCCCGTGCTGATGGCAGAAATCGAGCATTTCCTGCGTCTCGGCGATACCGCCGATCAGCGATCCGGCAAGCGAGCGGCGCCCGAAGACCAGCGTGCCGACCGAGGGCGAAGGGTGCGGCGTTTCCGGTACGCCGACCAGCGTCATCGTGCCGTCGCGCTTGAGAAGCCCCAGGAACTGGTCAAGGCTATGGCTGGCGGCGACGGTGTTCAGGATGAAGTCGAAGCTGCCGGCATGCTCGCCCATGGCCGCCTTGTCCTTCGACACGATCAGATCCTTCGCGCCCAGTCGGATCGCATCGTCGCGCTTGCCGGGCGAGGTCGAGAAGACATAGACCTCGGCGCCCATCGCCGCGGCGATCTTCACGCCCATATGGCCGAGGCCGCCGAGCCCGACGATGCCGACCTTCTGCCCTGGCCCGACGCCCCAGTGCTTGAGGGGGGAATAGGTGGTGATGCCGGCGCACAACAGGGGGGCGACAGCGGCGAGATCGCCTTCGTCGTGACGGATCTTCAGCACGAAGTCCTGATCGACGACGATATGGTCGGCATAGCCACCATAGGTATGCCCGCCGAGAACGGGGTCGGGGCCGTTATAGGTGCCGACGAACCCGCCGCCGGTGCAATATTGCTCCTCGCCCTCATGACAGGACGGGCACTGGCCGCAACTGTCGACCATGCAGCCGACGCCGACGGTGTCGCCGACCTCGAACCGGGTCACGCCGCTGCCGATGGCGGTGACGGTGCCCACGATCTCGTGGCCGGGGACACACGGATAGAGGGTCCCGGGCCATTCGCCGCGCGCGGTGTGCAGGTCGCTATGGCACACGCCGCAGTAACGAATGTCGATGGCGACGTCGTTGGCCTGCGGATCGCGGCGGTCGAAGGAGAAGGGCGCGAGCTTCGCATCGGCGCTCTGCGCGGCATAGCCCTTGGCAGGGGTCGTCATAGTGCAGGATTCCATGAAGGAGGGATCACGCGCGCTGCAATGCAACACGGCGGGTTTTGTTGCCGATACAATATATCAAGATGTTCGTTTATCGGGCCGCCGGTTCAGCGCACGCGACGTTCGCCATGTTCGAGCATCGCCGGGATCACCAGATCTTCCTCGTCCGTCAGATGTCGCACGAGCAGACGGGTCAGCGTCGCGGCGGCGGCGGCATGGGTGTCGGCCGCGCGCGCGTCGGCAAGGCTGGCAAGCAGGCCCCGCGCGCTGGCGACGGTGGACTCGAGCGCCGCGTGAATGGCGTGGTGATCGGCCTCCAGCAGGTCGAAGCCGCGTGCCATGCGCGGGTCGAGCGCGCGGAACTTCGGAAAATAGACCGCGTCCTCGATCTGGTGATGGCCGTCGAGATGACCGAGAAACTGATTGAGCGCAGGGACGAAGCGCTGTGGAAAGGCGCGCGCGTCGATGCGGCCTTCGCGAAAATCGGCGATGATCGTTTCGACCGCCGCACCTTCGCTCCGCAGCGACTGGTGGACGTGCAGCCAGAAATCGCAGAGCTGCCCGAAATTGACGTGCGTCGTCCATCCGCCATGGGGATGGCGGGCGCGCAGATAGGCGATGTCGTCGGGAATGCCATTGCGCACGCCGAGCGCAAATGCCTCGTTCACGCCGCTGCCCGTACCCGTTCGACACCCGACAGCGACACCGGTCCGGCGGCGACGATCTCGACCTCGACCATGTCGCCGATCCGGGCATCGGTGGTGAAATGGACCGATTGCAGCCAGGGCGACTTGCCCAGCATCTGTCCGGCATGGCGCCCCTGGCGTTCGACCAGCACGCGGCAGGTCCGGCCGATCGCCGCGTCGTTGAACGCCTTCTGGTCGCGCAGCAGCGATGCCTGCAGGCGTTGCAGCCGGTCGTCCATCACCGCCATCGGCACCTCGCCGGCCATGTCGGCGGCGGGAGTGCCGGGGCGGGGCGAGTATTTGAAGCTGAACGCCTGTGCATAGCCGACCGCGTCGACCAGACGCAGCGTTTCCGCGAACTCCGCATCGGTTTCACCGGGAAAGCCGACGATGAAGTCGCCCGACAACGCGATGTCGGGCCGGACGGCGCGCACGCGGTCGAGCAGCCGGAGATAGCTGTCGCGGGTGTGGCTGCGGTTCATCGCCTTCAACACGCGGTCGCTGCCTGCCTGGACCGGCAGATGCAGGAACGGCATCAGCTTTTCCACGTCGCCATGCGCGTCGATCAGCCCCTGCGTCATGTCGTTCGGGTGGCTGGTCGTATAGCGGATGCGTTGCAGCGCCGGGATGCGGTCGAGTTCGCGGATCAGCGCGTCGAGGCCGCGGCCATCGGCGTCGGTCCACGCGTTGACGTTCTGTCCCAGCAGCGTGATCTCGCGCGCGCCGCCGTCGACCAGCGCCTTCGCCTCGTCGACGATGCGGGCGAAGGGACGGCTGATCTCCGCCCCGCGGGTGTAGGGCACCACGCAATAGGTGCAGAACTTGTCGCACCCCTCCTGCACGGTCAGGAACGCCGACGGGCCGCTGCGCCGACGCGCCGGCAGATGCCCGAATTTGGAGTCGGGCGGCATGTCGGTGTCGAGCGCGGGCCTGCCCGCCGCCGCGTCGGCGACCAGTTTCGGCAGGTTGTGATACGCCTGTGGCCCGACCACGACATCGACCCCGGCGCGGCGGACGATCTCCGCCCCCTCGGCCTGCGCGACGCAGCCGGCGACGGCGATCATCGGGTCCGCCCCGTGCTTGCGCAGGCGCCCGATGTCCGAATAGACCTTTTCGGTCGCCTTTTCCCGGATGTGGCAGGTGTTGAGCACGACCAGGTCGGCGGCATTGGCGTCGTCGGTCGCGGTCATGCCCTGCGCCGCCATCAGTTCGGCCATGCGTTCGCCGTCATAGACGTTCATCTGGCAGCCGAACGATTTGACGTGAAAGGTCTTGGGGGTGGTCATCGGCCGGCCCTTACCGGATTTCGGCGAGGGCCGGAAGGGCGGCCGATCACGCCCGTTCGGCCATCACCTCCGCGATCAGGTCCTTGCGGCTCAGCTTGCCGATCATCGTCTTGGGCAGGGTCAGCCGCACGACGACCTCGTCGACGCGTTCGTGCTTGCCCAGTTGCGGGTTCAGCCAGGCCTTCAACGCCGCCCCGTCGACCGCCGCGTCCTCCGCCAGCGTCACATAGGCGTGCGGGCTTTCGCCGCGATAATCGTCGGGCAGGCCGACGACCAGCGCCTCGCGCACCGCCGGATGGTGGTAGAGGATGCGTTCGATCTCGCTCGGGAACACCTTGAACCCGCCGACCGCGATCATGTCCTTCAACCGGTCGACGATCCGGATGAAGCCGTCCGCGTCGATCGTCCCGACATCGCCGGTGCGCAGCCAGCGCACGCCGTCGTCGTCGAGGCAGAAGGTCGTGTCCCCGGTGTCGGGCCGATGCCAGTAGCCGCGCATGATCTGCGGACCGGCGACGACGATCTCGCCCGGTTCGCCCTCCGGCGCGGGGCGGGTCGGGTCTTCCTTGTCGACCAGGCGCACGCGGGTCCCGGCGATCGGCTGGCCGATGCTGCCCGCCTGTTGCGGTCCGGCATAGGGGTTGCACGACACCACGCCCGAGCTTTCCGACAGGCCATAGCCCTCGACCAGCGTCGCGCCGGTCGCGGCCTCGAAGCGTTCCTTCAGTTCGGGGGGCATCGGCGCGCCGCCCGAGATGCAGAACCGCAGCGAGGAAAAGTCGGTCTGCGCGAGGCGCGGATGGTCGAGCAGCGCGCGGTACATGGTCGGCACGCCGGGAAAGGCCGTCGCCCGTGTCCGGGCCAGCGCCGCCAGCACCTGTCCGGCGTCGAAGCGCGGCAGCATCACGATCTCTCCGCCGGTGACGACGGTGCGGTTGAGGACGCAGGTATTGGCGAAGACGTGGAACATCGGCAGCGCGCCGAGGATGCGTTCGCCGGGCATGAGGGTATCGGGATCGAGCCACGCGACCTGCCGCGCATTGGCCGACAGATTGGCATGGGTGAGCATCGCGCCCTTCGGACTGCCAGTGGTCCCGCCGGTATACTGGATCAGCGCGAGGTCGGTTTCGGGGTCGATCACCGGCGTCCCGCAGCCGCCGTCATTGGCGATCAGCGCGGAAAAGGCGGTCACGCGCGGATCGTCGGGACGCGGCGTTACCTCCCGCGAACGGAACCAGCGGTAGAAGAGCGACTTTGCCGGCGGCAGCGCGCCGGCGATCGACCCGACGACGAGCCGCTCGAGCGAACTGGTCTCGAGCACCTTCAGCGCCGTCGGCAGCAGCGCCGACGCCGACAGGGTGAACAGCAGCTTCGTGCCCGAATCCTCGACCTGCGCGGCCAGTTCCTGCGCGGTGTAGAGCGGGGAGAAGTTCACCACCGTCGCGCCCAGTTTCAGGATGCCGTAATAGGCGGCGACATAATGCGGGACGTTGGGGAGGAACAGCCCGATGCGGTCGCCCGGCCCATAGCCCATCGCCGCCAGACCGCAGGCGACCCGGTCGGCGCCGTTCTTCGTTTCGGCATAGCTGTAATGTCGACCGAGGAAATCGATCAGCGGCGCGTCGCCCCGCCGCACCACCGATTCCTCGAACAATGTCACCATCGACAGCGGCAGCAGTGCCGTCTCCCACGGTACGGGGTGGGCGTAGCGGTCGGGAACGGGGGCGCTGCTGCTCATTTACATGCGTGTAAGCAGGGGTTGCGGATCGTGCAAGCCGGGTTGCGCATGCGACACGCGAAAGCGGGATGTGACGGCGTCAGGCGGCGATCGCGGCGGGCGGCGCGCGTCCCGCGCGGTCGCGACCGGCGGTCTTGGCCCGCAACAGCGCCTGATCGGCGAGGCGGTAGAGCCGTTTCCAGTCGTTTTCGTCGGCGAGCGGCCCGTGGCAGATGCCGATGCTGCTGGTGATACGCAGGTCGAAGGGCATGCGTTCGGCACGGACGCTGGCCAGCATCAGTTCGGGATCGGGCATCGCGCCGTCTTCGCCCAGCAGCGCGAACTCCTCACCCCCCATCCGCGCGACGAGGACGCCGGGCAGCGCGTGGCAGCGCAGCGTGCGCGCGAACAGGCGCAGCACCTCGTCACCGCCATCATGGCCGATCGTGTCGTTGACCTGTTTGAAATGGTCGATGTCGAACAGCATCAGCGTGCGCGGACCATGCGCGGGGATCGCGCGGGCAAGGAAGGCGCGGCGGTTGAGCAGCCCGGTCAACGGGTCGGTATCGGCCAGTTCGCGGCTGATCGCTTCCTGTCGCACCGCTTCGTCGCGTTCGCGGCTGAGCATGAGGATACGGTGGGCGATGGCCATGCTGGCCACCAGCGTCTCGATCGCCATCGCCACCAGCGTCGAATTGTCGATCCAGAAGCTCCACGGCACCAGCCCGAGATTATAGGCCGAGCGGACGGCCAGCATCGCGAGCGGCGAAATCCAGCTAACCACGAACAGCCACAGGAACCGGCTGCGCCGTGCCCAGGCGCGCCACAGCACCGCCAGCACGACGCCGGGCGACACGAACATCACCAGCGAATAGAGCCGGTCGAGCGGATGCATCGCGAACGGGCCGGCCGCCATGAACAGGACGCCGAATATCCCGAGGGTCCACGCCGTGACCGCGATCAGCCGCTGGGGCCACCCCTCGAGGATACGGGCTTCGAAGAAATGCGCGCAAAAGGTCAGCGCCGCCGACATGCCCCAGCACAGCACGATATAGTTGAGCAGGATGCGGTGGTTGTTCCCGAGGCCGGGCAGCATCCACGCGAGCGCCCCCGACGACGACGCGGCATAGAGCAGCAGGCAGCCGAGCAGCCCGCAATAGGCGAGCTGGAAATCGTGGCGCAGCACGTTCCAGAGCGCGAGATTGTAGATCAGCAGTCCGGCCACCAGCCCGAGGAACGCGGCATAGAAGGCGGCGAAGGTGAGGTCGGAACGGATGCTGTCATGGTCGCTGGCGATCCGCGCGCCGATGACGATACCGCGCAGGTTGCTGGCGCCGTCGATCCGCCACAACAGGCGGACGATGGGCGCACCGTGCCCCGCAAAGCGGTGTTCGATCACCGCGCCCAGCCGGATGTGCCGCGAAATGCCGATCTGGTCGTTGGCGATGCCGGTGATCCGCCCGTCGGCCGTCAGCGCATAGACGGCGAGGCGATCCTGCCACAGGCTGCTTTGCCGCACGCGGATCGCGCCGGGACGGCCGTCAAGGGCGGGCAGCGGGCCGGACAGCGCCCAGTAATCGCCGCGGCCAAAGGCGGTCTGCGGCGTGGTGCAGTCGAACCGGTCGGGATGGGCGAACATCTTTCGCGGGGTGTCCCCCGGCCTGATCCGGGCGATGCAGGTCGGCACCATCGCCCCGACGATGCCGGCCTGCGCGCGCGCCGATGCGGAGCCGAAGACTCCGATCGTCAACAACAGCGCGACCAACACCGTACGACAGGCCCACATCATGCGGCCGGCTTTGCACCCCAGCCGCCAATAATCGGTTAACGGCGTCGCGCTGTCCGGGGTGCCTTCCGGACCGCGGCCGTCGGCCCTGTCATTGCCGTTGCGCGACTGCCACCGTCAGCCCGGCGGCCGCCGCCTGCTGCGTCAGCGCCCGCATCGTGGGCGTGCCGGTGCCGACCGGCATCATCACCCGCGCGCTGGAACGGCCATTGCCGATCGACTGGGGAAAGGTCGTCGCACGGCTGGGGAGCTGCGCCCCCTGTTGCCGGACGAATGCCGCCACCGCCTCGCTCGGCCCGGTCACGGTCAGTTCGGGTCCACCCGTCGCCGGGCCGAAGCCGCAGCCCGCCAGCAGCACCGCCGCCGCGATCGTCGCGTAAAGTCGCATCCTACCCCCATGTCGCTCGCCGCGTGGTCGCGGTCGGTACTGGGGGCCAAGCTGACACGCGCGGCCACGCGGCGCAATGGCCGATGGGTCAGCCGAGCGCTTCGTCGAGCAGGCGGGCGAGGCGCAGGCCACCCTTTCGCACCTGGTCCTGCGCGATCGGCACCAGCCGGGCGATCGTCGCATCGTCCAGCTTCACCCGCTGCTGGCCTTTGGGCGCACAGGCGTCGCCGCCATAGGCGGGGGCATAGGCATGGTCCCGGCTGACCGCCCAGCTATCGCGGCTCCAGTCCTCGACGCTGCCGGCCTGTACGGGCGCGCGCTCGGCCGCGGTATAGGTACGCAGGATCGAGGGCGGGGTAGTGATCGCGCGTTCGGCCAGCGGCCCGTCCCAGATCGAATGGAGGTTGAAGCGTTCGGGGCCATAGACGCCGTAATCCGCCTTCACCCGGTTGCCGCCCAGGTCGCCGCGGTCGCCGGCGTGGAGCGGCATGTGCAGGTCGCCGACGAAATGGACGAGGAAGGCGAGCGCCATCACCTTCTCCCGCATCGGGACCTTCGGGTCCTTCAGCAGCTTCACGTCGCGTTCGATCTGCGCCGACACGCAATTGCCGTCCCGGCATGCCGGTTTCAGGTCGAACGGCCTGCACACGTCGACATTCTGGTAATGCCATGCATAGGCATAGCTGAACCGCTCGCCCAGCGGCTTGACGCAATCGGCCCACACGCTCGCCTGTTCGATGGTGCGCGCCGGGCAGGTCGGCGTTTCCAGCAGCGCCTGATGTTTCAGGATGCGATCGATCGCCGCGCGGGTTTCGGGGCGGACGTTCAGCCGCGCGATCGTCGCCACGCTCTCATGGCCGAATTCCCAATAGGCATAGGCGGGGGAGGTCGCGAAGACGCAGACCAGCGCGAGGATCAGGCGGCGAATCATGGGGTTCGCCCTTACGCGCTTCGCCGGTGGCTGCAAGCGCCGACGATTACCCGGCGCCGGTTTCGTAGAGTTCCAGCGGCAGGCCGTCGGGATCGGCGAAGAAGGTGAAACGCTGCCCGGTATGGTCGTCCACGCGGATCGTTTCGCAGGCGACGCCGTGGGCGGTCAGGCGTGCGACCTCCGCATCGATGTCGGTCACGGTGAAGGCAAGGTGGCGCAGGCCGAGTGCTTCGGGACGCGACGGGCGGGGCGGGGCCTGTGGAAAGGTGAACAGTTCGATCTGTGCGCCGGGGATCGTCAGGTCGCATTTCCACGACCGGCGCTCGGCGCGCCAGACCTCGCGGACGACCGTGAAGCCGAGCACGTCGGTGTAGAACGCCTTCGACCGGTCATAGTCCGCGGCGATGATCGCGACGTGGTGCAGCCCGGTCAGGCCGCTCATCCCTCTTCGCCATAGATCGCGACGTGGCGCCCGCCCCCCTGCGACACCCGGCCGCGGTACATGCCGGGGGTGGTCAGGCTCCAGGCGGCATCGCCATCGGGACCGACGACGATGACGCCGCCGGTGCCGCCCAGTGCCCTTGTCTCGGCAAGGACGGTGTCGGCGGCGACCTGCAGCGTCTCGCCGGCAAGGCGGATGCGCGCGGCGATTTCGTGGCCGACGCCGACGCGGATGAAGAATTCGCCCGATCCGGTCGCCGACATGGCGCAGGCGCGGTCGTCGGCATAGGTGCCGGCCCCGATCAGCGGCGAATCGCCGATCCGGCCCCACCGCTTGGCGGTCACGCCGCCGGTCGAGGTCGCGGCGGCGACGTGACCGGCGGCATCGACCGCGACCGCGCCGACCGTGCCGTATTTCATGTCGACGTCGAACCAGTTGTCCGGGTCGGCCTTCATCGCGTCGAGCTGCGCGCGGCGTTCCTCGGTCATGAACCAGTCGGGGCCGGCCTGTTCGATGCCCTGTTCGGCGGCGAAGACGTCCGCGCCCCGGCCGGCGAGCAGGACATGGGGGCTGTGCTCCATCACCGCGCGGGCGAGGGTGACGGGATGGCGGCTGCCGGTGACGCCCGCCACCGCGCCGGCGCTGCGGTCGCGCCCGTCCATGATCGCCGCGTCGAGCTCGATCGTACCGTCATAGGTCAGCACCGCGCCGCGCGCCGAATTGAACGCCGGATCATCCTCCAGCACGCGCACCGCCGCCTCTACCGCATCGAGCGCGCCGCCGCCGCCGGCCAGCACCGCCTCGCCCGCGGCCAGCGCGGCGTCCAGCCCGGCGCGGGCGGCGGCGTCGGCATCGGCGCTCACCGTATCGCGGGTCAGCATGCCGGCGCCGCCATGTACCAGCAGGGTCCAGCGGCGTGGGGAAAGCGTCGACATCGATTGATCCTGATACCCGGTTTGGCGCCTGCTAGCAGATCGCGGGCGCGCTGCCACCCTTGCGGACCGGCGGCGGCGTCACGCCGAGCAGGATGCCGAGCGGCGGTAGCGCGCGGGCGAGGAGGCAGGCCGCGACGCAGGCGAGGGTCGTCGTGACCAGCAGCAGCGCCGCTTCGGCCCACGGGTCCAGCCTCCACGGCAGGGTGAACCACGTCACCAGCACGATCACCGGATGGTGGACGATATAGGCCGGAAAGACCGCGCGGCCGAGCGGCGCGCGCCAGCGATGGTCGCGATTGGCGAACCGGTCGGCGAGGCAGAACAGCGCGACGACCATCGACCAGCCCATCACCGAGCGCGCGGCGCGGTTGGCGGCCATCGCGGCATGGGGCGGCACGGTGTCGCCGGGATAGCCGAGCTCGACCGCCACGACGATCGCACCGCCGACCGCGGCGATCAGGGCTGCCGCCGCGGCATGGCGGTGCAGCGCGCGCCACAGCGCCGGCCGCCGCGCGATCAGGAAGCCCAGCGCGAACAACGGCAGATATTGCGAATGGCCCGCCACGTCGTGCAGCAGCCCCTGACCCTCCGGCACGACGAACAGCGCGCCGAGCCGCACCGTCGTCATCACCGCGATCGGCGCCCACAGCAGCCGTGTGTCGCGCGCCAGCCATGCCGCCGCCCGGTCCATCCACCGCGCCGCACCCCGCCATGCGACGAACCCGGCGAGCAGCATCGAATAGCACCACAGATAGACCAGGAACCACAGATGTTCCCAACTGGGGAAGGCGACGCCGTAATAGGTGCCGTATCGCCAGCCATCGACGAGCCAGAAGCGCAGATAGCCATGGGGATAGCCGGCCTCCAGCACGCGCACCCACATTTCGGCAGGCACGACCGCCAGCATGCCGAACGCCAGCGGGATCAGCAGCCGGCGCGACCTGTCCCCCGCAAAGGCGGCCGGCGCCGCGGCGCGCGCGACCAGCGTCGCGCTGGCATAGCCCGACACCGCGAACAGCAGCCCGAGCCGCCACGGCGTGACCAGCGCCATCGGGGCGATCAGCGCCGGATAGGCATGGCCGGTCGTGACCACCCAGCGCCACGGGCTGAACGCCATCGCGATGTGATAGACGATCAGGACGGCGAAGGCGGCGATGCGGAGCCAGTCGAGACCGTAATGTCGTGACGAGGTGGTACGCGTTGCAGTCAATTCCCGTTCCCGACGCGACTTTCGCGTGAAGCAATGCGCGGCTATATCAGCCGCCAAGTAACCCAAACGTTAGCGAGAAGCGCATGTCGATCCGCCCATGGCGCGATATTCACCGCCGGCAAAGCCGCAAGATCATGGTCGGCAACGTGCCCGTCGGGGGCGATGCGCCGGTCACGGTCCAGACCATGACCAACACCGACACGTCCGACGCCGTCGCGACGATCGACCAGGTCCGCCGCTGCGAGGAGGCGGGCGCCGACATCATCCGCGTGTCGTGCCCCGACGTCGCCAGCACCGCCGCGCTGCGCCAGATCACCCGCGCGTCGCGCGTGCCGATCGTCGCCGACATCCATTTCCACTACAAGCGCGCGCTGGAGGCCGCCGATGCGGGGGCGGCCTGCCTGCGCATCAATCCGGGCAATATCGGGTCGAACGAGCGCGTCGCCGAAGTCGTGCGCGCGGCCAAGGCCAATGGCTGTGCGATCCGCATCGGCGTGAACGGCGGCAGCCTCGAAAAGCATCTGCTGGAAAAATATGGCGAGCCGTGCCCCGATGCGCTGGTCGAATCGGCGATGGACCATATCAAGCTGTTGCAGGACCATGATTTCCACGAGTTCAAGGTCGCGGTAAAGGCATCCGACCTGTTCCTTGCCGTCGCGGCGTACCAGCAACTGGCCGAGATGGTCGACTGCCCGCTGCATCTGGGCATCACCGAGGCGGGCGGCTTTGTCGGGGGGACGGTCAAGTCGTCGATCGGCATCGGTTCGCTGCTGTGGTTCGGGATCGGCGACACGATCCGCGTCTCGCTGTCGGCGGAGCCCGAGGAGGAAGTGCGCGTCGGGTTCGAAATCCTCAAGGCGCTGGGCATCCGCAACCGCGGGGTGCGCGTGGTATCGTGCCCGTCCTGTGCGCGGCAGGGTTTCGACGTCATCCGCACCGTACAGGCGCTGGAGGAGCGGTTGCAGCATATCCGCACCCCGATGTCGCTGTCGGTGCTCGGCTGCGTCGTCAACGGCCCCGGCGAAGCGCGCGAAACCGATATTGGCATCACCGGCGGCGGCAACGGCAGGCACATGGTCTATCTGTCGGGCGTGACCGACCATCATGTGCAGGACGCCGACATGATCGCGCATATCGTCCGGCTGGTCGAGGCGAAGGCGGCCGAGATCGAGGCGGCGGGCGCGGCGGTGCCGCAGGCGGCGGAGTAACGCCGGTGACGTGACGGACCAGATTCCCGCGCCGGCGGGGATACGGGGTTGCGACGGGCGGCGCTGCCGGCGCCGGCGTCCCGCCTGCGCGGGAATATGCCGGACGGGCTTACGATCCGCCCAGCACGTTCACGCTGAACGCGACCACCCCGAGGTTGAACACGAACGCGATCAGGCAGTGGCCCGTGACCGTCCGCCGCATGGCGCGCGAGGTGATCGACACGTCCGACGTCTGGAACGTCATGCCGAGCGTGAAGGCGAAATAGACGAAGTCCCAATAGTCCGGTTCGTGGGTGCCGGGCATGTCGATGCCGCCGCTGTCCGTGCCGTCGTCGGCGGCGGTGTAGAACAGATGCGCATAGTGCAGCGCATAGATGGTGTTGGCGAACGCCCATGCGATCAGCAGCGTCGCGACGACCAGCACCACCATGTCGGCGCCGCGGGTGCCGCGTTGCGCCAGTTCGATCGCGATCGCGATCAGCAGGACGATGGCGATCGCCGCCGACAGGATCAGCAGCGACGTACGGTTGGCATCGTTGCGGACCGCCGCGCGGCGCATCGTGTCGGCGGTCGCGCCGAGCAATGGCACGCACGACAGCAGGAACACGACCGCACCGATATCGAACGCCAGCGCGATGCCGACCCGCCAGCCGAGCGCGGGGATCGACCAGAGGCCGGCCCCCAGCGCAACGATGGCGAAGGCGACGAAGCGCGGCGGCGCGAGGCGTTGGCCAAGGGTCATGGCGCGAGGTGTAGATCGGTGCGGGCGGCTTGCAAATCCTTCCCGCCGGGGCGGGAGGACCGGGTTGCATCGGCGCGCGGCGTACGCGACAGCGACGCCGTCCTCCGCAACCGGAAAGCCGCCCATGTCCGCCGCCCCGACCACCTTGCGCGCCTTCCTCGTCGCCGGGGGTGGGATCATGGTCTATACGGTCATGGACGCGCTGATGAAGCAGTTGTCGATCGACAGCGGCGCGTACAACGCGGTGCTGTGGCGGTCGGCGGTCGGTTCGATCCTGTGCGGGGCGCTGTTCGCGGTGCGCGGCGGGCGCTGGCCGGCGTGGCGCGTGCTGAAACTGCATATCGGGCGGGGGGTCGCGGCGGGTTCGTCGGTGGTGCTGTTCTTCTGGGGACTGGCGCGGGTGCCGATGGCGCAGGGCGTGGCGCTGACCTTCCTCGCGCCGCTGATCGCGCTGTATCTGGCGGCGCTGTTCCTGGGCGAGACGATCCGGCGGTCGGCGATCATCGGCTCGATCGTCGCGTCGGCGGGCGTGCTGGTGATCGCGGCGGGCGAGGTACAGGCGGATGCGTCGACCCAGGCGGTGCTCGGCAGTATGGCGTGCGTCGCGGCGTCGATCCTGTATGCGGGCAGCCTGATCCTGCTCAGGCAGCAGGCGCAGGCGGCCGATCCGCTGGAAGTGGCGCTGTTCGCCAATCTGGTGATCGGCGCGATGTTGCTGCCGGCGGTGCCATGGGCCGGCGATCTGCCGATGCCGTCGCAATATGGCGCGTTGCTCGGGGCCGCGCTGCTCAATATCGCATCGGTGATGGCGCTGGCATGGGCCTATGCCCGCGCACAGGCGCAGGTGCTGGCCCCGGTCGAATATAGCGCGTTCCTGTGGGCGGCGCTTGCCGGATGGCTGGTATTCGGTGAAACGGTATCGATCCATACCGTGGCCGGCGCGCTGCTGATCGTCGCGGGATGCGTGGTGGCGGTGCGGCGGCAGGCGGCGGGGCCGCAGAATGAAATAGGAATGTGACGATCATGACGATCGGTATCCGCGATGCGCGGCCGGACGATGTCGCGACGATCCTGCGCTTCATCCGTGATCTGGCGAGCTTCGAACGCGAACCCGATGCGGTGGAGGCGACCGAGGCGATGCTGGCCGACGCGCTGTTCGGCGACAGGCCGGCAGCGGAGGCGGTGATCGCCGAAATCGACCGCCGGCCGGTCGGTTTCGCCCTCTTCTTCCACAATTTCTCGACCTGGACCGGGCGTCGCGGCCTGTATCTGGAGGACCTGTACGTCACACCCGAAGCTCGGGCGGCGGGGGTGGGCAAGGCGCTGTTGCGCCACGTCGCCGGCATCGCCCGCGACCGGGACTGTCCCCGGTTCGAATGGTGGGTTCTCGACTGGAACGAGCGCGCCATCGCCTTCTATCGCGCGATGGGGGCGGAGCCGATGGACGAATGGACGGTGCAGCGGGTGTCCGGGGCGGCGCTGGTCCGGCTCGCGGGACGATAGCCCGGTCATGAAAAACGCCCCGGCAGCGATGTGCCGGGGCGTTTGTTCAACGGAGGATGGTGCGATGGCCTATTCGCGACCCGGCACGTCGTATTCGTGCGGTTCCTCGCCCTTGGCCTTCGCCTCGTTGTAGCGTTCGATCGCTTCGAGGGTGATGCGCTTGGCTTCCTCGGCACCGCCCCAGGTGCCGACGCGGACCCACTTCTTCTTTTCGAGGTCCTTGTAGTGGGTAAAGAAGTGCTCGATCTGTTCGAACACGATTTCGGGCAGATCGGCCTTTTCGCCGACGTTGCTGTAATAGGGGAAGGTCGAATCGACCGGCACGCAGACCAGCTTCTCGTCGCCGCCGGCTTCGTCCTCGAGGTTCAGTACCGCGATCGGGCGGGCGCGGACGACGCAGCCGGGGATGAAGGGCGAACGCGACACGACCAGCGCGTCGAGCGGATCGCCATCGGGCGACAGGGTGTGCGGCACGAAGCCGTAGTTCGCCGGATAGCGCATCGGCGTGTGCAGGATGCGATCGACGAAAAGTGCGCCCGACGCCTTGTCGAATTCATACTTCACCGGTTCGCCACCGGTCGGAACCTCGATGATGACGTTCAGGCTGCTTGGCGGATTGTCGCCGACGGGCACCATGTCGATGCGCATTGATATTACTCCCTCGTCTCGCGCGGGCGCGCGGTAGAGGCGCCCTTTACCCGTTATTTACGAAGGTTGAAGCCGCTTTTCCTTGCAATCGTTTCGGATGCGGCCATCCGGTCCCGATGCGGGACCGGATGGCTATATGCCTTACTTCGCGGTCAGCAGGCGGTCGAGCCCGCCATCGCCCGTGCCGACCTTCTCCAGCCGCGGATAGCGGTGGCCGTCGAAATAGGGGATGGCGATGTCGCGCACCGCATCGTCCATGCGGACGGTCAGGCGGATCGGTTCCTTGCCGCCCTTCGCCGCGCCCACCGCATCGCGCAGGCGGTCGGGGGTATAGGCGGTGCCGTTCACCGCGACGATGGTGGTACCGGTTTCGAACCCGGCCGTGAACGCCGGGCTGCCCCACATCACCGTGCCCACCTTGCCGTCCTTGTTCGCGGTCAGCCCCAGCGAATAGGGCAGCGATACGCCGCCGCCGCTCTTTTCGCGCCCTTTCAGATAGGGGGTCGGGGTGTCGGTATAGACGATGCGATAACCGTTGGCGGCAAAGCCGTCGATCGGCGCGCGGTCGGTACGCGCGTTCAGCCGCCTGTCGAGGAATCCGGCCCAGTCATAGGGCTGGATGCCGTTCAGCGTCCGGACGATGTCGGCCTGGGTATAGGGCAGCACGCCCCAGTCGCCGTCGCGCACGCCGAAGAAGGCGCGGGCGAAATCGTCCATCGATTTCGTGCCGCCCGACTGTTTGCGCAGGATCGAATCGACCTCCATCCACACCAGCAGGCCTTCGTTGTAATAATCCTCCGACCGCTGCCAGCTTACCCAGCCCTTGGGCCGGCGGGCGGTGATGACGGGGTCGTTGGTGGTGTCGATCAGCGGCCGCCACTGCCGCCCCTCGCGCGCGTCGAGCGCGGCGGCGATGTCGGCATAGGCGTCGAGCGTATCCTGTTTCGACACGAGGCCCGAACGCGCCTGCAGCACATAGCCCCAGAACTGCGTCTGCCCTTCATAGACCCACAGCATCGAGTTGCGCATCGGCATGCGGAAATCCGGGGTGAACAGGTCCGCCCCGCGCCGGAACTTGCCGTCCCAGCTATGGGTGAATTCGTGCGGCAGCAGGTTGCGTTCGCCCGGACCCGCATTCCAGTCGGTGAAATAGCCCGGATCCACGCCGTTTTCGGAACTGCGGTGATGTTCGAGGCCGATGCCGCCCATCTTGTCGGTGATCGACAGCAGGAATTCATATTTGTCGTAATGCTGCGCACCGAACAGCTTCACCGCCTGTTCGACCAGCCGGGTATGCGCCGCGATCTGTTCGGGCGTCGCGTTCAGTTCGGACGGCTTGTCGGCGACGACGTTCAGCCCGACGCGGTCGGTCAGCGGAAACCGCCTGAAATACCTGCCGGCGAACACCGGCGAATCGATCAGCGTTTCATAGCTGGTGCGTTCGTAGCGATAGACGCCGTTCTGCACCTTCGACGGCAGGCCCGATGCTGCGGTCCAGCCGGCGGGATAGCGTACGCTCGCCTCGATCGGGATGCGGCGGGTGTAATAGCCCGCCGGGTACAGGCTGACCGCCTCGAACTGCAGGTTCAGCATCTCGGGTGTCACGACGATGCGGCCCTGTTCGCCCTGCGTCGCCGACAGGAACTGGAACTGCACGTCAAGATTCTTGGCACCCGCCGGCACGTCGATGTGGAAGGCGAACATGTCGAGCACGTCGCGGGTCCATGGCAGCTCGCGACCGTTCGCCCGGACGACGAGGCCGGCCAGCTTCTCGATCTCGCCGCGCGGGCCGTGCTTGCCGGGCAGCCATTTCGGCATCATCAGCACCATGTGCCCGGCGCGCGCGACCGGGATCGTTTCCTTCACGCGGAAGATGCCCTGCGTCGTATCGGTGGCATCGACGTCCAGCCGGATGGTGCCCGGATAGTCGACGTCACGCGCCGCCGGCACCGTATCGACGATCGGCACCGGCTGCGGCAGGGTGTTGCCCGGCGGATTGATCTGCTGGGCGACGGCGGGAAGGGCGGCGGTGGTGGTCAGCAACAGGGCGGCAAGAACGATACGCAAGGGCGGGGGCTTCCTTCGGCCGGGGATATGCTTCACCGGATGCTTACCATCGCGGGTGTAGCGGACAGCGCATGTATCAGCCCAACTCCCTGCCCTTGCAAGCCGAACCGGACCGGCGCCCCGCATCCGCCGTATCGTCGGGCGTCGGGCTGGCGGGGCTGGCCGGCCTGTTCGCGTGGATCGCGGTCGCGTGGCATTACGGGATGGACGGTCCCTATGCGGCGCTCATCAACGTCGCCGCCTGCGCGCTGCCGATGGTGCTGTGGTCGCTGCTGGTCGACAAGGTGCATCGCAATCCGTCGACCGGGATCGACTGGACCAATGTCCGGCCGTGGCGCGAAACGATCGACATCAGCCTGACCAAGCTGGCCGGGTTGTGGATCACCTGGGGCCTGATCGCGGCGATCTATGCCACCGGGCGCTTCTATTGGGAGGGCGGGTTCGCCTTTTCGATGTGGGTGTTCGGGTGGGCGGCGGTGCCGCTGTTCCTGCTGTCGATCGCGTACATGCCGTGGATCGACCGGCGGCTGGTCGAGCCCAAGGACGGATGCTGGGCGCTGGGCGCATGGGCGATGCACCTCGACGAGCCGATCGACCGGCAGGCGATCTGGAACCATCTGCGCGGCTGGGCGGTGAAGGCGTTCTTCCTCGCCTTCATGCTCGCCATCGTGCCGCCCGGGTTCGGCGAGTTCATCCGGACGCAGCGCTCGGCGATCCTGAACGGGCCGGTGCCGCTGGCCAACTGGCTCATCACCTTCATGTTCGTCATCGACGTCGCCTTTGCGACCGCGGGCTATATCCTCGCGATGCGCCCGCTCGACAGCCATATCCGCAGCGCGACCCCCTATGCCGCGGGCTGGTCGGCGGCGCTGATCTGCTATCCGCCGTTCATCCTGATGGCCAATGGCGGCCCGCTCGATTACCATCCGGGGACGGCGGACTGGAGCTACTGGTTCGCCGATCATCCGGTCATGCTGTGGATCGTCGGGGCGGTGCTGGTGGCACTGACCGCGATCTATGCATGGGCGACGATGGCGTTCGGGTTGCGGTTCTCGAACCTGACGCATCGCGGCATCCTGACCCACGGGCCCTATGCCTTCAGCCGGCATCCGGCCTATCTGTCGAAGAACCTGTTCTGGTGGATTTCGACGATCCCGGTGCTGACCACGGCGGATAGCTGGACGTCGGCGGCGCGGAGTACCGCGATCCTGGCGTGCGTCAGTGGGGTCTATTACTGGCGCGCCAGGACCGAGGAATGGCATCTGGGGCAGGACCCGGTGTACCGGGCGTACAGCGCATGGATGGTGCGCCATGGATGGGTGACGAAGCGCCTTCGATCCTCCCCGGCGCGGGGAGGAACCGGTCAGAAGCTGTAGTCGCCGTACACCCGCGACAGGTCGCCGCCCCATTCGCCGGCGAACTTGTCGAGCAGGACCTGCGCCGGCACCTTGCCCGAGCGGACGACCTCGCGCAGCGGTTCGATGAAGCCGCTTTCGTCTTCGCCCGAGGCGCTGAGACGGCGGCGGGCGCCGAGGCCCCGGCCGGCGATATCGAGTACCTCGCCCGCCACGTCGCGCAAGGTTCCGCCGCCGGGGAGCGGGGCGTCGAGGCCGAGCGCGGGGACGGCGTCGCGCAGTTGCTGGCGGTCCGCGATCGACCAGCCCTTCACCAGATCCCATGCGGCATCCAGCGCGCCCTGGTCGTAGAGCAGCCCGACCCACAGCGCCGGCAGCGCGCAAATGCGGCCCCATGGCCCGCCATCGGCCCCGCGCATTTCGAGGAAGGTCTTGAGCCGGACTTCGGGAAAGGCGGTCGACAGATGGTCGGCCCAGTCGTCGATCGTCGGCTTCTCGCCCGGCAGGACCGGCAGCTCGCCCTTCAGGAAGTCGCGGAACGACAGGCCGGCGGCGTCGATATAGCGACCGTCACGATAGACGAAATACATCGGCACATCGAGCGCATAGTCGGCATAGCGTTCGTAACCGAAGCCGTCCTCGAACACGAAGGGCAGCATGCCGGTGCGCGCCGGATCGGTGTCGGACCAGATATGCGAGCGGTAGGAAAGCTGGCCGTTGGGCAGCCCGTCGGTGAACGGCGAATTGGCGAACAAGGCGGTCGCGAGCGGTTGCAGCGCGAGCCCGACGCGGAATTTCCGCACCATGTCCGCCTCGCTGGCATAGTCGAGGTTCACCTGGATCGTGCAGGTGCGCAGCATCATGTCGAGGCCCATCGTGCCGACGCGCGGCATGTGGTTGAGCATGATGCCGTAGCGGCCTTTGGGCATGATCGGCAGTTCGTCGCGACGCTTGTCGGGCCACATGCCGAGGCCGAGAAAGCCGAGGCCGAGTTCGTCGCCGACCGCCTTTACCTGTTCCAGGTGGCGGCCGGTTTCGGCGCAGGTCTGGTGCAGGTTTTCGAGCGGGGCGCCCGACAGTTCGAACTGCCCGGCGGGTTCGAGGCTGATCGAGCCGTCCCTGCCGGTCAGCGCGATCACCTTGCCGCCTTCCTCGACCGGGCGCCAGCCGAAGCGTTCCAGCCCCGACAGCAGGTCGCGGATGCCGCCGGGTTCGTCATAGGACGGGGCGGCGTGGTCGCTGGTGCGATAGACGAATTTCTCGTGCTCGGTGCCGATCCGCCAGCGCTCGGCCGGCTTTTCGCCCCCGGCGAAATAGGCGATCAACTGCGAACGGTCCTCGATAACCGCTGCGCTGGTGTCCGAAACGGTCTTCGTGCTCATGACCGCGCCCATACGCGCGGCGGGGGAGGTGCGCTAGGGGGCTGTGCTTGATATGGATATATCGCGGCTACCAGTCGCCGGCCGCCGCCATCCACAGCGCGGTGGCTGCCGCCGCCGCCGTCTCGGCACGCAGGATGCGCGGGCCGAGGGTCATGCCGATCGCCTGCGGATGGGCGCGGATGCCCGCGCGCTCCTCCGGGTCGAAGCCGCCTTCGGGACCGATCAGGATCGCCGCCGGGCCGGGTCGCGCCCGCATCGCGTCGAAGGCGGGAAGGCCGCCGGTTTCGTCGGCGAAGAACAGCGCGCGCGCCGCCGGCCAGTCGCGCAGCAGCGCCGCCAGCTTCACCGGTTCGACCAGCCGGGGCAGGGCGGTGCGGCCGCATTGCTCCGCCGCCTCGACCGCATGGGCACGCAGCCGGTCGAGGTTGAGCCGGTCGACCACCGTCCGCCGGGTCAGCACCGGCACGATCCGGTCGACGCCCAGCTCGCATGCCTTTTCGATGACCCAGTCGATGCGGCCCTTCCTGATCGGTGCGACGCACAGCCACAGGTCGGGCACGATCTCGCGCGGGCGTAGCTGCCGGTCGACGGCGAGGGTCAGGTCGCGCTTGCGGACGTCGGTGGCGTGCGCCAGCCATTCGCCGGTGGCATCGTCGAACAGGCGGACGACGTCGCCGTCCTTCACGCGCATCACCGACAGCAGGTAATGCGCCTGCGGTCCATCGAGGCGGATGCGCGCCCCGTCGCCCAGCGGCTGGTCGACGAACAGGCGGGGGGACGAATCGGTCGGCCAGGCGGGGGTAGCGGGCATGACCGGGCTATAGCAGCGCGCGAGCCGGGGTCACGACGCGAGCTTCATCAGCACCAGCCCGCCGAGCAGCATCGCCGCCGCGACCAGTCGCAGCGGCGTCACCGCCTCGCCCAGCAATAGGATGCCGACGACGAACGCGCCCAGCGCCCCGATCCCGGTCCACACCATATAGCTGGTGCCGAGCGGCAATTGCTTCATCGCCAGCGACAACAGGCCGAAGCTGGCGAACATCGTGACGAAGGTCGCGATCGTCGGCCAGGGTTTCGAGAAGCCGTCCGACAGCTTCATGCAATAGGCCCAGATCACCTCCAGCAGCCCGGCGACGGTCAGCATCACCCACGGCATCAGTCGGGCGCACCGTCGCGTTCGACACGATAGGCGGCGTCGAGATACCGGTCCGCCGCGGCGCGCAGCTCGGGTTCCTTCGCGAAGGCGTCGGCCGGCGGCGGCGCGAAGCCGAATGCGTCCATCAGCGTCCACAGGGCGAAGCGGCGCGAAGGGTCGCGGGCGACGCCGAAGTCGATCGCCATCCGCTCGCGCACGGCCTCCAGCGCATCCGGGGACAGGGTGTCGGGATCGGCGGCGCCGAAATAATGGCGGAGCAATTGGTCGAGGTCCATGCCACCGCCGTAGCGCGGTCGCCGGCCGGGCGAAAGTTCGACGCAGGCCCGGTGGCCGTCGGCCCGTGCCCCCGGCGTGGTCGACAGGCCTCGCTGTCGCGGCGGCTCCGGGGGCTGATCGGGCTGGGCAAGCCGGGCGGTTAGTGGCAGCAGGGGCGGCATGTCCTCCCCTGCCGCCACCAACGTCGCCGATACCGAACATCGCGGGCTGATCGCGATCCTGCCACCCGCCGCCCGGCCGTTCGCGCTGCTCGCACGGTTCGACCGGCCGATCGGCTGGTGGCTGCTCTACTGGCCGGGCGCATGGGCGATCGCGCTGTCGGGGCGTGCGGTCGAGCGGTGGGACATGCTGTTGTGGTTCCTGGCGGGCAGCATCGCGATGCGCGGCGCGGGCTGCGTCTATAACGACATCGTCGACCGCGACCTCGACCGGCGGGTGGCGCGTACCGCCAACCGGCCGCTGGCGAGCGGCGCGGTGTCGGTCAAGGCGGCGTGGGCGTGGCTTGCCATATTGAGCCTGATCGGCCTCGTCGTGCTGCTCCAGTTGAATTTCACCGCGGCGATCGTCGCGCTGATGAGCCTCGTGCTGGTCGCCGCCTATCCGTTCATGAAGCGGATCACCTGGTGGCCGCAGGCGTGGCTGGGCATGGTGTTTTCATGGGCCGCGCCGGTCGCGTGGGCGCAGATGGCGGTCGGGGACTGGTCCGTGCTGGCACCGCTCTATGCCGGGTCGATCGCGTGGGTGATCGGATACGACACCATCTATGCCTGTCAGGATATCGAGGACGATGCGATGGTCGGGGTGCGATCGTCGGCGCGGGCGATGGGGCGGCGGGTGCGGCCGGGGGTGACGTTGCTGTATGTCGTCGCCATCGCCTGCTGGGCGGCGGCGGTGTGGCGGGTGTTCCCGACGGCGCTGGCGCTGGCGGCGCTGTTGCCGGGCGCAGCGCATCTATTGTGGCAGGTCGCGACGCTCAGGCCCGCGGACGGGGCCAATACCCTGCGGCGGTTCCGGTCGAACCGGGATGCGGGGCTGCTGCTCTTTCTGGGGCTGTTGACGGTCGGGCAGGCGGCATGAGCGTTGCCGAGCGCGGCCGCGCTTCCCATCTGCCGGTCATGCTGACACCCGAAACCGCCACCGACCGCGCCCAGTCCGCCATCGCGCGTGCCCGTGCCTGCGGTGCCGATGCCGCCGATGCGATCCTCGTCGCCGATACCGCGCTGTCGGTGTCGGTGCGGCTGGGGCGGCTGGAGGATGTCGGCCGGTCGGAGGGGGCCGAGCTGGGCCTGCGGGTGTTCGTCGGGCAGCGATCGGCCAGCGTGTCGACGTCCGATCTGTCCGAAGCCGGCCTCGCGGCGCTGGCCGAGCGGGTGGTGGCGATGGCGCGGGCGGCGCCGGAGGATCGCTGGGCGGGCCTCGCCCCGGCCGAGCGGTTGCTGCATGGCGCGCCGCCGCTGCTCGACCTCGACGATGGTGGCGACGTTCCGCCGCAGGTGCTGCGCGAGGCGGCGCTGGCGGCGGAGGATGCCGCGCGCTCGGTCGCGGGGGTGCGCAATTCGGAAGGCGGGTCGGCGGGATACAGCCGGGCGATCGTCGCCTTTGCCACCAGCCATGGCTTCGCACAGGGCTATGCCGTCACCAGCCACGGCATTTCGGCAAGCGTGCTGGCGGGCGAGGGCGCGGGGATGCAGCGCGACCATGCCCATCATTCGGCGCGCCACCGCACCATGCTGGAGCCACCCGAGACGGTCGGACGGCGCGCGGGCGAGCGGGCGGTCGCGCGGCTGAACCCGGTCGGGATCGATGGCGGGGCGATGCCGGTGGTGTTCGACCCGCGTGTCGGCAGCAGCCTGATCGGCCATGTGCTGGGCGCGATCTCCGGCCCGTCGATCGCGCGCGGGACCAGCTTCCTGCGCGACAGCCTGGGCCATGCGATCCTGCCCGAGGGGCTGTCGATCATCGACGATCCGCACCGCCCGCATGGCCTGCGCGCCCGGCCGTTCGATGGCGAGGGGCTGCCGGTGTCGCCGATGGCGCTGGTCGAACGCGGCGTGCTGCAGACCTGGCTGCTCGACAGCGCGTCGGCGCGGCAACTGGGGCTGGAGCCGACCGGCCATGCCGCGCGCGGCATCGGCGGCCCGCCGGGGGTGACGACCGGCAACGTCCATCTGGCCGGCGGGGCGGGCACGCGCGAGGCGATGATCGGCGCGATCGGGCGCGGGGTGCTCGTGACCGAGCTGATCGGGCAGGGGGTGAACGGCGTGACCGGCGATTACAGCCGCGGCGCGTCGGGTTTCCTGATCGAACGGGGCGAGGTGACGCGCCCGGTGTCGGGCATCACCATCGCCGGGAATCTGCGGCCGATGCTGGCGTCGATCACCGCTGCGGGCGATCTCGAGCATCGGCAGGGCGTCAACGTGCCGACGATCCGGGTCGATGGCATGACGGTGGCGGGTGGCTGAGGCGGCGCTGCTCGACCAGGTGACGGCGATCACCGCCGAGGCGGCGGCGCTGGCGCTGGCGAGCTGGCGCGGGGACTTCCAGACATGGGAAAAGGCACCGGGCAATCCGGTGTGCGAGATCGACCTGTCGGTCGACCGGCTGCTGCATCGGCGGCTGACGGCGCTGCTGCCGCAGGCGGGGTGGCTGTCGGAGGAGAGCGCCGACGACGCGGTGCGGCTGGCGCGGCGGATGGTGTGGATCGTCGACCCGATCGACGGCACGCGCGACTATGTTCGCGGACGCGACGGCTGGGCGGTGTCGGTCGCGCTGATCGTGGATGGGCAGCCGGTGCTGGGCGTGCTCGACGCACCGGTGCGGCGGCAGCGCTGGACCGCCGCCGCCGGGCAGGGCGCGCGCCGCAATGGCGAACGGCTGGCGGTCAGCCCGCGTGTCGACTTCGCCGGCAGTCGCACGCCGGTCGATGCGCTGCCCAAGGCCGATCGCGACCTGGCGATGGTGGCCAAGCCCAATTCGATCGCGCTGCGCATGGCGATGGTCGCGGCGGGCGAGGCCGACTTCCTCGCCACGCTGCGCTGGGGCAATGAATGGGACGTGGCGGCGAGCATCCTGATCGCGCGCGAGGCGGGGGCGACCGTGACCGATGCGATCGGCCGCAAGCTGCGCTTCAACCAGCCCCGCCCGCAATTCTTCGGCGTGATGGCGGCGGCGCCCGGCATCCACGCCGCGGCGGTCGAGCGATTGCGCGACCGCGCGATCGTCGCGCTGGGCAAGCGGTAGGCTCGCTTCCTCTATCCCCGCGAAGGCGGGGACGCGGCCGATCGGCAGGGCACGGATCGGCCGCCGTTCATCGGCGTTGTGCCAGCACGATGGCGATGACGACCACCCTGCCGGACCGGAGCCGCATCGGCGCGATGGGCGTGGCGGTCCTGCTGCATGTCCTGCTCGGCTGGGCGCTGATCGTCGGGCTGGGGGTGGATGTGGCGCGGACGGCGCAGAGTGCGCTGGCGACGTTCGACATCCTGCCGCCGCCACCCGATCCGCCGCCCCCGCCGCCGGTGCCGCAGGTCGTACGGCAGGGCCGGCCCGAGGGGCGCGCCGCGCCGCCCAATATCCGGTCGAAGGCGACCGAGATCGTCGCGCCGCCGCCGGTCGTGCCGTTGCCGGTGCCGCCGCCGGTCGTCACCGCGCCGGTCGCCGGGCCGGGCAACGATGCCTCGTCGGGCGCGACCGATACGGTCGGGCCGGGGACCGGCGCCGGCGGGACCGGTGACGGGCTGGGTAGCGGTGGCGCGGGCGATGGCGACGGGGGCGGCGGGGGCGATACCCCGCCCGAGCAGATCGGCGGATCGCTGCAGGGCGCGCGGCTGCCGCCCGAGCTGGAGGAGAACGGCTTCGAGGGGGCGGTCGAGGTCGACTATGTCGTCGAGCCGAACGGCCGCGCCAGCGACTGCCGCATCCGGCGGTCGAGCGGCAATCGCGCGATCGACATCGCGACCTGCGTCCAGATCGAACGCGCCTTCCGCTTTCGACCTTCGCGCGACGGGCGGGGGCGGGCGGTGCCGTCGGTCATGGTACAGCGGCACCGGTGGGACGTCGAACGGTTCAGGGAGTGATACCGCGACCGGGGTCCACGCGTCTGTTCGCTTGGCCCTTTGCCGATACAAACGGCGCTATGATCCGTCTTGTCGGCCGATGGTGTGGAACTATACATTCGTCCGGAGCATGGGGGCGTACGATATATGACGATGGTCCGGATGGTGGTGATCGCCGCTTTTGCGTTTGGCGCGCCTGCGTTTTGCGCGTCGTCGCGAACGGTGTCCCCCGTCGTGCTGCCCTTCGCTATCGAAGAAATCTATGGGAAGAGGCCCGTCGTCGCAGTTCGGTTGAATGACCATCCCTTCAAGATGGTGATCCATTCGAACGCCGGCTTCTCCGCGCAGTTGCCGCATGATGTAGCGCGCAGGGCGGCGGTCAGTATCGTCCGGCATAGCGGTGATTTCGGGATCGAAGGACCGGGCAAGGTCAGTGTGCTAGGGCGGGATGAAGGCGTTCTGCCGCGGCTGCAGGTGGGGTCGCGGACCTATTCCGATGTGGCGGTTTCGGTGTTCGAGACACCGGGGGAGCAGTCTACCGGTATGCTCGGGTTGGACTGGATCGCGGCGCGGCGTCTCGTGATCGACTATCCCCGACATCGGATCGTTCTTGACAGTTCGGCCAAGGACGGCATCCGATTGCGACGAACGCTAGTCGGCCAAGGGTATCGGGCAATCCCGATGCGGCGCAACGCAGACGGGCGCTACACGGTGGCGGTTACGTTGGAAGCGACCACCCGCCCGATGACGGTCAGCACCGTCGCCGGCCTGACGATCGACCAGACCTTCGCGCGCGCCGCCGGCGTCGAACTGGGGGTGGTCATCAACGACGATTACGGACCGCGTGGCGCGAAAGTGTCGACCTATGCCACGCGGCGACCGATCACGCTGACGATTGGACCATGGCGGTCAACGCCGATCGCCGATGCAGGTGTGCTCGACAATGCAGCCTATATGAGCAAGCCCCGGTCCCCGGAGGATGGCAACGGGGGAATGTTGGGTGCCGATTTCCTGATCGCGAACCGAGCGGTCGTCGACTTTGGTAGCGGGGTGCTGTATCTTCGCCGACCCGGTCACTCCTCCCCCTGATACCTGATCTGCAGGAATCGTTCCCGCGTCGCGAGGCTGTCGAGGTCGCCCTGCGCAAGTTGGCGGGTCATCGCCGCGATTTCGTCGTCGATGATCTTCAGCCCGTCGACCAGTTGCTGGTCGGGCGTGCGGCCGTTGCGTTCGACGCGGCGCAGCGGTTCGGGAACGCGCTGATAGCCGCGCACCAGTTCGGGGAGCTGTTCGCCGACCAGCTTGCGCACTTCGGCCGCCGCCGGTTCGTCGTCGGGCAGGGTCGCGAGCTGGGCGGAGAGCGTGTCGAGCTTTACCCCGATCGCGTCGGCCAGCGTGATGGCGGGTGCGGGGAGGGCGGGGCGTTGCGTCGCGAGCCAGCGTTCGGTCTGCGACGGCAGCGACTTGATCGGCGCCTGGACCAGTTGTTCGACCGCGACCTCGCGCGTGACCGGCATCAGCGCGAACAGTGCGGTGGCGGCGATCAGCAGCGCCATGACGATCATCGCTCCGCCCAGTCCCAGCGGCACGAACCAGCCGATGACCAGCGCGGCGACGATGATCGCGCCGTCGGCGGCAGCGATGCGGCCGAGGCGGCGCAGCACCTCCGCCTCGCGCCGGCGGCGGGCACGGGGCGCCACGGCGCCGTGGCGTTCGCGCGCGCGCTCCAGCGTCAGATTGGCGCGTTCGAGGACGTCGTCGCTGCGCGACATCGCGTTACATCGCCTCCAGCTTGAACGTCTCGCCACCCGCCGCATTCTGCGATGCGCCTTCGGCCCGAGCGATATAGCCCTTCGACTTCTCGACTTCGTTCGACAGCGTGCCGATGGTGGTCTTCATCGAATCGAGCGCCTTGAGCTTGAAGGTGTCGATCGCGTCCATCGTGTCATAGACGTTCTGGAACGCGCGTTGCAGCACCTCGACGGGGATCGTCGAGGCGGCGGCCTGTTCATGGATCGTCGCGGTCTGCGAGCGGAGCAGCTTGCCGGTGGAATCGATGATGTTGGCGGTGGTGGTGTTGAGCGCGGTGATCTGTTCGAGCACCAGCTTCTGGTTGGTCAGCGCCTGCGCGACCGTGACGGCGGTGCGCAGCGCGCCGACCGTGGTGGTGCTGGCGCGGTCGACGCCCTTGACCAGTTCGACATTGTTCTTCTTGACCAGATCGAGCGCGAGATAGCCCTGCACCGTCACCGCCATCTGCGTCAGCAGGTCCTGGCTGCGCTGGCGGACATAGAACAGCGCGGTTTCGCGGATCGCCTTGGCCTTGGCCGGGTCGGTGTGGTCCAGCTCGTTGGCCTTGTCCTCCAGCTTGCCGTCCATCTCCTTCGACAGATAGATCATCTGTTCGAGCCGGCCCATCGCGGTCCACAGATTGGCGCGTTCGGTGTCGATGGCGGCATTGTCCATCAACAGCTCGTCCTTGCCCGACTGCAGTCGCTTCAGGATCGAGGCGATGTGGCTTTGCGCCGACTTGTACCCGTCGAAATAGTCGCGGACCTTGTTGCCGAACGGGATCATGCCGAACAGCTTCTTCGGCTCGAGCAGATTGCCCTGCCGGCCGGGATCGAGATCCTCGATCGTCCGGCGCAGTTGGGCGAGATCGGCGCCGACGCCCGATTCCTGGTCCATCGCCTTGACCGGACGGTCGAGGAAGCGGTTCGACTGGCCCGCCGCCTCGCGGATCTCGCGCGCGCCAAGGTTGCTGATCGCATCGACCCGCTTGCCGAATTCGGGCGAGTTCGCGTCCTGCGCCACCAACTGGTCGATGAAGTCGTCGACGCGGCGCTGCAGTTCGGTGCGCTTGGTATCGTCGACCGGTACCAGCCCGGCGGCCTTCGCCGGCGCGACGGTCGGCACCGGATCAGGCGGGGTCAGCACCAGCGCGGGCTCATCGGTCGTCTGCGTCGCCATACATCCTCCAACGGTCTTCCTCCATTGATGGCGGGGAACGGGGGGCGGTTCAAGTGTGCTGTTGGAATAATACAGCTATCCGCAGCGAAGGGGCATCCGCTCACGCCGCAACGCAGCAAAGGGGGGACTTCCGGTTTCGCACGAAATACGCTAAGCGCGCGGCCAATTGCACTCCCGCATGATCCAGGAAATACCATGAGCCTTCGCAACGTGGCGATCATCGCCCACGTCGATCACGGCAAGACCACGCTCGTCGATCAGTTGTTCCGCCAGTCCGGCACGTTCCGCGACAACCAGCGCGTCGAGGAACGCGCGATGGATTCGAACGACCTCGAAAAGGAGCGCGGGATCACCATCCTCGCCAAGCCGACCTCGGTCGAGTGGGTGCCGCCGGCGGGTGGCGAAGCGGTGCGCATCAACATCGTCGACACGCCGGGCCACGCCGATTTCGGCGGCGAGGTGGAACGCATCCTGTCGATGGTCGACGGCGTCGTGCTGCTGGTCGATTCGTCGGAAGGCGCGATGCCGCAGACCAAGTTCGTGACCGGCAAGGCGCTGGCGCTGGGCCTGAAGCCGATCGTGGTGGTCAACAAGGTCGACCGCAGCGACGCGCGCATCCAGGAAGTGCTGGACGAGGTGTTCGACCTGTTCGTGTCGCTCGACGCGAATGACGAGCAGCTCGATTTCCCGGTGCTCTATGCGTCGGGCCGCAACGGCTATGCCTCGACCGACATGGACGCGCGCGAGGGCACGCTGCAGCCGATGTTCGAGACGATCGTCAGCCATGTCCCGCCGCCCGCGCTGGATGTCGACGCCCCGTTCACCTTCCTGGTGACGCTGCTCGACCGCGACAACTTCCTCGGCCGCATCCTGACCGGCCGCGTCAATTCGGGCACGGTGAAGCTGAACCAGCCGATCCACGCGCTCGACAATGACGGCAACGTGATCGAAGCCGGTCGCGCGTCGAAGATCATGGCGTTCCGCGGCCTCGACCGCGTACCGGTCGACGAGGCGAAGGCGGGGGACATCATCAGCCTTGCCGGCCTGACCGTCGCGACCGTCGCCAACACCATCTGCGACACGACCGTCACCGAGCCGCTGCACGCGCAGCCGATCGATCCGCCGACGCTGTCGATGCGGTTCGCGGTGAACGATTCGCCGATGGCGGGGCGCGAGGGCAGCAAGGTGACGTCGCGCATGATCCGCGACCGCCTGTTCCGCGAAGCCGAATCCAACGTGGCGGTCAAGGTGACGGAAGCGTCGGATCGCGACAGCTACGAAGTCGCCGGGCGCGGCGAACTGCAACTGGGCGTGCTGATCGAGACGATGCGCCGCGAAGGTTTCGAACTGGGCATCTCGCGGCCGCGCGTGCTGTTCGGCGAGGACGAGAATGGCGGCAAGACCGAGCCGTACGAAACCGTCGTGATCGACGTGGACGAGGAATTTTCGGGCACGGTCGTCGACAAGATGAACCAGCGCAAGGCCGAGATGACCGACATGCGCCCGTCGGGCGGCGGCAAGACGCGCATCACCTTCTCGGCACCGTCGCGCGGTCTGATCGGCTATCACGGCGAATTCCTGTCGGACACGCGCGGCACCGGCATCATGAACCGGCTGTTCGAGAAATA
>QFNF01000018.1 GCA_003240755.1 Sphingomonas hengshuiensis | reverse complement strand
TGCCCGCCTCCCACCGTATCGAGGCGCGATGGCGGAGTGGTGACGCAGAGGACTGCAAATCCTTGCACCCGGGTTCGATTCCCGGTCGCGCCTCCAACGCTCGGCTGATCGGCGGTCGCATCAACGCGGCAGGCGGGCCACCATCATCGTCAGGCTATCCTCGCGGCTTCCCGTGATCTGCACGACATGCGTACCTGCCGGCAGGTCGAAATCCACCATTTTCCGGATGCCGCTGCACGCCGGGCCATGACCGTGATCGACCGACGCGACGCCATGGGTGCCATCCACGACATCGATCCACGCCCCGCCGCCCAACGCCACGCGATACCGGCCGGGCTGCGTCGTAACGAAGCGGAAGATGCCGCCATGGCCAGCAGCGTCGCCGGATCTTTCCGGCTTCACCGCAAGGCGCAGCGTCGCCTGCGGCACCAGCCTGGCCCGGACTGCGACGCCGGGGGTAAGTACCGAATCGCCGCCGGCATCGATCGCGCGCGGCTGCGCCCATCCCGCCAGTTCGGGCGGCGGCGGCACGACCGACGTGCAGGGTGCGGCAGCGGCCTGCAGCAGGAGCAGGGCAAGCGTCATGGACATGGGACGGCCTTTCCGGAGGGTGATTGCGACATCGGTATCGCGCCGTGCGCGGTGGCGCCAGCACCATGGACCACGCGCGTCTTGCCGGCGTTCGCTCGATCAGGATGCAGGAAACCCGGTCGCGAGGAGCAGGGGCGAAGGCAAGGACCGGCTCGTTTCCGCCACGGTAGCGGCGCCCTGTTCCCGCGCGATCGGCCCCTGTTTCGACCTTCGGGCCGGTATCCGCCCCGCGCCGACGCGAGCCCATGCCGCAGTCGGCGCCGAGGGCCTTGCCCCTGCTGGTTCGAGGTCGATGCCGTCCTCCCGACCCATGGCGAACCGACGGCGAGGGTCGCGGGCCATTGCGATCAGCGGATCATCCGGCGGGCGATAGCGACGGTTCGGCGATACGCGTCGCTCGCCCGACGGAGCGACGAGGATACCGGCGGTCCCGGGATAGTCGCCGGCATCCGTGCCTCGTCCTGACCCGAACGGCTATTCGCCGTCGGGCTTCGCCATCCGGCCATGCTGCGCGGCCAGTACGCTGTCGGGTGTGATATGGCTCAGCGCCGCCTGCACCTTGTTCATGGCGCCAGACACGATGTGTGCCGATCCGGCCATCACCGCGTCCCAGCCGTCGCGCGCGGTCTTCGCCGGGTCTTCCTTCGATGTATCCTGCCCGACCGGCGTATCCATCATCCCGGCGCGGCAATCCTTGCCAGTTCATGGCTGATGCCGGTGGAGGCGCCGGTGATGACCGCCAGCCTGTTCGCCGCGGTCATGCTCCCTTCGCCCAGTCGGGCTTCAGCACCACCTTGGTACAGGCATTCTGCTCGTCATGGAATTTCCGGTAGCCTTCGGGCGCGTCCTCCAGCGCCATCCGGTCGGAAATCATGAAGGTCGTGTCGATCCTGTCCTCCATGATCGCGGTGAGCAGTGCCGGAAGGTAGCGCTGCACATGCGTCTGCCCGGTCTTGAGCGTCAGTCCCTTTTCCATCAGCGCGCCGAACGGAAACTTGTCGATCATCCCGCCATATACGCCCGGCACCGACACCCGCCCGCCCTTGCGGCAGGCAATGATCGCCTGTCGCAGCGCGTGCGGCCGGTCGGTCCCGAGGAACGTCGATGCCTTGATCTGATCGACGATATTGTCGACGAACAGCCCGTGGCTTTCGAGGCCGACGCTGTCGATCACCGCATCGGGGCCGATCCCGCCGGTCATCGTCATCAGCGCGTCGTAGATGTCGGTTTCCTCGAAATTGAGGACCTCCGCCCCCAAGCCCTTTGCAAGGCTCAGCCGGTGCGGGAAATGATCGATCGCGATCACCCGGTGCGCGCCCATCAGCAGCGCCGACTGGATCGCGAACAGCCCCACCGGACCGCAGCCCCACACGGCGACGATGTCGCCCTCCTCGATATCGGCGTTTTCCGCCGCCATCCATCCGGTCGGCAGGATGTCGGACAGGAACAGCACCTTGTCGTCGTCGACCCCGTCGGGGATCACGATCGGGCCGACATCGCTGAACGGCACGCGAACATATTCCGCCTGTCCGCCCGGATAGCCGCCGGTCATGTGGCTGTACCCGAACAGGCCGGGCGCGACCTGTCCCCACAATTCCTGCGCGATATCCTGATTATCGGCCGGGTTGCCGTTGTCGCAGCCGGAGAATTGCTGTTTGGAACAATGATAGCAACTGCCGCAGGCGATGACGAAGGGCACGACGACGCGCTGCCCCTTTCGCAGCGTCGATTTCGGGCCGGTATCGACCACCTCGCCCATGAACTCATGGCCGAGGATGTCGCCCGCCTGCATCGTCGGGATATAGCCGTCGTACAGGTGCAGGTCGGACCCGCAGATCGCCGTCGACGTGATCTTGATGATCGCGTCGCGGGGATTGATGATCTCGGGATCGGGGACGGTGTCGACGCGTACGTCATGCTTGCCGTGCCAGGTGAGTGCGCGCATCCGGCAATTCCTCTCGTTCTAAGATTTGGGTTCGCGGTTGGGCGGCGTGGTCGTGGCGATCTCGCCGGTTTCCATCAACTGCTTGAAACGGCGCAGATCGCGCCGGGCCTGGATCGCAGGTTCCTTCTGCGTCACCTTGGCGACCAGCTTGCCGACGATGCCGGCGGGCGGCGAATAGGCGATCATCGCCGTGACTACCGTGCCGCGTCCGGGGGCTGCCGGCACGAACGATACCCAACCACTGTTCGGCACGTCGCCATGCTCGGCCCGCCAGCCGATCCGCTGGTCCGGGACATCCTCGGTGACGACGGCGTCCCATGCATAGGTGCCGTTGGGGCCGGCGACCTTCCAGTGCGACCTCTTGTCGTCACGTACCTCCACGCCTTCGACATTGAGCATGAAGGTGGCAAGGTTTCCGAAATCGCGCCAATAGGCATACAGTTCGGCGGCAGGGCGGTTGATCGTCACCGCGACACCGGACACCGACGATTCGCCGTTCGGTGCGGCGCTGCCGCGTTCGCCCTTGTCCTTCGACGTGAAGGCTGGCGCGTCGTCGCGCACGACGTCGCCGGGCAATTCGGGTTCGGCCATGGCCATGCTCTCCCGTCCGCCGGATCGCCGATCCGGCTGATTGATCCATGATAAGATGTTGATCGGACGGTTCTTTTCATCCGATACAGCCCCAACCGCCTGCATCGTCCGCCGTTCCATGACGCAACGGACTTTTGCCGGTCAACGGCCCGGATTTGCAGATGGGGCGCATCGCGCTACACGCTCGGCCATGTACGGTGCCCCGCTCACGCTTCACAATTCGCTGACCCGCAGCCTTCAGCGTTTCGAACCGCTCGACCCGGCAAAGGGGGTGCGCGTCTATTCCTGCGGGCCGACCGTCTACAACTATGCGCATATCGGCAACCTGCGCGCCTATGTCTTCACCGATACGCTCAGCCGGGTGCTGCGGTGGAAGGGCTATCCGCTCACCCATGTCATCAACATCACCGATGTCGGCCACCTGACGTCCGACGCCGATGCCGGCGACGACAAGATGGAGGCGGCGGCAAAGGCCCGCGCCGAGTCGATCTGGGACGTCGCCGCGCATTATACGGCAGCGTTCAAGGGCAATCTGCGCGACCTGAACATCGACGATCCCACGCGCTGGTCGGTCGCCACCGATCACATCGCCGAGATGATCGCCTTTGCCGAACAGATCGCGCCCGGGCATTGCTACGAGCTGGACAGCGGTCTCTATTTCGACAGCACCACCGTCCCCGATTACGGCGCGCTGGCCGGCGGGCATGACGATGCCGGCGAGGGCCGCATCGATCCGGTGGCGGGCAAGCGCCATCCGCAGGACTTCGCGATCTGGCGCAAGACCCCGGCGGGCGAAAGCCGGCAGATGGAATGGGACTCCCCCTGGGGCCGCGGCGCGCCGGGCTGGCACCTCGAATGCTCGGTGATGAGCATCAAATATCTCGGCAGCCCGTTCGATATCCATACCGGCGGCATCGACCATCGCGAAATCCACCACCCGAACGAGATCGCGCAGAACCAGGCATGGTGCGGCTGCGGCGACAGCGGTGCCGCCTTCTGGCTGCACAACAACTTCCTCGTCGACCGATCGGGGAAGATGTCGAAGTCGAAGGGCGGCTTCACGACCTTGCAGACGCTGATCGACGCGGGCGTGCATCCGCTCGCCTATCGGCTGATGTGCCTGTCGGCGCAGTATCGTTCCGAACTCGAATTCTCGCCGGAAAACCTGATCGCGGCGCTGACCCGGTTGAAGCGGCTGGCGATGACCGTCGTCGCCCTGCGCATGCGTGCGAGCGGCGAAGGCGATGCGGGCAAGGCGGCGGCCTATCGCGAACGGCTCGACCTTGCCGTGTCCGACGACCTCAACACGCCGCGCGCGCTGCCGGTGCTCGACGAACTGCTCGCCGACAAGAAGCTGACGCCTGCCGACCGGCTGGCGGCGCTGGCCGATTTCGACGCGGTGCTGGGGCTGGGGCTGGCGACGATCGAGCGTGCCGACCTGCGCGTGCGCCCGGCCGACGCGATGCTCGACGCAGCGACGATCGAGGCACGCCTTGCCGACCGCAAGAAGGCGCGCGCCGCCCGCGATTTCGCCGCGAGCGACGCGATCCGCGACGAACTGACCACGGCGGGTGTCGAGGTGATGGACGGCGATCCGCTGGGTTGGGACTGGCGCCCGATGCTGGGCTGAGCGCCGGTCGGGGCAAGGCCGGCCTGCGGCTTCCCCCTTGCTACGCTCTTCGCTTCGCCCCCATATCGGCCCCACGAATCATCGGGGGACGATATGCGGGGACAGGTGCTGGGCGTCGATCGGGACGGACGCGAGGGGCGGATCGCCGGCGACGACGGGCAGCGCTACTGGTTCCAGCCCGACGACTGGAGCGACCGCATCGGCCCGTCGGTCGGCGCACAGGTCGATTTCGAAACCTCGAACGGCCGGGCGCTGCGCATCTACCACGTCCCCGGCACCGCCGCGCTCCGTCCGGCGAACGACGATCGCCACCCCCGCCCGCGCAAGGACAAGATCGCCGCCATATTGTTCGCCTTCTTCCTCGGCACGCTCGGGATCCACCGTTTCTATCTTGGCAGGGCCGGGTCGGGCATCGTCATGCTGCTGCTGACATGTACCGTCGTCGGCCTGCTCGTCACCGGCGTGTGGGCGCTGATCGACGCGATCCGCTACCTTGTCATGGACAATGAGGAATTCCATCACCGCTACGGCTGATCGAAGCAGTCGATCGGGCCGGCCAACCTTTCCTTCATTGCGCGAACGGTCGGTTTCGCGCATGGGAATTGCCCGAACTGACTTGATGGAACACGCCATGGCCGCCAACTGGGCCCCCGATAGCTGGACCACCGCCGAAGCGCGCCAGCTCCCCACCTATCCTGATCGCACCGCGCTGGACGCGACGACGGCGCAGCTTGCCAGCTATCCGCCGCTGGTCTTTGCCGGCGAAGCCCGCAGCCTGACCGCCGAACTTGCCGAAGTGGCCGAAGGGCGCGCGTTCCTGCTGCAGGGCGGCGACTGCGCGGAAAGCTTTGCCGAGTTCCATCCCAATTACATCCGCGACACCTTCCGCGTCATCCTCCAGATGGCGGTGGTGCTGACCTTCGCGTCGAAGCTGCCGACGGTGAAGGTCGGGCGCATGGCCGGCCAGTTCGCCAAGCCCCGCTCGGCCGATACCGAGGTGATCGACGGCGTCGAACTGCCCAGCTATCGCGGCGACAATATCAACGACATCGCCTTCACCGCCGAAGGGCGCGTGCCCGATCCGCAGCGGATGATCCGCGCCTATTCGCAGGCGGCGGCGACGCTCAACCTGCTGCGCGCCTTCGCGACCGGCGGCTATGCCAATCTGCATCAGGTGCATCGCTGGACCCATGATTTCATGGGCCGCTCCCCCTGGGCAAAGAAATATGCCGACGTCGCCGACCGCATCGGCGAGGCGCTCGACTTCATGGCCGCCTGCGGCATCGACGCCGACAGCGTGCCGCAGTTGAAGGCCACCAGCTTCTATACCAGCCACGAAGCGCTGCTGCTGCCCTACGAACAGGCGCTGACCCGGCAGGATTCGCTGACCGGCGACTGGTACGACACGTCCGCCCACTTCCTCTGGATCGGCGACCGCACCCGTTTCGACGGATCGGCGCATGTCGAATTCCTGCGCGGCATCGGCAATCCGATCGGTATCAAATGCGGCCCGACGCTGGAACCGGATGCGCTGCTGCGGATGCTGGACACGCTCAATCCGAACCGCGTCGCAGGCCGGATGACGCTCATCACGCGCTATGGCCATGACAAGATCGAGGCCGGCCTGCCCAAGCTGGTCCGCGCGGTCCAGCGCGAAGGCCATCCGGTCATCTGGTCGTGCGACCCGATGCATGGCAATACGATCAAGGCAACGACCGGGTACAAGACGCGTCCGTTCGACCGCATCCTTGCCGAGGTGCGCGGCTTCTTCGCCGTCCACCGTGCCGAGGGCAGCCATGCCGGCGGCATCCATGCGGAGATGACCGGGCAGAACGTCACCGAATGCACCGGCGGCGCGATCGCCGTCACCGAACAGGCGCTGGCCGATCGCTACCACACCCATTGCGATCCACGCCTCAACGCCGGGCAGAGCCTCGAACTGGCGTTCCTGCTGGCGGAAATGCTCAACGACGAACTGGCCGAGCGCCGGCTGGTCGCCGCCTGACCTGTCTCGTCATCCCGGCGCAGGTCGGGATGGCGAACCCGTTCGCATCGCGACTGCCCGACGTCGTCATCCCCGCCTGCGCAGGGATGACGAACAGGGGCTCATCCCAGCCCGGCCAGCACCTTGTCCAGCGTGATGGGATAGTCCCGCACCCGAACGCCGGTCGCATTATAGACGGCGTTCGCGACTGCCGCGCCGACGCCGCAGATGCCGAGTTCGCCGACCCCCTTCGCCTTCATCGGTGAAGAATATGGGTCCTCTTCGTCAAGGAACACGACCTCCTGATGCGGAATGTCGGCATGGGTCGGCACATGATATTCGGCCAGATCGTGGTTGATGAAGCCCCCCATCCGCGGATCGACCACCAGTTCCTCGGTCAGCGCCGCGCCCACCCCCATCGTCATCGCACCCAGTATCTGGCTGCGCGCCGCCTTCGGGTTCAGGATCCGTCCGGCGGCAAACACGCCCAGCATCCGCCGGACGCGTATCTCGCCGGTATCGGCATCGACGCCTGTTTCGACGAAATGGGCGCCGAACGTCGCCTGGACGAACCTTTTCGTCAGGTCGCCGAATTCGATCCTGTCCTCGACCTCGATTCCCGCGCCGCCCGCCGCCTCGCCCAGTGCGACCGACTTGTTGCCCGACCATATCCGACCGTCGGCGAACCGTGCCGTCGCCGCTTCGAACCCGACCGCCTCCGCGATCCTGTCGCGCAGCCCGACACAGGCGGCATAGACCCCGGCGGTCGAGCTGTTCGCGCCGAACTGTCCGCCGGATCCGGCCGATACCGGATAATTCGAATCCCCCAGCCGGACCGTTACCCGATCGAGATCGACGCCCAGCATCTCGGCCGCGGTCTGTGCCAGGATCGTATAGCTGCCGGTGCCGATGTCGGTCATGTCGGTCGTGACGGTCACTTGCCCGTCACCCGCGAGCGCGACCCGCGCCGCCGACCTGACCACCATGTTGCCGCGATACGCCGCCGCCATTCCCATGCCGATCAGCCAGCGCCCGTCGCGCCGCTGCCCGCGCGTCGCGCTGCGCGCGCTCCAGCCGAACCGTTCGGCGCCTTCGCGCAGACAACCGACCAGGTCGCGATGCGAAAAGCGGCGCTCCGGCTGTTCCGGATCGACCTGCGTGTCGTTCAGGATGCGCAGCTCGACCGGATCGATCGACAGTCTTTCGGCAAGTTCGTCCATCGCCGCTTCGATCGCCATCATGCCGACCGCCTCGCCCGGCGCCCGCATCGCGCTGGATTCGGGCAGGTTCAGCTCGGCCAGCCATTCGACGACCCGCCGGTTGGGTGCGGCGTACAATTGCCGGGTCTGCGCGCCGGCTCCTTCCGGACTGCCGCCGGGCAGGTCGCCCGACCAGCTTTCATGCGCGATCGCCTGCAACCGCCCACCGCGATCCGCCCCCAGGCGCAACCGCTGGATGGTCGACGACCGATGGGTCGTATTGTTGAACATCTGGTGGCGGGTGAGAACGACCTTGACCGGCCTGCCCAGTTGCCGCGCGGCGACCGCCGCCAGCACCGCATCGGCGCGAACCCACAGCTTGCCGCCGAACCCGCCGCCGATATGGTGCGCGATGATCCGCACACTTTCCCTGGGCATGCCCAGAATCTTCGCCATGTCGCGGGCCGCCCAGTCGACCATCTGGTTCGCGGTCCACAGCGTCAGACGATCCCCCTCCCACGCCGCGATCGAGGCATAGGGCTCCATCATCGCATGCGCGTGATCGGGGGTGGTGTAGGTCGCATCCACCTGTACCGGTGCATCGGCAAAGGCGCGGTCGAAACCGCCATGCCCGTTCGAACGGAACGGCTTCTCGGCACCGGCACGCGCCGCCTTCGCCAGATCGAACGCGCCATCATTCGCGGCATAGTCGATCCGCACCAGCCGCGCTGCCGCGCGTGCAATTTCGAAACCCTCCGCCACCACCAGCGCCGCCGCCTGCCCCAGATGATCGACCCGCGGCCCGGCCAGCATCGACACCTTGTGATCGTCACCGATGCCGAGCTTGCCGGCATTTTCGTGCGTGACCACCCCAAGCACGCCGGGCACCGCAAGCGCGTCGCCGACATCGATCGACACGATCCGCCCGGTCGCGATGGTGGTGCCGACGACGACACCATGCACCGTGCCGGGAATATCGAACTCCGCCGCGTAGGTCGCGCGCCCGCTGACCTTCAACGGGCCTTCGATGCGGTCGGTGGGGCGGCCGAGTACGCGCAGCGTGTCTGTCGCATTCGCCCCGGCGGCTTCGGTAAATTTCATGTCAGCTTCCTATTTCCGGCCGAACAGCTTCTCGATGTCGCCATGCGCCAGTTTGATCCAGGTCGGGCGACCATGATTGCACTGCCCCGAATGCGGCGTGACCTCCATCTCGCGCAGCAGGGCGTTCATCTCGGCGACCGACAACACCCGCCCGGCGCGGACCGACCCGTGGCAGGCCATCGTCGCCGCGACATGGTCGATCCGTTCGCTGAGCGACAGTGCCGCATCATGCGCGCGGATCTCATCGGCCAGATCGGTGACGAGGCCGATCACATCGCCCTGTCCCAACATGGCCGGCGTCGCGCGCACCAGCATCGCGCGCGGTCCGAACCGCTCCAGCTCCAGCCCGAACTCCGCCAGCTCGCCCGCCCTGTCCTCCAATGCGTCGCAGGCGACCTCGTCCAGCTCGACCACTTCGGGGATCAACAGCGCCTGGCGCGCGACGCCACCGCTGGCCATCGCCGCCCGCATGCGTTCCAGCACCAGTCGTTCGTGCGCCGCATGCTGGTCGACCAGCACCAGGCCGTCCTCCGCCTCGGCAACGATATATGTCCGCGCCACCTGCCCGCGCGCCGCGCCCAGGGGGAATTGCGTCGAGGCGGGGGGCGGTTCGGTCGCGACCTCGGCACGGGCCAGCGGCGGTGGCGCAAAGAAGGTCGGCCGGCGGTCGTGAAACGCAAAGCCGGGCGACACGGCCGGTTCGGCCAGCGGTGCCGACTCTGAAGGCGCGGCCGTCGTCGGCTCGGTCGTCCACGCTGCCATCGCATCCCCTGCCGGTCGTTGCACCGCACGGAAGCCTGCTTCATCGAGCGCGCGGCGCAATCCGCCGACGATCAGCCCGCGCGCCGCCGCCGGATCGCGGAACCGCACCTCGGTCTTGGCGGGATGGACGTTCACGTCGACGAGGTCCGGATCGACGTCGAGAAAGAGCGCCACCACCGCATGACGATCGCGTGCCAGCATCTCGGCATAGGCACCGCGCACCGCGCCGGACAGCAACCGGTCCCTGACCGGGCGGCCGTTGACGAACAGATACTGGTGGTCGGCGATGCCGCGATGAAAGGTCGGCAGCCCGGCAACCCCGCCCAGCCGCATGCCGTCGCGCGCCCAGTCGAGCCCGACCGAGTTGGCGGCAAGCGCCCGGTCGGTCAGGGCGGCGACACGTTCGGGCCGCGACTCCCCCGCCTGCACCCCTATGACCCGCCGCCCGTCATGTTCCAGCGTGAACGCGATGTCGGGACGCGCCATGGCCAGGCGGCGCACCTGATCGACACAGACCGCAAATTCCGATCGGGCCGAACGCAGGAACTTGCGACGTGCAGGTACGCGGGCAAACAGCCCTTCTACCCGGATCCGCGTCCCCGGCGGCACCGCTGCGGGGCGATCCTCTACCACTTCCCCATTGTCGACCGTGCGCAACCAGCCCTCTGCCCCCGCCGGACGGCTTTCGATCGACAGGCGCGCGACGCTCGCGATCGACGGCAACGCCTCGCCGCGAAACCCCAACGTCGTGACTGCCTCGATCCGGTCGTCGGGCAGTTTGGACGTCGCGTGCCGCTCCAGTGCCAGCGCCATATCGCCCGGTCCCATGCCGCAGCCATCGTCGCTGACCTCGATCAGATCGATGCCTCCGCCGGCCAGACGGACGAGGATACGGGCGGCGCCCGCGTCGATCGCGTTCTCGACCAGTTCTTTCAACGCGGAAGCAGGGCGTTCCACCACTTCACCCGCAGCGATGCGGTTGACGAGATGCTCGGGGAGACGGCGTATTGACATGGGGATCGCTCTAGCCCAAGCGACCTCATCCCGCGACCTGGAACTGCCATCGTGCAACCGATCGGATAGCCGTTCGGACAGGTCGAGGTACAAGCTGCGAACCGCCGCGTCCGGGCACGCGGACAAGGACGGAAGTATCGATGGCCTTCTCGCGTTTCTTCAAGTTCATGTCGCATGATATGGCGATCGACCTCGGCACCGCCAATACGGTGGTGTACCTGCGGGGTCGCGGCGTCGTGTTGAATGAACCGTCGGTCGTGGCGGTAGAGACGCTGAACGGCGTGAAGCGGGTCAAGGCGGTCGGCGACGACGCCAAGCTGATGATGGGCAAGACCCCCGGTTCGATCGAGGCGATTCGCCCGATGCGCGACGGCGTGATCGCCGATCTCGACGTCGCCGAACAGATGATAAAGCACTTCATCCAGAAGGTGCATGGCCAGCGCCGCTTCATCCGCTGGCCGCAGATCGTGATCTGCGTGCCCTCGGGCTCGACCAGCGTCGAGCGCCGCGCGATCCGCGATGCCGCGTCGAACGCCGGTGCGTCGCAGGTGTGGCTGATCGAGGAACCGATGGCTGCCGCGATCGGCGCCGACATGCCGGTCACGGAACCGATCGGTTCGATGGTCGTGGACATTGGCGGCGGCACGACCGAAGTCGCCGTGCTGTCGCTGCGTGGCCTCGCCTATTCGACCTCCGTCCGCGTCGGCGGCGACAAGATGGACGAAGCGATCGTCAGCTATGTCCGTCGCAACCACAACCTGCTGATCGGCGAAGCCACCGCCGAGCGGATCAAGCAGGAAGTCGGCACCGCCAAGCCGCCGGCGGACGGCATCGGCACGCTGATCTACGTCAAGGGTCGCGACCTCGTGAACGGCGTACCCAAGGAAATCCAGATCAATCAGGGCCAGATCGCCGAGGCGCTGTCCGAACCGGTCGCCGCGATCGTCGAAGGCGTGCGCATCGCGCTGGAAAACACCGCGCCCGAACTGGCGGCCGATATCGTCGATCAGGGCATCGTGCTGACCGGCGGCGGCGCGCTGCTGCAGGGTATCGACGAAGTGCTGCGCGACGAAACCGGCCTACCCGTGACGGTCGCGGAAGACCCCCTGACCTGCGTGGCGCTGGGCACCGGCCGCGCGCTCGAGGATCCGATCTACAAGGGCGTTCTGCTCGCCGTCTGACATAGGGGTCCGGGGGCATGGCGCCGCCACGCAACCACCGTCCGGGCTTTTCGCGACGGGCGCAATATACCGTGTTCGCCGGCTATGTTCTGGCGGCGAGTGGCGCGCTCGTCGGTGCGATCCTGCTGCTGATCTCGATCATCGACCCGCGCGCGTTCGCCGCGCTGCGGGGCGCGGTGCGCGAGGCGACGACTCCGATCTCCGCCGGGCTCGATTGGGCATGGGACGGGGTTGCTTCGGTGCCCCGCGGGATCGGCGACTATTTCGGCGCGGTCGATGAAAATCGACGCCTGCGCGCCCGCGAGGAAGCGACGCGGCGGTATTTGATGCAGGCCCGGCTGCTGAACCGCGAAAATGCCCGGTTGCGCAGCCTGCTCACCCTGCGCGACCGGTCCGCGGCGCCGGTCATCACCGCGCGGCTCGTCAACAGTTCGGCCAGCAGTACCCGTCGCTTCGCCACGCTGAACGCCGGATCGTCGCAGGGCGTACGCCGTGGCCAGCCGGTGCGCGGCCCCAACGGCCTGATCGGTCGCGTGGTCGAAACCAGCCCCAATACCGCCAGCGTGCTGCTGATCCTCGACCCTGAAAGCATCGTGCCGGTACGTCGCACCCGCGACGGGCTGTCGGCGATCGTCGCCGGACAGGGGAACGGCATGGTCGAGGTCCGCACCGCCGGCGTGGTCAACGCGCCGCTGCTGGCCGGCGATGTCTTCGTCACTTCGGGTACCGGCGGCATCTATCCGCCGGGCGTGCCGGTCGCGCGCGTTTCGCGCAGCCAGCGCGACGTCGCCCCGGCGCGCGTGTTCGCCGATCCCGACGGGCTCGACTTCGCGCTGGTCGAACGCGCGTTCCTGCCCGCGCCCGTGCCGCGCCCGACCCCCTCGCCGACGCCGACACCCAGGCCCGCCGCCGAATGAAGCTGCTCGGGCCTGATGACGACCGGGCCGAACGCGTCCTGACGCGCAAGGTGGTCGTCAGCATTCTCGCCGGATCATTGGTCACGCTGTTGCCGGTCGTGGCGACGGTGCCGTTCCTGCCGCCGTTCGGGTTGCTGATGTTCCTGTCATGGCGGCTGTTGCGGCCCGGGGCACTGCCCGTCTGGGCAGCCGCACCGCTGGGCATGTTCGACGACCTGGTCAGCGGCCAGCCACTGGGCAGCGCGGTGCTGTTGTGGCAGCTTTGCTCGCTGATGCTCGATCTGGTCGATACCCGTCTCGTCACGCGCGACTTCTGGCAGGACTGGCTGCTGGCGGGCGGCGCGATCGCGCTGTGCCTGGTCGCCGGACGCGCCTTTGCCACCAGCCTGTCGGCACATGTCGATACCGTCCTGCTGTTCCAGACAATCGTATCGGTGGCGTTGTTTCCGGCGGCGACACGGCTATGTACGGCGCTTGCGGGCCGCGAGGATGAATGAGCAGGATCGTCACCGAAGCCGCACAGGCGTTCAGCTTCTCCCGCCGGGCGATGGTGCTGGGCGGAGCGCAGGTGGCGGTGGGCGTCGTGCTGGCCGGCCGCATGGCGTGGCTGTCCGTCGCCGAGAACGAGCGCTATAACCTCCTGGCGGAGAGCAATCGCGTCAACCTGACCATGATTCCGCCCCGGCGGGGATGGATCATCGACCGGCACGGTGCGCCGATCGCCAACAACCGCACCGATTTCCGCGTCGACCTGATCCCCGACCGGCTGGAGGATCGCGACCGGGTGCTGGGCGAATTGCGCCAGTTGCTGGCCCTGACGGCGGAGGACATGGCCCGCATCCAGACCGACCTGAAGCGCGCCGGCAATTTCACGCCCGTCCAGGTCGCCGAAAATCTCGACTGGGAACGCTTCGCCGCGGTCAGCGTCCGCCTCCCCGAACTGCCCGGTGTGCAGCCGACCCGCGGCTTTTCGCGCAGCTATCCGCCGGGTGCCGCGGTGGCGCACCTGACCGGCTATGTCGGGGCCGCCACCGCCGAGCAATTCAAGGAAACCCGCGACCCGTTGATGGTCACGCCCGGCTTCAAGCTTGGCAAGGATGGTCTTGAAAAAACACTGGAATCCCAGTTGCGCGGAACCGCCGGCGCCAAGCGGGTCGAGGTCACGGCGCGCGGCCAGATCGTGCGCGAACTGGAAACCCGGCCCGACAGGCAGGGGCGCAACGTCCGCCTGACGATCGACCTTGGCCTGCAGGAATATGCCGCGCGCCGCTTCGGCCCGAATTCGGGATCGGCAGTGGTCATGGACGCCGTGACCGGGGACGTCCTGGCCATGGTGTCGATGCCGGCCTACGACCCCAACAGCTTTTCCGACGGCATCGGCCGGCTGGAATGGAAGATGCTGTCGGACGACGACCATATTCCGTTGATGAACAAGACGCTGCAGGGGCTGTATCCGCCGGGATCGACGGTCAAGCCGATGCATGCGCTGGCGATCCTTCGCGCCGGGATCGACCCGCATCGCCGGGTCAATTGCGCGGGCGTGTTGCAGGTCGGGACCGGTCGTTTCCACTGCCACAAACGGGGCGGTCATGGCCCGCTCGACATGGTCGGCGCGGTCGCGCAAAGCTGCGACATCTATTTCTACACCATGGCCCGCGAACTCGGCTATGATGCGTTCGCCCCGACCGTCCGGCAATTGGGCCTCGGCCAGAAATTCGAACTTCCGTTCCAGTCGCAACGCTATGGCACCGTGCCGGACAGCGCTTGGAAGTTGCGGAAATACAAACAGAAATGGACCGTCGCCGATTCGGTGAACGCATCGATCGGGCAGGGCTATGTCCTGACCAACCCGTTGCAGTTGGCGGTGATGGCCGCGCGACTGGCGCAGGGGCGCGAGGTCGTTCCCCGGCTGCTGCTCGACACCCCGCACCGGCCGGCCCCGTCGATGGGGATCGATCCCGCAATGCTGGAAACGGTGCACAAGGCGGCCTGGGCGGTGGTGAATGGCGGCGGCACCGCCGGGCGTTCGCGGTTCCAGGGATTGCCCGGCATCGAGCTTGCCGGAAAGACCGGGACCGCACAGGTCCGCCGGATCACCATGGCCGAACGCCGCACCGGCGTGCTGGGCGACAGCGCCATCCCGTTCCGGATGCGCGACCATTCGCTGTTCATCGGCTATGCGCCGGCGGCCGCCCCGCGATACGCGGTGTCGGTCGTGCTCGAGCATTCCGGGCATATCTATACCGCCGCACCGATCGCCAGCGACATCCTGTCGTGGCTGTTCGATCGTGACAAGGCGATGGCGCGGCTGGAGCCGCTGGAGCGTGGCTGGGGCGGCGACGTCCAGACCCGCATGGCCGCGCAATGGAGCGCGTTCCAGGCGGAACAGGCGGCACCCGTCGCGACCGTCCCGGCGACCCCGGCCGATGTCGAGAGCGCCACGACCAACGTCGTCGACACCGCTGCGAACCAGAGCCAGCCCGACCCTGCGGTCGCCCAATCCAACGTCATCGACCGGACAGAATGAAACGCATCCACCAGACCACTTCCCTCGGGCTGGGCTTCGTCCCCGCCCCGGTCGCCAGGCTGCCGTGGCGGGTGCTGTTCCTGCTGATCGCGATCGGCGGGTTCGGGCTGGTCGTGCTGTTTTCCGCCGCCGGGGGCAGCGTACAGCCCTGGGCATCGCGACAGGGCATCGCCTTCGCCATCTTCCTGCTGGCCGCCATCGGCCTGTCGCGCATCCGTATGAGCTTCTGGCAGGGGGTCGCCCTGCCCGCCTATGCCGTCATCACCATCATGCTGGTGCTGGTCGAACTCGCCGGGGCGGTGCGCGGCGGGTCGCAGCGCTGGCTCGATCTGGGGTTCATCCGCGTCCAGCCGTCCGAATTCATGAAGCCGGCGATCGTGCTGGCACTCGCGCGCTTCTACGACCTGCTCCCGGCGGGCGAGATACGGCGCTTCGGCGCGATCTGGCCGGCGGTGGCGATGCTGGGCGTACCGGTCGTGCTGGTGATGCTCCAGCCCGATCTCGGCACGGCTTTGATGATTACGGCGGGCGGGTTGACGGTGATGTTCCTCGCCGGGCTGCCGATCCGGCTGTTCCTTGGCGGTGCGCTCGGCCTGGCCATCGCCGCGCCGCTCGCGTTCAACTTTCTCCTGCATGACTATCAGCGCAACCGGGTGCTGATCTTCATGAACCCCGAAAGCGATCCGCTGGGGACCGGCTATCATATCAGCCAGTCGAAGATCGCGATCGGTTCGGGTGGCATCTTCGGCAAGGGGTTCCTGAACGGTACCCAGAGCCATCTCGACTATCTGCCCGAAGGTCATACCGACTTCGTGTTCGCGACCATGGCGGAGGAATGGGGACTGATCGGTGGCGTGCTGCTGATTACCGCGTTCATCCTGCTGGTGCGCTGGGGTGTCGGCGTGGGCGTGCGCGCCGAGAGCCGTTTTTCGAAGCTGGTGGCGGGCGGCCTTGCCACCACCATCTTCTTCTATGTCGCGATCAACCTTGCCATGGTCATGGGGCTGGCGCCTGTCGTCGGCATTCCGTTGCCGCTGGTCAGCTATGGCGGGTCGGCGCAGATGACGGTGCTCGGCTGCATCGGCATCCTGATGGCGATCGACCGGGAAAACCGCGATCGCGTGCGGTTCTGACCCTAATTTTCCGATGCACGAAAATTAGGGTTTGCTTGGGGGCAAAGGTTCGCTAAAGGCCCCGCTCCAACGGCGGATCGGCCAGCCCGAAACGCCCCATCGCCCAGGCGACGGACGCATAGCTCAGTTGGTAGAGCAGCTGACTCTTAATCAGCGGGTCCTTGGTTCGAGCCCAAGTGCGTCCACCACCTGTCCAGCGCATGGACGCATAGCTCAGTTGGTAGAGCAGCTGACTCTTAATCAGCGGGTCCTTGGTTCGAGCCCAAGTGCGTCCACCATGCTTCTCGTGACATCGCCGATACGATCGCGCCGCCTTCCCGGCGGTTTTGTTGTGTCTGGCTCACGCACGAAAAAGGCGGCACCCCGTCAGGGCACCGCCTTTCTGCATCCGGCAAAACGAGCCGGTGCGCCGAACGCACCGGCCCGGTCGGTCAGAAGCGCACCTTCACCGATCCGCGATAGGACTGGTTGCGGATATCGCGCTCGATCGTGGTGTCGGCGGCCACCGAGAATTCGACCGTGTCGCTGCCGAAGGCGAAGCCGCCGCCGACCTCGCCCCAGTCGCGATCGCGGCTGGGCAGTGCGAAGGCGACGCTCGGCCCGACACCGCTGGCGAAGTTGGCGGTGAAGAACGCCGCGCGATCCTCGAACTCGCGGACATAATAGGCCGAGGCGAACGGGCGGAAGCCGCCGAACGCCCCGTCGAGGACCGCGCCGGCGCGGCCCTGGAGGCTGGTGTAATTGTCTGCATCATAGCGCAGCGCCGGACCGCCGCCGGTTTCGACGGTCGGCGTGAAGCCGATCTGGCTGGCACGAACGGCAACGCGCGGGCCGATGTGCAACTGATCGGTGCCGAACATGTACCCCGCACCGACCTCTGCCGAAAGCGCCAGCGCGTTGTCGCGGGCGCGCAGCGTGAACGGGGTGGTGCCCAGCGTCACGTTGCGCGTCGTGCGCGCCTGATAGATGCCCGCGCCGAACTGCGCATCGATCGTGGCGCCCATCGCCGCCTGCGCCTTGCCGTACAGCGTGCCCTGGATCAGTTCCCCCTTGGCCGTCTGGCCGAACTGCTGCTGCCCGTCGACATCGCTGTACGACAGGCCGAAGCCGAGCACCGCGCTGTCCGACAGCGCCTTTTCGATGCCGCCGGCGATGTAGAAGCCGTCGAACTCGTCACGCCCGCCCATCGGCATCGCGCCCGGCATCGACGGCGCGCTGCCGCGGATATAGCCGCCCGCGAGGAACGCGCTGGCATCGTCGGGAAGCACGCCTTCGCGGACCGAGGTGACGGCGCCGTCGGCCTGCGGTGCGATACCCGTCGAGGGTGCCATGACGGCGCCCATCACGACGTCGTTCGGACGGCCCATCACGGCCAGCGTACCGCCAAGCGGCTGCGCCGGATCGATCGCGGCAAGGCGTTCGCGGTAGAAGCGGGCGACATTGTCCATCGCCACCGTGCCGATCGCGCGCTTCGTCGTCTCGCTGCGCGGTGCCAGCCCCTCCAGTGATCCCCGGATCCCGGCCTGTGTCTGCAGGTCGAGGATGCCATAGGCTTCGGACAGCGCCGCATAGTTGCCGCGGTTCTGGTCCAGCAACTGGGCATAGGCGCGCTGGACCGGCGTGTTGCCGACGACGCCGGCGTAGCTGCCCGCCTCTATCCGCGCGGTCACGCTGGTCGACGAATAGCTCAGCACCGGGCGCAGAATGGCGCTGAGCGCGCCCGGCGCCGCGAACCGGCCGCGGATTTCGCCGGCGGCGGTCAGGATGGTGTAGCTGTCATTGTAGCGGATGGTGCTGCCGGCGACGGGGTTGAACAGCACCGAGCCGCCGATGCTGGCCAAACCGTCGGTCGTGCCGTTGCGGACCACCGCGATCCGGTCCGACACGCCGCCGGTACCGATATCGATGGCGAGTTGCGTGCCCGAGGCGAGGATCAGGTTGCCGCCGATGGTCAGCGTCCCGATCGTGCCGATCGTGGCCGGCGCGATCGTGCCGCTGACGCTGGTCAGGAAGCGCGAATCGACCCGGCCCGATCCGCTTAGCAGTCCGCCCAGAAGGAAATAGTCGCCCCCGGTGCGCACGCGCCCGTCGACGACCGTCTGGCCGTTCAACTGGTTGATCTCGATCAGGCTGGTCAGCGATCCCGCGCTGGTGACGTTCAGCCGTGCCGCGCTGTTGGCGATCGACAGCCGGTCGATGGTTGCGGTGGTGTCGAGCGTGGTGGTGCCCGCCGCGCCCAGCGTCACGTCGAAATAGCGCCCGACGATGCCCGATGCCTTCACCGGATCGGTGTTGTTCGGAACGAAGTTGCTCGCCCCCGGCAACCCGTTGGCAAGCGTCGCCGCCGCCCGCGCGACGGCGGCGGGGCCGGTGGCGACCGGATCGCGATCGACCGCCACGCCATTCTGGTAATAGATGCCGGTGGCGAGGTCCTTGCAGATCGAGCTGCTCGCGGTTTCGAAGCATAGCTGTCCGAAATCGCCGCCCGATCCGGCCTCCCCCTGCCCGGCGGTGGTCGGCACGCCGTTCACCAGCTTGCCGTCCTGGATGATCTGATAGCTGGGGTCGAGTTCGGTCTGCCAATGCGTCGCATCGCTCCACTTCGCATCGCCGGCCTTCGCGCTGACGTAACGATAGGGGTTCGAGGCGACGATATAGTCCCAGTAGAGATAGAGCGGCTGGTAGAAGGACGTCGTGCCGAACGACGACGACGGCTGCGCGGCGTAATAGCGGGTGCCGCCGGACAGGACGCCGATGACCACCGGCTTGCTGAAGGTCCGGTCGAGGATCAGCGGCCCGCCCGAATCGCCGCCAGCGGTGATGCCCTCGTTGGGAAGCGCATTGTCCTTGAACAAGTTGAAGTCGAACCGGCTGGCCGACGCCGTCCCGCGACGGGGATCGTCGAGATCGGTCATGTAGAGGTTCTGGTTCAGCGTACGCGACGTGTCGCCGTAGAGGAACATGTCGACATCGCTGAGCGAGGCGAGCGCGCCGAGATAGTTTTCGGCGACGCGGCGGCGATAGTCGATGCCGCCGGTATCACCGTTCAGCCCGGTACCGTTGCGGCCATAGCCGGTGATGGTGACGTGATAGCCGGTTCCGGTCGACGGGTTGATCGATGACGGCGCGGGCAGCGCGGAGAACAGCAGCGCCCAGGCCGGAATCCCCACTGCCGGCGTGTCGAGCGTTGCAACGGCGACGTCGGATTGCAGGAAGCCGCGATTTTCGGTCTTCAGCGAATCGGTCAGGTACGACACCTGATTGACGTTGTAGAACGCATTGGCCGGGGTGGAGCGGAACGCGACGACGCCGGTGGCGGCATTGCCGAACAACCAGTCCCGGACACCGGGCAGGTTGTTGCCCTTGAAACCGAACGCCATCGGCGTGTTGCCGGCTTCGGTGCCATAGGCGCTGGCCGGGCGGGTGTTCATGCAGTGCGCGGCGAGGATGACCATGCGCGGATTGACCAGCGTTCCGGTGCACAGGCCGAGCGAGCCGCCGCCCTGGCTGATGAACATCTGCCCCACGCCGGTGATGTCGTTCGGGTCGAGCGCGGTCGTCGGCGTACCCGGCGGATTGATGACGACCTGCGGTTCGTGAATCGAAGAACCGCCTGGCAGCACGCCGCCGGGCGCCAGGCCGGCCGGCGCGATGCTGACGGAAGCGGCGCCGGGCGGAGCGACAGATACCGGACCGGCATGCGGCGCGTCGATCGATTCGACCGGACGGTCCTGCGCCTGTGCCGCAAACGGCACCACCGACGTCAGCAACGCACAACGCACCAGCCGGCGGAATCCCCGCGAGCGACCATTCAACATGCAACCCCCCTGTCCTTGAACCCGGCATGAACGCCGCGATTACCGTATCCTATGTTGAACCCGACCGGTGTCAATTCACCCGTCGGGTATCGATCCTCAATAAGCCGGGACCGACGATGTTGTGGCAATCCGGCATCACCCCCCGCCCAAGTGACCAAAAGTTCATGCGACGATCACCGCCCCGCCCGGTCGGCCTGTCCTAAGCGCCGGGTGCGGGGTCGCGTCGTGCGGCCCCTACTTCAGAAGGTCGCCGCCCCGTGAGCAAGCCCGTGTTCTTCGATCCTACCGGCCGTCGCGGTGTCTGGGCCCGGCGGGGGGTCGCGCTGCTGATCGTCGCCGTCGTACTGGCGGCGATCGCCTTTGCGACCACGCTGGTGCTGACCCCCCGCACGCTCGGCATGCCGCTCCCGTTCGCGCGGCGGCATGGCGAGGCGTTCGCGCCGCGCGGCGACGGGCTGGCAAGACATGGTCGCTGGCTGCCCCGCACGACGGCACCGGCGCCGGGATCGCCGCTGACGATCGGTTTCTACGTCCCGGATACCGCCGGTGGACTATCCGCGCTGCAGCGGCATATGGCGGGGCTCGACTGGGTCGTCCCCGCCTATGTCACGGTGGTCGGACAGCAGATGCACGCGGTCGACGATCCGCGGCTGACCCAGTTGCTGTCGAGCGCGCGGCATGCGCCGAAGCTGTTGCCGATGGTGCAGAACCTGACCGACCAGAACTGGGACGGTGCCGGTGCCGCGCGGATGCTGGCCGACCCGCAGGCGCGCGCCGCCGTGGTCGCGCAACTGGCGGGTTATGTGCAGGCGCATCATGCCGGCGGGCTGGTCATGGACTATGAAAGCCTGCCGGCGGCGGCCGCCGCACGCTATCCGGCGTTCCTCGCGCAGTTGCATGCGGCATTGCCCAAAGGCGCCGTGCTGGCAGTGACCGCGCCGGCGGGCGATCCCGACTGGCGGCTGGGCGATGTCGCCCGCGCGGTCGATCGCGTGATCCTGATGGCCTATGACGAACATTGGGAAAGCGGTTCGCCCGGCCCGATCGCGTCGCAGCCGTGGTTCGTCGGCCAGGTCGAACAGGCGATCCGGCAGGTCGGCCGCGACAAGCTGGTCGTGGCGCTGGGCAGCTATGCGTATGACTGGCACGACGGCGGCGCCGATGCCCTGTCGATCGAGGAAGCATGGCTGGCGGCCCATGATTCCTCGGCGCAGATCGGGTTCGACCGCGCCAGCGGCAATGCCGGGCTCGCCTATGACGACGAACGCGGCAGCCGGCATCAGGTGTGGATGCTCGATGCGGCGACCAGTTGGAACGAACTGGCCGCGCTCCGCCGGCTGGGCATCGACGATGTCGCCCTGTGGCGCCTGGGCAGCGAGGATGCCGGCATCTGGAACGACCTGACCGCCTTTCGCACCGCCGACAGCGTGCCGCGGATCGGCCGGCTGCAAAGCGCGGTCAACGTCGATGTCGAAGGGTCGGGCGAGGTGCTGCGCATCACCAGCCGGCCGACCGACGGCAGTCGCGCACTGCGCTTCGACACCGACGGCATGATTGCCGACGAACATTATGGGACGCTTCCCACCCCCTATGTCGTGCAGCGTACCGGCGCGGCCGATCCGAAGGCGATCGCGCTGACGTTTGATGACGGCCCCGACCCGACCTGGACGCCGCCGATACTCGACGTGCTGGAAAAGGCGCATGTCCCCGCGACCTTCTTCGTCATCGGCGAGAATGCGCTGGAGCATCCCGGCCTGTTGCAGCGGATGGTCCGCGACGGCGACGAGATCGGCAACCACAGCTATACCCACCCCAACCTTGCCACCACCGGCGAGCGGACCACCACGCTGGAGCTGAATGCGACGCAGCGGTTGATCGAGGCCTATACCGGCCGGTCGACCACGCTGTTCCGCGCACCCTATTTCGGGGACGCCGAACCGACGACGATGGACGAAATCGGGCCGGCGCTGCTGGCGCAGGATCTGGGCTACACCGTCGTCGGGCTGCACGTCGATCCCAACGACTGGCAACGGCCCGGCACCGACGCGATCGTGCAGCAGGTCGTCCGGCAGATCGAGGATGCCAGCGACGACAGTTCGCGCAACGTGGTATTGCTGCACGATGGCGGCGGCGATCGGCAGCAGACGATCGAGGCACTGCCCCGCGTGATCGCGATCCTGCGTGCCAGGGGCTATCACTTCGTCACCGCGTCCGCGCTGGTCGGCGTACCGCGCGCGGTGGCGATGCCGGCAGTGACCGGCCGCGACCTCGCCGCGGTGCGGACCGACGTCGCGATCTTCATCGTGCTGGCGGCGATCTCGGTCGGCCTCGCCTGGCTGTTCTACCTCGCGATCGGCCTCGGCATGGCGCGGGCAGTGCTGATGGCGGCGCTGGCATGGTTCCAGTCGCGGCGGCGGCGTCCGGTTCCGCCGGACCATCGCCCCGGCGTCTCCGTCATCATCCCGGCCTATAACGAGGAACGGGTCATCGCGGATTCGGTCGCGCGGGTACTGGCGAGCGATTATCCGGGGTTGCAGGTCATCGTGGCCGACGACGGATCGAAGGACGCGACCAGCGCGGTCGTCCGCGAACGCTTCGCAGACGACCCGCGCGTCACGCTGCTGACGCTGGTCAACGGCGGCAAGGCGGCGGCGCTCAACCGCGCGCTGACGCAGGCGACGGGCGAGGTCGTCATCGCGCTGGACGCCGATACCCAGTTCGAACCGGCGACGATCGCCCGGCTGGCGCGGTGGTTCGCCGATCCGGCGCTGGGCGCGGTGGCGGGCGATGCGCGGGTCGGCAACCGCGTGAACCTCGTCACGCGCTGGCAGGCGGTCGAATATATCACCGCCCAGAACCTCGAACGCCGCGCGCTGGCCGGATTCGATGCGATGACGGTGGTTCCGGGGGCGGTCGGCGCGTGGCGTCGCGCGGCGCTCGACGCGGTTGGCGGCTATCCCGAGGATACGCTGGCCGAGGATCAGGACCTGACCATCGCGATCCAGCGCGCCGGCTGGCGCGTCACCTACGACCCGAATGCCGTCGCGTGGACCGAGGCACCGGAGAGTTTCAGGGCATTGGCCAGGCAGCGCTATCGCTGGGCGTTCGGCACGCTGCAATGCCTGTGGAAGCATCGCCGCGTGCTAGGCACCGGCAAGCCCGCCGGCCTCGCCCGGATCGGCCTGCCGCAGGCATGGCTGTTCCAGATCTTCTTCGCCGCGATCTCTCCGCTGATCGACCTTGCCCTGCTGCTGTCGATCGTCGGCACGGCGGTGCGGGTGACGCAGCATGGCTGGGCACAGACCAGTGGCGATGTCGGGCAGATGGGGCTGTACTGGCTGTGCTTCACCGCCATCGACGTGGCGTGCGGATGGGTCGCGTACCGGCTGGACGGGAACAAGGCGCGTTATCCGGCGCACCTGCTGATCGCGCAGCGGCTGGTGTACCGCCAGATCATGTACTGGGTGGTGCTGCGAGCGATCGCGTCGGCGATCGGCGGGTTCGTCGTCGGCTGGGGCAAGCTGGAGCGGAGCGGGCGGGTGGCGACGGCATAGCCCATGACCGGGGCGGTCGAGCGGCCGCCCCTACCCTTCCGCCATCAGGCGGTCGAGCCACGCCTGCGCCTGGCGCGGTTCGCCGACCGCCTGTGGCCCGACCGGCCCGCGCGACCGCAGGAACTCCTGCCGCAGGTCGAAGGGCGGCAGGCCGAGCTGCGCGCGCGCGGCATCGACCGCGTCGCCGATCTCCTCCAGATGGTCGATCACCGGCGCGATCGCGGCGCGGGTCCGGCGGTCGGCCTGATGGTCGAACAGCCCCCATTTGCCCGCAGCGGTCCGCCGCAGCGCTTCGATCAACGCGGTCCGATATTCGCTTTCCTGCTCCAGCCGAAGGTCGTCGAGCCGGGCAAGACGATCTGCCTTTGCCATGCGCCCCTGTAGGGCAGCACGGGCGTAGCGCCAAGGCGGCGTCAGCGCGCGATCGTCATCCGCGCGATCAGGCCGGGCGCATTGTCGTGCAACTCCAGCGTCCCGCGATGAAGATGCGCGACCGCGGCGACCAGCGACAGGCCAAGCCCCGCCCCGCCCTGCGTCCGCGCGGCATCGAGCCGACCGAAGCGTTGCAGCGCTTCGGCACGGCGATCGGCCGGAATGCCGGGGCCCTCGTCGCTGACGTCGATCACAACGTCCGCGCCGTCTGTCAGTGCAACGCGGATCGTCCCCCGTCCATATTTCAATGCGTTATCGATCAGATTTGCCACCGCCTGTCCGATCATCTCGCGGTGCGCGGCAACCGTGACCGCAGGCACATCGACGACGATCGTCAGTCCGCGGTCCTCGGCCAGCGGTTCGAACAGGTCGGCGACGTCCGCCAGCAATGCCGACAGTTCGACGTCCCCGAACGCCTCGCGCCCGATCCCCGCCTCGGCACGGGTGATGCGCAACGCCATGTCGAGCATAGCGAGCAGCCGGTCGCCCTCGTCCATCGCGCGCAGCACCGCGACGCGCCCGTCCTCGCTGTCCGCCGCCGCCAGCGCGCGTTCGAGCGTCGCGCGCAGGCGCGTGAGCGGCGAGCGCAGGTCATGCGCCAGTCCGTCGGTCGCGAGCTTCAGTTCGCCGACCAGCGCGGCGATCCGGTCGAGCATAGCGTTGACCGAGCGTCCGAGTTCCTCGAACGCGTCGCTGCCGCCGTCGAGCGCCACGCGCCGGTCGAGGTCGCCGGCGGTCACGGCCGCCACCGTCTGCGCCGTGCGCCCCAGCCGTCCGGCGATCAGCCGCGCCGCGACCCAGCCCGCCAGTCCCGCAAGCAGCAGCGCGACGGCCATCGCCGCGACCATCGCCGCCTCCATCGCACCGACGAACGCCAGCTCGCCTTCGATGACATGGCCGGTCAGCAACCGGGTGCCGTCGGGCAGGGTCGTGCCGATTACCCGCATCGCTTCGGGCAGGTCGCGACGCACGCGGAAGATCTCGATCGTCGTCGGTGGACCGGGCGCGACATTGGGCGGCCAGGCGGCGACATTGCCCGCCAGCACCGTCCCTTCGCGGCGCATCACCAGCGCCACCGATTGCGGGCGGTCGCCATGTTCGGTCCGCAGATCGGCGGCGCGCGCCATCGCATCGATGCCGCCCGCCGCCCATGCCTCCAGCAACGCCGCGCGCAGCCGCGCGGCCTCGTCCGTGGCGTTGTCGGTCAGCCGGGTTTCGGTAATCGCCCGTACCGCGAGCAACGTCGCCGCCGCACCGGCCAGTTGCAACGCGAACACCAGCGCGGCGAAACGCAGCGTCGCCGAACGGCGCCAGCGCTTCAGGGTTCGCTCCCCAGCTTGTAACCCGACCCGCGCACCGTGTGCAGCAGCCTGCGCTCCTCGCCATCGTCGATCTTGCGGCGCAGGCGACTGATATGCACGTCGGTGACGTTGCTGCCCGGATCGAAGTGATAGTCCCAGACGCCTTCCAGCAGCATGGTACGCGTCACCACCTGTCCGGCATGGCGCAGCAGATATTCCAGCAGGCGGAATTCGCGCGGCTGCAGATCGATCGTGCGCGCCCCCCGCCGGACGCGCCGCGCCAGCAGGTCCATTTCCAGATCGTCGCACGCCAGCGTGGTTTCCACCGCAGGTCCGCCCGCCGCCTGCCGCCGGGTCAGCAGCCGGACACGCGCCAGCAGTTCGGCGAACACGAACGGCTTGGTCAGGTAATCGTCGGCGCCCTGCGTCAGCCCCGCCACCCGGTCGTCGGGCGATCCCATCGCGGACAGGATCAGGACCGGGGTCGTGACGCCCGCGGCACGCATCGCGGCGACGGTGGCCATGCCGTCCATCTGCGGCATCATCCGGTCCATCACGATACAGTCATACCCGCCGTCGATGGCGTGGAACAGCCCGTCGCGGCCATTGGCGGCGCGATCGACCACGAACCCCGCCTCGCCCAGCCCCTTGCCGACATAGCCGGCGGTGGCGTCATCGTCCTCGACGATCAGGATCTTCACGTTGGTCCACCTCCGTCCGTCGCAATAACAGCGTCCGCGCGTCCGCGTCACCCCTTGCCGCGACGTGGAGGATCGCGACATTGTCGGCTTCCGCGCGCGTTAGCACGTCGGGGGACAGCGCGCGGTGGCCGTCGACCCGGTCGATGACGTCGCCGACCTGCAATCCGGCGGTCGCCGCCGGTCCGCCGGTCCGAAGGCTGGTGACGACCAGCCGGGCGGGCGCCGCATTCGCCGCCAGCGTCGCGCCGCCGGTGGTGACGATCCCGCCGCCCCCGAGGTCCAGCGTGCTCCACCCGGCGACCCCGACGGCACAGGCGACGAGCGCGGTCAACGCAAGGCCCCGTGCCGGCGATCGTTCTGCACTGTCCATCCGGTCCATCGCCACCTCCTCGCCACGAGGCTGCCCGACCGCACCCGTCCGGGCGATGGGCGGAAGATGACGTATGAGTCATGTTGCCCGGCGTCCGCGGTTGACACGGACGCGGCGGCATGGAGGAGATGCGCCATGAAGTCCCCCCGATCGCGGCCGTCGCGGCGCATCACCATCGTCGACGTCGCCCGTCACGCGGCGGTATCGACCAAGACGGTATCCCGCGTCCTGAACGGCGAACCGCATGTGACGGATGCCGTCCGCGACCGCGTACGCGAAGCCGTCCGGGCGCTCGATTACCACCCGAACATCATGGCGCAGGGACTGGCGCGGCAGCGATCCTATCTGATCGGGCTGGTGTATGAAAATCCTTCGCCCAGCTATGGCGTCGACCTGCAGACGGGGGTGCTCGACCGGCTGCGCGGCGAACGCTACCGGCTGGTGGTACTGCCGGTGCGATCCGTGACCGAGCATGCCGACGAGGTCGTCGGGCTGCTGCGGTCCGCGGCGATCGACGGCGTGGTGCTCGCCCCGCCGGCATCCGACAGCCGCCGCATCCTCGACGAACTGGTCGGCATCGGGATGCCCTTTGCCCGCATCTCGCCGACCCGGTTCGACGATATCGTGCCCGGCGTCGTCGTCGACGACGTCTCGGCGGCGGCGGAGGTCGCCAGCGTCGTGCTGGCCCAGGGGCATCGCCGGATCGGCATCATCAAGGGCGATCCGACCCACGCCGCCAGTTCCGCGCGGATGCAGGGCTATGCCGACGCCTTTGCCGACGCCGGGGCGACGATCGATCCCGCACTGGTGGTCGACGGGCTGTTCACCTTCGATTCGGGGTTCGCCGCCGCGCGGCGGCTGCTGTCGGGGCCGGAGCGTCCGACCGCGATCCTCGCGCAGAACGACGACATGGCGGTCGGTGCGCTGATGGCCGCGCGCGAGGCGGGAATCGACGTGCCGGACGACCTGTCGATCGTCGGGTTCGACGATTCGGAGATCGCGCGCATCACCTGGCCGCGCATCACCACCATGCGCCAGCCGGTATTCGACATGGCGGTCAGCGCCACGTCGCTGCTGCTCGACCAGTTGTCCGGTGCGCCCGTCCCGGCGACGATCGCCCATGAACATCGTCTGATCGTTCGCGAATCCATCGCACCGGTGCCCGTCGCTAGGGGGTAGCGTCGCGGCACGACAGACAATACAGCACGCCTAATCGGTATGTCGGTCGGTCCAGACCGGGTACCGCACGAGAGGTCCGGGTCGCTTCGCGGTTTCGCGGGGCGGGGCCGCCAGGGTTTAAGGGAACCGGTAGATGACCGACGAGACACAGATGGTTGCAGCCCTCGACGCACGGGCGCGTCGGCGCGAGGAACGCCGGGATTTCTTCCGGGCCTTTGGCGCGGTCGCGGCGGTCGGCGGCGGGCTGGCGCTGACGTCGTGCGGGGGCGATGACTCGTCGTCGCCCACGCCGACGCCCACCGGCACCGCCACGGCGACGCCCACCCCCACGCCAACCCCGACCAATACCAGCGGGTTCACCGATATCGACGTGCTGAACTTCGCGCTGAACCTCGAATATCTCGAAGCGCAATTCTATGCCTTCGCCGCGAATGGCGCCGGGCTTGCCAGCACCCTGCTGACCGGTCCCAGCGGGACGACGCCGGGTGCCGTCACCGGCGGGCGCAAGGCCAATCTCAGCGATCCGGTCGTCGCCAACTATGCCCGCGAAATCGCGCAGGACGAGGTGGCGCACGTCGAATTCCTGCGCAACGCGCTCGGCACGACCGCGATCGCCATGCCCGCGCTCGACATCAGCGCGACCGCGACCAGCGCCTTTTCCAACGCGGCGCGGGCCGCCGGGCTGATCGGTGCGGGCGCGACGTTCGACCCGTACGAGAACGACGACAACTTCCTGCTCGCCGCCTTCCTGTTCGAGGATGTCGGCGTCACCGCCTATCGCGGCGCGCTGGGCGGCATCGCCAATGCGTTGATACGCCAGGCGGCGGCCGGCATCCTCGCCGCCGAATCCTATCACGCCGCGATGATCCGTTCGGCGCTCTACACCCGCGGCCTGTCGACCCCGGCGCTGATCGACTCGTCCGAGGCGATCTCGAACGCGCGCGACACGCTGGACGGCGCCGCCGACATCGATCAGGGCGTCCGCCCGATCGGCAACCAGTCGAACATCATGCCGTTCGACTCCACCGGCCTGCCGTTCGGCCGGACCACCGGACAGGTGCTCAACATCGCCTTTCTGAACCGCAATGCCGTGACCTCGGGCGGGTTCTTCCCGTCGGGCGTCAACGGCAACATCAAGACCAGCGCGGCGAACTGAGCCTTTCGGGAGCGACCCAGATGACCAACAATCCGATCCTGAGCGTGCTCGACCGTGACGACAACCGTCGCAGCGACCGTCGCGATTTCCTGCGCACCGCCGGCAGCGTGTCCGCTGCCGTCGCCGGGGCCTCGTTGCTTGCCGCCTGTGGCGGCAACGACGGCAACGCCGCGCCGACCCCCACGCCGACCCCGACCGCATCCGGTTCGGCCACGCCGACCCCGACGCCCTCGCCGGTGACGGACGCGGATATCCTGAACTTCGCGCTGAACCTCGCCTATCTCGAGGCGCAGTATTTCAGCGTCGTCACCACCGGCGCCGGGCTGTCGGCAGACCTGCTGACCGGCACCGGTACCGCGGGTGCCGCGACCGGCGGGCGGGCGCGCGTCTTCGCCGATGCGATCGTGGGGCAATATGCCCGCGAGATCGCCGCCGATACCCGTGCCCATGTCGCATTCCTGCGCGGGGTGATCGGTTCGACGGTGATCGCGCAGCCGACGATCGACCTGGGCGTCGCCGCGACCAGCGCCTTTTCGAACCTGGCGCGCGCGGCCGAGCTCATCACCGCCACCACCGCCGCCTATGACGTCTATGAGAGCGACGAGCGGGTGATGCTCGGGGCATTCATCTTTGCCGACGTGGCCGTCACCGCCTATCGCGGGATCGCGGCGTCGCTGACCGATGCCGCGTCCCTGAACGCGATGTCGGGCATGCAGGCGGCCAAGGCCTATCATGCCGGGCTGATCCGTTCGGTCCTGTATCGCAAGGGCATCGCGACCCCGGCGATCCTCGATGCGACCGAGGCGCTGTCGAACGCCCGAGACGCGCTGGAGGGCGTGACCGACATCGATCAGGGCGTGAAGCCGGTGAACAACGCATCGAACATCGTACCGACCGACGGCAGCGGCCTGACCTTTGCCCGCTCGCCGGCCCAGGTGCTGAACGTCCATTACCTGACCCGCGCCTCGGTCGCCGCCGGCGGATTCTTCCCGGCCGGGGTGAACGGGCCGCTGAAGACCAGCGCCGCCGCATAGCATGGCGCCACCGCCCAGCGCCGCCGATCTTCCCGACCGGCGGCCCAGCCTGCCGGGATCGTTCCGTACCGTGCCGGTCCCGGCCGGCGCGGGCCAGTTCTGGCGCAAGCTGGGCGCGTTTGCCGGTCCGGGCTATCTGGTCGCGGTCGGCTATATGGATCCCGGCAACTGGGCGACCGACATCGCCGGCGGGTCGGCGTTCGGCTATACGCTGCTGTCGGTCATCCTGCTGTCGAACATCATGGCGATGGTGCTACAGTCGCTGTCGGCGAAGCTCGGCATCGTCACCGGCCTCGACCTCGCACAGGCATGCCGGGAATATTATCCCGGCCCGGTCCGCTGGGTGCTGTGGGTGTTGTGCGAGCTGGCGATCATCGCCTGCGACCTTGCCGAGGTGATCGGAACGGCGATCGCGCTGCAACTGCTGTTCGGTATCCCGCTGGTCTGGGGCGTGTGCATCACCGCGGTCGACGTGATGCTGATCCTGCTGCTCCAGCAATATGGCTTTCGCAAGCTGGAGGCGTTCATCGTCGCGCTGCTGGTCGTGATCGCGGGCTGTTTCGCGGTCGAGCTGTTCCTTGCCCAGCCCTCCCTTGCCGCGATCGCCGGCGGACTGATCCCGCGGGCAGAAATCGTGACCAACCCCGCGATGCTCTATATCGCGATCGGCATTCTCGGCGCGACCGTGATGCCGCACAATCTCTACCTCCATTCGTCCATCGTACAGACGCGCAGTTTCGAGCGCACGCCGGAGGGCCGCCGCGAGGCCGTGAGACTGGCGACGATCGACAGTTCGATCGCGCTGATGCTGGCACTGTTCATCAACGGATCGATCCTGATCCTCGCCGCCGCGACCTTCCACACCGCCGGGCGCACCGACGTCGCCGAAATCCAGGAAGCGTATCAACTGCTCACGCCGATGCTGGGCGCGGGGGCCGCCAGTATCCTGTTCGCCGTCGCATTGCTGGCGTCGGGGCAGAACTCGACCATCACCGGCACGCTCGCCGGGCAGATCGTGATGGAGGGTTTCCTCAATATCCGCCTGCCCGCCTGGCTGCGGCGGATCGTCACGCGACTGCTGGCGATCATCCCGGCCGTCATCGTCGCCGCACTCTATGGCGAAAGCGGTACCGCCCGGCTGCTGATCGGCAGCCAGGTCGTGCTGAGCCTGCAGCTTCCCTTTGCCGTCTATCCATTGGTCCGCTTTACCGGCGATCGGACCAGAATGGGCGGTTTCGCCAACCGCCCCGTGCTGGCGCTGGCCGCATGGACGATCTGCGCGGCGGTGATCGTGCTCAATTCGGTGCTGCTGTATCAGGTCGCAGCGGGATGACGCACGGTCGATCGAGAGCACCGGCATCCGGCGGCCCGCGCGTTCGCCAATCCTGGCTGGACAGCCATTATGGTTGCGCTATGAAACTCATATGGCGCTTCCTCCCCTGTTCGACACGCTGGCACTTCCGGTCATCGGATCGCCGCTGTTCATCATTTCCGGCCCCGACCTGGTCATCGCCCAGTGCAAGGCGGGGATCGTCGGATCGTTCCCGGCGCTCAACGCCCGACCCCAGGCGCAGCTCGACGAATGGCTGCATCGCATTACCGAGGAACTGGCGGCGCATGACCGGGCGCACCCCGACCGCCCGGCAGCACCCTTTGCGGTCAACCAGATCGTACACCGCTCGAACGACCGGCTCGAGGCCGATCTCGCCACCTGCGCCAAGTGGAAGGTGCCGATCGTCATCACGTCGCTCGGCGCGCGCGAGGATCTCAATACCGCGGTCCATGGCTGGGGCGGCATAACGCTGCACGATGTCATCGACGACCGGTTCGCGCACAAGGCGGTGGAAAAGGGCGCCGATGGCCTGATCCTCGTCTGCACCGGCGCGGGTGGCCATGCCGGACGGCTCAACCCCTTCGCCTTCGTGCAGGAAGTGCGCCAGTGGTTCGACGGGCCATTGGCGCTGTCGGGGGCGATCGCCAATGGCGGCGCGGTGCTGGCGGCGCAGGCCGCGGGGGCCGACCTGGCCTATGTCGGCTCGCCGTTCATCGCCACCGTCGAGGCGAATGCCGTCGCGGCGTACAAGCAGGCGGTGGTGGACGGCCGCGCCACCGACATCGTTTACAGCAACCTGTTCACCGGAGTGCACGGCAACTATCTGCGCACCTCGATCGTCGCCGCCGGGCTGGACCCCGATCATCTGCCCGACAGCGATGCCTCGGCCATGAACTTCGGTTCGGGGGCAAAGGCATGGAAGGACATCTGGGGCGCGGGACAAGGGATCGGCGCGGTCGACGCGGTCGTTCCCGCCGCCGATCGCATCGCACGGATGGGCCGGGAATATCACGCCGCCCGCAGCCGGCTTTCAATATAGCGGCGGCGTCATAGCTGCATCGCGAGCCGATCGAGCATCGCCCGTGCCGGGCTGGCGGCGGGCGGGTCGCTGCGCGATCGCTCGATCCGTTCGGCGCGGCGGTACAGGTCGATGCTCGCGCGGATCAGCGCGCCGGTGCCCGCCGGCATCGTTGCCAGCACATCGTCCCCGGTCGCCGGCGGAGTCGCCAGCCCGCGCAACGGATCGTCGGCAAGTTCCGCCGCGATTTCCCCCGCATCGATCGCGCGCTGGGTCAGCAGCCACGCGATGACATGCATCAACCGGGTCGTGATCTTGAGCGATTCGCACGACAACACCACGCGCGCCATCGGATCGAGCGCGGCGCGATCGCCCCGGCTATCCTCGTTGAAATAGGCGCGCGCCTCGTCGGCGAGCAGCATCGCTTCGACATAGAGCGAATCGATCAGTCGGCGGCGGGCATCCGTTGCGGTGGCGCGTAGCTCCATGCACCGGATGTTGCCATGGTGCCGGCACCCGCGGAAGGGGGCGATACCGCGCCGAAACGACCGATTCGTCCCTGATCGCGACGATCACGCAATGATGTCGGGGATCAGTTGGTCCTCGACCGCGGCGATTTCGTCGCGCAGGCGCAGCTTGCGGCGCTTCAGCCGGGCAAGCTGCAACTGGTCGGCCTGCGCCGCCGATGCCAGCGCGGCAATGGCGTCGTCCAGATCGCGATGCTCGATCCGCAGCAGTCCCAGCCGATGTTCGAGATCCGATTCGTCCATGGGCCGCTACTCTCGCGCGGGCGCAGGGCGCTGGCAACGGTCCGTCGGCGATTTTCACACGTCGCGTCGAAAAACGCGACGACCATGGCGACAATCCAGGGCTCGTGTGTTTTACTTCACTCCCCCAACAGCCAAGCAGGAGGATGCAACGATGCAGTCTGCCCACCTCAACGCCCTCGAAGCGAAACATGCGACGCTCGACCGCCAGATCGCGGCCGAAACGCAGCGGCCGTCGCCCGACCAGTCGCTGCTGTCCTCGCTCAAGAAACGCAAGCTGATGGTAAAACAGGAAATGACCGCCCTGTAACACCCCCGGCGCGGGGTCACGCGGCCCCGCGCATATCATCCGATCGGCGCTCAGTCCTCGCGCGATACCTTTTCCTGCCGTTCGTGGCGGCTTTGCGCCTCGACGGTCATCGTCGCGATCGGCCGCGCTTCGAGCCGTCCCAGCGCGATCGGCTCCCCGGTCACTTCGCAATAGCCATATTCGCCATCGTCGATCCGGCGCAGCGCCGCCTCGATCTTCGCGATCAGCTTGCGCTGGCGATCGCGGGTGCGCAGTTCGATCGAGAAATCGGTTTCGCTGGATGCGCGATCGGTCAGATCCGCCTCCCGCAGGGATTCGTTCTGGAGGTGCGACAGCGTATCCTGCGCCTCGCGGTGGATCGCGTCCTTCCATGCCAGCAGCTTGGCACGGAAATATGCCTGCTGCCGGGGATTCATGAACGGTTCGTCCGCATGGGGACGATATCCGGTGCCATCATCGTTCGCCGGCGGCGGTGGCATGTCGAGAGGTTGTGTCGTGTCGTTCAAAACCGTGGCCATCCCCAATCTCCACCTCGGAACGTCCCGGCACCGCATCGGCTCGAGGGGCGCCCTCTCTTTTGTCCGCGCGCCTATATCGGGCAGGCAGCGGCTTCACAAGCGCTACGGAACAAAGGACGAAATGCCCAGTGCGGGGGTCGGTTTAGCAAGGTCGCCGCAATATCCCCGGTCGTCCCTTTACGGCACGTTAACCGTGTCAACCCGCTGGCGCGCTCCGTATTTCAGTAATATGACCCTGTTATTGGTGCGTCACGGGTCGAACTTTACGGTTTCTTCTCGTTGGTGCGGCATAATGAACCCCAACGCGGTATCTGGCCGTGTCGACGGGGTTCTTTTTGGGAAGAGTGGTGCGGCATGTCGGTGAAGATGGCATTGGCGAAACTGTGCGCATGTGCCTGTGGCGGTGCGGTGATCGGCGGGGGGGCCGTGCACGTGGCCGAATCGTCGCAGAACCGTGAAATAACCAAGCGCGCGATCACCAAGCGGGTCATTACCAAGCGTGTGGCCGCGCGCCCGGCCCCGCGGCGGGTGGTGAAGCGGATCGTCACCCGGACCAAGACCGTCTGCGCGCCGACCGTCGTGACGGTCGCCAGCCAGGCCGCTCCCGTTCCCCTGCCCCCCGCCTTTGTCGGGGCGGAAATGCCCGCGCCGTCGGGCGGCGGCTTCGGCCCCGGCCCGGTACTGGTCGGCGGGACCGGTGGCGGCGGCATCGGCGGCGGATTCTTCGCCGGCGGATTCTTCGGCGGCAGCGGGTCGGGCGGATCGAGCGGCATCGTCGTGTCGTCGACGTCGAGCACCAGCGGATCGACCTCCACCTCGGCCGGCGGGTCGTCGACCAGCACCGGCGGCGTGTCGAGCACCAGCAGCACGTCGTCGGCATCGGGCGGCAGCAGCGGGAACGTGTCGACATCCTCGAGCGGAAACGTGTCGACCTCGTCCAGCGGCAACGTCTCCACCTCGACCTCGTCGAGCGGCAACGTATCGACCTCCACCTCCTCCAGCGGTAACGTATCGACCAGCACGTCGTCGGCGTCGTCGGCCTCGACCAGCGCGTCGACTTCCTCCGCCTCGTCGACGTCGACCTCGTCGTCTTCGAACGGCTATCCGCCGGTCGATCCGCCCGGACCGCCGGGACCACCCGGACCGCCCACGCCGGTTCCGGCCCCGCCGATGCTGCTGCTGTTCGGCGGCGCGGCGGCGGCGCTGGTCCTGCGCAAGCGCTTCACGCGCAAGGCGGCGGCCGACGCGGCCTGAGCCTGTCCGGCAGAGGGAACGGGCCGCGCGGGCAACTGCGCGGCCCGTCGGTCGTCAGGCGGCAGAGATCAGCTTCTCGATCTGATCGACCGGATGGCCGGTCAAATCCTTGTCCAGCTCACCGGCCAGCTTGTCGCTGACCGCCTTGTGATAATGCTTGCGCATCTCGCCCAGCGTCTTGGGCGGGGCGACGACGATCAGCGATTCGAACTCGTTGGCCAGCGCGCGCTTGCGCAGCAGGTCGGCGGCTTCGGCCGCAAACCGGTCCTCGGCCTGCTGGTGGAAATCGACCTCGCCCATCGTGCCGCCGGTCGTCGATGACGCCTGCCCCGCCGCATCGGTCTTCTGGTGCCGGTCCGCCGGGTTCGCCTGCAGATGCTGATCCTCGACGATCAGGTTCGGCATGTTCGCGTCGCCCTCGTTGCGAAAGAACAGCATCTTGCGACCATCGGCCACCAGCACGCAGGCGTCATGGGGTATCCGCATCTCACTCTCCTTGTGGCTGTGTGGGCGATTCAACGCACCGGCAGGCGGGGCGGTTGCGGCTTGCATGGCTCGATCGGGCTCGCCATAGCCCGGCCATGCACGACATCCGCCTGATCCGCGACGATCCCGCCGCCTTCGACGCCGCCCTTGCCCGCCGTGGCGTGGCGCCGCAATCGGACGCGATCGCCGCGCTCGACGAACACCGCCGCGCGCTCCAGACCGAGCTTCAGACCGGCCAGGCCCGCCGCAACGAAGCGTCGAAGGCGATCGGTGCCGCCAAGGCGAGGCGCGACGAGGAAACCGCCGCGGCGCTGATGGCCGAGGTCGCCGCGATCAAGGAGCGGATGCCCGAGGTCGAGGGGCAGGAAGCGGCGCTCGGCACCGAGCTGACGACCGCGCTCTCCACCCTTCCCAACCTGCCGCTGGCCGACGTGCCGCAGGGCGCGGACGAGGACGACAATATCGTCGAAAAGACGGTGGGCGATCCGACCGCCTTCGGCTTCGAGGTGCGCGAGCACGACGCGATCGGACCGGCGATCGGGCTCGACTTCGAAACCGGGGTCAAGCTGTCCGGCGCCCGCTTCACGCTGGTCCGTGGCGGCGCGGCGAAGCTGCACCGCGCGCTCGGCCAGTTCATGCTCGACACGCTAACCGGTATCCATGGCTATGAAGAGGTCGTGCCGCCGGTGCTGGTCCGCGGCGAGGCGCTATATGGCACCGGACAGCTTCCCAAATTCGCCGAGGACCTGTTCCGGACCACCGGCGACCATTGGCTGATCCCCACCGCCGAAGTCTCGCTGACCAACATCGTCGCCGGCGAAATCCTTGCCGAGCGCGAGCTGCCGCTGCGCTTCACCGCGCTGACCATGTGCTTCCGGTCGGAAGCCGGGGCGGCGGGGCGCGACACGCGCGGCTTCATCCGGCAGCACCAGTTCGAAAAGGCGGAGATGGTGTCGATCACCACCCCCGACCAGTCGGATGCCGAGCATGAACGCATGACGCAGGCGGCGGAGGACATTCTCAACCGCCTCGCGCTGCCGTTCCGCCGTATGAAGCTGTGCACCGGCGACATGGGCTTTTCCGCCGCGCGCACCTACGACCTCGAAGTCTGGTTGCCCGGGCAGCAGCGCTACCGCGAGATTTCGAGCTGTTCGACCTGCACCGATTTCCAGGCGCGCCGCATGAACGCACGCTACCGGCCGGAGGGGGAGAAGGCCACGCGCTTCGTCCATACCCTCAACGGGTCGGGCCTTGCGGTGGGCCGCACACTGGTCGCGGTGCTGGAGAATTATCAGCAGGCCGACGGATCGGTCGTCGTGCCCGACGCGCTGCGCCGCTATGTCGGACAGGACGTGCTGACGCCCGCCGGCTGACGGCTTTTCGGGTGCGGCCGGGATGGTTAAGGTCGTGTTCGGGGATTGAATGCGGGGGGGCAGCGATGATGTTCGCAAAGCGGGGCGCGGTGGCGCTGATCGTCATGGGCGCGGCAAGCGGCTGCATCCCGTCGTCGCCCGGCTACGACCCTGTGCCGCCCGCGCCGCAGGCTCCGCCCGTCCTGGCCCCCGGCACGCCGCCCGCGACCAAGCCGCACGGGGACGGCGTCACCGCCCTCCCCTCCGCCCCGCCGGCATGGGAGGCACGCCGCGCGGTGGCCAATGCGCGGACCGTGGCGGAAAGCGTCTATACCGTCCGCCCGGGCGACACTTTGCGCGGCATCGCCCGTGCGACCGGTGCCGGATCGGAAGCGATCGCGCGCGCCAACAACCTGCCCGCCCCCTTCACCATCCGCGCCGGGGAACGGCTGACCATCCCCGGTGGCCGCTATCACAACGTACGCGAGGGCGAGACGGGGATCGCCATCGCCCGCGCGTACGGCGTCGACTGGTCGCGGATCGTGTCGGCCAACGTGCTCAGCGAACCCTATATCCTGCGTACCGGGCAGCGCATCCTGATCCCCGGAGACGCCGTGCCGCGATCGGCGGCGGAGCGGGCGGCGGCGTTCCGGCTCGACATCGACGATATCCTCACCGGCGGCGAGCCTGCGATCAAGCCGAGCGAGCGCCCTGCGGTCGCCGTCACCTCGCCACGTCGCGTCCTACCGCCCGGCGCCGCAATCGCCGCGCCGGCCATGTCGCCGGGCACCTTCATGTGGCCGGTCGATGGCCGGCTGTTCAAGCGCTTCGGCGCGGGCGCCAGCGGCGAGCGCAACGACGGAATCAAGATCGCCGTGCCGGAGGGCACCGCGATCGGCGCCGCCGCCGACGGCACCGTCGCCTATGTCGGCACCGGCGTTCCCGGGCTGGGCGGCGTCGTGATTGTCCGGCACGGCGGCGGCATCACCACCGTTTACGGCCATGCCAGCCAGTTGCTGGTCCAGCGCGGACAGGCGGTGAAGAAGGGGCAGAAGATCGCGCTCTCGGGTGAATCGGGCTATGCCGACCGCCCGCTGGTCCATTTCGAAATGCGATCGGGTCGTACGCCGATCGATCCGCTCACCCGGCTGCCGCGCCGATGAGGCGGCCCGGCCGGCACGCGGTGCTGCGCCAGTCGTCACCGCTGCCGGTCTGGGCATCGATCCTGTGGCGGGTGGTGGCGGTCCTGACGCTGGTCGGGATCGCAGTGGCGGTCCACTGGTTCGACCGTGGCGGGCTGCGCGACAATTATGACGGGCAGGTCAGCTTCGCCGACGTCATCTATTTCACCATGATATCGATCACGACGACCGGCTATGGCGATATCGCGCCCGTCACCGAACGCGCGCGACTGTTCGATGCGTTGATCGTAACGCCGATCCGGGTGTTCGTCGTATTGTTGTTCATCGGCACGACCTATCAGTTCGTGCTCAGGCGAAGCTGGGAGCGTTGGCGCATGGCGCTGTTGCAGGACAAGATGACCGGCCACATCGTCGTTGCCGGGTTCGGCAAGACAGGGTCGGAGGCGGTCGACGAATTGATCGCGCGGGGGGAGGATGCGCGCCGGATCGTCGTGATCGATCCGCTCGGCGCCAATGTCGAGGCGGCGCAGAATCTGGGCTGCATCGTGTTGCAGGCTGACGCGACGCGCGATGCGACGCTGAACGACGTGTGCGTCGTCAGGGCGCGCGCGCTGATCGTCGCGACCGGGCGCGACGACACGTCGGTGCTGGTGACGCTCACCGCCCGGCACCTTGCCCCCGACCTGACGATCAGCGTCATCGTGAAGGCGGAGGACAACGAGTTTCCCGCCCGCGCCGCCGGGGCGACGACGGTCATCAACCCGGTCAGCTTCGCCGGGCTGCTGCTCGCCGGGTCGTGCCGGGGGCCGCACATCGCCGACTATATGCTCGACCTTGCCTCGATCGGCGGGCCGGTCGCGCTCGCCGAACGTCCGGTCGCGCCGGACGAGATCGGCAGGCCGTTGTCGGCGATCACCACCGGCCTTGGCCTTCGCGTCTATCGCGGCGACGGCAAGCTGCGTTTCGACAGTCCCGAAGTCGAGGCACTGCAGAGCGGCGACATGATCGTCGAGGTCGTGACCCGCTGACCGGCCGGCAGATGTCCGGACCGCCGCGCGCCGGGACGACGCCATCCGCACCCCTATCATTTCGCCGCGAAATCGCTATGTAGCGCGGCGATCATGGCAACTCGACTTCCCTCGCCCCCCCGTGTCGGGATGGTTTCGCTCGGCTGTCCCAAGAATCTGGTCGACAGCGAACGCATCCTGACCAAGCTGCGCAGCGACGGCTATCAGATGTCGCCCGACTATGCCGGGGCCGACGTGGTGCTGGTCAACACCTGCGGCTTTCTCGATTCCGCCAAGGAAGAATCGCTCGAGGCGATCGGCGAGGCGATGGCCGAGAATGGCCGCGTCATCGTGACGGGCTGCATGGGGCAGGAGGCGGAGACGATCCGCGCCCGTTTTCCGCAGGTGCTGGCCGTCACCGGCGCGCACCAGTATGAACAGGTGGTGGAGGCGGTGCACGAAGCGGCGCCGCCCATCCCCTCGCCCTTCGTCGACCTGGTGCCCGAAAGCGGGCTGAAGCTGACGCCGCGCCATTACAGCTATCTGAAGATTTCGGAGGGCTGCAATCACCGCTGCTCGTTCTGCATCATCCCGTCGATCCGCGGCGATCTGGTCAGCCGCCGCCCCGACGCGATCCTGCGCGAGGCGGAGAAGCTGGTCGCGGCGGGTACCAAGGAACTGCTGGTCATCAGCCAGGACACCTCCGCCTACGGCATCGACATCCGCCGCGAGCCGCGCGCGTGGAAGGGTCGTGACGTCGTGCCGCACATGACCGACCTTGCCCGCGAACTGGGGCGGATCGCGCCCTGGGTGCGGCTGCACTATGTCTACCCCTACCCCCATGTCGACAGTGTCATTCCGCTGATGGCCGAGCGGCTGGTGCTCCCCTATCTCGACATTCCGTTCCAGCATGCCTCGCCCAATGTGCTCAGGGCGATGAAACGCCCGGCAAACGATGCCAGGGTGCTCGAACGCCTGCGCGGCTGGCGTGCGGTGTGTCCGGACATCGCGATCCGTTCGTCGTTCGTCGTCGGTTTCCCCGGCGAGACCGAGGCCGATTTCCAGTATCTGCTCGACTGGCTGGACGAAGCGCAACTCGACCGGGTCGGGGCGTTCCGGTTCGAACCGGTCGAGGGTGCCGCCGCCAACGCGCTGCCCGATCCGGTGCCCGAAGCGGTCAAGGAAGAGCGCTACGCCCGGATCATGGAAAAGACCGCCGCCATCTCCGCTGCGAAACTGGCTGCGAAGATCGGCCGGACGATCGACGTCATCATCGACGAGGTCGGCGACGAAGGCGGTGCCACCGGCCGCAGCATGGCCGACGCGCCGGGCATCGACGGCGAGGTGTTCCTCCGCGACGCCGGCCATTTGCGCCAAGGCGACATCGTCAAGGTCGAGGTCGAGGACGCCGACGAACACGACCTGTACGGCCTGCCGCTCGCGTAAAAATCCTCCCCGCTCCGCGGGGAGGAGGACCGCCGCGAAGCGGTGGTGGAGGGGCAACGCCACGAGCGAACCGCCTACGGCCTTCCCCTCCACCAGCCTGCGGCTGGTCCCCCCTCCCCATGATATGGGGAGGATTGGGTTGCACTTGCCCGAGGCGCGCTCGTACACCCGCCTAATGACCCCGACGATCACCGCCGACCGCGGACAGGCCGCCCGCACCATCCACCTGGTCGATCCCGCCGGCTTCGACGCATGGCTCGCGGAGCAGCCGCCGCGCCTTCGCGCCGCAGCGACCGCGCAACGCCTTACCGCCAAGCCCGGCAAGACCGCCACACTTCCGGGCGAGCAGCCCGACGACTGGTCGGTCGTTACCGTCGTCGCCGACACCGCTACCCTGACCCCATGGTGCCTCGCACATCTCCCCGCGCAGCTACCGCCGGGCGCCTATCGCCTCGCCACCGGCAACGCCAGCGCGGCAAAGCTTGGCTGGGCGACCGCGCAGTACCGCTTCACCCGCTACCGCAAGGCGGAGGAGGATGGCGCCCGCATCCTCCTGTCGCGCGAGCCCGCCAGGATCGACGAAGCCCTGCGCCAGGCCGCCGCGACCGGCCGCGTCCGCGACCTCGTCAACACCGCCGCCGCCGATCTCGGCCCCGCCGAACTCGCCGCCGAAGTCCGCTCGCTCGGTGAAACCCATGGCGCGACCATCACGGTCACGCAGGGCCGCGACCTCGAAACCGGCTACCCGATGATCCACGCCGTCGGACAGGCCGCCGCGAAGGGCCGCGAACCGCGCCTGATCGAACTGGTCTGGGGCAACCCCGCCCATCCGAAGGTGACGCTGGTCGGCAAGGGGGTCTGCTTCGACAGCGGCGGACTGGATATCAAGCCGTCAGTGGGCATGCGGCTGATGAAGAAGGACATGGGCGGCGCGGCCCATGCGCTTGCCCTTGCCGGGCTGGTGATGGAAAGCCATCTGCCCGTCCGGCTCCACCTGCTGATCCCCGCGGTCGAGAACAGCGTATCGGGCGACTCCTTCCGCCCCGGCGACGTGCTGAACAGCCGCAAGGGGCTGACGGTCGAGAACGCCAATACTGATGCGGAGGGGCGGCTGATCCTCGGCGACACGCTGACCCGCGCCTGCGAGGATATGCCGGAACTGCTGATCGACTTCGCGACGCTGACCGGCGCCGCGCGCGTCGCGCTCGGCCCGGACCTGCCCGCGACGTTCGTCAACGACGAAGCGCTCGCCGACGACCTGCTTGCCGCCGGCATCGCGGAAGGCGACCCGTTGTGGCGGATGCCGCTATGGGATGGTTACGACGACATGCTGAAGTCCGACATCGCCGACATGGTCAACGCGCCCGAGGGCGGCATGGCCGGCGCCGTCACCGCCGCGCTGTTCCTGCGCCGGTTCGTGACGCCGGGCACCGCCTGGGCGCATCTCGACACCTTCGCATGGCGCGCGGCGGCGAAACCCGGTCGCGCAAAGGGTGGCGAAGCCTATGGCCTGCGCGCCGCGTGGCGGCTGCTGAGGGACCGGTACGCGAAACCCTGAATCCTTCGCGGTACAGGAAGAACCGGGCTATGCGACCTCGGCCGCCTCGGTCGTCCACCCCAGATGCGGCAACGCGATCGACCGTTTCCCCGCCAGATCGGTACGGCACACCAACAGCTCGCGCCCCTCGATATAGGCCAGCATCCGCTTTACCCGCCCGAGCGAGCTGGTGCCGTAGGTCCGCGCGATGGCCGGGTCGCTGGGACACGGCTTGCCCTCGCGCGCCGCCCGCGCGATCAGCATGAACGCGCCCAGCATGTCGTCGGGCAGCACGTCGGCGATGGCCAGCGCCTGCGCCCATTCCTCGTCCGGCGCGTCGTAGATTCCGGCGCGGGCACAGGCCAGCCGCCGGGTAAATGCCGGCAGGTCCAATGGCGGCCGCGGCAATCCGACCATGCGGCACCGCACGTCGAAATCCTGATACAGCACCGCCGCCGGTCGCTGCTGCTCCCCCTCGTCCTCGACCAACGCGCGCAGCACCTCGGCCACGATCGCATCGGTTTCGTCCACTGACCGCTCGGGCAGGTCCGGCGCGGCACTGGCCCGCGGCGGCGTCGCGATCGCCGCCTCCACCATCTCGGGCGGTGCGACGTGGCGGATCGGCGGTCCCAACGGCAGCATCGCCTCGACCGGTGCCAGCAACAGGTCCTTGATATCGGCCACCGGCGCGGTCGGCAGCGGCGTCAGCTTGGGACTGCCGCTGCGGGCAGAGGTCTGCACCGGCCCGATCCTGATCGACAGCGGCCTGCGCGACACCGCCGGCCCCAGCGCCAGGAAATGCCCGCGCTGCAGATCCCGGATCGCCTCCGCCTGCCGCCGTTCCATCCCCAGCAGGTCGGCGGCGCGCGCCATGTCGATATCGAGGAAGGTCCGCCCCATCAGGAAGTTCGACGCCTCGGCCGCAACGTTCTTGGCCAGCTTCGCCAGCCGTTGCGTCGCGATCACCCCGGCCAGGCCGCGCTTGCGCCCGCGGCACATCAGGTTGGTCATCGCCGACAGCGACGCGCGGCGGACGTCCTCGACCACCTCGCCACCGCCGGCGGGCGCAAACAACTGCGCCTCGTCCACCACCACCAGCGCGGGGTACCAATGTTCGCGCGGCGCATCGAACAGCGCGCCCAGGAACGCGGCGGCGCATTTCATCTGCCCCTCCGCCTCCAGCCCTTCGAGGCTCAGCACCACCGACGCGCGATGTTCGCGCGCGCGGGTGGCGAACTTGGCGACCTCGCGCTCGCTATGGTCGGCCGCCTCGATCACGACATGCCCGTACGCACCGGCCAGCGTCACGAAATCGCCCTCGGGATCGATCACCACCTGCTGCACATGGCCCGCGCTGCGTTCGAGCAGGCGCCGCAACAGGTGCGATTTTCCCGACCCCGAATTGCCCTGCACCAGCAATCGGGTCGCCAGCAATTCTTCCAGATCCAGGGGAACGGTCTTGCCCGCCGGGTCCGTCCCCATATCGACGTTCACGGTCATCGCGGGTCCTTAGGCGGTCGGGCCGCGTCGGGGCAAGCGGTTGCACGACCGTCCGTCGCACGTCCCGCCAACGCCGGAAGGGGGCGGTCCGGCGTTACCGCCGTGCGTCGCGTGCGCCGGCAGGCACACGCACCGTCAGCCCGTCCAGCGACCCGTCCAGCACGATCTGGCACGCCAGCCGGCTGGTCGCGACCGCCCCTTCGGCGAAATCCAGCATGTCCTCTTCCTCCTCGCTGGGCGGCGGCAGGCGCGAAGCATCGGCCGGATCGACGATGACATGACAGGTCGAACACGCCATCTGCCCGCCGCACGTCCCCTCCAGCGGCAGGTCGTACGCCTGCGCCAGATCGAGCAGCCGGTCGCCCGCCGCGCCGCGCGCCTCCTCGACGCTGCCATCGGCACGGACGAAGCGGACGATCACCACTGCCCCCGCGCCGCGCGATCGATCGCCTGCACTGCGCTCACCAGTTCCTCCTGCGTGGTATAACGGCCGAACCCGATGCGGATCGACGATCGCGCCGCGCGTTCGTCCAGCCCGATCGCGCGCAGCACATGGCTGCTGCGCCCCGACCCGCTCGAACAGGCCGACCCGGCCGAAAAGGCGATGTCGCGGCACGCGCTCATCAACCGCGCGACGTCGAGCCCCGGCAGCCGCACGTTGAGGTTGCCGCGCCAGCGTGGCTCCGCCGCCCCGTTCAGCACCCACTCCCTGCCCAGCACGTCCCGGGCCGCGCCCCACAATGCCTCCACCTCCGCCGGCGCATCCCGCGCCAGCAACGATGCCGCTGCACCAAACCCGACGCATAGTGCCGGACTGAGCGTTCCCGACCGCAGGCCACCTTCCTGTCCACCGCCGTGCAGGATCGCGGCAGGCTCCGCGCCTTCGCGCACCCACAGCGCCCCGACCCCCTTCGGCCCATAGACCTTGTGCGCCGACAGCGCGACCAGGTCGCATGCCTCCAGCGGCAGGTGGACCCGACCGAACCCCTGCACGGCGTCGCAGAACATCACCGCCCCCGCCGCCCGCGCCAGTTCACCCAGCCACGCGATCGGCTGCACCACGCCGATCTCGTTGTTGACCAGCATCGCCGCGACGATCGCCGTGCGCCCGTCGATCGCCGCCCTCGCGGCGGCGCGATCGACCAGCCCGTCGGCCCCGACCGGCAGCACGACGACCTCCGCCCCGCGCCGCGCCAGCGCCTGTGCGGTGTCGAGCACACAGGCGTGTTCGGTCGCGATCGTCACCACCTTCGGCCGCGAAACGCCCACCCGCTCGAACGTGCCGGCGATCGCCCAGTTCGCCGCCTCGGTCGCGCCGCCGGTGAAGAACAGCCGTCCCCCCTCCGCCCCCAGCGCCGTCAGCACCTGCCCGCGCGCGACCTCGACCGCCGCCCTCGCCCGCCGCCCCTCGCGGTGCGGCGAGTGCGGGTTGGCATGGCTGTCACGCAGCCACGGCACCATCGCTTCGAATGCTTCCGGCGCCAGCGGCGTCGTCGCCTGATAATCGAGATAGGTCACGCCATCGCGCTCCATGCGGCGGCAAAGGCGTCGACCTCCTGCGCCGTCGTGGTCCACCCGAAGCTCACCCGGATCACCTCGCCCGCCGCCTTCGCGTCCATCCCCATCGCCGACAGCACATGGCTGGTCTTGAGCGTACCCGACGAACAGGCGCTTCCCGCCGACACCGCGAACCCGGCGGAATCGAGCCGCATCAGTTGCGCCGCCGCCGACCGTCCCGGCATGCGATAGGCGGCGATGGTCGCGATCCGGGGAGAGGCGTCGGCGATCACCTCGCCCCCGCCCGCACGGATCGCCGCATCGAGCCGGTCCCGCAGCGACCCGACCGCCGCGAACCAGTCGCGCGGCGCCTCCAGCGCAGCCGCGAACCCCAGCGCCGCCGGCACATTCTCCGTCCCCCCGCGATACCCCTGTTCCTGTCCCCCGGTGGGCGTCAACAGCGCGAGGTCGCGCACCAGCAGCGCGCCGATCCCCGGCGGACCGCCCAGCTTGTGCGCCGACACCACGATCAGGTCGGCAGCCGGCAAGGGAAGCTTGCCCGCACTCTGCGACGCATCGGCCACCAGCACGCGCGCGCGCGCCGCGACCGCGTCCAATGGCTGCAGCACCCCCGTTTCGCTGTTCACCGCCTGCACCGCGACCCGCCGTCCCTCGGGCAGCGCGGCTAGGTCGACGATCCCATCCCGGCCGACCGGCACCCGGTCCATCCCGGCCACCCGCAACACCGCGTCATGCTCGACGCTGGTCGCGACCGCGTCGGTACCGCCCAGCGCGATCGCCAGCGCCTCGCTCGCCCCGCCGGTCAGGATCACCTCGCCGTCCCAGCCCAGTGCAGCGGCAATCCGCGCCCGCGCATCCTCCAGCGTCCGCCTCGCCGCGCGGCCCTCGGCATGCGGGCTCGACGGGTTGGCCCAGCGCGCCATCCCCTCCATCATCGCCGCCACCGCCTGCGGTCGCATCGGCGTGGTCGCGGCATGATCGAGATAGGTGCGAGCGGTCAAAACATAGCCTTCGGATTGCGCGGAAGCCCGCGCTGCCTATATAGCCGCGAACTCTTTCCGCGCCATCGCTGCGCCTTCGTATTCGACAGGACGTTCCATGCCAGAAGTCATCTTCCCCGGTCCCGAAGGTCGGCTGGAGGGGCGTTTCGCCCCCGCGCCCCGGCCGCGCGCACCGGTCGCGATGATTCTGCATCCGCATCCCTCATCGGGCGGCACGATGAACAACCGCATCGTGCAGGAACTCTACAAGACGTTTCAGCGCCGCGGCTTTGCGACGCTGCGTTTCAACTTCCGCGGCGTGGGCAAGAGCCAAGGCACGTTCGACAACGGCGTTGGCGAACTGTCGGATGCCGCCTCGGCGCTCGACTGGGTACAGAGCTTCCACCCCGAAGCGCAGACGACATGGATCGCCGGCGTCAGCTTCGGCGCGTGGATCGGCATGCAGTTGCTGATGCGCCGCCCCGAAATCCGCGGCTTCATCTCGATCGCGCCGCCGGCCAACATGTACGACTTCACCTTCCTGGCGCCGTGCCCGTCCTCGGGCATCATCATCCAGGGCGATGCGGACGAAGTAGTGACGCCCGCCGCGACGCAGAAGCTGGTCGACAAGCTGCGCACGCAGCGCCACATCACCATCCATCACGACACGATCCCGGGCGCCAACCATTTTTTCCAGAACGAAATGCCCGAATTGATGGGCAGCGTGGACAAGTATCTGGACATGCGGCTCGACCCGAACTCGCCGATCAAGTAGCTCGCCGCAGCCATCCACGCATCGGCGGCGATGCAAAAATCAGCACCGCGTCGTCGTTAAGGCGTTCGACGTGACATGGCGCGGCGCAAAGCCTAGCCCGGCAAGCCACGCCGCCATCATGTCCGCGTCAACCTTGAACCGCGTTTCCGTCGTTTGCCCCTAAATCGTCCAGATCGCGACATTGCCGATCATGACGACGGCGCATGCCAGCATCAGGCTGCCGTTGCGCCGTTCTCCGCGCGCGATCATCCGGATGCCGAACACGATCAGCAGGATCGCGACCACCATCAGGATCGCGAGCAACGTTCCCGCCGGCCCCTCCATCATGCCGCCAGCACCTTCGCATAGGCGGCGGGATCGACGTTCCCGCCCGATACCAGCACCAGCGTGCCCGGCACGACGGCCACGTGCTTCGCCAGCACCGCCGCCAGCGCCACCGCGCCACCGGGCTCGACCACCGCACGCAGGTGCCGCAGGGCCCAGCGTTGCGCCGCGGCGATCTCTGCCTCGCTGACCGCCACCCCTGTCGCTCCACGCCGCGACAGCACGTCGAACGTCCGTTCGGCCACCCGCGTCGTCTGGAGCGCATCGCACGCGGTCGGCGGTGCGTCCGGTCCTACCGGCTCGATCCAGCCCGCCTCCAGGCTGCGGCGCATGTCGTCCCAGCCCTCGGGTTCGACCGTCACCACCTCCGCCCCGGGCAGCGCCAGCGCGATCCCCGCCGCCAGCCCGCCGCCGCCGCACGGCACGATCACCCGGACCGGCGCGGACAGCCCCGCCGCCGCCATCTGTGCCGCCGCCTCGACGCCCGCCGATCCCTGTCCCTCGATCACCCATGGATCATCGAAGCTCGGCACCAGCATCGCACCGCGGGCATGGGCCAGATGCGCCGCGATCTTCTCCCTGCTCTCGGTCGCGCGGTCGTAGCGCACGACCTCCGCCCCCATCGCCATCGTCGCCGACAGCTTGGCCGCCGGCGCATCCGACGGCATCACGATCGTCGCGGCGATGCCCAATCGTCGGGCGGCCCATGCGACTCCCTGCGCATGGTTGCCCGACGAGAAGGCGACGACCCCATGCGAGCGCGATTCGTCGCATAACGCGGTCAGACGATGCCACGCCCCGCGCAGCTTGAACGCGCCGATCGGCTGCAGCGATTCCATCTTAAAAGCAACGTCCAAGCCATTGATCTGACGGATCATCAGCGGGGATGACGGCAGGATATCGGCGATCTTGGCCGCAGCGTCGCGGACGCCCGCGCGGGTCGGTTGTCGTAGAATGGTCATAAATTGCACTTTCCGCCGCTGAACCACTTTACATCGGGGGTTCGGGGTCATAGATCGCGCCTCCGCTGCCCCATGGGACTTCCAACCGCAAGGCAGCTTTTGTCACCGTATGCCGAAAGGCAATTGGAGGTCCCTTGAATTGGCCAAGCACCATAGCGCGCTGGGGCTAGCTGCCCCCTTTATCGCCCGTGACTCCTCGTTCGAGCGCGGGATCGACATTGCAGAGCGCCGACCGGTCGAACCGGTCACGCTCGTTCGCCCGCACGCCGCCGCGCGCGCCGCCCGATTCTTCGTCGAGAAGTTTCCGGGGCGCTCGATGTATGCGGTAAAGGCGAATCCGTCGCCCGATCTGCTCCGTGTCCTGTGGGACAACGGCATCGTCCACTATGACACCGCGTCGATCGGCGAGGTGCGCCTGGTGAAGGCGACGCTGCCCGACGCGACCTGTCACTTCATGCACCCGGTCAAGGCGCCGGAAGCCATCGCCGAAGCCTATTTCGACCATGGCGTACGCACCTTCTCGCTCGACAGCATGGACGAGCTGCGCAAGATCGTCGCCGCGACCGACGGCGCGACCGACCTGACGCTGTGCGTCCGGATGCGCGTGTCGTCCGAATATGCCAAGCTGTCGCTCGGCTCGAAGTTCGGCGTGGGGCCGGGCGAGGCGAAGGAACTGCTCATCGCCACGCGCCAGGTGGCCGACGCACTCGGCATCTGCTTCCATGTCGGAAGCCAGACCATGTCGCCCGATGCGTACAGCAACGCGATGGAGCGCGTCCGCGCCGCGATCGTCGACGCGGCCGTCACGGTCGACGTGATCGACGTCGGCGGCGGCTTCCCGTCGCGCTACCCCGGCATGACCCCGCCGCCGCTGGAGCGTTTCTTCGAAACGATCCACCGCGCGTTCGAAAGCCTGCCGATCAGCTATTCGGCCGAGCTCTGGGCTGAACCCGGCCGGTCGCTATGCGCGGAATATGCCTCGGTCGTCGTCCGCGTCGAACATCGCCGCGGGGCCGAGCTGTTCATCAACGACGGTGCCTATGGCTCGTTGTTCGACGCGGCGCATATCGGGTGGAAATATCCGGTGCAGTTGCTGCGGCAGCCGGAATCGGATGCGCGCGACATGGACTTCAGCTTCTGGGGCCCGACCTGCGACGATATCGACCAGATGAAGGGCCCGTTCCCGCTTCCGGCCGATACCCGCAGCGGCGACTATTTCGAGATCGGCATGCTCGGCGCCTATGGCTCGGCCATGCGCACCGCGTTCAACGGCTTTGGCAACGGCGAGACCGTCGTGACCGACGACGAGCCGATGGAGTCGATGTATATCGAACGCGACGTCGTTCCCGCGTTCGTTTCGAACAACGTCGTCAAGCTGTAACCACCCGATCCTACCCAGTCCCCGGCTCCTTCCGCATGTGTTGCGGGAGGGGGCCGGGGGTGGGCAACGCATGGCATTGTCGCTATGCCACCGCCTTCGGCTCCTCTCCCCTCCGCCTGCGTGGGCAGAGGGCCAAACCGGGTTTCCGCGTCCCCATAATGACGACGGCTTATCGATGATGATGGGACCATCATGACCGACACGACGATCAACGATACCCGCCCGAATGACGTGCGGAAGGCAGAACTGCTTTCGACCACCGTCGAGCATGTCGACATCACCAAATTCGACGCCCGCCCGATCATCGATGCCATGGGCAAGATGAGCTTCACCAGCCGCGACCTCGCCCGCGCCACCCGCATCTACAACCAGATGCTGGAGGACAAGGACTGCTCGATCTTCCTCGTGATCGCCGGATCGACCTCGGCCGGCGGCTGCATGGACCTGTACGCCGAACTGCTGCGCTCGAACATGATCGACGGCATCGTCGCGACCGGTGCGTCGATCGTCGATATGGATTTCTTCGAAGGGCTTGGCCACAAGCACTATCAGGCGCTCGAAATCCCCGACGACAACACGCTGCGCTCGCTCTACATCGACCGCATCTACGACACGTATATCGACGAGGAGCAGTTGCAGGACTGCGACCACACGATCGGCAAGATCGCCGACTCGCTGGAGCCGAAGGCCTATTCGTCGCGCGCGTTCATCCGCGAGATGGGCAAGTATCTGTCCGAACATGGCAAGAAGGAAAACAGCCTCGTTAAGCTGGCCTACGAGCATGACGTGCCGATCTTCTGCCCGGCGTTCGTCGACAGCTCGGCCGGCTTCGGCCTCGTCAAGCATCAGGTCGACCGTGCGAAGGAAGGCAAGCCGTACATGGTGCTCGACGCCATTGCCGACTTCCGCGAACTGACCGATATCAAGATCAAGGCGGGCACCACCGGCCTGCTGATGATCGGTGGCGGTGTGCCCAAGAACTTCATCCAGGACACCGTCGTCTGCGCCGAAATCCTCGGGCACGACGATGTGGAGATGCACAAATACGCGGTGCAGATCACCGTCGCCGACGTGCGTGACGGGGCCTGTTCGTCCTCGACGCTGAAGGAAGCGGCGAGCTGGGGCAAGGTCGACACCGCGCTCGAGCAGATGGTGTTCGCCGAGGCCGGGTCGGTCATGCCGCTGCTCGCATCGGACGCTTATCACCGCGGCGCATGGAAGGACCGCGCCAGACGCGCCTTCGGCAAGATGTTCGACTGATCCCCGGACGTTGATGCCACCGACGACGGCGGGGGAGCGATCCCCCGCCGTTCTGGCGTCCACGCCTGTTCCGAACGCCACGCCGCCGTCCGACCGGCCTCGCCCCGCTCCGCCTCCGAACAGCCCGCACCGGATGGGAAACTCCCACCTTCCCCCCGATGCTTCCCGCCGTTACCCTGCGCCCAATGACAAATGGGGGAGCGGATCACATGATCGACCGGCGGACCATCCTGGGCGCGGCCATGACACTGCCGATGGCAGGGGCCGCCGCGGCACAGACCCCCGCCCCGCCCGCATCCGAAACGCTCACCCCCTGGCCCCCGCGCGAATATTTCCGCCTGTGGCCGGGCAAGGCGCCCGGCGCGCAGGCAACGCCGCCGACCTACGCCCCGTCGATGAACGGGCGCCCCGGCATGCGCGAACTGTGGCTGCGCGGCGTCGCCGATCCGGTCGTCGGCGTATTCCGCCCGGCAAGGCCCAACGGCACCGCCATCCTGTCGATCCCCGGCGGCGGCTACGGCTTCGTCTCGATCGAGAATGAAGGGATTGACGTCGCCAGGGTGCTCAATCCCGCCGGAATCACCGTCTTCGTGCTTGCCTATCGCCTGCCCGGCGAAGGGTGGGACCAACGGCAGGACGTGCCGCTACAGGACGCCCAGCGCGCGTTGCGCCTCATCCGCGCCAATGCCGCGCGCTACGCCATCGATCCGGCGAAACTCGGCGTCTGCGGCTTTTCGGCGGGCGGCCATCTCGCTGGCGCGCTCACCATCGCCCATGCGGACCGCATCTACACACCGATCGACGCCGCCGACCGGCAATCGGCCCGCCCCGCCTTTACCGGGCTGGTGTATCCGGTAACGAACATCGGTACGATGGATCGCGGTGGCCCCGGCCAGCCCGACGGCCCGATGAGCGTCTATACCCGCTACGACATTCCTGCCCGTGTCACCGCGCAGACGCCGCCGGTCTTCCTGGCGCATTCGGTCGACGATCCCGTCTGTCCGGTCGATCAATCGCTCGACATGCTTGCCGCCTGTCGCCGCGCCAGGGTGCCGGTGGAGGCGCATCTGTTCGAACGCGGCGGTCATGGCTATGGCGCGTCGCACGCACCGGTCGACAGCCCGCAGCGGACCTGGACCGACCTTTTCATCCGCTGGATCGGACAGCGCCTGTAGGAATGCCCTGCAGTCCGCCATGACGATATAAAGATATCTTTATATCTGCTTGACAAGGGCGGTTCGATGGTGTTGATCCAGCCTGTCGAGGTTCCCCATCCCAGGCATGGCGATGGGGCTAAGACGGGAAGCCGGTGGTGTCCTTCGGGGCAGAATCCGGCGCTGCCCCCGCAACTGTAAGCGGCGAGCGGCGGCTCCATTTCGTGTCACTGGGTTTCCGCAAGAAGCCCGGGAAGGCCGGAGCCACCGCATTGACCCGTGAGCCAGGAGACCTGCCTTTCGACGCCATAACGTTCCTCGGACGGGGGTTCCTCCGGTGGATCGCGCCTGATGCCTGCGATCCGTGGTTTGCCGCCGTTCGGACCCGCTCTTGTCTTGCGCGCTTTCGCCTGACCTCCCGCCCGCAAAGCCTGGGTGTGTCATGACGAATAGCGGGTTCACATTCTCGATCAGCAGTATTCCGTTCGACGAGGATTATCGTCCGGCCGACAACACGCGCATCACCACCAACTTCGCCAATCTCGCGCGCGGGGACAGCCGCCGGGAGAATCTGCGCAACACGCTGGCGATGATCGACCACCGCTTCAACGCGCTGATGCACTGGGACAATCCGAGGGGTGATCGCTACACGCTGGAGCTCAAGATCGTGTCGGCCGCGCTCACGCTCGGGGACGGTGCCGACGACGAACCATTCCCGCTGATCGAGATCCTGCACACCATCGTCACCGACAGGATCAGCGGCGAGCGCAGCGACGGCATGGTCGGCAACAACTTCTCCTCCTATGTCCGCGACTACGACTTCAGCATCGTCCTGCCCGACCACCTGAGGGCCGCTGGCAGCGGCGCGCCGGAGGGCTTCGGCGATCTGCATGGCAGCCTGTTCAAGCATTTCCTCGCGTCCGGCGCCTATCGCGACCACTTCCGCAAACCGCCGGTCATCTGCCTCAGCGTATCGAGCAGGGAGGTCTATCACCGGACCGCCAACGTGCACCCGATCCTCGGCGTCGAGTATCGCACCGACGCGTCGTCGCCCACCGACCGGTATTTCGCGAAGATGGGCATGAAGGTGCGCTATTTCATGCCGCCGCACAGCGTCGCGCCGTTTGCCTTCTACCACAGCGGCGATCTGGTCAGCGACTATGGCAATCTCGAACTCGCCAGCACGATCGCGACGATGGAGACGTTCCAGAAGATCTACCGTCCGGAAATCTACAACGCGAACTCGGTCGCGGCTGAGCAGTACCGCCCGAGCCTGACGTACCAGGATTATTCGCTGACCCGCATCGTCTATGATCGCGAGGAACGCAGCCGCCTCGCCGTCGAGCAGGGCAGATACGCCGAAGAGCATTTCATCAAGCCGCACTGGCCCACGCTCCAGCGCTGGTCGGCGACCTGCGGCCTGTGATCCCCACGCTTACCAAGGTATTTGCATCATGACGACATTGTTGCCGACGACGACCGCGGGCAGCCTGCCCAAGCCTTCGTGGCTGGCCCAGCCCGAGACCCTGTGGTCGCCGTGGAAGCTGGAGGGCGAGGAACTGGTCGCGGGCAAGCAGGACGCGCTGCGGCTGGCGGTCGACGATCAGCGGCAG